>JAFIFH010000027.1 GCA_020832105.1 Idiomarina sp.
TGCGGCCAGAGCCCCCAGGTCACCGGGCTGCTCACCAGGCTATGAGACACCCCTTCGCGCTGCCAGACGAGTCGATTCTGACCAAAGTGAACTTGTGCGTTGCCCAGCCTGCCCGCGGCGAAGTCTATCCAGGCATTCACGTTGAGCTCAGCGCGAGTGATTTCCACATCTGCAATTAAGGTTTCCAGCCACGGCGAGAGATCAAGCTCATCAGCCTCGAGATAGAGCTCACCTTGCATGTCCATAAAGCGCTGGCCTTGTGCGTTGATCACGAAATGAAGACTATTTGCAGTGAGATCAGACACTCGAAAACGACCGGTGCCCTGTCGGGCCGTGGCGCGATTCACCCAGCTTAGCTGCTCCACAAACAAGGTCCGTTCAGTGCCCCGGGAGTCCCGTAGAACCAACTCAGAATTAACCACCTGAAAGCTTTCTAACTGCACTAACAGCAGATGTTCAAGGGCTTCTACCAAGGGTATATCGTCACTACCAGTGACCTGCCAGTCGACCTGATGCGAGAACTGCACCCCGTCGAGCACAAAGTCTTCCAGCATCCATTCACGCTGCCACAGGCTTTGCCATAGGTTCAATACCAAATGGGTGCGTTCAATGGAGAGGTCAAAGGGGTCATCGTCACTGACGGTAAGCTCGAGATCTTGAAGCACCAACGAAGGGCCAAATGACGACCAGTCAGCTGAAAGCGAGCCTATTCTTACTTGCTGGCCAATTTGCTCGGCCACATATACTTCAATATCTTCGCGGTAGTTATCTAAATATGGCAGGGTATAGCGCACAACACTGAGCAGTACTGCGGCAAGCACCAACAAAACTGCCAGTGCCAGCCAGAGTTTACGCAAAGTGTAGTGGACTATACGGCGGACCATAGCTACATCATCACCACGTCAAATTGCTCCTGGTGATAGAGAGGCTCTACCTGGATTTTAATCTGTTTAGCAACGAAAACTTCGAGCTCAGCCAGCGCATGGGATTCCTCATTGAGCAGGCCTTCAGCAACCGCGGCGGAGGCATACACTACAAATTGGTCGGCGTCATACGCCCGGTTAACCCGGACGATTTCACGCATAATTTCATAGCATACGGTTTCTACGGTTTTCATCGTACCGCGGCCCTGACAAACCGGGCATTCAGACGACAACACGTGCTCCAGGCTCTCGCGAGTGCGCTTGCGGGTCATCTCCACCAAACCGAGGCTGGTGAAACCATTGATCGTGGTTTTGGCACGGTCTTTGGCTAAAGCCACTTCAAGACTGTGCAGCACACGACGCTTATGGTCCGCGTTCTGCATATCAATGAAGTCGATAATAATGATGCCACCGAGGTTACGCAGGCGTAGCTGCCTGGCGATGGCCTGAGTCGCCTCAGTATTGGTGTTAAAGATAGTTTCGGCCAGATTACGGTGGCCAACAAAGGCACCGGTATTAATATCAATGGTGGTCATCGCTTCAGTCTGATCAATAATCAGGCTGCCGCCGGACTTAAGATTAACCTTGCGATCCAGTGCCCGCTGAATTTCATTTTCGGTATCAAAAATATCGAAGATCGGGCGGTCGCCTTCATAATATTCCAAGGCATTATCAAGTTCTGGAATAAATTCCTGCACGAACTCTTTGAGCTGCTCAAAGCTTAATCGCGAATCAACCCGAATACGTTCAATTTCGCCGCCGACAAAGTCGCGGAGTACTCGTGAACCCAGATTCAGATCCTGATACAGCACGCCACCCTTGCTAAAACGCTTTTTACGCTCACGGATTTTATCCCATAAGCGCCGCAAAAAGCGGGCGTCTTGTTTGAGTTCTTCTTCACCCACACCTTCAGCCGCAGTGCGCACAATAAAACCGATTTGTTCATCCACCACTTCGCGCAGTTGCGACCTCAGGCGATCGCGCTCTTTGTCGTCACCAATACGTTGTGACACGCCAATATGGTTGGAGCGGGGGGTGAGCACCAAATACCGCGAAGGAATGGTGATATCCGTGGTTAACCGCGCACCTTTAGTGCCCAGAGGGTCTTTCACCACCTGCACCATAATGTATTGCCCTGGACGTACCAGACTGGAAATATCGCGAGCGGGTAACTGCTCACGATCAAGCTCTTCGACCTGATCGATATGCGTGATAATGTCCGAGGCATGCAAAAAGGCCGCCTTGTCCAGGCCGATATCGATGAAAGCGGCCTGCATGCCTGGCAATACCCGCGCCACCTTGCCCATATAGACATTGCCCACTAGGCCCCGACGGGCTTCTCGCTCAATGTGAATCTCCTGCAAGATGCCGTTTTCAACCAACGCCACTCTGGTTTCACTTGGTGTTACGTTAATCAGGATCTCAGCGCTCATCCTCGGTCTCCACTGGTGCTGGGTTGGGACTTCGCTACCTTGGGGGTGCCCATAATTCGTTGCAACAACTGTTCAGTTTCAAACAGAGGTAAACCTACCACGGCGCTGTAACTGCCCTTCATGTACTCAACAAATTTACCCGCATAGCCTTGGATAGCATAGCCACCAGCTTTGTCTGCTGGCTCACCTGTTGACCAATAGTCAGCTGCCTGCTGCGGGCTGATATGGCAAAAATGTATCTCCGTGGTCACCATGTCGGTAAAGCATTGCTCACCATCAGCGACGGCAACTGCGGTCATGACCTGATGGGCACGGCCACTTAAGCGTTTAAACATCGCCAAAAAGTCATTTTGGTCAGCGGGCTTTTCCAGCACGTCGCCATCCACCACCACAATAGTGTCAGACCCCATCACGACTGCGCGGTTAGCCGTATGATCAGCCTGGTCAGTTTCCGTTTGGGTCGCTAGTAACTGCAAACCGGCATTCGCCTTATCGATTGCAAGGCGGGTGACATACTGATGAGCCGCTTCGTCCGGCGCTCGTAACTCTGCTACCTGGGGACGAATAACGGTAAAGGGACGTTGTAGTAACTGCAATAATTCATAGCGCCGGGGCGACCCCGAGGCTAAATATAAAGATTTCATACAACTCCAAAACGACGGCGAATTTTGCGTAAGAGTAAGAATAACCATGGCCAGATAATGGCTGAACTGACTGCGGGCAGAAAGTAGGAACTCTGCATCGTGGCATTATTTACGTAGTATTCGACCAGATAGACGATAGAGCGTTCCACCACCACCAGTAAGAGCACGAAGAGCGCCTGTTGGGAGAGCGAGAAATGGCGAATACGTTTGTAATGGTTAGCAAAAATATAGCCCACAAACGAATAGGCTGCTGCGTGGATACCAAGATTGGAACCAAGCAGAACGTCCATTGCCAGGCCAACAATAAAACAGGTCCCAATATTGACCCGATAAGGCAGCGCCATGACCCAGTAGAGCAATATCATCAGTGCCCACTCAGGCCGCCAGGGTTGCAAGCCTGCAGACATTGGCATCACCGACAGAATCAGGCCCATCAATAATGTCAGTAAAATAACCATCCGTTGACCAAAAGGAGATGTCATTGCAATGCCTCCGTTGGGTTCGCGGTCGGGTCGATGTTACCAGCATCAGGTTCAGCAACGGTATCAGCAGGCCACAGCAACAAAACCATACGAATACGGTCAAGCTGTGCCACCGGGCGCGCTTCCACCTGGGCGAATGGCAGCGATTCGTCGCGCCGCACACGGGTAATCACCGCGACCGGATAGCCTTCAGGAAACAGGCCGCCAAGCCCGGAGGTAAATAGCATTTCGCCGGTTTCAAGATCAGTGGAGTGAGGAACATGCATCAGCTCCATGCGCTCGGTTTCACCAACCCCCTGGGCGACGACACGAATGCCTGAACGTTCTGAGCGGGTAGGAATACCATGGCTTGGATCGGAAATAAGAATAATCCGTGCGGTACTGGCCCCCACACTGGAGACCTGCCCAACAATGCCCTGATCATCTATCACCGGTTGACCGAGAAAGACGCCATGCACCAGGCCTTTGTTGATCACGACTTGCTGGCTAAAAGGGTCGGAGTCAACAGCAATCACCTCTGCCACCATCCGCGTGCTTTCCAGCTGTGCTTCAGAGGCTAATAAACTACGCAGGCGTTGGTTCTCTTGAGCAAGAAAATCAAAGCGCTGCACGCGCCCACGCAGCTCAAGCATCTCCTGCTTTAGGTCTTCATTTTCAACGCGCAGGCTTTTACGTGAACGAACACTACTATAAGCACGCTGAAGTAATTGCTCTGGCACTGCGGCCATATATTGCACCGGGCTAACCACCGAATTCAGCACCATACGAACCTGCTGCATGGCGCCCATACGCAGGTCCAAAACTAAAAGCAAAAACGCCAGCACTATGGCTAGCGTTAGGCGCCCCCGCAGGGACATATGTTGGTTAAATAACTGAGTCACGGTTACTCGTAACTAAACAGGTCGCCACCGTGCATATCAATCATTTCCAATGCTTTCCCGCCGCCACGAGCTACGCAGGTCAGCGGATCATCAGCGATAATGACTGGAATGCCCGTCTCTTCCATGAGCAAACGGTCTAAATCCTTCAATAATGCACCACCGCCAGTCAACACCATACCGCGCTCGGAGATGTCAGAAGCCAGTTCAGGTGGCGACTGCTCAAGGGCAACCATCACTGCGGAGACAATACCAGACAAAGGCTCTTGCAACGCTTCGAGGATTTCACCATTGGTTAGTGTGAAAGAGCGCGGCACACCTTCAGCCAGGTTACGTCCGCGCACTTCAATTTCTCGCACTTCGTCACTTGGAAAGGCAGAGCCAATTTCATGCTTAATACGTTCTGCAGTGGCTTCACCAATCAGTGAACCGAAGTTACGGCGTACATAGTTAATGATGGCCTCGTCAAACTTATCGCCACCAATACGCACGGATGAGGAGTAGACCACCCCGTTCAGTGAAATAATCGCGACTTCAGTGGTACCACCACCAATATCGACCACCATTGAGCCGGTCGCTTCTGACACCGGTAAGCCCGAACCAATGGCCGCAGCCATAGGCTCGTCGATCAAGTAGACCTCACGGGCGCCAGCCCCCAGTGCCGACTCGCGAATGGCACGACGCTCGACCTGAGTTGAACCACATGGCACACACACCAGTACCCGCGGGCTTGGCTTAAAGTAGCGGCTGTCATGCACGGTCTTGATAAAGTGCTGTAGCATTTTCTCCGTAACGAAGAAATCAGCAATGACACCGTCCTTCATCGGACGGATTGCGCGGATATTGCCAGGCGTTCGGCCAAGCATCTGCTTCGCTGCAGTACCCACTGCGGCCACACTTTTAGGACCGCCGGAGCGTTCCTGGCGAATCGCAACGACCGAAGGTTCGTTCAACACAATACCTTCGTCTTTGACATAAATCAGGGTATTTGCTGTCCCTAAATCGATCGACAGATCGTTAGAGAACACACCGCGCAACTTCTTAAACATGGAGGGCTGATCCTAAATTTGTGACATCTCGTGGTTATGCTATTGGCTCGCCAGCTAAATGGCAAGCAATCGCTTCTAAAAACAGGGACTTTTTACGCCCTATGACGTTTGACAGGTGCCTTGCGTAATAAAGCCTTGCCGGTTAATGCATACTGACCTACTGGTTTGGCCTACGATTGTTATAGTGATGTCTTGGTCACCGCAGGTGTTGATGCAGCCTGAGGCGTTGAATCTTAGGTTTGGTTCACTCACAACGACTTGCATATTAGCAAATCGCTGCGCCTCTACATTGATGCCAGCTGGGCTTATTGGTATCAAATCAATGGCACCGCTGCTCTCAATCACATCCACGCCATAACTGAGCGTATTTTCGGTGTCCTGCATGGCGCGCTGCTGCTGCAGACGTAATAAGCTAAGCAATGAAATTTGAGCTGCGTGCACATCATCACCCTGGTTGGTGAAAAATCTCGGCGCAACGTACACCGCCAGAATCCCCAGAATAACAATAACCGCGACCAATTCTACGAGCGTAAAACCCTTGTTGCGCATACGAAAAACCTGCTTAGCCTATTATCAAACGACAGGAAGTCAGTATACTGTCATCATGACCAAAAATTATACGCGAAAAGATGTTTAAAGTCCGCACTGTTAATCCGCATACTTCTGTTGGCAATCGTTTCATTGGCTCAAGAGCTGCAGGCTTTACATTAATAGAAATCATTGTCGGCATTGTTGTGTTGGGCGTCGCTCTCACTTTAATTACCAGCCTAATCGTGCCAGCTGCCCGACAAAGTGTGAGTCCTGTGTATCAGGTCCGTGCTGCCGAGCTCGGACAAACGATGTTAAACGAGATCATAAGTAAAAGCTTTGACCAGCAAAGTGACCGCCAAGGTGGCCGGCTGCGCTGCGATCCCATTTCAGCGCAGGATTGCACCGCTTGGAATGCTCTTGGTCCCGATACTGGTGAGCAACGCGAGAACTTTAATGATGTCGATGACTTCGATGGGCTCAATCAGATTCAAAGCGCATTGGGCGAGGATTTGTCGGCACGTTACCCTGGCTATGAACTTGCGATTAGTGTTTGCTATGCAACACCCGAAGGGCAGTGCGTCGATGCCCAGCAAGCTTACAAAAGAATACTGGTTGTGGTGACCACACCTGAAGGGCAAAGATTTGACTTTAGCGCTATCCGAGGAAATTTTTGATGTTTGCGCCAACTAAAGCCAGATCGTCCCAAACCGGATTTACCCTGATTGAGTTGATCATCGTTGTCGTATTACTGGGTATCGTCAGTATCGGCATCTTTGCCTACCTTGGCTTAGGCGCGCAGATATTTACTGATGTTGTAGGTCGCGAACAGCTGAGCTCACAAAGCCGCTTCGGCGTCGAGCGACTCACCCGTGAACTTCGAAATGCGCTGCCTGGTAGCCCGCGTGTATTTGCCAATGGAGATTGCATTGAATTCGTGCCGATTAGAGCCTCTGGTATCTACCTGCAACCGCCCGACCCTGCGCGTCCGTTGCCTATATCGATACCTGAAAACGTAAACGACATTGCAGGATCACCGATACCACCTGCTGATTTGGAGGGGATGTTTCTATTTATTGGCGCCAATAATCAGAGTCGCGTTTACACACCAGACTCCAGCACAAGAGCACGAATAGAGCCTACGAGCGTTAGCCTGTCCGCTGACGGCAATTACTATGAGATCGATTTTGCTGGCAGCGCAGACTTTAGCCGGCAAAGCCCTGCTCGCCGTTACTATCTGACCGCATCCCCGGTTAGTTGGTGCATTGACCGACGGGGAGAAGCAAACAATCACAGCCTGGTGCGTTACACTGGGTACTCTCAGTTTAGTAGTAACACTGAACCCAGTATTGCAGAGCTCAACGCACTGCCCCCAGCGCAGAGGTCAGTCATTGCAGAGCAAATAGCTAATTCTGCTCCCGTGGCAGGAGTGAACCCTGAACCCGCATTTCAGGCGACTCAAGCTGCATTGACGCGAAATAATTTAATTCTCATTGATTTATATTTTGCACGACGTAATGGGCAAGAGCCTTTAATTTTGCATCACGAGGTTCATCTACCGAATGTCCCATAAGAAAACAACGCACATCATCCGCCCGTCATTCAGTAGTAAGCGAGAGCGTGGTGCTGCCCTTGTAGTTGCCATATTCATCATCACGGTAATGGCTATTCTAGCGGCTATTATTGCTAGAGTTCTGTCAATTAGCGCAGCTGCGAGTGTTGATGAAGTATATGGAACCAGAGCATTGCAGGCTGCAAATAGTGGGGTTCAGGTGTTTACCGTCGATCTCATAGATGCGATAGAAGCAGAAAGTGGTAATCCAACCCAAGCTTGTAGTAATGGCCTTAGTGACCAGACTTTCCAGAGCCCAGGCTTACAAAACTGTACCAGCAACGTTAGCTGCACAACCACCAATTACTCTGAGTTCGGGCTGACTCAATTTCAAATTACTAGCGTTGGTCAGTGCACCTCTGCGAACCAACAATATTCACGAGTCATTTCAGTAGAGGTGGTTGATGGGCATTTTTAAGTTAAGCGGAGCTCTTTTTATCTCATGTTTGCTTTCACTACCTGCTTTGGCTCAATCTGTGTATAACTTTAATAATAAGTTGCCTCCTGGCTGCTCTTCGAATGGCAGCAGGAATGAGATAGTGTGCAGTAGCCTGAACCTCCAATGGAACGACCAAATAGAAGCTATAAATCAAGATCGCCGAGTTACCGTTAACGGTGACGCCTCCCTTGAAAACGCCCAGATTTATACCGATAGAGGGAACGGTCAGCTTGAAATTTCTGTGTTGGGTAACTTAACAACAAACTCTGGATTTAATGCGGTTGCCGATTTCGCTATTTCGGGTGCCACAAGCATTGGGTATAACAGCCAAATCACGGGAGATATTAATGCTGGTGAGAGTTTTACCTCTGATGCGGAGTTTCACTTACAAGGTAACCTGCATAGCCAACAAGACACGCTTTTAAATAGCAGAGCCACCATAAATGGAAATTTATCAGGTGGTAATTTCCGTTCTGAATCGGGCGTTAACATAACTGGAAACCTTAACTTTAGCGGACGAGTGGAAATTGAGAGTGCTGGCAGGGTCGTGGGTAATATTGCGGCACAGGAAGTTAGATTGTTACCGTCACAAGTGAGAATTGAAGGCAATATAGTAGCTCGAAATCATGTCTTTTTAGGAGACAAGTCACATGTATTTGGTAATGTCACTGGTCACTCAATCGAAACGCAGGCTGCAAGTGCGCGTATAGACGGTACATTGCGCGCCACTGACGAAATTGAGTTGAATTGGGCCGCTCATGTGGGAGGCGACGCATACGCTCGTAACATCGAGAATAATGGCGCTACGATTGCAGGTACCGCTTACTGTGATACATCTGATGGTACAACGCCAGAACAATGCCAAACTCCGCAGGATGGCGCATCGTCGCAAGGCTTTTGCTCGTCTTTTAATGCGAGCTCGGAGTTCGGAATAATCGGAACTTCCGGGTTCAGCTATGGCAGCAACAGTGTTATCAATGGCCAAGCTATTCGCCCTCCTGAGGACGGGATGACTGGCACACCTACAACACCAACACCCTCTGGCGAGCTTGATTCAGTTGCGCCGGGCTTTGCCGAGCTTGAAGTTGAATTTCCTTTTGAGCTCACCGGTGGACCAGATATTGTAAGGGGGGCGAATCAAGGCGCGGTAACAGGCGTTGAGCCTGGAAGCTATGGTCGGATTGCAACAAGGCAAGGCGGTGGTGGTGATGAAAACCTGATCAGCTTCGCTGGGGGCAGTCTCAGCTATACCGATACTTCTCAACTCTATTATATTGAAGACTTGGATTTACCAGGTAACCCCGCGACGGTGCACTTTCGCCAGGGCATTTATTTTATTGAGCGAATTACCGGCGGTAACCAAACTTTTTTTACCGTGGAGCCAGGCGAGCGGGCTATTATTCATATTGGTGAAAGCTTTATTTCCGGTAACGAGACGTACCTGAATAGTGATGGAAGCCCAAGCCAACTAGTGGTTAATATGCACCCAGGCACTACCATTAATATTGGTAACGGTAACCAAGGTACTGATTTATTTAATTTCAATGGATTAATTTACAGCCCATATGCGAATACCAACATAGTATTAGGCAATAACAATGAGATTCAGGGTGGTATTTTAAGCGCAGGGACGGTCGATGTGGGTAACAATACATCATTCACCTACACTGAGCAGGTTAGAGATGAAATCACCGGAGCTGTTGGCTGTGACGAGCCCACCGGACCTCTTATCGATCGCTTCCAAATCATCCAGCCTGAGCGAATTCTTAGTTGTCGTGCTGCGCCAGTGCGTGTTGTAGCCTGTGCAAATACCAGCTGTACAGAACGCTTCAATGGTCCGGTTTCTGTCAACCTTCAGGCGAGTGACACGGTTGACTGGCAAGGCGGCAATCTT
>JAFIFH010000054.1 GCA_020832105.1 Idiomarina sp.
GAAGTTGTACCAAATTTGTCTGGCGGCCATAGCGACGTGGAACCACCTGAATCCTTTCCGAACTCAGAAGTGAAACATGTCAGCGCCGATGGTAGTGTGGGGCTTCCCCATGTGAGAGTAGGACACCGCCAGGCATCCAAACGAAAAGAACCCCAGCCATCCGGCTGGGGTTTTTTCGTTTCAGATACCCGCCGTGTCCCCCAAGACCTCGGTAGGTCAGGCTGCGCCTGACATTAACAATTGCCGAACGTCAGGCGCAGCCCGACCTACACACCTTACATTTATGTAAATATCTGGCACTCCGTATGCGGCTGGCTAGGCTTGTAATACGTACAATCGCATCGTTTTACAGCCAATGGGAGAATGACCGATGTCTGATAAGAAGACTCCACCACCACAGCAGCAACATCAGCGGCCGGGCAAGGAAAGTGAGATGTCACCGCAACCCGTTTACTATTCAGATGACTATAGACCAGCAGGAAAGCTGACAGGCAAGGTCGCTATTATTACCGGTGGTGATAGCGGCATCGGACGTTCCGTAGCGATTCATTATGCGCATGAAGGCGCGAAAGTAGCGCTGGTGTACCTGAGCGAACATGATGATGCAAATAAGACGCTCGACGAAGTTCAAAAAGCTGATGGGGAGGTGTTGTCGTTTGCCGGGGATTTGGCAGACCAACAGTTCTGCCAGCAGATTGTAGATAAGGTTATAAAACAATGGGGGAGAATTGATATTCTGGTCAACAATGCCGGGGAGCAACATCCACAAAAGCATATTGAAAAAATCAGTGCGGATCAGTTGACGAAAACATTCGAAACAAACGTATTTGCTATGTTCTACCTTACTCAGGCTGCGTTAACCCATATGAAAAAAGGAAGTGCGATAATCAATACAACATCGGTTACCGCATATAAAGGAAACCCGATTCTATTGGATTACTCAGCAAGCAAAGGTGCAATCACTGCTTTTACCCGCTCACTGGCGATAAATCTTGCGGAACAGGGGGTACGCGTGAATGCAGTGGCGCCCGGACCTATCTGGACACCGCTGATCCCTTCAACATTTGATAAGGACTCTGTCGATAACTTTGGCGCAAACACCCCATTTGAGCGACCGGGACAGCCTGCGGAACTGGGGCCAGCATATGTCTACCTAGGGTGCAGCGATTCGTCGTATATGAGTGGTCAGGTTTTACATATCAATGGAGGAACACCGGTTAATGGTTAAAACGCTTAAAAGTCATAACCGATGACCAGGCGAAAGCCCATGCCGCTGGCCGGGCTTTCACTCGTACGGACGTTCGTATCACTCGTATATAAGCGAACATCGCGTTGTAACGCGTAAGTCAGGCGCGCACTTAGCCGCATACCGGAATTGAAATGGGTTCGGCTGCCAAAGGACAGCAGTATATCCTGAGTGCGTATAAAAGCGGATTCAGCGAGATTTTTGCTGGTTTGATAATAACGAGTTTGCCATTTTAGCCCCGCCTCAGCGAGCCATTGGTCATTTAACCGGTAAGCGATATCGCCTTGCGGCACCGTAATGTTACCGGACCAACGACTGCGCTCAGACTGCTCCCAGACTAAGCCGAAAACGGGATAGTATTGGTTTTGAGCTGTATGCAGAAGTGCGCCTGCGCCGGCGACGATTGAGATGTCGTCAGTGATATGCCGGATACCCACCAGCTGAGGATTGTAGGTGAGTGAATCTGAAGAGATATGCTCGTCATACCCTGCCATAATTTGCATACGAGGCCAAAGCGCGTAGTCATTGGTAATCTCAGTGTAGTACTGTACGCCAACCTTGAGGTGATCCAGATTGCTAACAGACTGGGCGCCAGTGTTGCCGCTATGGTAATTGCGCCGCTCAAGCCCAAGTAAAGCCACCTGAAAATCCCCGCGCACTGCGTATTGATCAAACTGGCTCAGATTACCCTGCTTACCGCTTGCCGTTTGCTGCCATTCAAGCTCAATACTCTGGGCATTAACCTGATGTATCGGTAGCGCTCCGCAAAGAAACCCAAGTAGTGCAATGGAATGAAGATAACTTAAGCGCTTGAACACTGTGAAGGCCTCTGTAATGATCGAAGTATCGTGGATAATATAGGTAACTCTAGTGAATAATGATACCTGTCAGCAGAAGTCTCAGCCCATTGATTTTTCAGGGTTGCAGGCTTGCAAGTTGGATATTGAGGACGGGCTTCTTTTTTACCTACCCAATTGGTTAAGTTTGCCGCAGGCGGAATCATTATATGTCGAGCTGAAACATGAACTCTGCTGGTCTCAGGATCAAGTATTCGTTTATGGTAAATGGCATGATATTCCACGATTGCAGGCATGGTACGGTGACAGCGACACAGGTTATCAGTATTCAGGTAAAACGTTGACGCCGCTTGTATGGACGCCGGGCCTGCAGATGTTGCGTCAAAAGATTGAAGCACTGGGGCTACCCGTTAATTCCGTACTCGCAAACTGGTATCGTAACGGATTAGACAAAATGGGGTGGCATAGTGATAATGAAAAAGAGCTCGGCGCCGAACCGGCGATAGCGTCGGTCTCATTAGGCAGCACTCGCAGCTTCCATCTCAAGCATAAATCCACTGGGCAGCGAATCAACCTTGAGTTATCCTCTGGCAGCCTGTTGGTGATGGCTGGTACTATGCAGGCGCACTGGCAACACGCATTGCCCCAGCGTAAGCGTGTTGAGCAGGGACGTATCAATCTCACCTTTCGGCATGTCCAACAAGCGCGTTAACTGACCCACTTATCAATTCAGGAGAACCACGTGGCTGACCAATTATCTCCGATGCACACTCAGATCGAGAAAAAGTTAAAGCAAGAACTCACCCCTGTCTTCCTCCAGGTTATCAATGAAAGTCATATGCATGGTGGCCCTGCAACCGAGTCACACTTTAAGGTCATTGTCGTTAGCGAGGAATTTAAAGGTGAGCGCTTACTAGCAAGGCACCGTCGTGTTAACCGAGCGCTTGCTGATGAACTGGCCAACGCTATCCATGCACTCGCCATGCACACCTACACGCCCGAAGAATGGACAGAGCGGCAACAGGCACCTGCATCGCCAGCTTGTTTGGGCGGCAGCCAGAGCGAGTAGGCTGAGCAAATCAGATGTGTTGCGCTGTCACTTTGCGCTACACTAGCGGCAATTTATAAAGGCCTGGGTAGCAGCACTCGCTTGTCTGAGCCCTGGCACAATCAATTTCATCTCGTAAAAAGACATCCGTCCAATGCGACGTCGTTACGCTAAGTAAGGAAAAATTATGGTCATCAAACCAAAAATTCGCGGCTTTATCTGCACCAATGCTCATCCAACTGGCTGTGCGGAAAACGTGCGCCGTCAAATTGAGTATGTCCAGCACCAGGAACAGGTCACCAATGGCCCTAAACGAGTCCTGATTATCGGTTGTTCAACCGGTTATGGCCTTGCCACGCGTATCGTGTCAGCGTTTGGCGCAGGCGCACAGACCCTGGGAGTATGTTTTGAAAAAGAGCCAACTGAACGACGTACTGGCACGGCGGGCTGGTATAACACCGCCGCGTTTCATCAACAGGCAGAAGACGCGGGCCTGTATGCTAAAACATTGAACGGCGATGCCTTTTCAGATGAGCTCAAAGAGCAGGTTATTGCAGCGATTAAAGCGGATATTGGCAAAGTCGATCTGGTGGTATACAGCCTTGCTTCGCCGAAACGCAAAGATCCGCAAACAGGTGAAGTCTTCAGTTCGACTTTAAAGCCGATAGGTCAGTCGTATACAACTAAAACCTACGACACTGATAAAGATAAAGTTCATGAAATCACGCTGGACCCAGCCACCGATGACGAGATTGCGCAAACCGTTAAGGTGATGGGCGGCGAAGACTGGGAGCGCTGGATCAAAGCATTGCACGATGCGGGCGTGCTGGCTGATGGCTGTAAAACCACGGCATACACGTATATCGGCAAAAAGCTGACCTGGCCGATTTATGGCCACGCTACTATTGGTCAGGCGAAAGAAGATCTAGATCGCGCTGCTACCGCGTTACGCACCACCTACGATGATATCTCCCTCGAGGCTTACGTGTCGTCGTTAAAAGCCCTGGTTACCCAGGCGAGTTCTGCTATTCCGGTGATGCCACTTTACATCTCACTGATGTATGGCGTGATGAAAGAAGAGGGCACCCATGAAGGCTGCATCGAACAGGCGTATCGCTTGTTTACGGAGGGCTTGTACCACCCAACACCAAATCTGGATGATGCACATCGCTTACGTATTGATGGCAAAGAAACCAACGACCAGACTCAGGCCAAAATTGAAACCTTATGGCATCAGGTGAACCAGGACAATTTTCATCAATTAGCGGACTACCAGGGGTATCATCAGGATTTTCTGAATCTTTTTGGCTTCGGTTTTGATGGTGTTGACTACGAAGAGGATGTAGAGCCGCTCGTAAACTGGTAACATATAGCGCCGCGATTTTAGTGATATTCCATACATTGGCATGGAAAGGCGATGTAAAAAAATGCTAAAATCGGGACCTTAGGTGTAAGAAGAATTTTAAACGCACGCTTGTGGCGCGCTTTTGCGCGGCAACCACATGGGTGCGATTGCGTTTTTTTATTAAGGAATTTAGCCTTCGGGCTGAAATACAGTTTCAATCTTCCCTAAATCGAGTAGTGCTAACGCGTATGATTACGATAAAGAAAGGTTTGGATGTTCCTATCTCGGGAGCTCCCCAACAAACTATTGAAAACGGTAAAACCGTTACATCAGTCGCTACGCTGGGTGAAGAGTACGTGGGAATGCGCCCGACCATGCATGTCCAGGTCGAAGACCGGGTCAAGAAAGGTCAGATTCTTTTTGAAGATAAAAAGAATCCGGGTGTTAAGTTCACGGCTCCTGCAGCTGGTGTAGTTAAAGCCATCAATCGCGGTGCGAGACGCGTTTTGCAATCTGTTGTTATCGATATCGATGGCGACGAGCAAGAAACGTTTGCTAAGTATAGTTCAGCTGAACTAATGAACTTAAGCCGTGAACAGGTTCAGGAAAGCTTAGTTGAGTCTGGTATGTGGGTTGCTTTACGCACTCGCCCTTACTCACGTTCTCCAAAGCTAGATGCTGAGGCGAAAGCAATTTTCGTGAACGCGATGGATACTAACCCACTAGCCGCTGATCCAAGCGTTATCATTAATGAAAACAAACAAGCTTTCATTGATGGGCTGAAGGTTGTTAGCCGCTTGACGCAGGGAAAACTGTATGTGGCTACGGCGCCGGACACCGATATTGACATGGGTGATGCGCCGGTTACCCATGAAACATTCAAAGGTCCACATCCTGCTGGCAACGTTGGCACCCATATTCATTTCCTTGAAGGTGCCGGTTTTACCTACAGTGTATGGCATATCGGTTACCAGGATGTGATCGCGTTCGGTAAGCTATTCACGACTGGCGAGATCTTCACTGACCGTGTCGTTGCTATCGGTGGTCCGAGCGCCTTAAAACCACGCCTGCTACGCACTCGTCTGGGTGCAAACCTCGATGAGCTGCTACAAGGCGAAGTTAAGGAAGGAAACCAGCGAGTGGTTTCTGGTTCCGTGCTGAATGGCCATAAAGCGGATGGCCCGCATGCCTTCCTTGGTCGCTTCCACAACCAAGTGGCTGTCCTCGGTGAGGGTGACGAAAAATATCTGCTTGGCTGGATTTGGCCAGGCAAAGAGATGCACTCAATCACTCGTGCTTACCTGGGCCACATCTTCCCGGGTAAAAAGTTCGATATGACTGCATCAACCAATGGTTCTGAGCGTGCGATGGTGCCAATTGGCAACTATGAACGTGTGATACCGCTGGACGTTGTACCTACATTACTGCTGCGTTCAATTGTCTCAGGCGACCTTGAGACCGCTCAGGAATTAGGTTGTTTAGAGTTGGACGAAGAAGATTTAGCTCTGTGTACGTATGTTTGCCCAGGCAAGTACGAATATGGCACTGCTCTTCGTAAGGTTCTCACTACCATTGAGAAAGAAGGCTAACCATGAGCATCAAGAATTACTTAGAGAAAATTGAACCTCAGTTCGAGCCTGGTGGAAAGCACGAGAAATGGTACGCGCTGTATGAAGCAGTGGCTACGGTTCTCTACACCCCGGGTATTACCACGAAGTCTGCAACTCACGTGCGTGATAACGTTGACTTAAAACGGATCATGATTTTCGTCTGGATGATGACTTTTCCAGCGATGTTCTGGGGTATGTGGAACGTAGGTTACCAGGCGAACCTGGCAGTCCTCGACGGTTATCAGCTGGCTGATATCTGGCAGGTTGGTCTGTTTGGCATGCTTGGTGGAGAGCTGGGTGCGAACGCAGGTTGGGGTACCATGATGTGGTACGGCGCCTGTTTCTTCCTGCCTATCTATGCGGTCACTTTTATTGTTGGTGGCTTCTGGGAAGTGCTGTTTGCGTCGATTCGTAAGCACGAAGTCAACGAAGGTTTCTTCGTTACTTCCGTACTGTTCGCATTGATTCTACCGGCAACCATCCCATTATGGCAGGTCGCGTTAGGTATCACTTTCGGTATCGTAGTTGGTAAGGAAATATTCGGCGGTACTGGCCGTAACTTCCTAAACCCTGCGTTAACTGGTCGTGCTTTTTTATACTTCTCATTCCCGGCAGCTATCTCAGGTGACCAGGTGTGGACTGCGGTAGACGGCTATGCAGGTGCAACCAAGCTAACACAGGCGTTCCAGGGTGATCTTGATTACGCCAATATGGCACAGTGGTGGGACGCATTCTTCGGTCGTATTCCTGGCTCAGTTGGTGAAGTATCGACGCTGATGGTACTGATCGGCGGTTTAGCGCTGATTTACTTCCGCATCGCCTCATGGCGCATTGTCGGCGGTGTGTTCATTGGTATGCTGCTGTTCTCAAGCTTGCTTAACCTGATTGGTAGTGACACTAACCCGATGTTTGCGATGCCTTGGTACTGGCACTTAGTGGTCGGTGGTTTTGCCTTCGGTATGATGTTTATGGCGACAGACCCTGTGTCGGCATCATTCACCAACAGAGGTAAATGGGCATACGGTATTTTGATTGGCTTCATGACCATAATGATTCGCGTCATTAACCCGGCGTTCCCGGAAGGCATCATGCTGGCCATTCTGTTTGCCAACGTATTTGCACCACTATTCGACCATTTCGTGGTGCAGGCAAATGTGAAGCGGAGGAAGTTACGCCATGTCTAAGAAGAATGAGAGCACCAGCAAGACGTTTATTGTGGTGGTCGCGCTGTGTTTAGTGTGTTCCATCATCGTATCTGGTGCAGCGGTTGGTCTAAAAGACCGCCAGGAAGCAAATGCAGCGCTGGCAATGCAGCGTAACGTCTTGGCGGCTGCGGGTATTGACCGCGCTGGCCGTGACGTTGTTGAGCTGTATAGCGAGCGAGTTCGTGAGTATCGCCTCAACCTGGAAACCTATGAGCTGCGCTCAGCCGGTGACGATGATGTAGCCGACGCTGCGGACGTAGAAGACCAGGGTGAAATTCTGCGCAGACTGCGTGGCGCTGAAGATGTCGCTGGTGTGCGTGAACTTGAGCGCTACACGATGTTTTATGTCGCCATGGAAGAAGACGGTGAGACAGTTAAGTCTTATGTTCTGCCAGTTCGTGGAGCCGGGCTGTGGGGCATGATGTATGCCTTACTTGCTTTGGAAAACGATGGCCAGACAATTCTTGGTCTGAACTTCTATGACCATGCTGAAACACCTGGTTTGGGTGGTGAGATTCAAAACCCACGTTGGTTACGCAACTTTGAAGGTAAGCAGGCGGTAGACAGTGATGGCAACATCGAGATCCGTGTTGTGAAAAATGCGAATCCTGAAAATAACGAAGTTGATGCGTTGTCAGGTGCAACTATCACCAGTAATGGTGTCGACAGAACCTTTCAGTTCTGGTTGAGCGATTCAGCGTATGGCCCATTCCTGCAACAACTGCGTGAAGGAGATGTGTTGTAATGGCTAGTGCAAAAGAAATGAAGCAGGTGTTATTCGGCCCGATTTTTGCCAATAACCCGATTGCATTGCAAATCCTGGGGGTATGTTCTGCGCTGGCGGTGACCGGTAGCATGGAAAATACCCTGGTGATGTGCCTGGCAGTGACTTTTGTTTTAGGTTTATCAAACTTTTCAATATCACTGATTCGTAACCATATACCGTCAAGCGTGCGGATTATCGTGCAAATGACGATTATTGCCAGCTTGGTAATTGTTGTTGACCAGTTGTTGAAAGCATTTGCTTACGATATTGCCCAGGAACTCTCAGTATTTGTTGGTTTGATTATTACTAACTGTATTGTGATGGGCCGCGCAGAAGCATTTGCGATGAAAGAGCCACCTGGAGTGGCCTTCCTCGACGGTATCGGTAACGCGCTGGGTTATTCAGTGGTGTTGTTGACGGTTGCTTTCTTCCGTGAGCTGTTCGGTTCAGGTAGCCTGTTCGGTTTACAAATCCTGCCTCTGGTCACAGAAGGTGGATGGTATACTCCGGTCGGCTTATTGGTGTTACCACCAAGTGCATTCTTTATTATCGGTGGCTTCATCTGGGTACTGCGTGCCTTCCGCACCGAGCAAGTTGAGGCGAAGGAGTAAGCAATGGAACACTATTTAACAATGTTTGTTCGCGCAGTGTTCATTGAGAACCTGGCGCTTTCATTCTTCCTTGGTATGTGTACTTTCCTTGCAGTGTCAAAGAAAGTCACTACAGCGTTTGGTCTGGGTGTTGCGGTTATCGTCGTACTTGGTATCTCGGTCCCTTTGAATAACCTGGTTAATACCTATGTATTGTCACCAGGGGCATTGGGCTGGGCTGGTTTTCCAGACGCTGACTTAAGCTTCCTGCGTTTTCTGACCTTCATTGGCGTTATCGCTGCGTTGGTTCAGATCTTAGAAATGACGCTGGACAAGTTTTTGCCATCGCTTTATAACGCTCTGGGTATTTTCTTACCGCTGATTACGGTGAACTGCGCTATTTTTGGTGGTGTATTGTTCATGGTCGAACGTGACTATAACTTCCCGGAATCGGTAGTTTACGGGATCGGTAGTGGCGTTGGCTGGGCGTTAGCGATTACCTTGCTTGCTGCGGTACGTGAAAAGCTTAAATATGCTGATATTCCTGACGGTTTGCGTGGTCTGGGTATTACCTTTATCAGCACGGGCTTAATTGGTTTGGGCTTCATGTCGTTCTCTGGCGTGTCTCTGTAGGCCCTTGTTGTAATGAATCAGGAATAAAAGGAACAAGTCGATGCAAGAAATATATCTTGGCGTAGGCCTGTTCACCATTATCGTACTGGCTTTGGTTGTGGTGATTTTGTTCGCAAAATCGAAGCTGGTACCTTCTGGTGACGTAGAAATTATTATTAACGATGATCCAGATAAGAAAATTATCACTCAGCCTGGTACTAAGCTGCTTGGTGCATTGGCTAACTCTGGTATCTTTGTATCTTCTGCTTGTGGTGGCGGTGGCTCATGTGGTCAGTGTATCGTCAACATTAAAGAAGGTGGTGGTGAAATTCTGCCGACTGAACGTGATCATATCTCTCGTGGTGAAGCTCGCGAAGGTGCGCGCCTGTCCTGTCAGGTGAACGTTAAGCAGAACATGAAAATTGAGCTGCCTGAAGAAGTGTTCGGTATCAAGAAGTGGGACTGTATCGTTCGCTCGAACGACAACGTTGCGACCTTCATTAAAGAACTGATACTTGAGATTCCGGATAGTGAATCAGTGCCGTTCCGGGCTGGTGGTTATATTCAGATCGAAGCACCAGCGCATCATGTGAAGTTCAAAGATTTTGAAATCGATGAAGAATACCGTGGTGACTGGGAGCGCTTTAAGTTCTTTGACTTAGAGTCAAAAGTTGACGAAGAAGTCATCCGCGCTTACTCAATGGCGAACTACCCGGAAGAAGAAGGCATTATCATGTTGAACGTGCGTATCGCTACGCCGCCACCAAATGATATGACCCTTCCACCAGGTAAGATGTCGTCTTATATCTTTAACCTGAAGAAAGGTGATAAAGCGACTATCTCTGGACCTTTTGGTGAGTTCTTTGCGAAAGAAACTGAAGCTGAGATGATCTTTGTTGGTGGTGGTGCTGGTATGGCGCCAATGCGTTCACACATCTTTGATCAGTTACGCCGTTTGAACTCTAAGCGTAAGATCTCTTTCTGGTATGGTGCGCGTTCTAAGCGTGAAATGTTCTATGTAGAAGATTTCGATATGCTGGCGGACGAGAACGAAAACTTTGAGTGGCATGTGGCGTTGTCAGATCCCACCGAAGAAGATAAGTGGGAAGGTTTCACAGGCTTTATCCATAACGTATTGATGGAAAATTACCTGAAAGACCACCCTGCGCCAGAAGACTGTGAGTACTACATGTGTGGTCCACCGGTGATGAATGCCGCTGTTATCAACATGCTCAAAGACTTAGGTGTTGAAGACGAGAACATCATGCTGGATGACTTTGGTGGCTAACTAAGCTCGCTTGTCAGACAGTATAAAATAAGGCCAGTTGCGCAAGCTCCTGGCCTTTTTCTATATCAGTGAGCGCAGCCCGAATAGGGTGAAGACTCAGCAATAAACACGTATAATGGGCAATCTACAGCCAGTTAAGCATTGAGGTCGTATGCAGACGTTTTTTTTAGTATTCGTAATGATGATCGTGGTCTTTGCCGCCATGGGCATCGGCTACATAGTTCAACGTAAGAGTATTTCTGGAAGTTGTGGTGGGCTGGGTGCCATGGGCATCGAGAAGGCGTGCGATTGCGATAACCCGTGTGACGAGAGAAAGGCGCATTTGGCAAAGCAGCAACGCCAGGAAAAGATAAAAGAGTGGCAGAAAAACCAGATTAGTTAATCTTCAAGGGTAAACCTGGAGACACCCTCGGGGCCTAAGCTAAAACAACTGTTGTCATGACAGCTTAATTGGCGGGTCGCGGTGTCATTAGTCTGCCAGGTTTCGCCCCAGGTGTTGCTCCAGGCGACACCATAGTGATTGGCAACAATCATGGTTTGCCCACTCACACTGAGGTTGGTGAGTAGCCCAGCCAAAGGGGGTGAAGGCAATTCGCTAAAATTATTGTCTTTCCAGCGGAAAATTTGCGCTGACTGATCGTCATTGTCAAGATCGCCACCAACCAGCAAGACATCTCTGTTGGCTAGCGGGTAAACCGCTGTCACTGCTGCTGATCTGCCGGAAATTGGCGTCTCAATAACGTTAAAGCGTAGGGCGTTGGTTGATTTCACCATGATTCTGGCAGTCGTTGCATACGCGCTGCCCATAGCCCAGGTGTCATTGGCATAACGAACACAACTTGCCGAGTCATTAAAGCCACCTTCTCCGGGTAGGAGCGCGCTATTGAAACCTGATCGCGATGCTAGCCAGCTACGACCATTCACACTTCGCACTACATGCCAGTTCTCATTGAGTCCATTGCCTAATACCCAGGCTTCTGCGTCGGGTATGAGATCGAAGCAACGCAGGGTTTCATTGCCATTGCTACGATAGACACGGCTCCAGCTAAAGCCACCATTGCGTGTGTGATAAAGGCGCGAATCGGTACCTGCCCCTTGGGTCAGCGCAAATGCCTGGCGTTCATCTATTGCCTTGATTTGCGCGATAGCCAGCTCATTAGTGCCAGTGGGGCGGCTGATGTTCCAATTCTCGCCACCGTCTTCTGAACGGGCGATATGACCCTGATTACTACCTAACCACAGTGTTTGATTGTCGGTGGACGCAAGAGCATGCCAGTAGGCACCACTGTCGTTGATTGGCATCTCTACCTGAGACACAGTAGCCTGCGCCATAACAGGCAGACTGAATAGGGCGATACCAGTGAACATTGATGACCATGGTTGTTGCATGAATACCTCAACAGCAATTTTTGGGAACTTCAGCTTATGCTATAGTGTCGCATTCCCAGCCGTTAATTCAACTGTTTACGTACAATGACGTATGTAAGCGATATTTCTATAGGGTACTGAATGTCCAGATGTCTTTCTTTACTGAGCCTTTCTTTTGCGCTTTACCTTGTAAACACAGCCGCAATGGCGGACGAGGAAACGCAGTCTCAACCCTGGCAATGGATGCTGGGGACGCACACGAACTACCAGCATAGTTTACGCAACCCTGACTCTGCAGCCACACCGCTGCTCTATAGTGTTCAGCGGATCGACGATAGTGACGCAGAAGGAATGATTTTACTCAGCCAGCAAGCCTACTTGTTTACCTCTGATAAGCCTCTGCGACGTCGTATCTACCAGTTTATTCAACACCGCCAGGGTTGGGTTCAACATATTTTTGAACTCCCAGCAGACTTGCTAGACACACAATTAAGCCAGCGCGAACATTGGCGACCATTACATGGATGCAGTATCCAGTGGCAGCAGCAAGACGACCACTTTGTCGGTACCAACGAGCCACGAGAATGCTACTTTTACGTTGAGGATAGTGGCGAGCGGGTGGCAGTGTCGAGTGCCATTCACTTGTTTCCGGACTATTTTGTGGTCAATGATAACTTGGAGTTCACAGACGAAGCGATGATAGAAGGTACAGCTACTGAGACTCATACTGAGTATCAGCGTACGACTTTTTATGCTGCGACAGTTGAGTACAGTGCACTGAGCAATGGCCAGTGGGAAAGCGTTAACACCACCGCGCAATTACATGATCAGGGCGCGCGGGTTGGCTTAGTACTCGATGAGTCGGCGCTTGAGTTAAGATATCAAATTGAATTACAGCGCACCCTTGGGCAGCTGACCTTCAGGCTTCATGATTTGAGCCGTGGTGAGGTGGTACATGAGGAGGCGTTCGACATAGATACAAAAGTGATTGAATACACTTCGCCGCGCTTGCGTATTCGATTAGAGCCTCGTCCCTGAGGCTTTAAAAGGACGGCTAAGATTAACCACGATCCTGGTTGGCTGCAGCGGCAGCGTTAATCAGTTGAGCCATGCGCTGGGCTGACGCAGTCAGCTGTTGTTTAATTACCTCGCGCGCACTAGCGATGTACTCGTCAGACAGTTCGTCACCGCCTTCAAGGTCAGCATAAGCATATTTGCGCGCTAACTGGTTTGACTCGGTGGCCCATTCCTGAATGGCTTGGTACCAGTCGGTGTCGTGTTCAGCGAGTGGCTGTGCAGCTGCCAGCTCAGCCGGTTCGGGCAGGTCTTTTTGCTGCAAAATTAGCGTGTCCCATACCCGATGTAAGTTATGTTCCTCGCCATTGAATTGAACCAATACATCGTTGCCGCCGCGATCTTCCGCAAAACCCATATGTAATGGCTGGTGCAGATCAGTAATCCAATGAGACAGTTTGCGTAATTGATCGGCTTGCTCATATTCGTCAGCAGCAGGATCAAATATGACGTCAAGCGCGTCGTAGGCAGCACCAACGACGCAGCGACGTTGCGGGCAGTCCCGGTCCATATCAAAGGTCGTAGCATGGGGCGGAACATTAGCGTAGTGCAATGGGCCAAGACCCTCGCCATCCTCAGTGCCGCGCACACGATCGGCCCAAGTGGTGGCTGTGGTGAGCGACGTTTCATCGATACGCTGTAAATGTTCATCGACCCAGACCTGAGCTGCTGGTGTCAGGTACTCGTAGGTGGTGCTGCCAATATATTCATGGCCAACAAAACCCCAGCCTTTAGCGGGTGACGTGTGCAGTGCGCCAAACCCAGCCAGGGCAACCACAGTACCGAACGCGAGGGTTTTACAAGTTGGCAAAAAGTTAACGAGTTTGGGCATCGAGAGATTCTCCTGTCGTGGCAATACTGTCATCACACATTAAATATAGGTAGGTGTTCATAATATCCGCTGGGGTTTTCAATTTACTTTTATCTTCAGCGGGGTAGGCGCGAGAGCGCATTGCCGTATTGGTCGCGCCTGGGTTTATCACATTGACCCGCAAATGCGTATTCTCATATTCGTCGGCTAACACCTGGGCCATGCCTTCGGTGGCGAATTTCGATACAGCATAAGCGCCCCAGTTGGCACGCCCCTGACGGCCGACTCCCGATGAGGTGAAAACCACTGACGGATGGGCGGCTTCGAGCAGGGCAGGAAGCAGCGCTTTGGTCATCATAAATTGAGCAGTGACATTGACCTTAAGGATGTCTTCCCAGGTCGCCAGGTCAATCTTGTCGAATGGCGACAACACCCCCAGCAGGCTGGCGTTATGCAGTACGCCATCGAGACGTCCAAACTGGTCAACAATTGTTGCTGCCATATCGCGGTAATGGCTTTCAGTCGCGCCTTTCATATCCAGCGGGATAATCGCCGGCTGGGTGCCACCAGCCTGCTCAAGTTCATCGTAAACCGCTTCAAGTTTGGCGACTGTACGGCCAAGTAAAATGACTGTAGCACCGTGTTTGGCAAAGGTAATTGCGGCTTCGCGGCCAATACCGTCGCCAGCACCGGTCACGAGAATAACTTTGTCTTGTAGAGCATTAGCTGCAGCTTGATATGATTGGTGTTTTTGCATAGTCACTGATAGTTGGTTAGAGATGTGCCATAGTGTACCTGTTATTGAATTTTAACTCAGCAGTTGCCAATAAATTGTTAGAAAAACCTTTAATATTCGGTCATTGGGGTGTATAAATTCTGTAAATACTCAGTAATAGAGTAAGCCCATATTAAGTGGCTCAGTGGTTGCTTAACATCAGAACAACAAGGATTGGGGATACCTCATGAAAAAACTATTGCTTTCAGTGGCCGTTGGTTCAGCTATCGGTCTCACCGGCTGTTTGTCAGATGGCGATACAGCGCCGGTGACGGAAGAAGAAGCACGCATACCATTTACTCGCGTTATATTTGACCCTAACGCGGGCGACCTACCGATTCCAAGTGACATCCTGCTAGGTGGCACCACTGACGGCACGTTAAATATTCCAGTTGCAGATCCAACCAATTATGGCGACCCTCAGGTTGCGATTAATGCGTTAGACGGCTGGTCAACGACGATGCCAATGAATTTCGAATTTAACTACGCCATTGACCCGGACGGCAATACAGTCGCTATTAATCCAGCTTCGGTGACTGCTGCTGGCGGTGTGCGTGTATTTAAAACTGTGATGGGTGCTGATACCACCGACGCAGAATGTGCAACTCAGCCAGCAGGCACTGCTTGCCGGGTTGAGCAAGAGCTTGAGTTTGGTACTGACTTCATCGTGACTTACCAGAATCAAACAGCCACCGTGGTACCTTTGCGTCCGTTAGAGC
>JAFIFH010000058.1 GCA_020832105.1 Idiomarina sp.
GAGTTGTCGGTGTATCTGCTGCAAACACAGGTATTCTCGATGCAGCCGACGATTCATTGGCGGTTCTGGTTGCTGGGCCCTGGCCTGGGTGGGCTTATCGTCGCCGTATTAGGTCGCCTTGTGTGCCGCAGAATGCTGCGCCAGAACACCTCGCAGCTTATCCGTAAGCTCGGTTAGCGAGGGGTTTAAGCGCTCACATCAGGTGCAAAATGCGCCTTGCAGGATTGCAAAACGAATGCGTTCAGGCTTCGTTAAAGCACTGTTGCAGGGCGCTTTTTAGTTCGCGGTGGCGGAATTGAAAACCATGTTCCTCGAGGCGCGCTGGAAGCACCGCCTGACCGGTCAGAATCATGTCTGCCATCTCCCCCAAGAGTCCTTTCATCACAAAAGCAGGGACCCGGAATACGCAGGGCCGATGCAGCACTTTTGCCAGGGTCTGGCTAAATTCCTGATTACTGACAGGTGTTGGTGCGGTGGCATTGAAAGGGCCTTTCGCGGTGTCCTGATTCAACAGGTAAATAATCAGGTCCACCATATCGTCAAGGTGAATCCACGACATCATTTGCTCCCCGCTACCGATGGGGCCGCCAAAACCAAGCTTGAAGGGCAGTGCCATTTTGCTTAACGCCCCCCCTTGTTTGGCCAATACGACGCCAGTACGAATCAGGCATACGCGGGTCTGTTCAGTTTCAGCCTGTTGGGCGATAGCCTCCCAACGCGCGCATAGCTGATGGGTAAACTCGTCATGTACCTGATGATCGTTTTCGGTGACTGGGGTCTTACCCTGACGACCATAGTAACCAATCGCCGAACCCGAAATAAAGGCTTTGGGGGCGTCAGTGGAGTTTTTAAACAACGCGACCAACTGCTCTGTGGTTTGCCAGCGGCTTTGCTCAATGCGTTTCTTCTGCGCCTCGGTCCAGCGTTTGTCTGCAATCGGCTCTCCCGCCAGATTAATCACCGCGTCGAAATCATTGAGGTTGTCGAGCCTGGATAAGTGAGTCACTGTATCAATGTCGTGACCAAGATTCTTATAGGCTTTGTTCGCATTGCGGGTGACGATAGTCATTTGATGTTGATTACGTAATTTCTTGTACAGCGCTGTGCCGATCAGGCCAGTGCCGCCGGTGATTAGAATTTTCATAATGTGGGACCTTATAAGCAACAAGCCAGTTGCAGTTAATTAAAGCAAATAAAATGACATTTAGCCGTAATAGTTATAATGCTTTAGAATAGCGCTATGTGAGTAACATAATATAAAGGATTACGATGAGCGACCAGAATCAGATGACCTCGGCGGGACGAATTCTTCTTGTCATGGCTGCGACGGTGGTGGTCCTTGCTGGAATTAAGGCCGCAAGTGTATTGGTGGTTCCTGTCTTACTTGCCTTATTTATTGCGATTATTTGTCATCCTTTAATTGAGTGGTTTTATCGTCAGGGCATGCCACGTTTTCTTGCGTTGTTGCCTGTGGTGGGGGTCATTGCGATTATCGTGTTGCTGCTGACCGGCCTGGTGGTGCAGTCTGCCAATGAGTTCATGCAGAAAATGCCGGAGTACCGCGAGCGTAGTGCAGCCCAATTTGAATGGCTAGCGGCGCGCGCAGAGTCTTTTAATGTGTCCTTAAACTGGGAAATGCTGCAGGCACAACTAGACCCGTCCCGCGCGATTAACCTGACCATGAATATGCTCAGTGGTGTCGGCAACTTTATGGCGACCTTTGTGCTGGTGTTACTGATTATGGTGTTTATGCTCAGCGAAGCGCGCATCGTTCCAAGCAAGATTCGACTTGCGTTTAAACAACCCGAGCGTACCACCAATAATGTCACGGCTATTCTGCATGCGATCAATAAATATCTTGCGCTAAAAACGCTGATTAGTGTGATTACGGGTTTTATTGTTGGTTTCGGCCTCTGGTTAATGGGCATCGACCACTTTTTACTGTGGGGCGTGATTGCCTTTTTATTCAACTATATTCCTAATATTGGCTCTATTCTGGCTTCGGTGCCAGCCATTATTATGGCGCTGATCCAGTACAGCCCAGTAATGGCTGGTGTGGTGGCGCTGCTCTACCTGGCGGTGAACGTGATCATGGGCAACCTGATTGAACCCAGAGTCATGGGTCGCGGGCTGGGCCTCTCAACCCTGGTGGTATTCCTGTCATTATTGTTCTGGGGTTGGATGCTTGGCCCGGTGGGCATGCTGCTTTCGGTGCCTTTAACCATGGTGGTAAAGATTGCCCTGGGCGAGAATGAAAGCACCCGCTGGCTGGCGATTTTACTTTCTGGTGATGAAATCGCGCGAGTGGTCGATAAACCTGAAGAGGCGGGGCGTTTAATTCCAGTTGGCGAAAACAATGCATCGCCGAAAACATAAGCAGAGGATAGATCGTGTCTAACCTGATTTCTGAGAACAGCACATCCCAGGGGCGTGGAGCGCAGAATAGTCGGGTGAAGACTGGCCCGGCGGTGTTCCGTGAGCGGCAGTCTTTTGCTCAGAATGAACAACGACTCGCCAGCCTGCGAGAATCTCCCCGTGAGGAAATGTATCGGGTTAACCGGGATCAGATTCAGCGTATCGGGCCAACACCGCCGGACATCAACACCGGCGCGGGGATGCAAAACGGCGTCAACGTGCCGCGTGGGGTGGGCCCGGTTGGCAATCTTATCGACGCCTGGGCTTAAGCGCCGCCCTACAAAAAAGGCCCGCTCACCACATGGTCAGCAGGCCTCTGTGCTGTCACCACAGGCGTTAAGCGTCAGGCTTGGTTGCAGCCTTCATCTCACTGACAAATTGCCCCAGACTGTCCAGCATCGCAGCCGGGTCTGCGAGGTTGTCTTCAATTCGCTGAACCACCGCTGAGCCGCTGATAGCGCCCGCGGCACCGGCTTTTACCGCAGTTTTAACGTGCTCCGGCGTGGAGATACCAAAACCGAGTACCGCCGGTGCGCCCTGGTGAGCTTTAAGGTATGCAATCAGCTTTGCCGCTGGTGCTTTGAGCTGCTGATTCGCCCCAGTTACGCCTGCGCGACTAAGTAGGTAGATATACCCCTGGCTGTGGCGAGCAATGTTTTGCAGTGACGCAGTGCTCGCGTCCGGTGGCGCGATGAATACCTGCGCGACGCCTGCCTCATTGGCGGCCTGTTTAAACACAGCGCCTTCACGAATAGGGACATCTGCGACCAGCACCGAGTCCACCCCGGCCTGGGCGCAGCGCTGGTAGAAGCGGTTGCGGCCGTGAGCCATAACGAGGTTGCCGTACACCAGCAGACCGATAGGTATATCACTGTTGTACTGGCGAATGCGCTCAAGCAGGGCGAAGCATTTCTCTACCGTGGTCTGGCTGGCTAAAGCACGAATCGAGGCACGCTGAATGGTCGGTCCGTCTGCCACCGGATCGGAAAACGGGAAGCCAAGCTCAATCGCATCTGCACCATGATCAATTAAGGTTTTGATAATCGCTTCGCTTTGCGCTAGATCCGGATCTCCAAGGGTCACAAACGGAATAAATGCGCCTTCGTTACGCGCCTCTAATTGACTAAACATGGCCTCGTAGCGGGTGGTTACACTCATGCCTGGTTCTCCTTTGGGCTTGGCTCTTCCTTTGCAGCTGCATCTGTTTGCTGGCTGTTCTCGCGTGCGGCAAAAATTTTGCGCACGTGATCGATATCTTTATCGCCACGCCCGGAAAGATTCACCAGCAGTATCTTCGGTTCACGACTCTGCTCGGCGACCTTAATTGCATAGGCAAGGGCGTGAGCGGTTTCCAAAGCCGGAATGATACCTTCATGGGCACTCAGTAATTTGAATGCCTCCAGGGCCTCGTCATCGGTCACAGAAACGTATTGAGCGCGACCGGTGGCGTGCAGGTGCGCATGTTGTGGGCCGACACCGGGGTAGTCAAGCCCTGCAGACACCGAATAGGACTCTTCAAT
>JAFIFH010000066.1 GCA_020832105.1 Idiomarina sp.
CGGTGAAGGTGTTGAGCGTACATTCCAAACGCACAGCCCACAAATTGACAGCATTAATGTGAAGCGTCGTGGTGCGGTACGTCGTGCTAAGCTTTACTACTTACGTGAGCGTTCAGGCAAGTCTGCACGTATCCGCGAGAAGCTGGCAACTAAGTAAGCTTTATAGCTTACCCGTTTCCATTTTGCAGAAAAGCCCGCCTCGTGCGGGCTTTTTTTGTACGTAAAAGCATTCACCATAACAAAAAGCTCTGCTCCGGCAGAGCTTTTTGTTATGGTGAATGGATGCAAGCAATGAAACAGGCGATTAGTGAGATTCTACTGACTCAGGTGGGTTCGCTGAGTGAGTTTGAACTGATCCGTATCCTTCAGAATGAACCATACGAACTGCTCAGCGAGCGTGCTTTGCGTGGTAGTTTGAGCTTATTTCAGACTCATTTTCTGGTGTTTCATTGTCTTTATGTATTACGTGACCAATGGCGCGACGAAGGCCTGTGTGAATTGCGCATTGAACCCCTGGCGATTGGCTGTGAATCATTTGGCAGCAGCGATGCAGCGGCTAGCGGTGGTGGTTTAAGTCATACGGATCCCTTGCGCGAGTACTATCTGGATTTTAGTCATTTTGAAAGCACGACGACGGCCAAAGTAGAGGCTTTGCTGGATGGTTTCTGGCGTGACTTTGTCGTGACTGAGCACAGTGTCACTGCAGATGAGCGAAGTCAGGCGATGGTGATCATGCAACTGGATACCATGCCCGAGAACCAGAGTCAGCTGAAACGACAGTTTCGTCAGCAGGTTCACCTTAAGCATCCGGACAAAGGCGGCAGTGCAGCGGCAATGCAGTCATTGCAACAGGCTTACCAGGTTCTGACCCAGGCCTTAGCACATGGTATTGCAGATACTTAAACATTAGCTATAAGAGAAGAGACAAACAACACAATGAGCCCTTCTGACAATCACGATAAACTGGCCAGCCTGCGGGCACAGATAGATGCTGTGGACAATGAGCTGGTGAGCCTGCTGGCGCGGCGAATGCAACTCACCACAATGGTGGGTGATATTAAAAGCCATTTAGGCCAGCCCCTGTATGTACCAACCCGGGAGAGAGAATTAATTGATGCGCGCCGAGCCCAAGCCACACAGCAAGGCGTGGCGCCGGATCTGGTGGAAGACGTTTTGCGTCGGGTGATGCGCGAATCCTATCAAAGTCAAAAAGGCCGAGGTTTTAAAAAAGCACGCAATGATCAGCGGCCGGTGGTGGTGATTGGTGGTCGCGGCCAGCTTGGTGGGCTCTTTGCACAGTGGTTTCGATTGTCCGGCTACCAGGTGGTGGTGATTGATCAGGATAACCAGGATGAACTCAGCGATGCTGTAGCGGAGGCTGCCCTAGTACTTGTTAGCGTTCCTATAGCCGTCACCAATGCAGTGATTGAAGCGTTACCGTCGCTGCCACAGGACTGCGTGCTTGCGGATCTTACCTCGATTAAAAGCGCGCCGCTAAACACTATGTTAGCGCAGCATGGGGGGCCGGTTCTGGGGCTTCACCCAATGTTTGGGCCGGGCGTTTCGACCATGGCAAAACAGCTGATAGTGGCAACGGTTGGGCGGGACACAGGTGCCAGCGAATGGCTGCAGACCCAACTGCAAATATGGGGCGTACATCTACAGTGGTTAGACGCCGCTGAGCACGATCAGGCGATGAGTCTGATTCAGGTGATGCGGCATATCACCACATTTGCGTACGGCGTGCACCTGATGGAAGAAGAGGCCAATCTTGAGCAATTGCAACGCTTGAGCTCGCCTATCTATCGACTCGAGTTGATGATGGTCGGTCGCTTGTTTGCGCAATCACCAAGTTTATATGCAGATATCATTCTTGCCGAGCCTGATAATTTCGCCATGATCCGGCGCTATTTAACTCGTTTTAGTGAGTTACTGAATACTTTAGAAACTGAAGGCAAACAGGGCTTTATTGACACCTTTGATAGAGTCGCGGACTGGTTCGGTGATGACGCGGAAGGCTTTTTACGGGAGTCCAGCGCGTTGCTACAACAGGCCGATGACGCGCGGGTGCAGCGAGGCGATTAAGCGCTCGCAGCTGGTACTGCGAGCGGGGGCATTACAAACTTAGATACTCGCGCAGCAACACCATTAGAGTGTCTGGTGACACTGGTTTGTGCACGGTTTCATTCATCCCAGCGGTACGACAGGTATTGAGTTCAGACACACTTTGGTGACCCGTCAGCGCAATGATCGGTGTGTCTTCAAATTCAGCGTCTTGACGCAATGCCCGGCACACGTCTGCGCCGGTCATGTCTGGCATATCGTAGTCAAGAATCAATAACTCAGGCTGATGCTCGCGGGCCAGCGCCAGCGCATCACGGCCGTTACCTGCAACGATAAGATCCAGTGGATATTCGTCCAGCATCGCTTTCAATACCTCGAGGCTGATGAAATCATCGTCGGCAATTAATACTGTGTGCATAAACACCTTACTACTGACTAAATTGACTTCGAGTATATCATGCTAGCCTAACCACCAAAATACCCACCCCAGGTTGACCACAAAAATCGCCACACCGACTCCACCATGCACGATTTTAGGCTTGCTCTGGGCAGGACCTTTTGCGGTGGAATGGCTCGGTGCCTTTTTATTGCCGGTAAACATCGGGGTCAGCAGGTCCTTGCCTTTAAACATGTAGATGAAGATGGCAACCACATGCACAATTACCGCGATTAAGATCCAGTCAAAATTATTACGATGAAAGCGAGTGAGTGCCCGTTGCGTATCGTAATCTACCAGGCCCGCTAATGGACCCATAAAAAACAGGTCATCGTTGGTAAATAACCCACTCACTGCCTGGGCCAGCACCAGCGCCAACAGCAATAAGATCATGTATGCGCCAGCGGGGTTATGACCCAAAGGTTCGCGCGCACGCCCCTTCAGCTCGTCCGCCAGGTAACGCCATGCAGCGGCCGGGGAACGCACAAACTGAGTGAATCTGGCGGTGTTACTACCAACAAAGCCCCACATGATGCGGCTGACCAACAGTGCCAGCACCACCAGACCGAGGTTTTTATGCAGGTCAATATAGGTTAAATCACCGCCGGTTATCCACAGCGCGATAAGCAGGACAAGCAACAGCCAATGATAGCCCCTGACGAAGCCGTCCCAAACTCTGATTAAATGCTGCATAGCCAGGTACCTGGTTTAATCGCGGTAGTTATCGTGGCACTGTTGGCAGTTACGCGCAGTGGCCATAAACTGATTGCGCACGTCACTAAGCTGGTGGCTTGCGGCGGCTTCTGCCAGTGCTTTGGCGTCGTCCTGTAGTTGCTTAGCACGGGACTCGAAGTCGTCCCAGTTGTCCCATACTGCGGGCAGGGCATCGCCGTCACCACGGTGATTCTCGCCAGCGTACTTAAAGCCATCCCAAGGCACATGGCTAAGGTGCTGCAATGCAATGGCGCGTTGTTCGAACATGTCGCCGTCAAAATCAATTTCGCCACGCACCATGCCAGCCATATAGGCAAAGTTCTGACGAATTAACTGTAACGACTGCTGACGATATTCCACCGCTTTATCCGCATCGCTAAAAGCGCTTGCGTGGGCATGATTGGGCGCCGCGATACTGATCGTAAGGGCAAGGGTAAGGCCAACGGTGGTACTTACTATGGCGTTCAGATTAAGTGACATGAGAATTCCTCTTGTTGTTATCTCTCTGCGCTTGTGAAATTCACAAAGCAGCTTTTATTTTAGGACTTTACCGCGCTTTGTCGAGCATAGCCGTCGGTTGACCGTAGGGTGATTGTTTAGCTCTTGTTATCATGCCCGAGCTTCTATTTAATGCAACATGAATATATGCGAGGCTTTCGATCAGCTGACAGCGCATTTAATGACAACAAGATAGGGGAACACATATGAAGGGGAATTGGCGCCTGGCAAGTTTTGTGCTTGCTGCGCTAGGGACAGTCACGGTTACCGCTTCGGCGAACCAGACTACGCCTGTGCGCGGCTTGCATGATAACAGCCCTACTTTAGTGGCATTACAAAACGCCACGATTGTCACGCAGCCTGGGGAGCAGCTTGAAAATGCGACCCTGGTGATTGAAAACGGTAAAATTACCGCAGTAAACCGCAATAATCGTGCCCCGGATGGCGCACGTATTGTTGATGCAGCGGGCTATACCATTTACCCCGGCTTTATTGACCCATATTCTAACTATGGTGTTCCCGAGGCAGGCTCCGCAGAACGTTACCGGCGTGACCGGCCAGCGCAATATGACAACCAGCGCGAAGGCGGTAACGCCAGCAATGATGCGATTCACGCTCAGGTTCGCTGGGTTGATCACCTTAGTTACCAAAGTGACCAGGCAAAATCTCTGATTGAGCAGGGCTTCACGGCAGTGCAAAGCGCACGTATGGACGGTATTTTCCGCGGTCAGGCGACCACAGTATCGCTGGCTGAAGATATTCCAAATAACCTGGTCTACCGCGCCCAAGGATATCAGTTCTCCTCATTTGACAAAGGTAGCTCGACGCAACAATACCCAGCGTCATTGATGGGTAGTATCGCCCTGATTCGCCAGACCCTAAGCGACGCAAGATGGTATAACGACGCGCAAGGAAGAACTCTGAGCGGTGGTGGTGTGCTGGAGCACAATGCTGCACTCAGCGCGTTGAGTAACCTGAGCGAGCGCGGTGTGGTGTTTGAAGCTGACGACGAGCAGGATGTGTTGCGTGCAAAAGCCGTATTCGCCGAATTTGACGTGCCGGTGACTTTTGTCGGTTCAGGCTATGAATATGCGCGATTAGAAGATATGCGTAGCACCGAAAGCCAGTTTATTTTACCACTCAACTTCCCTGCAGCACCCGATGTGTCAGCGCAGTATGCGGAGCTTGATGTCAGCGTAGCTGATTTACGCCACTGGGAAAGAGCGCCTGGCAACCCAGCAATGCTGGCTGACGCAGGCATTGATTTTGCGTTTACCCTGCATGGGCTGGACGATCGCAAAGACTTCCTAAGTAATGTACGTAAAGCGGTGGCCCATGGTCTTGAGCCGCAAACGGCTTTAGCTGCGTTGACCACCAACGCCGCACGTATTGCCGGCATTGAAGACAAGTCCGGGCGTTTAAGTGCAGGTTACCATGCCGACTTTGTCGTCAGCCGCGGTGACTTATTCAGCGATGGCGAAATTGTTTCGGTGTGGACGCAAGGTAAAGAGCACCGCATTCAGCCAATGCATCCGACGCGTTTTACCGGTACTTATGATCTCAATATTGACGGCCAGACGTTCGAGTTAGCGTTAGAGCAAGGTCGTAGCATTAGCGGTAAGCTAAGTCGCGGTGACGAGAGTGTCGACATCGCCCGGGTTAGTGGCGATACCCATGAGGTTCGCTTCGTGGTGAATATGGATACTTTTGATTTGGATGGGGTATATCGCTTTAGCCTGCAAACCCATAGCCGGGACGCCTTAAGCGGCAGCTATACCGATGCTCGCGGCAACGAACAAAGCCTGCGCGCAGAGCGTCAGGGCGAGCCAGAGTCACGCACTGCAGAACGTGCAGAGGCCGGCAACCCTGAATATGTCAGTCAGTTGACCTTCCCTAATATTGGTCTTGGCCTGACAGAAGCACCGCAACAACAAAACTTTATTATTAAGAATGCGACTATCTGGACCTCGTCCGATGCCGGCGTACTTGAAAATGCCGATATGATTGTGCGTGACGGGCGTATTCGCAGCATTGGTGAAGGTTTGTCGACTCCTCGTGGTTATAGTGAGATTGATGGTTCTGAGATGCATATCACGGCCGGTATTGTCGATGAGCATTCGCATATTGCGATTTCTCGTGGCGTCAATGAAGGCACTGAAGCGATCACCTCAGAAGTGCGCATCGGAGATGTGGTTAACCCGGACGACGTGCATATTTACCGCTCTTTAGCGGGGGGCGCGACGGTTGCCCACCTGCTGCATGGCTCAGCCAACCCGATTGGTGGTTTAGGCCAGACCATTAAGCTGCGCTGGGGACAGAATGCTGAAGGTCTTAAGTTTAAAGAAACGCCACCCACCATTAAAATGGCGCTGGGCGAGAACGTTAAACAGAGTAACTGGGGAATTACCAATAACCGCTATCCGCAAACCCGCATGGGTGTCGATGCGATTATTCATGATTTCTTCCGTACCGCACAGGAGTATGAACAAGCCCGCGCGGACTACGATAACCTGAGTCGTCGCGAGCGTAATCGCACCGCACCACCGCGTCGTGACTATCGGTTAGATGCACTGGTGGAGATCCTCAATGGTGAGCGTCATATTCATGCGCACTCTTATGTGGCGTCTGAAGTACTGGCATTGATGAGCACCGCTGAAGAACTCGGCTTTAATATCCATACTTTCACCCATATCCTCGAAGGCTATAAAGTCGGCAAGGAAATGGCTGAGCACGGTGCCCGCGCATCGACCTTTGCCGATTGGTGGGCGTTTAAGATTGAAGCCTTTGATGCGGTGCCGTATAACGCCTGCGCAATGATGGAGCAGGGTGTCCTGACCAGTCTTAACTCGGACAGCAACGACCTGCAACGCCGAATGAACATCGAAGCGGCAAAGTCGGTCCGTTACTGTGGCATGGATGAACACGAAGCGATCAAAATGATTACTCTATACCCTGCCATGCAATTAGAGATCGACGATATGGTGGGCAGCCTTGAAGAGGGCAAGCATGCGGACTTCGTGATTTGGAATAACCATCCGCTGTCTGCCTATGCGCAGGTTCAGCAAACCTGGATTGAAGGGGTTAAGTACTTTGACCGTGAGGCTGACCTGGAGAACCGTGAGCGCATTCAAATCGAACGCCATGCACTGATTCAGAAGATCCTGGCTGAGGGCGATAGCGCGCGTCGTGGCGCCCAGAATGGCTACAAGCCAGAGCAGCCAAGCTGGCACTGTGACAGCGATCATGATGTATGGAACCACCATCTACTCAATACCCAACTTGACTCAGGGCATCAGCACCAACATAGCCACGGAGGACAGCACTAATGAAATACGCACTCTCTTTGCTTGCGGCCAGCGTCATGGCCGCACCTGCGCTGGCAACGAATATTGTCCCTGGTAGCGAACAAAGCACGCCGATCCTGTTACAGGGCGGCACCATTTTCACCGTCACCGAAGGCCGTGTGGAAGGTGATTTGCTACTTGAAGATGGCAAAATCAGCGCCATTGGCAGCAACATTAATACCCCAGCAGACACTCGGGTGATTGATATTAGTGGACATCATGTTTACCCGGGGCTGATTGCGCTGGACACTACGCTGGGGATCATCGAAATTAGCGCATTGCGTGCGACGGTGGATACCAATGAAGTGGGAAGCGTAACCCCAGAGGTTAGCGCGCATACCGCATACAACGCGGACTCTGAGATTATTCCAACCATCCGTTACAACGGCATTACCCATGCCCAGGTCGTCCCTCAGGGGAACCTGGTGCGGGGTAATTCGAGCCTGATGAACCTTGATGCCTGGAGTCACCGCGATGCGCTGGTGCAGGCAGACGTTGGTATGCATGTCAGTTGGCCTGCCGTTGGCATTAATCAGTCCTGGTGGGAGAGCCGCTCGCCTGAAGAGCAGCGCCGAGCACAGCAGCAGTTACGTGACCAACTCAATGATGTGTTTGCCACCGCTCGCGCGTATTCCGATGCCCAACAAGCGGGTGTGCAGCAACGTGAAGATATTCGTTGGGAAGGGATGCGTGGCTTGTTTGATGGTAGTAAGCGGTTATTTATTCATGCCGATGACCGTCGCCAAATTAGCCAGGCACTGGATTTTTCCGCAGAGCAGGGGATTGATATTGTCATCGTCGGCGGACGCGATGCATGGATGCTGGCAGACACTCTTGCAGAGCAGAATGTCGCGGTAATTTTCGGTGATGGCTATGGTTTGCCAGCCCGTGAAGACGATGCGTATGATACTGCGTTCTCAACCCCGGCGAAGCTTGCCGAGGCCGGTGTTGATTTCGCCCTGGCCTACCCAGGGTACTGGGACACCCGTAACCTGGCCTTTGCCGCGGGTCACGCAGTAGCCTTTGGCCTTGATCATGACGCCGCACTCTACTCGATTACCATGGCACCGGCTAAATTGATGGGGGTAGAAGATACCTTAGGTTCAATTGAAGTGGGTAAAAGCGCCAGCTTAGTGGTTTCCCGTGGGGATATTCTGGATCCACTGACCCATTCGGTAGAGTACATGTTTATCGACGGGCGGATGGTACAGATGACCAATAAGCAACGTCAGTTGTGGGAAAAGTACCGTCAGCGTTAAGTTAACGGACAGTGAAGCGCTCTGGCTGTAAGGTCAGGGCGCTTTTTTTTATTCCGAGATTACTCGAGGGTGTTACATATCGAGAATGGTGGCGAGTAATCTGCGCAACGTGGCCGGTTCGAAAGGTTTGTCACTGAGCGCATTGACCCCGCTTTGTTCAATCTGCTCAAGGGTGATTTCATCTGCACGGGCTGAGACCATTAAAATAGGCACATGGGCATCGTTTAGTCGCTGTCGAACGGCCAGTGCGAACTCTTCGCCATTCATTTGAGGCATATGGTAATCAGTCACTATCAGATCGGCAGAGTGGTTCTGCAACCATTCAATTGCTTCGCTGCCTGAGGCGGCCTCAATGATATTGGCCACACCAATGCTGTTCAGTACCCGGGTCAGGTAATGGCGTGATGTCATACTGTCATCGACGATCAATACCTGTAAGTCCTCAGCATCAAAATTCGCTAACTGCATGGACTGAGGCTCTATCAGGTCAATGGTGGCATTCAATGCGCGGCGAAGATGCTCATAAGTGAAGGGTTTGGGTAGGATTGCAATGACCCCGGCCTGCTTAAACTGTTCCAGGTAATTGGATTTAAGCTCGCTTGAAACCAGCATAAAAGGAATATTACGCAGCTGCGGTTGGGAGAACATGTAATCGAGCAGGTCGTCGGCGTCACCGTCCTCGAAATACATCGCACTGGCGACTAAATCAGGACTGGCATAGACCAGTTTCTGTTTCGCCTCGGCAATGGTTGCCACCCCCTCAACTAACCCGACACCTGCGTCGGCGAGCTGGCGGCTGATGACTTTGCGTTGTACCTCGGAGGGTTCAATGAGTAGAATAGACAGTTGACTGGCATCGAGTTGAGCCGACATGCGCTGGTTTCCTAAGCAGTAGGGTGCTCAACAGAGTAAGAAAATCTGGCCGTTTTGACAAGCAGTCTTCTTTCGCAAAACGCAAATAAGGTATTGAAATTACAATGACACTTTCTACAGAGTACTCAAGTGACGGGAAACAATTTGTGATCCATGTGAAGGGCAAATTCGATTTCCCGCTGGTCCAGCAGTTTCGTCAGTCTTATAGTGACCTGAATGAAAGTGCGGACACTATTGCGGTGGATTTCCGTGAAACTGAGTATATCGACAGCTGCGCGCTGGGTATGCTGCTGAATATGCGCAAGTCACTGGGCGCCGGAGAGAAATCGATTCATTTAGTGAATTGTCGGCCGGAAATCCGCAATATTCTCGAAATTGCCCGTTTTGATAAACTTTTTCACATTGATTAAGTATCCATTATGCGGGTTCTGATTGTTGATGACCTGAACAGTAATCGCCTATTACTAAGTGACATTGTGAGTAACTTTGGTTACCAATGCTTAAGTGTGGACAATGGCGTGCAGGCGGTTGAGGTGATGGGCCAGTTCAACCCGGACATCGTTCTTCTCGACGTGCTGATGCCGGGCTTGAATGGGTTTGAAACGGCGCCTCAGCTGAAGAAGATTGCCGGCGAAGTGCACCTGCCCATTATCTTTATTACCGCCCTTGATGATCAGGACACCCTGTTGCGTTGTTTGGCTGCTGGCGGGGATGACTTTATCAGCAAGCCTTTTGCCTCGGTAGTGCTTGAAGCGAAGCTCAGAGCGCATTTTCGCAATCGCGAGTTAAGTAAGTCGCTGGCAGAGAAAAATCAGGTTCTGGCCTACCATTCCAGCAGGGTTGAGCGCGAACATCAGATTGTCGAGCACATTTTTCAAAACTCGCTGGCTCGAAACTATCTCGATTACCCGCATTTGCATACCTACCTTTCACCGATGTCGATGTTTAATGGCGATCTGCTGCTCGCGGCACCTGGGCCGTTGGGGAATCTATACGTGTTTCTGGGAGATTTTACCGGTCATGGGTTGTCGGCAGCCGTCGGTGCACTGCCGACCTCACAAGCCTTCTTTAGTATGGCTGAAAGCGGTGCGCCTGTGGGGGACATTGTGCGTGAGATTAATCATCGCCTGCATGATTTGCTACCCACTGATATGTTCTTAGCCGGAATGATGATTGAGCTGTCAGCGTCAGGTGAGCGGGTCACCTATTGGAATGGCGGAATCCCCCCTGCGTTGCTTATCGATGACGAACGGCGTCTGCATACGGTAATGGCCCCGCAGAACCTGGCACTAGGGATTCTCAACGACAACGAGTTTGATAGCCGTGTAGCGACGCTCAGTGTCACCAATACTGATAGTTTACTGCTCTTTACCGATGGCCTGATTGAGTTATCCGAGGCGCAGGGAATGCTGGGTCGAGAGGGGCTGGCGAAACTAGTTCAGTCCGCGCAAAGCATGGCGCAACTGACGGCGCTGGTGCAGCAGAAAATGTCCGGGCGGGAGCAGCGAGATGACGTGTCCATGGGGTGGTTGCGCTGCAAGCCGACCGGGCTGAAGCCGAAAAGCTTTGATGCGGAGCTTTCCCCGATGGCATTTGATATGGATCTACGTTTTCATGCTGAAGATATTCGCGGGCAGAATCCCGTTAATCAGGTGGTGCAAAGTTTTGCCGCCATTGACGGCCTGGCGAATTTCAAATCGCAGCTATTTACCGTGATTCAGGAAATCTATAACAATGCGGTTGAGCATGGATTATTAAAGCTTGATTCTGAATTGAAGCTGGCGGCGGATGGCTTCGAGCGTTATTACCAGCTTTATCAGCAACGGTTAAGTGAGTTAAAGGATGGCTGGATTGAGATGCGTTTATCCTATCAACCGAAGCGTCGCTGTCTGGTTATTAAGGTGACCGATTCTGGTGACGGCTTTTGTCAGCAAAGTTCGCGGGCGAAAGCTGAACAGCAAGCCTTAACGGAGAGCGGTTTTGGGCGCGGCCTGCGCCTGGTGGAGGAGCTCACGGTGGGGTTGAAATGGTCTAATCAGGGTCGTACTATCGAGTGCACCTTGCCGTTAACAGCTCAATGACACAGGTTTTTGGCCGGTTTAGCTAGCAAAGGCGGCCATTAACCGCCTGCGAGTTTGACCTGGTACCCCTGTTTTTCAAGAAAATTCTTACAGGCGTCTCGCTGGTCGCCCTGGATTTCAACCTCAAAACCTTTCACCGAGCCGCCAACTCCACAGTGTTTTTTCAACTGTTTAGCCAGCCCTTTCAGTTCCTCAGCGGTAAGGGGTAAACCTTTGATAATGGTCACGCCTTTGCCTTTGCGGCCTTTAGTTTCACGTTGAATACGCACAATGCCATCGCCAGGTGCGCGCTCGGGCTGCTCAGCCTTAGGCTCGATACGACCATTGTCAGTGCTGTATACCAGGTGAGAGTCTCGGCTCATATTCATTCACTACCATTTTTTCTTTGGTTGAAACAGTTCGTCTAATTCGTCGCTATTTTTCGCCCGCGCTGCCGCATCGCGAGAATTAGTTTCACGTAACGAGTTGGTGATGTCTTCCAGAGTTTTCTCAATTTTCAGTTTGTGATCGTTAATGTACTCGTTGGTGTAACTTTGATTGCGTAACGTGGTGAGCGCCTTTTCATAATACTGTCGCGCGGATCCGGTGAGGTTAGACTTCAGTGCAGAGTCAGCCCGACGCTCCAGACTCTCAACGGTGATGCGCAGTTGAATGAACTCTAACCGGCGATCTTCCTCATTGAAGTGTTTAGCGTCTACGCGACCTCGATGATGCTCGCTTTTCAGCACCGCGCGCAGTTTCTTCAGTGACTGGATCATCGTGATGATTTGCTTGTCACCGTCTGGCAGGGTAAAGCTTTCGGTGACCAGCGAATGGTCATCAGGCTTCAGGTTATTCATGATTTCATCATACTCGCGCAGGCGATCGCGAAACCGGTCATTGCGAGGTGCTACGTCGACCAACTGGCGCAGCGCATCACGAGCACGCGCATGCAGGACGTAAATAAGGCTGCGGCCAACAGGAAAGGCATTGGCGTTTGCAATTAAGGTCTCTGATTCATCAAAAATGTTGCGGTATCTGACCATTTTCTGGCGCTTTTCGAGCTCTACCCGTTGCCGGTGCTGCTGGTACGCATTGACGCCAACAGCCAGCAAAATCAAAGCGACAATAAGAATAATAATGACATATAGCATGCGTGACGCGTTCCTTTAATTATCTAATAATGTGACCGCTCGGTTATAGTAACTGACTTTATTCAGTTACGGTAGACGCAGTGTGAAAATGCCCCCGGCATCGTTGCCAAGGGTGATACTCCCGCTCAGCTGATTGCGCTGGTGGGCGCTGGCAATACGCCCTGCAAAATACAATCCCAAGCCGGTACGGCCGGCCTGCAGCGCCAGGCTCCCGGCATCTGGCGTGCTGCTGGCGTTCGCTACCCTTTTTAACACAGCGGCAGGGTATCCGGCACCATCATCACGTACTTCCACATGCAGTTGCTGGTCTTTCACGAAAGCGCGCAAGGCAACCTTGTGGTTGGCATAGCGCAAAGCATTCATCAATACATCCTGCAATAACACGTTGATCAGCGTTTTATCCAGATACCAGGTCAGGTTAGCAGCAACGTCAATGTTCACCTCGACCTGATAATGGGCTGCATAAAATTCTGCATCTGCGACTAAATCTTCCAGTAATTCGTCCACCAATTGTGATTCAAGATGCACAGGCAGTGCGGTGTGCTCGTTGCGATACAGACTCAACAGCTGGATCAGGCCGGTGTTCAGTCGCTGAGCTTCATACTGAATATCAGCCAACGATCGCGCGGCGGGGGTGTCGCCAAGTTCGCTCGCCACCTCACTCATGCTTTGCAGCAACAGTTGTAAAGAGTTTTTCATATCATGTACGGCGGCGCTGAGAATCGTGGCGAAGTCCACGGCTGGGGGCAGGTCAGGTTTCATTGAAGACGTTCCTTAGGTACGCATAAGCGGCACTTGATGTGGTTGATGACGCTTGCAGATAGTCGCATTGTGCCGCTTTATTGCTCAAGGTACAAACGTAACCATCAACGTCAGCACATTCGTAATGACGGGATAATGTTTGACACTTAGCATAGATATTGACAATCTTAGACTTGAAGGGAATAACGGCCGTAACCTCGGCTTCCCGGTTCATGTTTTGGCAACGCCGAAGGCTCACCACTATGAAATTGCAACAACTGCGTTATATCGTTGAAGTACTCAATAATAATCTGAATGTGTCCGCAACCGCAGAAAGCCTGTTTACATCCCAGCCGGGTATTAGTAAGCAGGTGCGGATGCTCGAAGATGAACTGGGCATTCAGATTTTTGGCCGCAGTGGCAAACACCTCACTCACGTCACCCCAGCAGGGCAAGAGGTGATAGAAATAGCGCAGCACATTTTGTCCAAGGTTGATGCGATTAAGTCGGTGGCAGCCGAACACACTAAACCAGACCAGGGTAAATTGAATATTGCCACGACCCATACCCAGGCACGATATGCTTTACCACCGGTGATCCAGCGGTTTATTAACAAATATCCACAAGTGTCGTTACACATGCACCAGGGCTCGCCACAGCAGATCAGCGAAGCCGCAGCTAAAGGTAAGGCAGATTTTGCGATTGCCACCGAAGCGCTGCATTTATATCACGATCTTATTATGTTGCCGTGTTATCACTGGAATCGCTCAATTCTGGTGCCCAAAGGGCACCCGTTAACCGAGCGCAGCAAAGTGACCATTGAGGATATTGCAAGCTTCCCACTGGTGACATATGTGTATGGCTTTACCGGTCGTTCACAGCTGGATAAGGCATTTTCACGCGCAGGGTTGGACCCGCAAATCGTATTCACCGCCACCGACGCTGATGTGATAAAAACCTATGTACGTATGGGGCTGGGTATAGGTGTGGTGGCGACTATGGCCTATGAACCGGATAAAGATGACGATTTAGTCGCTTTACCCGGGGCCCATTTGTTCGAGCATTCAACTACCAAAATAGGCTTTCGCAAAGGCACATTTTTGCGCAGCTACATGTATGACTTTATCGAAGGCTTCGCCCCGCATCTTACCCGGGACATTGTCGATAAAGCCATGACCATGCGCAGCCATGATGAGCTGGAAGCGATGTTCGCCGATATTGAGTTACCGACTTACTAACACTCAATAATATTAACCGCTAAACCACCACGGGCAGTTTCTTTATATTTGCTTTTCATGTCATTGCCCGTGTCCCACATGGTTTTAATCACCTTGTCTAACGACACTTTGTGATCACCTGAACCACGCAGGGCCAGGCGGGCGGCGTTGATCGCCTTGATTGACCCCATTGCATTACGTTCAATACAGGGCACCTGAACCAGGCCGCCCACCGGGTCACAGGTCAAGCCAAGGTTATGTTCCATACCAATTTCAGCCGCGCACTCTACCTGGCTCATGGTACCGCCCATAAGTTGCGCAAGGGCGCCGGCAGCCATCGAGCAGGCCACACCCACTTCGCCCTGACAGCCAACTTCGGCACCTGAAATCGAGGCGTTTTTCTTATACAGGATGCCTATTGCGGCTGAGGTGAGCAGGAAGTTGACCACATCATCATCAGCTAATTTGCGAATAAAAGTGTCTGCATATTTCATGACTGCTGGAATAATACCCGCAGCACCATTGGTGGGCGCGGTCACGACTCGTCCACCGGCTGCATTTTCCTCATTCACCGCCAGCGCATACAGGTTTACCCAGTCCATTGCGCCCATGGGGTCAGGCTTTTGTTCCTGACTTAACCACTGAGACAACGCTGGCGCTCTGCGTTTGACCTTCAGTCCGCCCGGCAAAATGCCCTCAGTGGCGATGCCATTGTCGATACAGTCCTGCATGGTTTGCCACAGGTGGAGCAGGCCGCTGCGAATCTCGTCTTCGCTACGTGCGACCCGTTCGTTGGCCATCATCAGCTCGCTGATACTGATATTGTGTTCAGCGCACTGTTGCAGCAACTCAGCCGCACTGTTGAAGTTATGGGGAATTGGCTGGGTATTCTGTTCAATTGCTTCTTCCAGCGTTTCGTCAAAATCGGCATCGCGGACGATAAAGCCGCCGCCAATGGAGTAGTAAAGATCTTTATGAACCAGGGTATCACCGGCATAGGCACGCAGTTCCATAGCATTGGCGTGCTTTGGCATGGACTTGCGGCGGTGAAAGACGATAGCGCCCTGGCGGGGGAATTTAATCTCGTGCTTACCCAGGATAGACAGGCGCTGGGTCTGCTCAACCGCAGCGAGGAAATCGTCGATCTTACTGGTGTCCACACTTTCAGGCAGCTCGCCAGCGAGACCTAAGATAACGGCTTTACCGGTACCGTGGCCTTTGCCGGTCTGTCCTAAGGAGCCAAATAGCTCTACTTTAACCTGGGTGATACTGGCAAGGTCAGTTTTCTGCGCTACTTCCTGGATAAAATCATGGGCGGCACGCATGGGGCCAACCGTGTGCGAACTCGAGGGGCCGATACCCACTTTGTACATGTCGAATACGCTAATCATCTCATTACTCCATTTTTGTTCAGTATGGTGCGGTCAGGGTGATTTCAACCGCACTGATATCTAGTGTGCTAAGTGTAGTCAGATCTCGTCTGCTTCATGCAGGCTAGCATGGGGCCGAACCGGCTCACTTGCAAGGTTCAGTTAAGTGGTCGGTACAGATGTTTGTGTTGGGGTAGCAGTTGTTCGGCTAAACTTCGAACGATGCCAGCGGTGGCACCCCAGATCAGGCGTTGTTGCCAAGGAATAAACCACACCCGCTGCATGCCCAGCCGAGTTGCCCGATAGGCAAAATGTTGCTGTTGCTGGAGCAGCTCGTTCAGTGGAACCGTGAATACCTCACTGACTTCACCCGGGTCGGGCTGCCAGTGTGGCATCGTGGTTAAAAAACCAATATACGGCTGGATCATGAAGCGGCTAATCACAGGCATTTGTGGCAACTGGCCCACCACCTCTACCTGACTGCTGGCGACACCAAGCTCCTCTTCAAACTCGCGTAACGCGGTGGCCTGGAGATTTAAATCTGCATCTTCCTGGCGACCACCAGGGAAACATATCTGACCTGCATGATGGCGCAAATGCGAAGTGCGTTGGGTAAACACCACCTGTAACCCGGCGCTCTCTTCCACCAAGGCAATCAGCACCGCAGAAGCCGATAAACCTTGTTGTGCCGTGAAACGAGTGGGGCTGGGTGCGGTGAGATTAAACTGACGCATAAAGGACGCGCGGTCGTTAATCATAGCGCTGACTACCCGAGGTGGATGGCATGGTGCTACCGGGCAAAGGCACGATATTCGAATTTAAGTCCGCCAGTACCGGCAGAATCTGTTTTACTTTGTCAAAGGTTTCCTGATATTCGGATTCAGCTTCGGAGTCGGTGACAATGCCGCCGCCAGCCCAGCAATACATATGCTGCTTTGTTGCCACCAGGGTGCGGATGGCGATGTTGGTGTCACTACTCCCGTTTTGATTGATGTAGCCAATACTACCGCAGTAGACACTGCGCCGATGCGGCTCGAGTGATTCTATGATTTGCATGGCGCTGACCTTCGGCGCGCCGGTAATCGAGCCGCCAGGAAAGGCCGCTTTTAGCAACGCTACGCTATCCGTTGGTGTGGCCAGCTGACCCTCGATAGTGCTCACCAAATGGTGAACCGCTGCAAAGCTTTCAATGGCAAACAGTTCGGGCACCTTGACGCTGCCTGGCAGGCAAACCCTGGATAAATCGTTACGCAGTAGATCAACGATCATCAGGTTCTCTGCCTGATCTTTAGGTGATTGCAACAGCGCATCACGGGCCTTCGCATCTTGCTCTGGATCCGGGTGACGAGGGCTGGTGCCCTTAATGGGTTTTGTCTGTACTTTGCCGCTGGCGTCCGTCTGTAAAAACCGCTCTGGAGAGACACTGATAACGCTTCCCTCTGCCAGCTTAATAAATGCTGAAAACGGCGCTTTGTTAGCCTGGCGTAAGGCTTTATAGGCAACCCATTCGTCACCCTGGTATGGCGCCGCAAAGCGTTGCGCTAAATTGATTTGGTAACAATCACCGGCGTCCAGATGATCATGGATCTGCTGAATCTTCTGCATATATTGTGCTTTATTCATATTACTTTGCCAGCTCGAGCTGAGGTAAAAGTCAGCCTCTCCCTGTCGCGACTGAGGGCGCCAAAAAGCATCTATGCTGGCGTCGTCGAGCTCGCCTTGCGGGGCAAGCACATAGCAGCGTCGCATCTGATGGTCGATAATCAACGCATGTTGATAAAAGCCTAGCGCAATATCAGGCATCGACAGATCGTCAGCGGCGGCCTGGGGCTTATCATCGGCGTGGGTCGGTGCGGCGGCGACGGCAGTGGTTCGCGCACGGTGAGCGGGGGCTATATGTTCAATTAAGCGTCCGGCGTCGTAGCCAAAGTAGCCGGCAGCACCACCACAAAAAGGCAGTTGATGGCTGCCCTGATACTGCGGGAAACTGGCCAGTATTTGCTGCAGCTGAGTGAAAGGGTCGTTGCCAGCAAAGTCTGCAACTCGGCCACATAGCACGGTGCACGGCTGGCGCAGTAGAATATCATAGCGGCTATTAACGTGTTCACTGTCTGCAGAATCAAGCAGCATTGACCAGGGCTGGCTACTGAAAGGGGCGAACAAGGCAAGGGTGTGCGACCATTCAGCGTAAGGCAATTCACGGCTAAGCAGAATATGACTGGCATCGCAGGTTGCGTTAGCAGAGGCAGGTCTGTGCTGGCGATGGAGCGGTGAACTGGGCATATTAAACGGGTCTCAAACTGGCAGCCAAAGTACAAACAGAGTATCATATTTGCCAATTTCGGGTCACGTATCCTTGCGTTGGTTGATACTTTTAAATGAACAGCGGTTTATCTGATTTTAGCAGCTTCATTGTCAGCGAAAAACGCACGGATATGGACACGGTTTTTATCAACCATGCATGAGGTAGCTATGCCTGAGGTCTCCACAGCAGTCATTAAGCAGCAAGATTTTATCGATAGCATTGCGGACGCGTTGCAGTTTATTTCTTACTACCACCCACTGGATTTCGTGAACGCCCTGGCGGATGCCTATGAGCGTGAGCAAAGCGAGGCGGCGAAACACGCGATCGCACAAATGTTGCAGAACTCGCGGATGTCAGCACAAGGCCGTCGGCCGATTTGTCAGGACACCGGCATTGTCACCTGCTTCGTAAAAGTGGGGATGGATGTCAAGTGGGATAAAACCGACATGACCGTGCAGCAAATGGTTGATGAAGGGACCCGCCGCGCTTATTTGAACCCGGATAACCCGCTGCGTGCTTCGATTGTTGCCGACCCTACCGGTGCACGAAAAAATACCGGCGACAATACGCCTGCTGTTGTTCATTTGGATATGGTGCATGGTGCTAAGGTTGATGTGATGATTGCCGCTAAAGGGGGCGGGTCGGAGAACAAATCGAAGATGGTGATGCTCAACCCAAGTGACTCCATTGCCGACTGGGTGGTTGAGACCTTACCGAAAATGGGCGCTGGCTGGTGTCCACCAGGTATGATTGGTTTAGGTATAGGCGGTACCGCAGAGAAGTCTGCGGTATTGGCAAAAGAATCATTGATGGACCCGGTGGATATTCAGGAACTGATGACCCGCGGACCGCAAAACGCCGAAGAAGAACTGCGCTTAGAAATATACGAGCGGGTGAATAAACTAGGAATTGGTGCCCAGGGCCTGGGTGGCTTGACCACCGTGGTGGACGTAAAAATCATGTCACTGCCAACGCACGCGGCGTCAAAACCGGTCACGCTGATCCCTAACTGCGCTGCGACCCGTCACGTGCATTTTACCCTCGATGGCAGCGGCCCTGCAGACTTGCAACCGCCAAAATTGGAAGATTGGCCAGATATCACCTTTGAAGTAGGCGAGAACGTGCGCCGGGTGAACCTGGACACGCTGCAAAAAGAGGACGTGCTGGATTGGAAAATGGGTGAAACCGTGTTGCTCAGTGGTAAGTTGCTGACCGGTCGTGATGCTGCACATAAGCGTATTGCCGACATGCTGAGTAAAGGCGAGCCTTTACCAGTCGATTTCAATAACAAGTTTATATACTACGTTGGCCCGGTTGATCCAGTGGGTGACGAAGCCGTGGGTCCTGCAGGGCCGACCACGGCGACGCGGATGGACAAGTTCACCGATACCATGCTTGATCAAACCGGTATTATCGGCATGATCGGTAAAGCGGAACGCGGTCAGCAAACGGTTGAAAGTATTGCAGCGCATAAAGCGGTGTACCTAATGGCAGTCGGTGGTGCGGCGTATCTGGTGGCCAAAGCGATTAAGAAAGCCGAAGTTGTTGCCTTTGATGATCTCGGTATGGAAGCGATTTACGAGTTTGAAGTTGAAGACATGCCGGTCACTGTGGCGGTTGATTCTTTAGGAAACAACGCCCACCAGGCCGGGCCTGCAACTTGGGCGGTGAAAATTGCTGAAGCGGACGCTATGCTCACAAAATAGGGCTGGTGTTTAACCGTTTAAGGTATCAACCTGTTATCGGGCGACTCGCCCGGTAACAGGTTTTTTTATAGCGGGTTTGCTCACAAAGTTTGCACGCACGGGCAGATACGAATAGGGGAAATACATGGAACTGCAGATTGCATGGTGGTACCTCGCGGTGGGTGGGGTGGCCAGTTTACTGTTAGGTATTGGCGTTGGCGTTGCATGGCAACGTAAGCCGTTACAATGGCAAATTGCCCAGTCACAAGGCTTGCAACAACGCATGATCGAGGTTGAGCAGCAACTGCACGAATCCCAGCACCACGCTCAGCAGCTGCAGGTTAAATTGGCCACCACCCGGGCTCAGGCCGAACAAAGCCGGGCCCATGCCGAAGAAAAAATTGCCTTACTGCAGCAAAGCGAAGTGCGTTTGGAAAAAGAGTTCGAACGGCTAGCCGGGCGGATCCTGGAACAGACCTCGGCGCAGTTCGCCAAGCGCAATGAAGACAGTTTGCAACATACGCTGGCGCCGTTGCGGCAGCAAATTGATACCTTTCGTCAGCAGGTTGCTCAACAGTACACTGATGAGACCAAAGAGCGAGCCTCATTAAAGCAAGAACTGAGTCATCTGCGAGAGCTTAACCAGCAAATGGCAGGGGAGGCCAAAGCGCTGACCCAGGCATTAAAAGGCGACAACAAGCAGCAGGGCAACTGGGGTGAGGTGGTCCTTGCACGCATGCTGGAGCAATCCGGTCTGCGCGAGGGGAATGAGTACAGCACTCAGTCTCAGCATGCGGATGAGCACGGTAAACAGTTCAAACCCGATGTGATTGTTCACTTGCCAAACGATAAAGATGTGGTGATTGACTCGAAAGTCTCACTGGTGGCTTATGAACGTTACTTCAATAGTGACGATGACCTGATTCGCCAGCAGGCGCTGAATGAGCATGTGCAGTCACTTCGTAACCATATAAAGCAACTGGGCCGGAAGAATTACCAAAGCCTGGATGGTGTGCGGACACTCGATTATGTGTTGTTGTTTATTCCTTTGGAGCCTGCGTTTTTACTGGCGGTGGATAAAGATCCAGAACTGATTTCACTGGCCTTGGACAATAATATTATGTTGGTTAGCCCCACTAACCTGCTGGTGGCTTTGCGCACCGTGCACAATATCTGGCAGTACGAGTATCAGAATCAGAATGCCCAGCGCATTGCCCTCGACGCCGCGCGCCTGTATGACAAGTTTGTCGGGTTTGTGGAAGACATGAATAAAGTACGCGGGGCGCTGGAAAGCTCGAACAAGCATCTGGATAACGCATACAACAAGCTTGCCGAGGGGCGTGGTAATTTGATCAGTCGGGTTGAGAAATTCCGGGCCATGGGCGTGCAACCGAACAAACGCTTACCAGAGGTGCAGGATGAATTAGCGGACGATACGGCTGACGAGGGCTAGATAGGTTGCTCGACGTGTTCGCTTATAATTCAAAATTGGTACCAAACTGCTGATTGTAGAGGGCCGCGTAAAACGGCCGCTCAACCTCGGTCACCCAACTCATATGCGCATCAAAGTAAGCCCGAGTATGAGCCAGCTCGTTGACCGCGGTGTCGACTGCGCTGAGGAAGCGCTGGCCTAAATCGTTACGGCTGCACATAAAGTAACCTAGTAAAGGTTCACGGGCTTCCCGCAATGGAATCACCAAAAGCTCAGGGTCAATATTGCGCAGCTCAGTAAACCGCTTCACCGCCACTGAGGTATGGATGGTTAAGTCGATACGCTCATTCACCAGCATGTCGAAAAGCCCGGAGGACTGATCAGCCACTGCGCGAATCCATAATTGATTGCTATGTTGGTCATTGGCAATCGCTTGGTCCAGGCCTGGCGTGTAAGAGCGACCGCGCATCAAACCCAGGGTCAAATCAGCATCAAGTTCGAGCACTTCAGCCAACGATAAAAAGCCATCTTCGCTCGCCGCTAGTAATTCGAGAAAAGTCTCTGCGTGTTTATTCGAGGCGAGCATGTACAGGCGCAGTGGCGGAAACACCACATGAGCGTTATTAGTGTAAGCAACGGTTTGTGCTCGCTCTTCGGTATACACGGTCTTACCACGGCAGGCGTCCCCACGCTGTTGAATCATACTGATGGCACGGGATGAATTCACAAAGCTCTGACGAATATTAAAGTCATCAAGGTAAGGTAGATAAAACTCAAGGAGTTGACCACCGATGTCGGTGGCGCTGGTTTGTCGTTCGTCCGGGCTGGTCGGATCCACATCGGTAAACACCAGGATATTGTCCTGCGCGCTGGCTGGAATCCACCACAGCTGGGCAACGACCACTAATGCTGCACACAGCCACAAATGGAACACCTTCGGCCGCCGGCTGCTTGCTAACTGTTGTGTACAGACTGACCGGTGCCAGCTTCGAAGCGGCGCAGAGAAAAGGTGCGACATAGCGCAAAGATACCTGAATTAGTGGGTGACGGAAGCGCCTATTTTAAGGTGATTGTTACACCGCCGCAATATAAAACCTCAAAAACTATAACCAATATTTAACATCAGCCCGGAGATACCAAACAAAATCGCTTCGCCGTTGAACTGGCGGTATCGCAATGTCAGGCTGGGCACGGCTGCTGGAGAGGTGCCATAGCTGTTAAAAGGGATTTTATACTGAAACTCATTGCGGTAACCATGGATAAAACCAGCAGTCACCTTGAGCCCTGCTTGTAATTCGCCTTGTTGCCATAAGGTGCGGGAAAAACCGGCATACGCATACCAGGTGGACTGAGCGTAAGAATTACTGAAGTGGGCAAGACCGAGCAAGGGTTGAGACTTATCCAGGGCGATAAACCGTTCCTGTAGCGGTACCGTGACAAAGTTGTCGCCATACCGCTCGAGGCCAAAAAAGCGCTGGGTATTGTTGTGTTCAGGTTGCGGATTAAAATGGGTGGTCCACAGCGACGTACTGATATTGTAGCGATGACCCTCGTCGCTGGTGCGAGCAGGTTGCTGGTTGGCATCCACATGAGAAGTTGCCAAGCCGCGCGCATGATTGGGTACACTGCTGTCCGCACCCAGTACAGGGAATGAAGCGCCAAACAGCAGACTCAAGGGTACGCTGACACGCAGGCACCATAGCATGGCAAGATCAGGTCTCATCCATGTACCACCGCTGAAAATACCTGATCAATGTCATTTTTGCGCATACGTATTTGTAACACCTTAACCTGATTTATTTGATCTGCGTCCTGCCCTGCGTATTGTATGAATATGTTGGCGTTGACGCAATTTTTGTTGTCTTAATTTGCACTTTACTGACATAGTTGTAGTCGCGTTTAGTTTACCGCTAGACTAGTCACTAAACTCACTACGCACCCTTCGATTTGACCAGTTGAATATAGGATTATCCTGCTGAGTCAATTGGCTGGCCAACTATTTACGCTTACTAGAGTTGCTTATTAATAACTGTTCATGCGTCTGAATTATATCAAACTTGCAGGCTTCAAATCTTTTGTTGATGCCACTAAGGTAGCTTTTCCCGACCAGATGACTTGTGTGGTTGGGCCCAACGGCTGCGGAAAATCCAATGTGATCGACGCAGTGCGCTGGGTGCTGGGCGAAAGTTCGGCAAAAAATTTACGTGGTGATGCGATGACCGACGTTATCTTTAACGGTTCGACGTCGCGAAAACCAGTTTCCCGGGCCAGTGTTGAATTGGTCTTCGACAATGCCGAGGGGCGGTTACAGGGAGAGTACGCAAGCTATAAGGAGATTTCAGTCAAGCGCCTGGTCACCCGTGAAGGACAATCCACGTACTTTCTCAATGGCAGCAAATGCAGACGCCGCGATATCACCGACATTTTTCTTGGTACCGGACTTGGCCCGCGTAGCTATGCGATTATTGAGCAAGGGATGATATCCCGACTGATCGAATCCAGGCCTCAGGAACTGCGTGTATTTATTGAAGAAGCTGCAGGCATTTCAAAATATAAAGAGCGCCGCAAAGAAACCGAAAGTCGCATGCGCAAGACCCGCGAGAACCTGGAACGGTTGACCGATGTGCGAGATGAACTAGCCACCCAACTGGCAAAGCTGCAGCGTCAGGCTGCTGCCGCCACGCGGTATAAAGGGTTAAAAAGCGAAGAGCGCTTACTGAAAGCGCAATTGCAGGCGTTACGCTGGCTACACTATCAAAAACAATGTGATGCGTTGGAGTCAGCCCTGCAGCAACAGCAAACGGAGCTTGAGCGTTGGATCGCCGAGCAACGAGGCTCTGAGCGGGGGCAAACGTCGTTACGCGAGCAACAAGCAGATATAAAACAACAACTGGATAATGCGCTGCAACGGTTTTATCAGTGTAATAGTGACATTACCCGGATTGAACAATCTATCCAGCACCAACGGCAGCTGACGGCACAGCGCCGCCGGGATGCACAGGATTTACAGCAGCAAGTGAGCCAACTTGAAGGCGAACAGGCTGCTGAGCAGCATCAGCAAGAGGGCTTTGCTGAGCAGCTTGATACATTGCAACCAGAGATTGAATTGCTGCAAGCACAACAGGAAGAGCTGGATGCGCAACTGTCACTTCGACAAAGCGAAGTCACAGACCATCAGGCCAGGCATCAGCAAAGCGCAGCTGACCACCAACACAAACGCCAGCGAATTGAATTAATTGCAACCCAGCTTGAGGGGGTCCGAGCACTGCGCCAGCGTTTAATACAGCAGCAGGAGGACACGCAGCATCGACTACAGGGCCTGCAAGCCAACGATGCCGGGCAGGCATTGTACACTGCGCAGGTAGTCCTGGCTGATCTCAATGCTGAATTGCGCACGGCGCAGCAGGCGGCGGAGGCCGGTCAGCAGCACCTGCATGATCGTCAGCAGCAAGTACATGGTGCACAGGCGGAACTGCGTGAAACAGAGGCTGAACAGCGCGAACTTGAAGGGCAGCTAAGGGCTTACGAAGCGCTGATCACCAACTCCACAGAGCAAGTTCCAGAGGTTTTGGCCGCCTGGCTAGAGGATAAAAACCACCAGCCGCTGCGCGAATTGATGCAGGTTGCTGAGCCCTGGCAGTCGGCGTTGGCAGTGATCGCAAAGCCCTGGTTGAATGCCCCTGTTTTGCTGGACAATCCAGAGCGCGTATTTACTGCCCCTGCAGAGCGTGGTTGCCTGCTGGCAATCGACCCCTCTATTGAGGTGCCGGAACATTCACTTGCCAGCCAGATGCGCGGGCCGGCGCGTCATGTAAGTATTTTTCACCAGGTTGCTCTGCTTGCGCCCGGCGAGCTGCCACGCCAGGCGCTAGAACGACTGTCCTTCAGCGTTGGTATCAACCAGCAAGGGCACCTCTATTACTGGGACGGCTGGCATGCTGACACCGCTGACAGTGCGCAGGTACTGCGTTGGCAACAGTCCGTTGAACACATTCAACAGCGTTTACCTGAGCTGACGCAAACTCTTGTCAGCCAGCAAGAACAGGCTGCTGCCGCGCAGCAACAATTGAGCCAAAGCGAGACCGAGTATGGCGCACTGCAGCAGCGTGAGCGTGATTTACATCGCAAACAAGCCGAGGCGCAGGCCCAGGTAACGGCGATGCAGCGACAAGTCGCTGAACAGGCTGAACAGTGCACAGAGCTTGAGGTGTCCCTCGAACAACTGGCTTTACAGATTGCTGAGCAGGACGAGAAAGCGGCGCTGTTGAGCGAGCAAAGCGAGCAGATTGAGGGGGCACTGGTAGATAGCGAAAACGATGTGGAAAATGCAGCCAGTCAACTCAGTGCACTGCAACGTGACTTACAGACGACGCGAGAGCAGCAGCAACAAGGGCAACAGCAGTTGCATCAGGCGTTGATGCAAAAACAACAAGCGCAGCAAGGCCTTGCGCATATAGAGACGAACCTGAAGCGCAATCAGCAGCGTATTGAGCAGGCGCATAAGCGTTTAGCAGAGCTGGAGAACGCCAGCGCGGATGTGGATGATGAACTGGCCCAGGCTGATCTCGAAGAAGCGCTTGAGCGGCGTATGCTGGCTGAAGATGAAAAAAACCAACTTACCCAGGAACTGGCTAAACTGGATGCGGAACTGCAGACCCTGAACCAGGGTCAACAAGGCGTCGAGCAAAAAATCGAATCGCAACGGGCGCAGGTAGAAGCAAGTAAATTGTCATTAACGGCGTCGCGCGAGCGTGGCAACAGCCTGCTTGAGGGCTTGCAGGACACCGGATATGCGCTGAAAGCGATCCTTGAAAACTTACCGGACGACGCTGAAGAATCGAGTTGGCAGCAACGACTGGATAAAATCGCTCGCGCCCTGCAGCAGCTGGGGGCGATTAACTTAGCGGCAATAGAAGAGGCACAGGCGCAAGGTGAGCGCAAAGCGTATCTGGATGCGCAATTTGAAGACTTAACGGAGTCGTTGAAGTTACTGGAAGACGCGATTAAAAATATCGACAAGGAAACCCGCCAGCGTTTTCGCAAAACTTTCGAACAGGTCAATCGTGACCTCGGTGAGCTGTTTCCGAAGGTGTTTGGCGGTGGTAGTGCCTACCTGGCACTGACCGATGATGACCTATTGGAAACCGGAGTCACTATCATGGCGAGACCTCCGGGCAAAAAAAATAGTACAATCCACCTGCTCTCGGGTGGAGAGAAAGCGCTAACCGCATTATCCTTAGTGTTTGCTATCTTTCGTTTGAACCCGGCACCGTTTTGTATGCTGGACGAAGTGGATGCGCCGTTGGATGATGCGAACGTTGGACGATTTTGTCGTTTGGTCGAAGAAATGTCAGAATCTGTGCAGTTTATTTATATCAGTCACAATAAAATTGCCATGGAGATGGCCACGCACCTGGCTGGGGTTACCATGCAGGAGCCTGGCGTGAGTCGATTGGTCGCTGTAGATGTAGACGAGGCCGTAAAGATGGCTGAGGCTTCCTGATAACAACAAAGGTTTTAGGTAGATAATGGATAGCTTACGTACCGTATTAGTGATTATTGGGTTATTGATCATTCTGGGCTTACTGGGTCATGGTTTATGGACCATCCGTAAGAACAATCAGGTGGCGAAGGACAAGCGCGAGAGCCTTGAGCGTAAGCGCCGCCGCCCACCAGAGGATCTGTTTAGCGCTGCGGCAGGCAGCGAGACCGCCAATGAGGGGGCAGATCCATTAGCCGCGAAGATGAGCGCCAGACAAGCCCAGAGCAAAAAAGGCGTGCATATTGAGCAGGCTGACGTCGCTGAATCAGGTAAAAGCAGTGGCGCACGTAAAGACAAGCAAGAGCCGGCAATGAACGAACACATTGATGAAAGTTTGCTTGAGTATTCAGACCTTGAGATTGAGCAAATGGAAATCAATCTGGACGATGACGATTTTGCGCCACGTCAGCAGGCTTCGCCGCAGGTTACATCAGATAGTCCTGAAGATATGCAGCCGGGCCTGCTGGATGATGACGAGCCACGTTTCCTTAGTGCAGATGACTCAGCGATTGAAGCGACCGATGACGTTGCAGCGGGCATGCGGGCCGATGGCAATGAGCCAGCCTGGGGTGCTGACGATCCAGAATTCACTGCGCAAGAGGAAGATGGTGACTGGACTGACGAGGTGGAGGAGCCGGTTAGCGCCACCACGGAGGAGCCAGAACCAGCTAAAGATCCGGATATTGAAGTCATTACTTTGTTTGTGACCGGTGATATTCAGGGGGCTATTTTGCTGCAGATGACCACCGAATTAGGGCTTAAGTACGGCGATATGGATATCTTCCACCGACACCAGGAATCGTCAGGCCATGGCCCGGTGCTATTTAGTGTGGCGAATATGTTTAATCCAGGTACCTTTGACATCCATCATATGGAACGTTTTGAGAGCGAAGGCATCGTGTTATTTATGACCTTGCCGCTGAAAAGTGATGGCCACCAGGCGTTTACCATGATGTACAATGCAGCGAATAAAATTGCTGATGCGATGCCTCGTGCAGCAGTACTGGACGGCAACCGTAATCCGGTGACCAAGCAGTCGGTGCAGCATACCTATCAACGTATCCGTGAGTTTGAGCGCAAGCAGCGCCTGCAAAAACCAACGCCACAGTGGTCTTAGTTGTATGAATAAAGAAACACCCATGGCCAGCCCTGCACAGGAGCTGGCCGCGCTGCGTGAACGTTTAGAGCAGCTCAGTTTTGAATATTACGTTGAAGACAACCCCAGTGTACCGGACGCCGAGTATGACCGCTTGTTTGCCCGCGCGGTCAGTCTCGAACAGGCCCATCCTGAGCTAGCTACCGACGACTCGCCAACCCGCAAAGTGGGCGCCCCCCCTACGGGTGCTTTTGCCAGTGTGACCCATGAGGTCGCGATGTTGTCGCTGGATAACGCGTTTGACGAAGCATCACTGAATCGTTTTATGCAGCGTGTGAGTGAGCGTAGCGGGCACAGCCAGTTGCGTTGGTGTGCTGAGCCCAAGCTTGATGGGGCGGCGGTCAGCATCCTTTATGAGAAAGGCAAGTTAGTCAGGGCCGCCACCCGCGGTGACGGTTATACCGGGGAAGACATTACCAGCAACGTGCGGACGATTAAAAACGTGCCGCTGCGCTTGCGTGGTGATTTTCCGCAGCGTCTTGAAGTGCGCGGCGAAGTATTCATGCCGTTGGCCGGCTTCACAGCCTACAATGACAACGCACGGGAGCAGGGTGAAAAAGTCTTTGCCAACCCGCGCAATGCAGCCGCCGGCAGTCTGCGGCAGCTGGATTCACGGATAACCGCGCGGCGTCCACTGCAGTTTTATGCCTATGCCATGGGTCAGGTTGAACCCGAACGGGAACTTGATGACGACAGTCATTATCAACGCCTGATGCAGCTTAAAGCCTGGGGCTTGCCAGTATGTCCTGAAACCCGTCACTTAAGTAATAACCAGGCGTGTCATGACTACTATACGGACCTGATGGAACGCCGCGATAGCCTTAAGTATGAGATTGATGGGGTGGTGTTTAAGGTCGACGCGATTGAGGTTCAGGACGCCCTTGGCTTCGTCGCCCGCGCACCGCGATGGGCTGTGGCGTATAAGTTTCCCGCGCAAGAAGAGCTGACCTGGCTGCGTGGTGTTGATTTTCAGGTCGGGCGCACCGGAGCCATTACTCCGGTAGCACGCTTGCATCCAGTGACGGTTGCTGGTGTCACGGTGTCAAATGCCACCTTGCACAATGCCGATGAAATTGAGCGCTTAGGCGCACGCATTGGTGATCGCGTGATTGTGCGCCGGGCGGGGGATGTGATTCCACAAGTCGTAGGTGTGGTCCTTGACGAGCGGCCCGCAAAGACTGAAAAGATCGAGTTCCCCGCGAATTGTCCGGTATGTGATTCGGCGGTAGAGCGGGTTGAGGGCGAGGCGGTGGCGCGCTGTAGTGGCGGACTGTACTGTGCTGCCCAGCGCAAGCAGGCGCTGATGCATTACGCCTCGCGCAAGGCGATGGACATTGATGGCCTGGGCGATAAACTGATTGAAATCTTAGTCGACCGGGACTGGGTCAAGAGCCCGGTGGATTTATACAGTTTAACAGAGCATCAATTGGCGTCATTGCCACGGATGGGACAGAAGTCGGCGCAGAACCTGGTCCGTGCCATTGCCAAAAGCCGCAAAACCACGCTGGCTAAGTTCTTATATAGTCTGGGTATTCGCGAAGTAGGCGAGGCCACTGCACAGAATCTGGCGGCGCACTTTGCGTCACTGGACGCGCTGATGAGCGCCTCTGTTGAGGCGTTACAAGAGGTTCCGGACGTCGGCGTAATCGTCGCTGAGCATGTGCATAGTTTTTTCCGCGAAGCCCATAACCAGAGCGTCATCAATGAGTTGATCCGCCCACGTGATTTTGGCCAGCAGGGCACCGACGCGCCAGAGCACGGGTATGTTTATTGGCCACAGCCTAAGCAACTCAGCGAGGATGAAGCAGCCACATTGCCGCTGGCTGATCAGGTGTTTGTACTGACCGGAACACTGAGTCAAATGACCCGTGATGAAGCAAAGGCGGCGTTACTGGCAATGGGTGCCAAGGTCACCGGCAGTGTCTCGGCGAAAACCACAGCTTTGGTGGCTGGGGACAAAGCAGGTTCGAAACTGACCAAAGCAGAGTCGCTGGGCGTACCGGTGATGAGCGAACAGGACCTGGTGGACCTATTGAGCGCGTCGAATGGATAGATCGCGCAGGGTATGTTCGGCAACTACGCCCACCAGACCCTGCTGATCCAGGTCCAGGCGCACCCGCGGATGACGGCGGTCAAACAGGAATTGACGGTCGTTAATGCGCAGGCGCATGCCATATTGGATATCTGCACCAGACGCCTGCATTAACTCAATTTCATAATCCTCTAACTGCACCTGAAAGTGTTTCAGCGGCTGGTCTGAGAACTCCAGAACGTAGGCATAACCCTTACCATCGAGATTGAAATTAAGATAGTACGCCTGGGGCGGCGAATTACGAAAGACATAGTCAGCACCGGCACGAAAGTACCAGCCGCGACTGCTCTGTTGGAAGCCAATTAGCATATTGATATCGATAGTCTCACCATCCGCAAGGGTTGCGGTGCCGGTAACCCGGTGCGAGAAACCTGTGGGCTCAGCGTCCTCCGCGGCAATGGAGGTTGCCGTTGCCGGCAGCCTCGCGTTAACCGAGGTTGCCAACGCCCACAAAATCAAACATGCACTGACCAACAGCAGACGTTTCATCAGATACTCACTGCGGTGACATCAACATACAATGTCAGTTGTTGACCTGGTTGCAAAAAGCGGTCACGTTTAATCTGGTTCCAGCGCTCGATATCGGCAATGGTGACGCGAAAGCGATTGGCGATGCGATCTAATGAATCACCCGAGCGCACGCGATAATGTACCGCACGAACGACCGCACTGTCGGTGGCGTTCGCAGGGCGTTCCTGCTGCCAGATAGTCAGCGTCTGTCCAGGGCGTAAGAAATCGCCAGGAGCCATATTGTTCCAACTCGCCAGGCTGCGCACAGGGACGTCATACTTGCGGCTCAGGTCCCACAGCGTGTCACCACGAGCCACGGCATGATTAATGCGGTGATTGCCACGTGAGCGATTCTGCGTGCTGGCGCGACGCTGTTCTGCACTTAACGTGTATTCATCCAGGCTCAGACTGGCCACTGGAATAAGCAGGTGGTCACCGCGGCGAATCATACTGCCATCCATATTGTTGGCCAGTTGAATGGCTCTGGAGGTAGTACCGTACTGCTCGGCAATACGGCTTAATGAATCACCGGACTGAACCTGATGGCGTTGCCAGTTCATCCAGTCCTCTGGCGACGTTTGTTCCAGCTGAGTGCTGAACTGATCAGCATTCGCGATCGGCAGCAGCAAGCGATGCGGGCCGTCCGGGGCGGTTGCCCAGCGGTTATAGCCGGAATTATAACGGTGCAGCTCGTTGAGTGACATACCCGCCATATCTGCGGCCTGTGCCAGGTCAATTTGATTCTCAACTTCAACCACCGTGGTGACTGGCTGATTAGCAATGTACCGCCAGCTCACGTCGTGGGCTTCGCTATTGGCCAGCAGCTCAGCTAATGCGAGAATTTTTGGTACATAATTCTGGGTTTCACGGGGTAGGTCCAGAGACCAGAAGTCGGTGGGTTGGCCATCCCTTTGCGCCCGGCGAATATGCCCAGCAACGCGGCCCTGGCCGGCATTGTATGCTGCCAGTGCGTGTAACCAGTCACCATCAAAGGTTCGGTGCAAACGTTCCAGATAATCCAGTGCCGTTTCAGTCGCTGCAATCACGTCACGGCGGCCGTCATACCACCAGTTGATATCAAGTCCATAGCCGGTGGCGGTGCCAGGAATAAACTGCCAGATCCCAGCAGCACTGCCGTGAGAATACGCAAAGGTATCGTAGGCACTTTCTACCACTGGTACCAGGGCTAGCTCCACTGGCAGACCACGTTCTTCGATCATCTCAATAATCAGATAAAGAAAGGGCGCTGCTTGTTGTGAAATCTGGTTCAGGTAATTGGGATGGCTTTTATACCAGTCGAGGTGGGTTTGTACCCGGTCATTGTCTGGCACTTCGAGGCTGAGCTGCAAACGAATTCGGTCCCACAAGTCAGCTTGTTGCTGCGGGGAAAGATCGGCGTACTGACTACCCGACTGTTGTGTTAACCCTCGACCAGGTGCGGTTAGCGCCGGACCATTCAGTGCGAAACGGGCGATCCCTTCGTCTAGCGTATGGGTTCGCTGCTCCGCTGGTTCAGATTTTGTTCGCACAGTATAAGAGACCCACTGAGTTGCCTGACACGCAGACAAGCTCAAGGTACTGAGTATCACAAGACTCAATCGTTTCATAAACTACCTTTTTTAGCGCACGACCTTTAAGCCGCGGACCCCTCTTTTATTTGGTTGAGGGTTTGTCTGTTTTTGTTTTCAATGTGGTTTGGACTAAATTTTCTATTACTTTGCCAGAATCAGCCGCCGATGTTGACTGGTTTTTTTACAATGTGCTGCTGTCCTACAAGCGTGTTCATTCTCAATCTTGAATTTGAGTACACTTTACTACAATTGCGCCACCACCAGGCAGAAAAATAAAGCAAAAAACAGGCCAGAAATAAGTTAACCAAAAGCTGGCGAAGTTATCCTGTTGAGTTAAAAGCTATCTTTCCAATGGCGTATGCAAGCGAAGACATCTGCCGGGTCCGTTAAGCTGGTCTGGGCACGCTGTTGTGCTGCATCTTTGACGCTCTGCATGCGGCAGCGCAAGAACGGATTGACATTGAACTCCAGGGCGAGGGTGCTAGGCAAGGTGATCTGGCCATCTTCACGCTTTTTTTTCACCTCAGCCAGATAGGTGGTGATGGCGTGGTTGTCGGGCTCAACCGCTGCGGCGAAATTAAGATTGGCCTCAGTATACTCGTGTGCACAATACACCAGGGTGTCGTCCGGCAATGCACTTAAATACTCCAGGCTGTGCCAGAACTGCTGCGGTTGCCCCTCAAACATACGCCCGCAACCTGCAGAAAATAGGGTGTCACCACAAAATAACCAGGGGGCGGCATAAAAAGCGATATGGTCGAGGGTGTGTCCAGGGCAGGCGAGTACTGAAAAATCCAGGCCCAAGGACGGAATGTTGACGTTATCGGCGTCGCCAACCCGGTGCGTCAGTTCGCTGATCGTCGGGTTGTCCGGGCCATAAACCGGGCAGTCAGTTAATTGACGCAGGGCTTTAACGCCGCCGGTATGGTCATGGTGATGGTGAGTCACCAGAATCGCCGCTATGCTTAACTGGTGCTGTGATACAAACTCAATCACACCCTCGGCTTGACCTGGGTCGATAACCACACAATGATGGGAGTCGTGAATGATCCAGATATAGTTGTCGTCGAAAGCCGACACCGCGTGAATATGCATAGCAATTCCCTCGTCTTTAGTGTCAAACCAGTATAAGGGGCAATCGGTGTTAATAAAACCCGCACTCATTAATCGAACGCGCACCCGGCCTTTGCAGTGGCGCGATGTCGCCCATGGTGCCTGGTTATGTCAGCAGGAACGCCTCGCCCTTGCGCCTTTCTGGCCTAGTATTGCCGGAGACTACGCGTTACAGCTGGGGCCGCTTAGTGACGCGGTGTCCACCGGCTGTAAGGCAACTGAATTGGTCACTGTGCACGCAGGCGCTCAGGCTCGGGTAAAAGCTGAACTCAATGCCTTGCCGTTTTCCCGACGCAGCGTTGATGTGGTAGTGATGGCGCATGTGCTTGAATACGCCAAAGACCCTCATCAGGTTTTGCGCGAGGCGGATCGCGCCCTTGGTTTTGACGGTTACATGGTGGTCACTGCTTATAATCCGTGGTCACTGGCAACCCTGGTTGGGGCCTTACCCGGACAGGCTGGCAAAGCGCCATGGACAGGGCGCTACTTTACTAAGGGCAGGGTAATGGACTGGTTATCCTTATTGAATTATGAAGTGCTTGCCGAGGGGTATATCGGCAATAGCAGCTTATGGCCGATGCCCACCGAGCGTAGCGTCAATGCCAAGGACAACCCTCTATGTCGTAGCTTGCCTTGGTTACGCTGTGGCTACTTCATTGTCGCCCGAAAGCGGGTGTTCCCACTGACCCCAAGCCCCGGTTTTATTCGATTTGCCCGTGCAGTGAGAACACCCCAACCCGCTCAAGCCCGGCATACCCAGCGTGTTGACAAAGATTAGCATTGGATTATAATGGTTTTTAGTTATATCTATATACCATAAAGGTATATAAGTTGAATTTGAGGGCTCACAGATGATGGCTTTACTCGGTGCGCTGATTATCGGTATCAGCTTAGGTTTGTTTGGCTCAGGCGGTTCTATTCTTACTGTCCCGGTGCTGCTATATCTCGTGCATCAGGATCCTCAGGTGGCGATAGCCTCTTCCTTGCTGATCGTCGGCGGGATTAGCCTGTTCGGCTCCATTCAAAACACCTTTAGAGGACTAGTCAGCTGGCGTCATGTAGGTTTCTTTGGGTTACCTGGAATGGCCGGTACCTGGCTTGGCGCTTACGCCGGACTCCTGGTCGATGCCCGCTGGCAACTGTTGGTGTTTGCGCTATTGATGGCAGTCGCCGCATGGACGATGTGGCGTGCGCGCCTCCCTGTACTTGGTGCACCGGTGGTCATCCGGCCATATAAAGTCATGGCAGAGGGCTTGCTGGTCGGTGCGATTACGGGTTTCGTCGGGGTCGGTGGTGGCTTCTTGATTGTACCTGCATTGGTTTTGCTCGGTGGGTTAAGTTTACCCATCGGTGTAGCCACCAGCCTGGTGATCATTGCGCTTAAATCGATGGTTGGTTTTGTCCAGTACTATGTACCGATGGCGAATGCCGGCTATCAGTTTGATATGAAGGTGATTGCCATCATGATTGTCGCAGGTGTGCTTGGTAGTTTTGGTGGCAGCTGGTTAGCCACGCGATTACCGAAAGAGAAATTGCAAAAGGGCTTTGCCGTGTTTTTGGTGGTGATGGCCGGTGTGGTGATTTATCAGTCCGTTTTGTAACTACGAATGGCAGAGCGAATGGTAAGTGCGCCAATTGATATTAGACTTAACGAATACTACAGGCTTTGGATACGTTCAACCAAAGCCGTTGGATAATAAAGAAGGAGCACAGAATGAAAACAGCACAACAGTTAGTGGCCGATGCGAAAACGCGTATTCAGGAAGTTAGCATCGACGATTTAGAGCAGGCGCTGCACAGTGATGCATTGATTATTGATACTCGAGAGCCGGCTGAATTTGCTGACCACAGTATTCCCCAGGCAATTAACTTGCCGCGCGGTGTGCTTGAGTTTCAGTTAGCGAATCATCCGGCGGTTGCAGCCAGCGGCTGCGCCCCGGAAGTTGCATTAGAGCAACTGAAGAGCCGGCCGACCTATCTGATTTGCCGCTCAGGAGGGCGCTCAGCACTTGCCGCCGACTCGTTGCAAAAGATGGGGCTGGAAAAGGTTTATTCAGTGGCCGGTGGCATGCAAGCCTGGGTTGATGCGAGCAAACCGGTAGATAAGTAACGCCCGGTGACGGCCACCGGGTGTCATACAACACCCTTGTAAGATGAGGTTCATATGGAAAATTTCACCCCGATAAGTTCCCTGTTAGGGGGCGCAATGATCGGAGCTGGCGCACTGGTGCTGATGGCCTTTTTAGGTCGTATCGCCGGTATCTCGGGCATTACGTCGAGCGCTATTTTCAGCGCAGACGGTCGTGCCTGGCGCCTGGCATTTGTGGTTGGGCTATTAGTTGGGCCGTTGGTTGTGGGCTTGCTGTGGGCCGACTTTAGTTATGCAACACCAAGCCTCGGCTGGGAGGTTGTGGTTGCCGGATTACTGGTGGGTATCGGCACTGGGATTGGTTCAGGCTGTACGTCAGGTCACGGGATTTGTGGCATCGGTCGCCTGTCGATGCGTTCAATCGTGGCGACTCTGGTGTTCATGGCTGCAGGCTTTCTCATCGCTACGCTATTTACCCAAGGAGCTGCAACATGGTGATTCTAATTGCATTCTTAAGCGGTTTGTTGATGACCGCAGGTATTGCGGTATCGGCGATGATAGATCCCAACAAGGTCCTTGGGTTTCTGCACCTGGGTGCGAACTGGGATCCCAGTCTGGCA
>JAFIFH010000069.1 GCA_020832105.1 Idiomarina sp.
GCTCGCGCATCCCTGCGCTCGACGCCCCCTCAAGGTAACATGCCGCACCCCAAGCGCTCGCTACGACCATCGCCGTCCGCCAAGCCGACGTTTCTAAGCGAAACTAGTCAACCCCAACAAACCGCCGTGCACTTTCTACTGTTTTTCAACCAATGCACTACGAGTTTATGCGTCTCTACTTGGAAGGCATGCCGCGCAATTCTTTTAGGCATTTACTGCCACGATCGGAAGTTGTCTGAGCTTGGGCTTTAGGCGAACGTTGCAGCGAGCGTGGGTTGCGTTGATGGCGCGAGGGGGGCATGGGCTTGGTTTTGCCAAGCGTCGAGCGCAGGGATGCGCGAGCCGAGCCCCCAGGGAAGGGTTTACGGCGTCTTGGCAAAGCCAACCCATGACACCCGGAAGCCAGCGACGTAGCCAACGCCCGCAGAAGCCAGCCTTAGACCGTAGTCGGGTTATTCTTCTTCGTCGAAGCGGTTTTGGATGAGGTTTTCGATGGCGTCAAGGGCGGGTTCGGCGTCGCTGCCTTCGGCTTTGACGGTAATGGTTTTGCCTTGTTGGCTGGCGAGGAGCATCAGGCACATGACGCTATTAGCGTCGACCTCTTGTTCGCCCGAGCGTATTGAAATGACAGCGTCGAACTTGTTTGCCAGGCGCACGAGCTTGGTGGCTGCACGGGCGTGCAAACCTAGCTTGTTGACGATAACCATCTCACGACTGACAACCTTCATTTCTTCTCCAGCTCACGGTGTTTCACCTGTACCTGATCGTGTTGAGTACGAAAGTACTCGCCAAGCTGCTCGGCGATATACACCGAACGGTGTTGGCCACCGGTGCAGCCAATTCCTATCGTCAGGTAACTGCGATTACTGCGTTGAAAGTAAGGTAACCAGGTGGCGATAAAGTTCTCTACCTGATAAACAAATTTAGTCACCAATGGTTGCTGACCCAGAAACCGTTGTACCGGTTCATCAAGGCCGGTAAATTGCTTCAGCTCAGGTTCCCAATGGGGATTGGGCAGAATACGTGCGTCAAATACGGTATCCAGGGTCGATGGCAAACCGTACTTAAACCCAAACGAAGTGAATACCAGAATGAGCTTATTCATTTTGCGGCCAAGGACTCGTTCGGTAACCTGCTCGCTCAGTTCGTGGACACTAAAGCCTGAGCTGTCGATGCGCCAGGTGGCACGGGTTGCCAGTGGCTCCAGTAGTTTATGCTCTAGCGAAATTGCCTCAGCTAATGGAACACTGCCTTGGGATAACGGGTGCAAGCGGCGTGTTTCACCGAAGCGTCGGGTAATAATGTCATCGTTGGCGTCAATAAACAGAATGTCTGCTTTGAGTTTACTGGGCAGGAAGTCTAACGTTTCAGCCAGCTCTTCTTCGTCTGCCGGCAAATTTCGCACATCGATGCTCACCGCAATGGATTCGAATTTGTCTAGTACCGCGTGGACCAGGGTAGGGAGTAAGCTTATTGGCAGGTTGTCGACGCAATAAAAGCCGAGATCTTCAAGTACGCGCAGTGCGATGGTTTTACCTGAACCGGAACGACCACTGACAATAATTAACTGCACGGAGAATCATCCTCAACAAACAAGTCGTACAACTGCTGATTAGTCGTTGCTTTACGTAACGCCCGGCAACAGTCTTTGTTGTTAAAGCGGCGTGCAACCTCGGAGAGTGTCTTGAGATGCTGCTCAGGCTCATCCTCGGGTACCAGCAAGGCGAATATGATATCTACGGGTTGATTGTCGATAGCGTCAAAATCGACAGCCTGAGCCATGGTGACCAGCACAGCAACCGGCTGGGTCGCCTTGCTCAAACGGCCATGGGGTATCGCAATGCCTAAGCCAATGCCGGTGCTACCCAAGCGCTCACGCTGCAACAGGCTATCAAAAACATCGGCACGGCTGATCCCTGCTAGTTTGGGAGCTACCATGCCGCTAATGGTTTCCAGTAGTTTCTTTTTACTTGAGTCCTGGGCTGCACAATAAGTGCAGTCCAGGCTCAAAATTTCATTTAATTGCATAATTTAATGACGTTTAATCTTCTCTTTATGCTTAACAACCTGGCGGTCAAGTTTATCGATCAGACCGTCAATTGCAGCATACATGTCTTGATGCTCAGAGGTAGCAAATACCTCGGCACCACTTAGATGGACGGTAGCTTCCGCTTTTTGCGTGAGTTTTTCAACATTTAAGATCACGTGTACGTTGGTTATGTGATCAAAATGGCGTTCCAGCTTGGCGAATTTAGTGTCTACATACTCACGCAGTGCGTCAGTGATATCAACATGATGACCAGTTAAATTAATTTGCATAGTCCATCTTCCTTCTATTACCGTCGTTAAAGTAGGCTTTTCCGTTGATTGGAAGGAGGAATATTGAGCGATTCCCGATACTTCGCAATCGTCCGTCTTGCCACTTGGATTCCCTGCTCAGCCATGAGTTCAGCAATTTTACTGTCGCTTAATGGCTTTGCGGGATTTTCGGCCCCAACCAGCTTTCGAATCAACGCCCGAATCGCTGTTGAGGAGCATTCTCCGCCATTCTCGGTGCTGACGTGACTGGAGAAAAAGTACTTCAGCTCAAAAATTCCCCGTGGGGTGTGCATAAATTTCTGGGTGGTAACTCGTGACACCGTTGACTCATGCATATCGATGGTTTCAGCGATATCATTCAGTACCATAGGTTTCATCGCTTCTTCACCATGCTCGAGGAACGCCTGCTGACGTTGCACGATCGCATGAGTCACTTTTAACAAGGTTTCATTGCGACTTTCAATACTTTTAATGAACCAGCGAGCGTCTTGCACATGCTGTTTGATGTAATCAGAGTCTTCACTGCGCTTGGCGTTGCGAGAAAGTGCAGCATACTCCGCATTCACCCGTAGCTTTGGTACTGAGTCGGGGTTTAGCTCCACCACCCATCGGTTGTTGTGCTTATACACTGATACGTCAGGGATTACATATTCAGATTCACGTTGCACCACAGTTTCGCCCGGACGGGGATGCAATTGGTGCATCAGGCGCATCACTTCCCGTAGTTGGTCTTCTTTAAGCTTAGACTTTCGTGCCAGGGTTCGATAGTCACGGGAGGCTAATAAATCGAGGTGATCACTGATAATGCGCATGGTTTCTTCGCGCATTGGGGTATCTTCCGGCAGTTGCTTGAGCTGGATAAGCAAACACTCGCTGACACTGCGCGCAGCTACCCCAACCGGATCGAAGCGTTGAATACGTTTAAGTACCATACAGACTTCAGCTTCAGTCACTTCGGGGAAATCGTCCTGCACCGCAGCCTGAATATCGTCCAGCTCAGCGGTCAGATACCCCGCATCGTCGATGGCCTCAATAATGGCCAGGCCAATGGCTTCATCTTCATCACTAAAATGAGATAACTGAAGTTGCCAGGTCAGGTAGTCCTGCAGGGTTTCACTGGTTTCACCCTGATAGACAAAGTCATCATCGCTGCTGACACTGCCCTTAGCAGCGCCGGTGCCGGCTGAGTACACGTCATCCCAGCTAGAGTCGGTAGGGAGGTCTTCAGGGATGTCCTGCTGGTTCAGCGCGTCGCTGGTTTCAACGGCGCTGGCATCATGTTCATTGCTGCGCTCAGCATCACTCTGCTCTTTTTGCGCCATATGATCGAGGGACTCAGTATTAAAGTCGTCCTCGCCATCCATTTCCAGCAAAGGATTGCCATCAAGCGCGTCCTGGATCTCCTGTTGTAGATCTAGTGACGACAATTGCAATAAGCGAATCGCCTGCTGGAGCTGAGGCGTCATCGTTAATTGCTGGCCAAGTTTTAACTGCAGACTTTGCTTCATATTGTTTTCTTTTTCGCGAATGCCTTAACAGAGACTTAAATGGAGAACTGGTCCCCTAAATATACTTCTTTAACTTGCTGATTAGCCAGAATTTCTTGGGGGCTACCTGAGGCGATTAACTCGCCCTGGCTGACAATGTATGCGCGCTCGCACACCGACAGTGTCTCTCTTACATTATGGTCGGTTATCAGTACGCCGATACCACGATTACGTAATTGGTGAATAATTTTTTTAATATCCATCACGGACAAGGGGTCGACGCCCGCAAAAGGTTCATCCAGCAGAATGAATTTAGGTTCTGCCGCAAGCGCCCGGGCTATTTCTACTCGGCGTCGCTCACCACCGGACAGGCTCATGCCCATACTATTGACGATATGGCCAATATGAAACTCTGCCACAAGGCTGTCTAATGCAGCCTCGCGAGCTTCACTATCGAGATCTTTCCGTGTTTCCAGAATCGCCATGATATTGTCGCGAACCGAAAGTTTGCGAAATACCGATGACTCCTGTGGCAAATACCCGATACCGCGTCGCGCACGGGCATGCATTGGTAGCAGCGTGAGGTCTTCGTCGTCCAGGGTGATGCGGCCTTTATCGTTGTTCACCAAGCCAACAATCATATAAAAGGTCGTAGTTTTACCCGCACCGTTTGGACCCAATAAACCAATGACCTGGCCAGCTTCAACCTCAAGGCTGACATCTTTAACCACCACGTGCTTTTTATAGCTCTTTGCTAAGTGTTCAACTTTCAGAACTGACATTGGTGCTTTATCCATTATTTTCAGTACTTTGACGCGGCTGGAAAATAGTGCGTACGCGCTCTTCGCTGTCTTCGTCACGTTCAGCTGTCACCCGCTGCTCGTCGACATAGTAGGTAATTCGGTTCGCACTGACCTGGTTGCCGCTCTGGCGCATCTGCGCATTACCACTCAAAGTTAACACACGTACCCGCGAATCGTAGCGTATTTCCTCAGCACTGGCCTCGACGATAATGCCTGGTTCGACTTCCTGCTGATACGTCGCCGGTGTGCCAGTCGCCATAAACACTTCGCCTTCGCCAATGTCATCGTCACCCTCGCTGATCACGTCCAGGCGGTCAGCGGTGATTCGCAGGCTGCCTTGCTGAATAATGACATTATCACGGAACATCAGGCTGCTAGCACGTAAATCAAGCTCCTCGTGATCCGCATCCACTTTGATCGGTTGGGAGAAGTCGCGGTTGACGTCGGCGACAACAGGCGCGGCCAGAAGCGAGCTACTGAGTAGCGCGCTGAGGATAATATGTCGTTTGAACATGTTCCGTTAACTCCAGTTGTTGGGCTTCCAGGTTGGCACGTAAGCCGCGACCCCGGATTTCTAATTGTGGACCATAAATAAGCACAGGGTGGTCAGTGGTGATTTCCTGTGTGGGTAGGTGAATCAACAGGTATTCGGTTTCCAGTGCTTGCACAAAGGCGTCGCCATCTTCATTGGTAATCCGCACATTGTTTTCTAAAACCAGGCGTTCATCATTGTAATAACTGCCTTTGTCAGCCCGCAATTGCCAGACCTGGTTGACGCCTTGGTCATCAGTGATAGTCGTAATGTACACCGGCTGGGTCAGCTCAGTTAAGCCGATAACGCTATAATGCGCCATTCTGCTCGACTCAATACGATGCTGTAACGCACCTTCAGGGTTAAAGATCCGGGTGAACAGACCTTCGGCAACGAAATCTGGCTGTAGTTCACTGGGGTCCAATGCGTCATTACGTACGTCAGAGGGCGAAAACGGGCGCCAGAACAACAGTAACAAAGCCACTGCGATGGCTGCTAAGATGAGTCCTATCCGCCAGTTCACTCGCTGGTTCCTGTGTATTGATTCAGTTTGCCTTGACTCAACAATAGCAGATCAGTGACCTCGCGCACGGCGCCGAAGCCGCCAGGCAGGGCAGTGACATAATTCGCGGCTTGCTGCACTCTGGCATGGGCGTCGCGTACAGCGATGCCTAAGCCCACGGTACGAATCAGCTCTAAGTCTGGTACATCATCGCCAACATACGCGATTTGATGAGGCTCAAGCTGCAACTGGGTCATCAGTTGCTGATAGGCTACACGCTTGTCACTCTGGCCCTGAAAAATATGCTGAACACCGAGAGCCTGCATACGGTTTTCAACGATTTTAGACCGTCGCCCGGTGATGACTGCAACCTCGACTCCGCCATTCATCAGCGCCTTAACACCAAAACCGTCGCGGGTATGGAAGGCTTTGATTTCCTCTCCATCGTTGCCAAGATAAATGCGCCCGTCAGAAAATACACCGTCAATATCGCAGATGAGGAGTTGAATCTCGCCGAATAACGCAAAGACAGATGGGTCGAGATCGCCATACCATGTGGTTATCATTACAACACCCCTGCGCGTAGTAAATCATGCATATTAAAGGCACCCACCGGGCATTGCTGCTTATTGACCACCACTAAACCATTAATTTTCTTGTCTTCCATAATCTTCAGCGCTTCAGCTGCGAGCATTTGCGGATGAACTGTCACACAGCGGGCGGTCATCACACTGGCAATTTTGGTGGTATGGACATCAACCTGCTGATCGAGGATCCTGCGCAAATCACCATCGGTAAAGATGCCAAGCAGTACGTCGTTGTCATCCACAATGGCGGTCATGCCAAGGCCTTTGCGTGAAATTTCCAGCAGTGCGTCTTTAATAATCGCGTCCTGGCCAACTTTCGGCAGGCGTTCACCGTCATGCATAATGTCACTGACCCGCAGTAGCAGGCGGCGACCGAGGCTGCCGCCTGGATGCGACATCGCGAAATCATCCGCGGTAAAGCCCCGAGCATTGAGTAGCGCCACTGCCAGCGCATCACCCATGACCAACGCGGCTGTGGTACTTGCGGTTGGTGCCAGGCCAAGTGGGCAGGCCTCGGTCTGCACTGCAACATTGATATGCACATCGGCCAGGCGGGCGAGCGTAGATTGCGGGTTGCCGGTCATCGACACCAGGGTCACTCCAAGCCTTTTGATCACCGGGATAATGCTCACCACTTCTCCCGTTTCGCCAGAGTTTGACATGGCGAAGACGACGTCCTGTGAGGTAATCATACCGAGGTCACCATGGCTGGCTTCGCCCGGATGGACGAAGAATGCGGGCGTACCGGTACTTGCCAGAGTGGCCGCTATTTTATTGCCAATATGACCCGATTTGCCCATTCCGGTGACTACAACCCGGCCTTTGCACTGCAGCATCAAGTCGCATGCGCGGGCGAAATCCTGGTTCACTGAGGGGGTGATGTCGTCGATCGCTGCGCGCTCGATATCAAGCACGCGTAGCCCCTGAGCAATAAACTCATCGGCTTTACTGGTCATAGTACTGGTCATAGTTATCAGTTATCCCGCAAGCTACGTAAATACACTGGCCACAGTATATCACCCCAGGTGTTGAAGTCAGCTGTTGCTCCATAACTTGTTACACTTTATTTGTGTACCGCCTAGACGGTGTTTGCTAGACTCAAGCGCATTGCCAAGGAGAAACCTATATGACTAACAAACCAAGGGGCGGACGCCCTAGTAAGCGTAATTTCATCTTAATGGCTGCCGAGCAGTTGGTGAAAACCCAGGGTGCGGCGCAATTAACCTTCGATCGCCTGAGCGAAGAAACTGGAATAAGTAAAGGTGGACTGCTATACCACTTTGCCAGTAAGGACGAGTTAGTGTTTGCGATGATGGAGCGCTTGCTCGAGACTCGTGAGCGTTTTCGTGAGTCGCTGGTTGATCAGTTCAGTGGCGCTGATGCCGAGATAAAAGCGCTGATCATGGCGCAGGCCAATATCCAGCGCGGTTCGGCTGACGGCACCGATGAGCTGGCGCTGGACAGTGCAGTGCTTTGTGCTGCCTCGACCAACCGTGAATTGTTAGCGCCACTGCGTGGCCGCTTCGCTGACCTGCAGGAGATGTTCAACCAAAGTGAAATGGGCGGAGACAAAGCGCGCATTGCATTTTTCGCAGTCTTAGGTGAGCGTTTAATGCAGCAGCTTGGTATGATCGATAGTACGACCGACGACCGTGCCAGGTTCATAGAGTCTATTCACCGCTATATTAGTGAGTAGGGTGACTGAAGAACGCGACACAGGTTCAGGGGCACGGGTGAGTTCCCATACATGTATGACCAAAAGGGTTGCACTGTGGATAATTTAGTTGAATTAAAAGACGTCTATTTTAATCGCGGTAATACCGTGATTTATGAAGGCGTCAATTTACAGGTTCCACGTGGCAAAATCACTGCCATTATGGGGCCAAGCGGGTGTGGTAAAACCACCATGCTGCGGTTAATTGGTGGACAGCTTAAACCACGTTCAGGCAGTGTTGATTTCGCCGGACACCAGGTTCCTGAACTGTCGCGGGGTGAGCTCTATGAATTGCGTAAACGTATGAGTATGCTGTTTCAAAGCGGCGCTCTGTTTACCGATATGAGTGTCAGCGACAATGTCGCCTTCCCAATTCTTGAGCACACTAAACTGCCACGGGAGATTGTCGATACCATCGTTAAGATGAAGCTCCAGGCAGTAGGGCTGCGCGGCGCGGGTGGCCTGCAGCCAGATGAATTGTCTGGCGGTATGGCCAGGCGTGCTGCGTTAGCGCGGGCGATTGCCCTCGACCCTGAGCTGATTATGTATGATGAGCCGTTTACCGGTCAGGACCCTATTTCAATGGGGATGATTGTGAAGTTGATTCGCTCATTAAACCAAACCCTGGGCTTAACCAGTATTATCGTCTCCCATGATATTCATGAAACGATGGGTATCGCTGACCATGTGGCCATTATCGCCAACAAGCAGGTCGTTGCACAGGGACCACCGCAGGCTTTACTTGACCATGAGTCTGCATTAGTGCGTCAGTTCCTCAACGGCGAGCCTGACGGGCCAGTGCCGTTTCATTATCAGGCTAACAATTACCTGGACGACTTAATGGCGAGGGGTGGCTAATGGATGTTATTGCAAATCTAGGGCGTTCTAGCCTGAATATCTTACGCGGCATGGGCGCAGCCCTGATTATGTTGCTGCAGTCGATTATCGGTAAACCACAGCCGCGCAAGTCGTTCCCTTTGTTTATGCGCCAGATGTACGTAGTCGGCGTGCAGTCTATGCTGATCATCCTTATTTCAGGTTTGTTTATTGGCATGGTGTTAGGCCTGCAGGGCTATACCATCTTAGTTGATTTCGGCGCTGAGCAAGCGTTGGGTCCGATGGTGGCGTTGTCCTTATTACGCGAGCTTGGCCCCGTGGTCACGGCACTGTTGTTTGCCGGGCGAGCGGGGTCTGCGTTGACCGCAGAGATTGGCCTAATGCGAGCAACAGAGCAGCTTTCCAGTTTAGAAATGATGGCAGTTGACCCGTTGCGTCGGGTGGTATCACCACGCTTTTGGGCAGGCTTTATTAGTATGCCGATGCTGGCGCTGCTGTTTACAGCAGTGGGTATCCTGGGTGGTTATTTTGTCGGCGTGCAGTGGCTGGGTGTCGATGATGGCGCATTCTGGTCGGTGATGCAGGCTTCAGTTGACTGGCGTGACGATGTGATGAACGGCGTGATTAAAAGTCTGGTGTTTGCTTTTGTGGTGACCTGGATAGCGCTGTACAAAGGGTATACCGCAGAGCCAACGTCTGAAGGTATCAGCGCGGCAACAACATCAACGGTAGTGACTGGCTCGTTGGCAGTACTTGGCTTCGACTTTGTCCTTACGGCAATTATGTTTAGCTAATTTATAAGTGGATTTGAATTATGGAAACGAGAAAAATAGAAATTCTGGTAGGTGTATTCGTCGCGGCAACGATTGTTGCGCTGGTCTTCCTTGCTCTTCGCGTCGCTAGCAATACCGACATTACCCGTGGCAGCAGTTACACGCTCAGTGCCAGCTTTGACAATATTGGCGGCCTGAAAGTGCGCTCGCCGGTGAAAATCGGTGGGGTTACAGTAGGTCGGGTCACCAATATCTACCTCGAAGGTGACTACTACGAGCCAGTGGTCGAGATGCAAATTAGCACGACTTATGACCAGATACCTGAAACCTCAACAGTGTCAGTACTGACTTCAGGTCTACTTGGCGAGCAGTATCTGGGCATTGAGCCAGGCTTTATCGATGAAGGTATCATGATGCTGGAAAACGGTGACCGCTTTATGAACTCTAATTCTGCGATGGTGCTCGAAGAGCTCATCGGTCAGTTCCTGTTTAGTCAGGGTGATAATTAAAGGTAAAGATATGGCTCAGCAACTGCAATTCAACGCAAAAGATGGGGAGGTTGTCGTAACCGGCGATCTCGACCGCAACACTGTGCCCCAGGGGTGGGCCGACCGTAAGCGTTGGTTACCCACCAGTAAAGATGTGGTGCTTAACCTTGAAGGGGTTGACCACGTTGACTCTGCGGGTCTGGCGATGCTCATCCGGCTGCGCTCAGAACTTGAAGCAGACAACCAAAACCTGGTTTTACACAATCTGAACACTCAACTACAACAATTCGCACGCGTCAGTGGCGTTGAAGGACTTGTTTCGTTAAGCTAGCGCTATTAGAAATTGATACAAGGCTGGTGTAATGGACGCTCAACAAATAGAAGCAATCCTTCGGGAAGCGCTGGATGTAGAAGAAGTACAGGCTAAAACTGACGGCAGTCACGCGCATGTGATTGTTGTCAGCGAAGCATTCGCTGATCTGAGCCGTTTGAAACGAGAGCAGATGGTCAACAAGCCGTTGAACGCAGCTATCTCTGATGGTTCGATTCACGCGCTCACTATTAAAACCTACACGCCAGAGCAATGGCGCCGTGATAAGTTGCTGCAATCTTCGCAGTAGTGGTGGCTTACTTGTCGGGTAATCCTCTCTTCTAACTCCTATTTGCAGCGAATTAATCATGGAAAAACTGGTCATTCAAGGTGGCAACCGTCTCTCTGGTCAAGTCACTATCTCAGGTGCGAAAAACGCAGCCTTACCAATCATTCTTGGCGCCATCCTGGCTGAGGACGATGTGATTATTCACAACGTTCCGGGTTTGCAGGACGTCGAGACTTCGTTTGAATTGCTGCACCAGTTGGGTATTCCGCATACCCAGGAAGGCGATCACAGTTATCGGGTGAAAGCATGCAGGGGGCACCACTATGTTGCGCCTTACGAACTGGTAAAAACAATGCGCGCCTCGGTGCTGGTACTTGGCCCACTGCTGACCAAATGTGGCCGTGCTGAAGTCTCTTTACCCGGTGGCTGTGCAATCGGCGCGCGCCCGGTGGACCTGCATATTGAAGGGTTACGCCAGATGGGTGCGACCATTGTGGTTGAGAACGGGTATATCAAAGCGAGCATTGCAGGACGTCTGCAGGGCGCGCACATTTTGATGGATACGGTGAGCGTTACGGGCACCGAAAACTTGATGATGGCGGCGACGCTGGCGCAAGGTGTTACCGTGATTGAAAACGCCGCACGGGAGCCAGAAGTCATCGATCTAGCGCGATTTCTGAATACGCTGGGCGCTGATGTGCGTGGAGCGGGCACTGACAGTATCGAAATTCACGGGGTTGATCGCTTACATGGTGGTGAGTATCGCGTGCTGCCTGATCGTATCGAAACCGGCACCTTTTTAGTCGCCGCATTAGCCACACGCGGCGACATTCGCTGTAACAACACTGACCCGAAAATGCTTGATGCGGTATTGAAGAAACTGGTCGAAGCGGGCGCCACCATAGAGCGTGGGGAAGACTGGATTCAGCTGCACAGTAACGGTCGGCCAAAAGCGGTGAATGTGATTACCGCCCCGCACCCGGCGTTTCCTACCGACATGCAGGCGCAATTTACTGCATTAAATGCAATCGCCGAGGGCACCGGCTTTATTCGCGAAACGATTTTTGAAAACCGCTTTATGCATGTACCAGAATTGCGCCGGATGGGTGCAAAAATCGATTTGGAAGGTAATACAGCTATCTGTACTGGGGTAGAACGGCTGACCGGGGCGCAAGTCATGTGCACGGATTTACGAGCGTCAGCGTCACTGGTCATCGCTGGGATGGTTGCCGAAGGCACCACTGAAGTCGAGCGGATCTACCACATAGACCGTGGCTACGAGCAAATCGAAGCGAAGTTGCAAAGCCTGGGTGCCAGCATTCAGCGTGCCAAAATGACCAGCGCCTAAGCTGTCAATTCACCGGCGTTACTCACGCAGACGGTCAATGCGCACTTCGGCGCGCATTGGCCTTACGTCCCGATAAAATAACACCTCAAGCATTTCACCCGGGCGCGTCTCAGCAACGATATCTAAGCCTTGGTTCACCGATTGAATAGGCTCACCGCCAATTTCATAAATGAAATCACCGACTCGCAATCCCGCATTAGCGGCTGGCCCAGACGGGTCAAGGGCACTCACCAGTAAGCCGCGCATCTCCTGCATATCACTATAATGCTGTTCTGCAGTAATGCCGATATAGCCACGTACCACCACGCCATCGCTGATGATCTGTTGCATGATGCGGCGCGCAAGATGGTAGGGTACGGCAAAGTAAATCCCGGTCGTCGCCCGATTGGCAATTTGCGATTGGTAGGATGCGTTGTTGATACCGACAAGGTCGCCATTAGAATTGACCAGGGCGCCACCAGAGTTTCCCTCATTAATAGCGGCATCCATTTGCAAAAAATCAGAATAGCCACTGCTAAGCCCGCCGGTACGCTCGGCAAGGCCAACTCGACCTGTGGCTGAAATGATGCCCTGAGTGACGGTCTGCCCCAGGTTATATGGATTACCAATAGCCAGCACGACATCGCCGACGCGTGGCTGCAATTCGTCGTTGCGCGGAATCACCGGTAAATTGTCGGCCTCGATGCGCAGTACGGCGAGGTCGGTCAGGCGATCGCTACCGACCAGCTGAGCCGCCATTAACCGGCCGTCCTGCAGCGCTACACGGATTTCATCATTGCCGGTGACCACATGATTAGCCGTAATAATAAAGCCGCGGCCGTCCATAATCACTCCGGAACCCAGGCGCGACATGGTGCGAGGAGTGGGGTCATAAGGGCTCTGTCGCACTGACTGAGTCGTATATATGTTCACCACTGCAGGGGAGGCTTTGTTCACCGCATCTGCATATGAGGAAACAGCGGCTTGCTGGGGTAGTTGAAAACCACGGTTGTTATCGATCAACGGAAGCACGACCAGAACCACCAGAGCAACCAACAACCCCATCAGCGCTGGTTTGAGAATCAGTTGGGTAAAATTGTGTCTGGCCTTGCTCATTGGCAACTCTATGTCCGTTAGTCGTAGTCTGGGCGCTGACTATGAAGCCATCGCTATATAATTGAACATATTAGCATTATTGGTTAAAAACGAACAGGCGACCTTGCGGTCGCCTGTTATCACGGGTTGAGGCTAGATTGCGATGCTTGCGGGCACCCCTTGCTAGTTGGGTAAGACCAGGTATAACGTAGAATTGCCGCGACGAACATGCATAGCCACCACACCTTGAGCGTTGTCGAGCAGGCGGCGCAGCTCACTGACTGAATTGACCCGCTGACGGTTCACACCAATGATGACATCGTCGGCGACCAGGCCTAGCCGTTGTGCTGGGCTGCCCTCGTCAACACTGGTGATGCGCACGCCCTGATTGTTGTCCAGCCCACTTAATTGGGCGCCTTGCAGTGCTGCATGCATGACGGCAGCAACCACTTCGGTATCGCGCTCAAGCAGTTCTACTTTGAGCTCAAGCTCTTCGCCATCGCGAAGAATACCTAAGACCACGCTGCGCCCTGCACCCATGGTGCCAACAGTAGCCGCCAGCTCGGCAAATGACTGCAATTCACGACCTTCCAGGCTAATAATGACGTCGCCGGCCTGAATACCCGCTTTGGCCGCCGCACCATCGGGTAGTACTTCGCTGACCCAGGCGCCGCGAGTTCTTGAAATCTCCAACGCATCGGCGAGTTCTTGAGTGAGGTTGCCGCCGCGCACCCCAAGCACGCCTCTGCGCACTTCACCATGTTCGAGTATTTGCTCGACCAGGTTTATCATCATGCTCGAGGGAATCGCAAAACCAATCCCAATATTGCCACCACGCCCCAATATAGCGGTATTAATGCCTATCAGGTTACCGCGTAGATCGACAAGTGCACCGCCTGAGTTACCACTATTAATGGCCGCATCGGTCTGGATGAAATTCTCTAAACGGTCGGCACCGAAACCTCCGCGGCCAAGCGCCGAAACAATTCCAGAGGTAACGGTCTGGCCAAGGCCAAAGGGGTTACCAATCGCGACCACGAAGTCGCCAACGCGCATGCTGTCAGAATCACCAATATGAATAGCGGTGAGATTGGTGGGGTCGTCAATTTTAAGCAACGCGATATCTGTCTGCTCATCGCGGCCAAGTACCGTTGCACTGAATTGGCGACCATCCTTTAAAGTCACCGCAATGTCGGTGGCATCGTCGATGACATGGTTGTTGGTGACCACATAGCCGGCGTCTGCATCAATGATCACACCCGACCCTAAGCCGCGAAAGGGTTGCTCACGAGTCTCCTCGCTGGGCATTCCAGGACCAAAGAAGAAGCGAAATGCATCGGGCATACGCTGGCGAGTAACGCGCCTGCCTTCTACGGAAATATTGACCACTGCCGGGGTGACTTCTTCCAGCATCGGCGCCAACGTGGGAATACCCTCGGCGTCGGTGGGGAAAGGAATTTGTGCCTGTACCGATGCGGGCAGGGCAAAAGCTGCCACGGTGGTGGTTAGGACAAACAGCATTAGCGATAACTTTTTCATGATTGATGAGCTCCAGAAAAAATAGCTAGGTCACTAAGAACCAGACATATGAAACTTACAATACGCAGCAAGTGCGGGTTATGGCCTGTTTTCAGGTGTAATACTGACCACTAAAAGTTTAAATAAGTTCTGGTTTTTTTCCTTTCAAGCAGCACCCTTCATTTTGGCCAATAAAAAAGCCAGCGCGATGCTGGCTTTTTTGTCGAAGCGTTGAGGTTATCTGTGGATTAATCTCTGGACTGTGCCGATTTTTTAGCGTCACTCGCCGACAGCAAACCACTGCTACCATGCTCGGAATAGTCACGAGGCGCATCTGAAGCGTCCTCTGAACTTGCATAGCGGCTGTCATTATCAAGGGTGTTCGCAGCACGTAACTGACGAATCGTGTCTTCTGCGAAAAAAGGAAGTGGCTGTTGCCATTCTTTCTCTTGTTGCAGCATATTCTGGCTATCAGCCAGGAATGCGTTTAACTTGTGCTGTGTGTCGCTCAATTGATCAGACAATTGACGCGCAGTTTGAAAGTGTTCAACCACATCTTTGCGATAGGCCGCAAGCTGCTCACGACTTGCGTCAACCTGCGCTTGCAGTTGGGCAGAGTCACTGTACTTGGTGAAATAATAACGGGCGCCAAAAAAGCCGATAACCGCGCCAACAATGACCAATAACAAACCAACAAACCAATCCATTATGGTGTCTCCAAAGTGCTTACTTAATATGGAATTATGATACCATGCTTTGCCCATCGCAACAGTGGGTTTTTCGTAAACAGGTAGTGGTAAGCGCAGTCATGACACCCAATGAACTTTATCAACGCGATCTTGAAAGTGAAGGCTTTAGCTATGACCCTGCCCAGGAAGCGGCGGTAGGGCATTTACAGCGCCTGTATGATGACCTGATTAAAACCCAACCGGTTATCCGCGGCGGCATGCTTGGCAAGCTCAAAGGGGTATTTTCCAAGCATCCGAAATGCACCATTAAAGGGCTGTACTTTTGGGGTGGCGTCGGTCGCGGTAAGACCTATCTGGTTGACACCTTTTATAACGCTCTACCCTTTGAGCGCAAAATGCGCATCCATTTCCACCGTTTTATGCAGCGCGTCCATGACGAACTCAAGCTGCTCAAAGGCCAATCGGATCCGCTACCTAAAATTGCGGAAACCTTCGCTCGCGAAGCGCGGGTCATTTGTTTCGACGAATTCTTCGTGCAGGATATTACCGATGCGATGCTACTTGGCACCTTAATGCAGGAGCTGTTTAAGCGCGGCGTGGTATTGGTCGCAACCTCAAACATCGTGCCTGACGATTTGTATAAAAATGGCTTGCAGCGCCAACGCTTTGTGCCCGCAATTGAATTAATTAAATCAAACTGTGAGATCGTCAACGTGGATAACGGCATCGACTACCGTATGCGTACGCTGACTCAAGCCGAAATTTATCATTCTCCGCTGGACGACGCTGCCGACAAAAATCTGATTACCTACTTTAACCAACTCGCGCCTGACCACCAGGCCCACTCGGTGGACAAGCCGATTACGATTAATCATCGCGAGATCCCCACCCGCATGGAAGCTGACGACGTGGCGATGTTTGAGTTCAATGCGTTGTGTGGCGGACCCCGCAGCCAACACGACTATATGGAAATATCACGCCTGTACCACGCGGTGTTGCTCGCTAATGTCCACCAAATGGGCGAAAAAAGTGACGACATGGCTCGGCGCTTTATTGCCCTGGTCGACGAATTCTACGAGCGCAACGTCAAACTCATCATCTCCGCCGACGTCCCACTCAAAGAGCTTTACGCAGGTGGCCGACTATCGTTCGAGTTCAAACGCACCATCAGCCGCCTGCAAGAAATGCAGTCCCACGAATACCTCGCCCGTGAACATCTGGCGTAGCACTTCTGCGGTTGAAGTTTGGCTGAGGTGGCGGCTTTCGCGGCTCTGGGGTGTACCTTATCTGGGACGCCGTAAATACACCCATGTAGGCTCGGCTCGCGCATCCCTGCGCTCGACGCCCAGCTAAGGCACAACCCCATATCCGCTACGCTGCCACTTAGCAGTTTGCTTCACCGCAGAAACGAAGGTCAGGCTTCGCCTGACGTTAAACAATGGCGCGGTGTCAGGCGGCGCCAGACCCCCCACGTCGACCCCAACCCAAAAAAGTGAATAACTGTTGAAAAAGCGACCTGAGTACGTGTATAATCCGCGCCAGCCCACGTTACCGGTAGTAAGCAACCCTTGAGGGAAAGCTGCTAGCCGTTATTTTTATTGGTATTTCGCGGGGAAGCCCGGAAAAGCCAGACAGTGGAACTTATTTAAATTGGGTAATTGAAAGTCATGAAAACTTTTGTAGCTAAGCCAGAAAGCGTAAAGCGCGACTGGTTCGTGGTAGACGCCACTGATAAAACTTTGGGTCGTCTGGCCACTGAAATCGCTCGCCGCCTACGTGGCAAGCACAAGCCTGAGTTCACTCCGCACGTTGACACTGGCGATTATATCGTTGTGATCAATGCCGAGAAAGTTCGTGTTACTGGTAACAAAACCACTGACAAGATCTACTACTCGCACAGCGGTTTCCCAGGTGGAATCAAAGAAATCAGTTTCGATAAACTGCAGGCCAAACAGCCTACATTTATTATCGAAAACGCGGTAAAAGGCATGTTGCCACGTGGTCCGTTGGGTCGTGCCATGTTCCGTAAACTGAAAGTGTATGCAGGTCCTGAGCATAGTCATATCGCTCAACAGCCTCAAACCCTTGATATTTAAATACGGAGCAGATGAAAATGGCAGATAATCAATACTACGGTACCGGTCGTCGCAAGAACTCGACTGCACGTGTTTTCCTGCGTCCTGGCAGCGGTGACATCAAAATCAACCAGCGTAGCCTGGAAGAATACTTCGGTCGTGAAACTGCACGCATGGTGGTTCGTCAACCACTAGAGCTGGTAGAAATGACTGAGAAGTTCGACATTTACGTCACTGTTACTGGTGGCGGTACTACTGGTCAGGCGGGTGCAATCCGTCACGGTATTACTCGCGCACTGATGCAGTATGACGAAACTCTACGTGGCGACTTACGTAAAGCGGGTTATGTTACTCGTGATGCGCGTCAGGTTGAGCGTAAGAAAGTCGGCTTGCATAAAGCACGTAAGCGTCCACAGTTCTCGAAGCGTTAATTCGACGAGACTTACGACCTTGCACAAAAAACCGCGCTCCGGCGCGGTTTTTTTTTGGCGCAGTCATATCAATTAAGCCTTGGTAGCTCACCTAGAGTCACTGATGGTGATTTATTTGTTTTCTATACTAGCGGTCTTCCATACCTAACTATTATGCTTGGTATAGTAACGAATAGTTAACAACAGAGGCTGAATATTATGCGTACATTTCAACTATCCATGCTCGCTCTTGGCACCTTAGGCGTAGCAGCATGCGCGACGATCTCCGATTTTGACACTTGGGTGCAAACCGACCTTCAACCAACTGAACATGTAGCGGTGTTTGCACCTGCGGACGCCCATGCGGAAGCTCGCCGCCTGGAGCAGGCTTATTGTGAGCAGCTTACCGAAGCTAACCGGAGAGTAAACTGTGAACCATTGACGGTGCAGTTTCCGGTAGGCCAGCAAGTGAGTGAATCGCGCTTACAAAGTGCACTGGAAGCGACTGAAGCGACCCATTTGGTGACCATTAACCTGTTGCAGAGTACCCCGCGCACGTCCACTCACGGCACTATCCTCGGGGATTTTGTGTGGGGCCATAACAATCATTACGACAACAATCTACACCAGGTGCAAGTGCTCGAACTGAACACTCAGGAGATTGCATACTCGGCTCAATTGCGCAGCAGTAGTCAATTGTCCTTGACCCAGCACTCGTATATTACGGACGTAACAAGACGCATTGTGCGCAATCAGCAGCAGTACGGATTAATCGCTGGTCTGTGAATTTGGTAGGCGCTTAGTAGGTGTTTTGCTGGATTACTAAATAAGCCCCATTCATTAGCAGGAATACTGGTGATTAATAGCCAGCTAACCTTGTAAATGATGGGGCTTTTCTTTATGATCACGCTGATAAATTTGTCATATTATAATAAGTTTTTCGCAGCGGATGTCTCCGCCAAGCGTTCAAAACTGGAGATAAATGGATGAGCAATGCGCCTGTAGATAAAGGCCGCCGTCGATTTCTGACTGTTGCTACCTCGGTTGTAGGTGGTGCGGGAGCGGTCGCTGTTGCCGTACCTTTCATTGCCTCGTGGAACCCAAGTGCGCGTGCGCGTGTTGCTGGTGCCCCGGTGGAAATGAAAATCGACAAGATCGAGCCTGGTCAATTGGTTAGAAGTGAATGGCGGGGAAGCCCTGTGTGGGTAATTCGTCGTAGCCCAGAGATGTTAGAGCAACTAAGTCTGACAGATGACCGTGTGCGTGATCCTGATTCAAATCAGCCACAGCAACCGGAATACGCAAAGAATAAACATCGCTCGAGAGATCCTGAGTGGTTTGTTGCTGTGGGTATCTGCACGCACTTAGGTTGTTCACCGCAATTTTTGCCGCGTAACTTTACCAATATGGACGGCATTGACTCTGGTTTCTTCTGCCCATGTCACGGTTCTCGTTTTGATATCGCCGGACGTGTTTTCCAGGGCGTACCAGCACCGACCAACCTCGTAGTTCCGCCGCATTATTTTATTGATGACGCGACCGTGTTGATCGGTCAGGACGGGGAGACAGCATAATGTCACGGATTATGAACTGGATCGACCAGCGTTTGCCGGTCAGCAACTCGCTGAAACTGCACGTTACACAATACCCTGCACCGAAAAACTTTAACTTTTGGTACCTGATGGGCTCACTTGCCCTGATCGTGCTGGTTAACCAAATCGTTACTGGTATTTGGTTAACTATGAGTTACAACACCGATGCTGCAGGTGCATTTGCGTCTATTGAATACATCATGCGTGACGTTGAGTATGGCTGGTTACTGCGCTATATGCACTCCACCGGTGCGTCATTCTTCTTCATTGTTGTGTATCTGCATATGTTCCGCGGCTTAATGTACGGTTCGTACCAAAAGCCACGTGAATTGCTGTGGATCTTCGGCATGCTGATCTTCCTGGTACTGATGGCTGAAGCCTTCATGGGTTATATGTTGCCATGGGGTCAAATGTCGTTCTGGGGGGCACAGGTTATTATCTCCTTGTTCGGGGCCATTCCGTATGTGGGTGATGCTCTGACAACCTGGATCCGTGGTGACTTCGTCATCTCCGGCGCAACGCTGAACCGTTTCTTTGCATTGCATGTTATTGCCTTGCCATTGGTTATTGTCATTCTGGTATTCCTCCACCTGATTGCATTGCATGAAGTTGGTTCGAACAACCCGGATGGTGTTGACACCAAGAAGCCAAAAGGGTCAGTACCGGACGAAGAAAAATCGCCGTACGAATTCCATGAGCGCTACACAAAGAAATACGACATCGTTGACTCGATTCCTTTCCACCCGTATTACACGGTGAAAGATCTGGTTGGTCTGTCTATCTTCCTGATTCTGTTTGCTGCGGTTATCTTCTTCGCTCCAACGATGGGTGGTCAGTTCCTCGAGCCGCCAAACTTTGAAGCGGCAGATCCAATGCGCACACCAGAGCACATTGCCCCGGTTTGGTATTTCACTCCGTTCTACGCGATATTGGCAGCGGTACCGAACGCAGTACTCGGGGTGGTCATGATGTTCCTGGCTATCGTCGTACTGTTCCTGGTGCCATGGTTAGACCGCTCAACAGTTCGCTCTGTGCGCTATCGTAGTAAGCTGCATAAAGCTAACTTAGCGATGCTGGTGATCAGCTTCATTATCCTTGGCTTCGTCGGTGCATTGCCGCCAACTGAGTTCTGGACAGTGGTCGGGCGTATCACTACATTCACCTATTTCGCGTTCTTCGCACTGTTGTTCATCTACAGTAAGAACGAGAAGACTAAGCCAGTGCCAGAGAGGGTAACGAAATGATCAAGCGTTTTCTTCTAGCTCTAGCCCTACTGTTACCGTCAGTCGCTTTTGCGGCTGGCTACAGCGGGCCACTAGACAAAGCCAACTATGACTTGCGTGACAAAGAGTCACTGCAACGCGGCGCGCAGCTTTACATGAACTACTGTCTGGCTTGTCACTCAATGCAATACCAGCGTTACTCGCGCACCTTTGATGACCTGGGTATTCCGCAGGAGCTTGGTGAGGAGCTGTTACAGTTCACCAGCGAAACCGGAATGCATAAAACCTCGGCCATCGATACCGATGCTGCCGGCGAGTGGTTTGGTCTGACACCACCGGATTTGACCATGGTCGCGCGTGTGCGGGGTCCAAATTGGATCTATACTTATCTGCGTTCTTTCTACGCAGACGATTCGCGCCCGTTTGGGGTGAACAACGCAATCTTCGAAAACGTCGGTATGCCGCACGTATTGGAAGAGCTGCAGGGCACTCCGCGTCTGGCGACTGAACGTCGCATGGTTGACGGCGAAATGACTGACGTCAGTGTTGGAATTCGCGCCGATGGTAACGGCACGATGAGCCCGGAAGAGTTCGATCAGGCGATGCTTGATTTGACCAACTTCCTGGTTTACACCGGCGAACCAATGATCCTCGAGCGGCAACGCATGGGTTATTTCGTTATTGGGTTCCTGATTGTTCTTTTGATTCTGACGATTCTGCTGAAGAAAGAGTACTGGCGCGATATTAAATAAGCGCAATGTTAAGAACCACTTATCAACGGGGGCGATCATCGCCCCCTTTGCTGTTTGCATAAACTGGAGAAAATCATGGCGGTAGCTGCCAATAAACGTTCGGTAATGACCCTTTATTCTGGCAAAGACGATTTGTTCAGTCATCAGGCACGTATCGTGCTTGCAGAGAAGGGTGTTGGCGTAGAAATTAGCTTTGTTGAAGGTGAAGACAAGCCTGAAGATCTGCTGCAGTTGAACCCTTACCCTGATGCGGTACCGACCCTGGTAGACCGTGAGTTGGTGTTATATAACTCGAAAATCATCATGGAGTATCTGGACGAGCGTTTTCCCCATCCGCCACTCATGCCGGTTTATCCGGTGGCCCGTGGTAACAGCCGTTTGATGATGTACCGAATTGAACGGGACTGGTATGCACTGACTGAAGCCATCCTCAAGGGCAGCAACAAAGAAGCCACCCAAGCCCGTCAGGAGCTAAGTGAAGGCTTACTTGCATTAGCGCCTTTGTTTGCTGATAGCGATTACTTTATGAGTGAAGAATTTAGCCTGGTAGATTGTTACCTGGCACCGTTATTGTGGCGTCTGCCGCAGTACAAGATCGAACTTGAAGGGACTGGCTCAAAAGACATCAAGCGCTATATGGTGCGTTTGTTTGAACGTCCGTCGTTCCAAAAGTCATTAACTGAAGCTGAGCGTGAACTCGCAACAGGCTAATCCAGGCTTGTAAAGTTTCCCTAAGAGGTGTGCATATGCGCACCTTTTGTCTTTTTATTCCCAGGTTAATACCCGGCGCAGGAGGTTTTATGGACATCAAAATGTCACCGCAACGCCCTTATCTACTTCGCGCTCTATTTGATTGGTTGCTAGACAACGGTTGCACCCCGCATGTGGTGGTGGATGCTACCCAGCAATCAGTGGAGGTTCCGCAGGAGCATGTTCAGGAAGGACAAATTGTATTGAATGTGCACCCTGATGCGGTGACTCGGTTCACCATGGATCTGGAGCATATCAGTTTTGAAGCGCGGTTTAGCGGCGCGGCGAGACGTATCTGGTTACCAATGGCGGCAATTGTCGCAATCTATGGTAGGGAAAACGGCGCAGGGACTATTTTCGAGCCTGAGGCAGCGCTCGGTGAAGTAGATGGAGACCCAGTTGAAGAGCCCTCAACCCAGAAACCCGAGCTTAGTGCTGTCAGTGAAGAAACCGCTGACGCTGAGGACGAAAATACGAATGGACATGCTGAGCCGGGGCAGGCGGACGATGACAAGCCTAAGCCAAAAGGCCGGCCGAGCCTGAAGGTTGTTAAATAGCAGCGAGAAAGCTGGTTAACGGCCTCATGGGCCACTAGCCAGCTTTTTCAAGTACGTTCAATCACATCGATAACGCGCTCAACACCACTAATATGGCGAGCCTTCTCGATAGCATTAGTCGCCGCTTCGCGCGTAGTTCTGCCGACCAGAAAGACCTCGCCAGCTTCGGTATAGATTTTGATATTGGTGTGGTCAAATTGGTTTTCAGCCAGCAACGCGGTTTTGACCCGAGACGTGAGCAGCGTATCGCGGCTACGTTGGGCAAAACTGACCGGCGGTCCAATCCGCAGTTGGTCGTAAACACGGTTAACGCCACTGATGCCCCGCACCAGTCTAACCGCCTGTTCACGGTGGTTCTGATTCGACGCCTGGCCATACACCAGCACATTACTGTTATACGCCACAATAAGAATGCGCTGCTCGCTAAGCGCCTGGTGGTTCTGTAACTCAGTCTGAATTCTCACGCGCAGGTTATTATCGTCCACCTGGGTGCCTACATCACGTGAATCCATAGCTACCATAGTGGCACCAGCAGCGCCACCGGCGACCACTAGTGCACAGCCCTGTAGTACGGGCGCTAGCAAGATAACTGCGGCGAAGCCGAGGGTTCGACAGCGATGGTACCATGCCTTGTGCGAGGAAAGCTCTGTCATACTAATGCGCGCCCCCTTGAAATATTTGCTGTTCAATCAGGCCACATAATAGATGGCTGATAAACAGCTGCTGCTCGGTAATGCGTGCAGGGTTGCCTGCTGGTATCTGGACTTCGATGTCGGCAGGGCCGAGTAACCCGGTAGCGTCACCGGATTCTGTTCCGGTAATTGCCACTATGGTCATCTCTCGAGAGAGAGCGGCTTCCATGGCCTGGTGCACACGTTCTGAATGTCGCTCACTGATAAAGGCGACTAAAATATCGTGCTTGCTGCCAATCGCTTGAACCTGACGAGCAATTGAGTCTAACTCTGAGGTCTGGCTTGGGCTTACCCCTAGGGCGATTGCAGGAAAAGGAGGGCGTTCAAACTCTGCGCCGTGGAGCAGCAGGTCGGCGAAATGGTTGGCCACAAAAAGGCTTTGGCCGTCGCCACAACTAAACACCCGTTGGCCATTGAGCAAACTACTGACCAACAAATCAGCTGCGTCAGTCAGGACCTCTGCGAGGGTTTCTGACGCTGCGACTTGAATCTGAATGCTTTCGTTATAATAGTTTTTAAGAAACTCGCGCATGTGTGTCCTATTCCCGTATTTACAACTGTCGCCGTCGCTTAGAAGGCGTTAGGTACCCAAATGATTTCACTCGGTTTAGCGGTAATAGCGACGACATCAAACCGGCAGGGGGTAAGATACTCGGACAGCCCCTGGTAATAAAGATAAACTTTTGCTGTGCGCCGGATCCGCTTTAACTGGCCCTGGGTAATTTGCCCCAATGGATGTTCGTAGCTAGCGTCAAAGCGAAACTTGACCTCCACAAACACCCAATATTCGCCATCGCGCATAATCAGATCTATTTCGCCATTATTGAGCCTGAAATTACGCTCTACAATAACCAGACCGCGTTCGTTTAAATAGGTTTCCGCCAGTTTTTCAAAGTGTGTCCCGGTTGTACGTGTGCTCATTGCGCGGCTGCTCTGTCAGACTATTACTCTCAAACATAGCCCAATTCAGCTGTCGTTGAACGGCGTTGTCAAATATGCGCAATCGCCCAGTAAGGCCAGCATGGTCGTAACCTGGCAACCAGGTCATGGTGCTCAACCTGGGGAGTAACTCCATCGCGTCATAGCCCATTGCCACCAGACGGTGCGCGGCAGGTCCCTGGTTGGGGTGCAGGCGATTGAAGCGGGCTAATAAGTCACTTTGCGGATGATTAGGTAACAGCCAGGGTGCGTCTGAAAACACAATACCGTCAAGGTCGCCACGTCCGCGATTGGCCGCGCTTTCATGGATAGCTGAGGAAGCAAATACCGGCATGCGCGTGGCAAAAGGACTGATATTGGTTTCAATAAAAGGTTTCAACAGGCGCGCCTGGGCGGCGTCGCCGAGTAAATAGGTTGCCCCCAGATCGCGACGACTACGCGGCTCTGATTCGATTTCAGCAGAACCGGCGGCGCGCTCGACGCTGCTGATACGACTTGCAGAATCACGCACATGCAGGCTTTGGGCAACGACGTCGGGCATTTCAGTGCTTGAACGATAAGAACCAAATCGTGTGCTGCGCGGGCCGTGCTGCTGTTGCCACCTTTCTTCAAATTGTCGGGCAAGCTGGCGACCGCGCTGGGTATCGGTGCCTAATACCAGAATTTGCTCATGGCCTAGTTCACTTAGGTAGCTCACCGCAGATTCCACTTCGGTGTCGATGTCGAGGGCGAAGAAGTTGTCTAAGCCTGGCGCATAGTTTTCCGGGGCCCGATTCAGCCAGAGTTGCAGCCAGGGTTGTACCTGGTCTAAATGGGTCAGTGTTTGCGCCATGCGATCCACGTAGTCTCGCGACAGAGGCCCGATGACCGCCTCAATATTTTCTCTGTCGAGTATTTCCAGCACCTGCTCAGGATCGTTTTCTGAGGTATCGATGAACAGCACGTCTTCGTTACGCTCATTGCTAAGAGCGGCGAGTACGCCGTCGCGAATCGACTGCCCTTGTTGGGCAAACTGGCCACTGAGTGGCAGCAGAACCGCTATACGGCGTGGGTGTTCGCGGATCCACGGATGTTCGTCAAGTAATTGCTGAACTTGAGCAGAGGCCGGGTGCTGGGGAAACTGTATTTGCCAGCGCTGCAGAGCATCCGCCACCGACTCACGGTAATCCAGCGCCAGGGTGACCCGACTAAACAAGCTGCTCCAGCCTTGCATAATGTCACCGGTATCGCGGACGGACTGGCGCCAGTAACCCGCAGGCACCTGTGCAAAGTGAGACCAAATCGCATCGCTATAGTCGCCGTCGTCGTACAAGGACAGTTCAACCAGCTGGCGACCTGCGCTTAAGTGTCGTTGCTGACCAACATAGAGTTGATAATTGAGTTGCATCAGTTCGATGCGTTGCTGGCGATCCTGGGGATCTTCAATTTCGCTAAGCAATGCCTGGGCACTTTGCCACTGCTCAAAATGAATCAGGAGTTCGGCACGCAATAATTGGTACTGAGCGCGCAATGCCTGTGGTAACTCAACGTCTTCGAGCTGGCTCAACACCGCAGCGCCTTGCTGCCACTCCTCACGGTCAAAGAACACAGCGCTGGCACGCAGCAGGTATTGGAAGGTCTGCGCGCGGTTTTCGGCCTCGGCGGCGCGGTCAAGATACTCGCGCGGGTCAGCATCAGGAACAAGGGTGACTTCCGTCAATGGCTCCTGATCGATATCTGTGGTTTCTGGCGCTGGTTCACTAGGCTGGGTGGCACACCCGGCGAGCACTAAAATAGCCATGCAGGCAATTAACTTCTTTGGCACAATACACGCTCTTGATAAATGACTTGTCCATACTATAAACGCCATCTGGCGGGGACACAATCTAAGGGCCTTGATATGCAAGACAGCGGCACGCTTTATATCGTTGCAACGCCAATCGGCAATCTCGCTGATATCACTTTTCGTGCCGTGGACATATTGCAACACTGCGATCTGATAATGGCGGAAGATACTCGCCATAGCAGGGTTCTTCTCGATCATCACGACATCAGTACGAAGATGACAGCGTTGCATGAGCACAACGAACGGGCACGTGCGGACAGTTTAGTTGAACAGCTGCGCAATGGTGCAAAAATTGCGTTAATTAGTGATGCGGGTACGCCGTTGATCAGTGATCCGGGCTACCCCCTCGTGCGTGCATGCCGTCAGGCGGGCGTGAAAGTAGTTCCAGTACCGGGCCCCAGTGCGGTGATCACGGCATTGTCGGCCGCTGGCTTACCCACTGACCGTTTCATGTTTGTTGGCTTTTTACCGGCCAAAGCAGGGGCGCGGGAGAGCCAGTTGCAGAACCTTGCGGACGAGTCCGCGACCCTGGTTTTCTACGAGTCGCCACGGCGTTTACTGAACACCCTGGAAGTCATGCAAAGCGTGTTTGGTGAGCAACGTGATGTCGTCGTTGCGAGGGAAGTCACCAAGCAGTTCGAAACTTTTCTTTCAGGAACCTTAGCTGAAGTTACCGGCCAGGTTGCTGCGGATAGTAACCAGCAGCGTGGGGAAATTGTGGTCATGGTCCATGGTGCGAGACGCGATCCTGAAGCTGTGCCTGCAGTCGCGGAAACCCTGCTCAAAAGCCTAAGTGAGCACTTACCATTAAAGAAAGCAGCGGCAGTGGTGGCTGAACATTATGGCTTACGCAAAAACCAGCTGTACCAGTTAGGGCTGAGCTGGGACAAGTAAGGGGTGCAGGCTGGGCTGTGCCATCTATTGATTGACTGCCGGGGCCAGGCGCGTACAATAGCCGCCGGAGTCAGCCAGGGCAATCGCTGCCTGTATACTTTCGGGTATATGGGGGGAGGAAAGTCCGGGCTCCATAGGGC
>JAFIFH010000002.1 GCA_020832105.1 Idiomarina sp.
CCGCCACCAGAGCAGCCATTGGGATTTGCGATACCCATGGGCTGAGGAACACCACCATTATAATCAACACAACACCAGCGACTAACTGCGACAAGCGACCGCGACCACCGGATTTCACGTTGATAATAGACTGGCCAATCATCGCACAGCCTGCCATACCACCTAAAAAACCAGCGCCAACGTTGGCGATACCCTGACCACGGCATTCTTTATTACGGTCACTTTTGGTATCGGTGAGGTCATCGACAATGGTTTGCGTCATCATGGATTCGAGCAAACCGACAATAGCTAATGGCAGTGCGTAAGGCAGAATAATGAAGAGAGTTTCCAGGTTCAGCGGCACATCTGGCCACAGGAACACCGGTAAGGTATCAGGGAGTTCACCCATGTCACCCACGGTACGAATGTCCAGGCCCATGTAAATTGCAATGGCCGTTAACACAACAATACACACCAACGGCGATGGAATAGCTTTAGTCACATAAGGCAGGCCATAGATAATACCAAGCCCGGCAAGTGTCATTGCGTAGACATGCCAGGTTACATTGGTTAACTCGGGGAGCTGGGCGAGGAAGATCAAAATTGCCAGCGCGTTGACAAAGCCAGTCACCACAGATCGCGATACAAAGCGCATCAGGTTGCCAAGCTTTAACAAACCAAAGATAAGCTGGATAATACCGGTTAAAACGGTGGCGGCGAGCAGGTATTCAAGACCATGGTCACGGACCAGTGTCACCATCAACAGCGCCATTGCGCCGGTGGCTGCAGAAATCTGCCCTGGCCGGCCACCAACGAATGCCATAATCACACAGATACAAAACGACGCGTAGAGACCCACTTTAGGATCGACACCAGCGATAATAGAAAAGGCTATCGCTTCAGGGATCAGCGCAAGCGCCACCACGATACCTGCTAACACGTCACCACGAATGTTAAAGAACCAGGTATGCTTAATATTTGCGAACATCGTAAAATTCCTTGTTGAACCAGCACTAAAAGGCACAAAAGTGACAGAAAAAACGCCCTTTTAAGCTAGTAATGTTAAAATGCGGTGAAAAATCACCCTATAAAAATAAATTGAAATAGCAGAAAGACTGGGCTCTTGAAGAAGATCCAGTGAAACGCAGGGGAAGAAAACCTGCAAAAATGAAAGGGTTGTTAGGGCGGCGTAGGCTGCACTGTAAAATTCCTGCTTAGAAGTTGTCTGAGAGGTTCTGGGCGCGCATGCTACGTGAAAGACGCCTAGAAAACAACCAGAAGCTAACACTTACCAAAAGGTTTCATTGTTATGACCATTCATATTCTTGTCGGCACCACCTCCGGCAATACAGAGTTCCTCGCCGAAACGCTACAAACCCGGCTAGAAGCGGCAGGCAAACAGACTCAATTGCATGACCTGCCAGCGTTAAAAGAAGTCCCCGTGGCGGATACGAGCTGGTTGATTTGTATTGCCACCCATGGTGCCGGTGAATACGCTGAGAGCATGCTCGACTTTATGGCCGACCTGGCCAAACAGCGCCCTGATTTGAGCTCAATCAAAGCTGCTCTCGTGAGCATAGGCGACTCCAGCTACGACACTTTTTGCCAGGCAGGTATCGATACGCAAACTCTGCTAAAGGATCTTAACGCGACATTAATTTGTGATCGCTTAGACATAGATATGATGCTGGATCCGGATCCCGAAGGTACTGCTGAAGCCTGGATCGAAAATAAACTCGATCTTTTTTAAATGCTGATTTTTAGCGGATGTGCATAGAATTGATACATACAGCACTGCTGAAGCCACTGCATGCTGTGACAACACCGTAGATCTTACTCACAACTTGCCCACATGAACTTCAGGCACTTTCAAAAGCTGTGAATAGATCATGATCAAAGCTGTGATCACAACCGGGGACGAAACTGGGGATAAAAGTCATTGTGGATAACCCCATAGTTATCCCACTGGTTACCCCAGCATAAGATCGCTGTTTATGCACACTGATCGGGATCGCGTAAGATCCTGATCTGTATTAGTTAAAACAGCTTACCCACAGATAATCGCTGAGCTAATAGAACAAGTAATAAGAAGATCTAAAGAAATAAAGATCTATATATACAGATCCTTAGTCCCCATCATGACGAGATCCACCACAACACCTAAAGTGAATCCGCAATCAGCCATTCCTTCGCAGCCCAGGAACGTGTAAAATGCTCCTTCTGCGATCAAAGGATCGCGATCTTTTATTTCAAATTGATCATACCCAGACCTTCATTTGCTAGAAGATTGCGCTGACCCTTTTGAAATAAACATGCAAGCAAGTTTTATGATGGTGAAAGACATATGACCCAAGATTTTGATGTGATAGTAATTGGTGGTGGACATGCTGGTACAGAAGCTGCGCTCGCGGCTGCTCGTATGGGGCAAAGCACCCTATTGCTGACACACAACATAGATACCTTGGGTCAAATGTCTTGTAACCCCGCAATCGGCGGTATCGGCAAAGGTCACCTGGTCAAAGAAATTGACGCCATGGGCGGGATCATGGCAAAAGCCGCTGATCATGCTGGCATTCAATTCAGAACCTTAAACGCGTCTAAAGGCCCAGCCGTTCGTGCCACTCGCGCCCAAGCTGATCGAGCATTGTACAAAGCCTATATTCGCCAGGCACTGGAACATCAACCGAATCTTAAAATCTTTCAGCAAGCCTGTGATGATCTCATGGTAGAAAGCACTGGCCAAGGCCAACGAGTCACCGGTGTGGTCACCCAAATGGGGCTCAGGTTCACTGCCAAAACAGTTGTGCTCACCGTAGGTACGTTTTTAGGTGGCCAAATCCATATCGGGCTTAGTCAGTACAAGGGCGGTCGTGCAGGGGATCCACCCTCCATTGCATTAGCAGACCGTTTACGTGAATTACCACTTAGAGTTGATCGCTTAAAAACCGGCACCCCAGCACGGATCGATGCCAACACCATCGATTTCTCAGTCATGCAGGAACAGCCTGGCGATAATCCGACACCAATTTTTTCATATATGGGGTCACAAGCTGATCACCCACGGCAAATCAGTTGTTTTATTACTCATACCAACGCCAAAACCCACGACATTATTCGTCAGGGCTTAGATCGCTCACCCATGTATTCAGGGGTGATTGAAGGGGTAGGACCACGTTACTGCCCATCCATTGAAGATAAAGTCATGCGTTTTGCAGAACGTGACAGTCACCAGATTTTCGTTGAACCTGAAGGTTTAAACTGCACAGAGGTGTATCCAAACGGCATTTCAACTAGCCTGCCCTTTGATGTGCAGATTGCTTTAGTACAGTCCATCAAAGGCTTTGAGCATGCCCACATTACTCGTCCTGGCTATGCCATTGAATATGACTTTTTCGATCCTCGCGATCTTAAACCATCATTAGAAACTAAACATATCGACGGGCTCTTTTTTGCCGGCCAAATCAATGGCACCACAGGCTATGAAGAAGCCGGTGCGCAGGGCCTTATCGCTGGTATGAACGCAGCCCTACAAGTACAGGACAAAGATGCCTGGACGCCTCGTCGGGATGAAGGCTATATCGGTGTTCTGGTGGACGATCTTGCTACTTTGGGCACCAAAGAACCCTATCGTATGTTCACTTCCCGCGCCGAATATCGCTTGTTACTGCGCGAAGACAATGCTGATCGTCGTCTCACCGCTAAAGCCCGTGATTTAGGTTTAGTTTGCGACGCACGCTGGGCACGCTTCAGTGAAAAAATGGAGACTATCGACCGTGAGCAAACAAGATTGCGCGGTACCTGGCTGCATAAAGATCATGCAGCGGTGAGTGAGCTCAATCCACTTTTGAAAACGCCTATCAGTAAAGAAGTAAACCTCGAAGAGTTGTTACGCCGACCAGAGGTCACTTATAAAAGTCTGACCTCAATTGAAAGTCTGGGTCCCGCCCTTGAGGATCAGCAGGCTGCCGAGCAGGTTGAGATTCAAACTAAATATGCGGGCTATATTGCACGCCAGCAAGATGAAATTGCCAAGGCGATGCGCCATGAGCATACATCGTTACCAACCACCTTTGATTACAGCACTATTTCAGGGTTATCAAACGAAGTAGTGAGTAAATTAATGGAACATAAACCGCAAACGGTGGGCCAGGCGGCACGTATTTCCGGAATTACACCTGCAGCCATTTCGATGCTGTTAGTGCACCTGAAAAAACACGGGTTACTTCGTAAAAAGAGTGCGTAAAAAGACAGCCGCTCGTTACCTTGGGTCAGCCATCGGCCTGCCAGGGTTTTACGTAATGTTTACCCGCTACATCTAGCGACTCAACCAGCACAGGGAATACTATGAAACACGCAGCACCCGATGCAGCGGTGTTGCGTCAGCAGCTTGTTAAGCTATTGACGCAAACAGACCTTGCGGTGACCGATCAGCAAATAGACCAGTTAATTACCTTGGTTTTGTTACTCAACAAATGGAACAAAGCCTATAATTTAACTTCGGTCAGGGATCCGCAGCAGATGTTAGTGCGCCATATTCTCGATAGTGTAATGGTGTCACCATTCTTGCAAGGTGAGATGATTGCCGACGTGGGAACCGGGCCAGGCTTGCCTGGTTTACCATTGGCCATTATCAATCCGCAGCGTCATTTTGTGTTAATTGACAGCTTGGGTAAGCGAATTAATTTCATTCGCCAGATAGTTCATCAATTGGGTTTGAAAAACGTGACTGCGATCCAAAGTCGGGTTGAAGATTACCAACCTGAACAACCTTTTAGTTGTGTGCTAAGCCGGGCGTTCGCGTCACTTGCAGATATGCTGCGCTGGTGTCATCATTTACCAGCACCTGATGGTCAGTTCCTGGCGTTAAAAGGTCAGCTTGACCAAAGTGAGCTGGAGGCGATACCTGCTGAATATGCGGTTTTAGCCACTGATCGGTTACAGGTCCCGCAGCTAGATGCTTTACGTCATGTAGTCACCATTGGTGTTCGTTAAACCTACAGCGTCGATTGACAACCACCGAGTTAAACAGTTTTAGCAAATAAAAGAGGCAACTTTGGGCAGAGTCATCGCGATTGCGAATCAAAAAGGCGGTGTGGGCAAAACCACAACGGCCGTCAACCTGGCAGCATCCATGGCTGCTACCCGGCGTAAAGTGCTACTCATCGATTTGGATCCCCAGGGTAACGCCACCATGGGCAGTGGGGTTGATAAATATAACGTTGCGACGACCGCTTTCGATCTTTTCGTCAACGACATGCCAGTGGTCGATGTGCTGGTCCATTGTGAAGATGTTAAATACGATTTAATCGCCGCCAATAGCGATGTCACAGCTGCTGAAATAAAACTGATGGAAGTATTTGCCCGTGAGACTAAACTCAGACGGGCGCTCGAACCGGTGCGCGACAATTACGACTTTATCTTTATCGATTGCCCGCCGTCTTTGAACTTATTGACCGTGAACGCAATGGCCGCTGCAGACTCAATTATGGTGCCGATGCAGTGTGAATATTATGCGCTCGAGGGCCTGACTGCGCTAATGGACACTATTGAACAGCTGGCCGCCGTCGTTAACCCGGCATTAATCATTGAGGGGATCCTGCGGACTATGTATGATCCGCGTAACCGACTTGCCAACGACGTATCTGAGCAGCTCAAAAATCACTTTGCTGATAAAGTGTATCGCACAGTGATTCCACGTAATGTTCGTCTGGCTGAAGCCCCTAGTTTTGGTTCGCCAGTTATGTATTACGATAAGGCTTCAACCGGAGCCAAAGCTTACCTGGCCCTTGCCGGCGAAGTCATTCGTCGTGCCGAGCAGAATGACCAGGCGTTGTCATCAGCCTCATAAGAAAAAAGGTTAACCCATGTCTGCAAAGAAAAGAGGTTTAGGTAGAGGTCTGGATGCCCTACTAACCGATAGTGCCAGCGCGGCTGCGCGCCATGAAGCATCGCGCAAAGATTTACATTCGCTAGCGGAAACGTCCGCTGATAAAGGCGAACTGCAGAATATTCCGGTTGAATTTTTAACCCCCGGCCGTTACCAACCGCGCAAAGATATGGCACCTGATGCCCTGGAAGAGCTGGCAAACTCAGTTCGTGCTCAGGGTATTATTCAACCCGTGGTCGTGCGTGAACTGAGCAAAGATAAATATGAAATCATTGCCGGTGAACGCCGTTGGCGTGCTGCGCAACTTGCTGGCCTGGATACGATCCCGTGTTTAATTAAAGATGTCAGCGACGAAGCCACTATAGCTATCGCTTTAATTGAAAATATTCAGCGCGAAGATTTGAATGCGATGGAAGAAGCCAGTGCGTTACAACGGCTGCAGGATGAATTTAAGCTAACCCACCAAGGGGTTGCCGACGCAGTCGGTAAATCGCGTACTACGGTGACCAACTTACTGCGCTTAAACAATCTCAATGATGATGTGAAAACCTTGCTCGAGCGCGGCGATATCGAACTGGGCCACGCCAAAGTGTTGTTGGCAGCTGAAGGTGACGTACAAAGTGATTTAGCCAGGATGATAGTGGCCAAAGCACTCACGGTGCGCGAAGCGGAGAAGCTGGTCAATAAAGCCCTGAATCCTACCGAGGCAAAACCTGCACAGCAGCCTGACCCGAATGTTCAGCAATTGGAGTCCCGTTTAAGTGAACGTCTGGGGGCAACGGTTGCAATTACGCATAACCGCAAGGGTAAAGGCAAAGTGGTGATTAACTACGCCAGCCTGGATGAACTAGACGGCATTCTCGCCCACATTAAATAATTGTTGCTGCTTTGCAAGCATCCTTGAATTTAAACGCCTGAAGGCTAACCCCTTTGGTCGATAAAGTTGCAATTTGCGTGTGAAACTTTATAATCGCCCGAGTTTTTGTGTCGCGCAATTTAAACACGGCACGGTTAGCATGCAGGAAATCAATCATGTCTCGGCCCGCCCAAATGAAGATGAATGAAAAGGGCCGCCGCGTAGCACAACGCCTGCTGACCCTTCAGGGTTTGGCGGCAATCGTTTTAATAGGTTTTTTCGGGATTATTTTCGGGGGCGCAGGCGCTCTCAGTGCAGTAGCTGGTGCAATTAGCGGGCTCATCCCAAACAGTATTTTTGCGGCACTCGCCTTTCGACATGGCGGGGCGCGTTCGGCACACAATGTCGTAAACAGTTTTTTAGCCGGTGAAGCATTAAAAATAATGCTTTCTATGGTGTTGCTTGTAGTGGCGTTATCACTTTTAGACGGGCCATTTTTGCCTTTATTCACCGTCTTCGCCCTGCTACACCTGATGCATTTACTGGCACCGATTTTACTTTTAAAAACTAACTAACACGGGTTGTTAACATGGCTGCAGATGGAAACATTACAGTCCAGGGATACATCAACCACCACTTAACCGATATGACCGTAGGTGAAGGCTTTTGGGCCATCAACGTCGGCGCGCTAAGTTGGTCGATTATTCTTGGTACATTATTTGTCATCAGTTTCGCACTGGTGGGACGTAAAGCAACAACGGGCGTACCTGGAAAGTTCCAGTGTTTCGTTGAGATGATTGTAGAGTTTGTCAGTGGATCTGTGCGGGAAACTTTTCACACCAAAGACCGCTTAATCGCACCCGTAGCATTAACCATTTTCATGTGGATCTTCCTCATGAACCTCATGAAGCTGGTGCCGGTTGACTGGTTCCCTACCCTTGCCGGTATGGTTGGCCTACTGGTTAACAGTGGTGCACTACCTGACTATGCGCAAAATTACTCGTTCCTTGAGCAGGTCATGTCCCATCCGTGGAGCTACCTGAGCATCGCCCCAACCACTGACCTTAATATTACAATGGGTCTGGCATTAGGTGTGTTCATCCTAATTATCGGTTACTCGATTCGCTACAAGGGCGTCGGTGGCTTTGCCAAAGAATTGAGCTTAACGCCGTTTAATCACTGGGCCCTGATTCCGTTCAACCTGGTGCTTGAAATCGTACAGCTAATTTCTAAACCAGTGTCACTGGGCCTGCGTTTGTTCGGAAACCTGTACGCTGGTGAAGTTATCTTTATCCTAATCGCTTTGGTAGGTTTAGCGCAGTTACCTCTGCACTTCGCCTGGGCGGTGTTCCATATCATGGTTATTTTGTTGCAGGCGTTCATTTTCATGATGCTAACCATCGTGTATCTGAGCATGGCGGCGGAAGACCACTAAGTTCGATTTTTTACTTTTACTTTTAACCTTAACTTTAGAGAAAACTGGAGAAACCAATGGGTATTGAAACTGCAACTTTGTTCGCTGTAGCTATCATCCTGTCAACAGCTGCATTATCAACTGCGATCGCATTCGCACTGATGGGCGGTAAGTTCTTGGAAGCGACTGCACGTCAACCAGAGATGGCTGCTCAGCTGCAAACTAAAATGTTCATCCTTGCGGGTCTTATTGACGCAATCGCTATGATCGGTGTTGGTATCGCGCTATTACTATTATTCGCTAACCCGTTTGCGTAAGAGTCCCTGTAACCAACCAATAGGAGGCTCGTTGTGGATATCAACGCAACTCTGATAGGTCAATCGATCGCGATGGTCGTGTTCGTGTGGTTCACCATGAAATTTGTGTGGCCACCACTGAACAACGCCATCGAAGAGCGTCAGAAAAGAATTGCTGACGGGCTTGCGGCTTCCGAGCTTGCCGAGAAAGACCTTGAAAAAGCACACGAGCAGGTTGCAGCCGAGCTTAATAAAGCTAAAGCTGATGCCGCTGAAATCATCGAACAGGCACGCAAGCGTGCAAACAAACTGGTAGATGACGAAACTCAGCGTGGCCAGGAAGAGCGTGAGAAAATCATTGCCTCTGGTCATACCGAGATCGAAGCGGAACGTAACCGTGCTCGCGAAGAACTACGTAAGCAGGTCGCTATACTGGCAATTGCCGGTGCTGAGAAAATTATTCAGCGCGAAGTAGACGCGGCTAAACAAAGTGACATAGTTGATAAACTGGTCGCTGAACTGTAATCACGGGGGTTGAGCAAATGTCAGATTTGACTACGGTGGCTCGCCCCTATGCGAAAGCAGCTTTTGATTTTGCTGTTGAGCAGGGCGCGTTACAGGAATGGCATGAGATGTTGGCGTTTGCCGCGCAAGTGGCGAACGACGATGCTATGCAGGGTTTCCTGAAAGGCGCCGTTGGCCGCGAAAAAGCCACTCAGATGTTTCTGAGTGTGTGTGGTGAACAGCTCAACGAGAAAGGCCAGAACTTTATTAAAGTTGTGGCCGCTAACGGACGCTTAATTGCATTGCCTGCAGTCTTAGAGATGTTTTCGAGACTGCGTGCTGATCATGATAATGAAATCAGCGTCGATGTCACTTCGGCAAGCGAGCTCAGTGATGAGCAGCTGACCAAGTTAAGTGCTGCGTTAGAAAAACGTCTCGCACGCAAAGTTAAGCTCAATTGCAGTGTAAATCCTGACCTCATGGGTGGCCTCTATATTCAGGCCGGCGACACCGTCATTGACGGGACCCTGAAAAGCCAGCTTTCTAAGCTGTCGCACACACTGCAATCATAATCGGGGACGAGAGCATGCAACTGAATTCAAATGAAATTGCAGAACTGATCAAAAAACGAATTGATCAGTTTGAAGTCGTCAGTGAAGCTCGTAACGAAGGTACCATTGTCGCGAATACCGACGGTATCATTCGCATCAACGGCCTTGCAGATTGTATGCAAGGTGAGATGGTCGAGCTTCCTGGAAATCGTTACGCCATCGCACTTAACCTGGAGCGTGACTCTGTAGGTGCGGTAGTGATGGGCCCTTATGCAGATTTGCAGGAAGGTACCAAAGTTAAGTCAACTGGCCGCGTACTGGAAGTTCCAGTGGGCGAAGCGTTACTGGGCCGTGTTGTAAACACCCTGGGCGCACCAATCGACGGTAAAGGCGCGATTGACGCTGCAGGTTTTGAACCTGTAGAGAAAATTGCTCCGGGCGTTATCGAGCGTCAGGCCGTAGATCAGCCAATTCAGACTGGTTACAAATCTATTGATGCCATGATTCCAATCGGCCGTGGCCAGCGTGAGCTGATCATCGGTGACCGTCAAACCGGTAAAACAGCGATTGCTATCGATGCCATCATCAATCAGAAAGGCACCGGCGTTAAATGTGTCTACGTTGCTATCGGTCAGAAATCATCGACCATCGCTAACGTGGTACGCAAGCTGGAAGAGCACGGCGCATTAGAGCACACGATTATCGTGGCTGCCTCTGCGTCTGAGTCTGCTGCACTGCAGTATCTTGCGCCATACTCTGGTTGTACCATGGGTGAATTCTTCCGTGACCGCGGTGAAGATGCGCTGATTATTTATGATGACCTGTCAAAGCAGGCCGTTGCATATCGTCAGATCTCACTGTTGCTACGCCGTCCACCAGGACGTGAAGCATTCCCAGGGGACGTATTCTACCTCCACAGCCGTTTGCTTGAGCGTGCTGCTCGTATTAACGAGTCAGAAGTTGAGCGTTTAACCAACGGTGCAGTGAAAGGTAAAACAGGTTCACTGACTGCCCTGCCTATTATCGAAACCCAGGCAGGTGACGTATCAGCTTTCGTACCAACCAACGTAATCTCAATCACCGACGGTCAGATCTTCCTAGAGTCTGATTTATTCAACGCGGGTATTCGTCCTGCGGTGAACGCTGGTGTATCGGTTTCTCGTATCGGTGGTGCAGCTCAGACCAAAATCATCAAGAAGCTGGGTGGCGGTATCCGTCTTGCCTTAGCACAGTATCGTGAGCTGGCGGCATTCGCTCAGTTCGCATCTGACCTTGATGCCGCGACCCGTGAACAGTTAGAACACGGTCAGCGCGTTACTGAGCTGATGAAGCAGAACCAGTATAAGCCAATGAGTGTTGCTGACATGGCAGTGTCTATTTACGCTGCAGAGAAAGGTCATCTGAAAGGTATCGAAATTAGCAAAGTATTGCCGTTCGAAGCCGCTCTGATTGACTACATGAAAAGCGAACAAGCTGAGCTCATGGCTACCATTAATTCAACTGGCAATTATAACGACGATATCGATAAACAGCTTGGTGCTGCTATCGAGAAGTTCAAAGCTACGCAAACGTGGTAATTGAGCAGCCGCTACGCTTAAACGTAGCGGCTAAAGTCGTTTAATCGCAGGAGAAAAGTCATGGCCGGCGGTAAAGAGATAAAAACCAAGATCGGGAGTATTAAAAATACTCAGAAGATCACCAACGCAATGGAAATGGTTGCTGCGTCCAAGATGAAACGGGCGCAAGAGCGGATGGAGCGTTCACGCCCCTACGCTGATGCCATTCGCAGTGTGATTGGACACATCGCCCAGGGCGATCTCGACTTCACGCATCCTTACTTGGAAGAGCGTGAAGTGAAGCGTGTTGGTTACATCGTCATCTCAACCGACCGTGGACTATGCGGTGGCTTGAACGCAAATGAGTTCAAAGCCGTTTTACGCGATGTCCAGCAATGGGATGAGAAAGGCGTTGCAGTCAGCTTCGCAGCCGTGGGTGGAAAAGCGACAGGTTTCTTTAAGCGTATCGCAGGGAGTTTAGAATCGCAGGCGTCAAGCCTCGGTGACGCGCCCTCAGTGAACGACGTAATCGGAACCGTTGCGGTAATGCTAAAAGCATTCGATGAAGGCAAGATTGACCGCCTGTTTTTGGTGTATAACAAGTTCGTTAACACCATGACGCAGGACCCCGTAATCAATCAGCTGTTGCCTTTGCCGAAAAGTGATGAAGCCAAACGAGATCATTCGTGGGACTACATCTACGAGCCGGACGCTAAAGCCATTTTGAATACACTGATGAAACGCTTCGTTGAAAGCCAGGTGTATCAGGGTGTCGTTGACAACACTGCAAGTGAGCAGGCGGCACGAATGGTCGCGATGAAAGCTGCAACTGACAATGCGGGTGAACTTATTGATGACCTGCAACTGGTCTACAACAAGGCCCGTCAGGCAGCGATTACGCAAGAAATTTCGGAAATTGTATCCGGCGCCGGTGCGGTATAAGGCAAAGGTCTTAAAGATTTAAAGAGTTAGAGGAAACGTCATGAGTCAAGGTAAGGTCGTCCAAATCATTGGCGCCGTCGTGGATATCGAATTTCCACAAGACGCAGTGCCAAAGATCTATGACGCGCTCCGTATCAACGACGGTGAGCTGACAGGTTTGACCCTCGAAGTTCAGCAGCAGTTAGGCGGTGGTATCGTTCGTGCAATCGCAATGGGTGGTACTGACGGTCTGCGTCGCGGTGTGAGCGTGGTAAACAGCGGTGAACCAATCATGGTCCCGGTAGGCTTGGAAACTCTGGGTCGCATCATGAACGTATTGGGTGAACCAATCGATCACGCGGGCCCTGTGGGTGAGAAAGAGCGTATGTCTATCCACCGTGCGGCGCCTTCATATGAAGAGCAGTCGAGTTCGGTAGAGCTGTTAGAAACAGGTATTAAAGTCATTGACTTGATCTGCCCGTTCGCTAAGGGTGGTAAAGTTGGTCTGTTCGGTGGTGCCGGTGTTGGTAAAACCGTTAACATGATGGAGCTTATCCGTAACATCGCAATCGAGCACAGCGGCTACTCAGTATTCGCTGGTGTTGGTGAGCGTACACGTGAAGGTAATGACTTCTACTACGAAATGAAAGAGTCGAACGTACTGGACAAAGTAGCGCTGGTATATGGTCAGATGAACGAGCCACCGGGTAACCGTTTGCGCGTAGCATTGACCGGCCTGACCATTGCGGAAAAATTCCGTGATGAAGGCCGCGACGTTCTGTTCTTCGTAGATAACATCTATCGTTATACCCTGGCCGGTACTGAAGTATCAGCACTGCTGGGTCGTATGCCATCAGCGGTAGGTTATCAGCCTACGCTTGCTGAAGAGATGGGTGTTCTGCAGGAGCGTATCACTTCAACCAAAACTGGTTCAATCACGTCAATCCAGGCGGTATACGTACCTGCGGATGACTTGACTGACCCGTCACCAGCAACAACCTTCGCTCACTTGGATGCGACTGTTGTATTGTCTCGTGATATCGCGTCACTGGGTATTTACCCTGCGGTTGACCCGCTTGACTCGACATCACGTCAGCTGGACCCTCAGGTAATTGGTGAAGAGCATTACAACACTGCACGTGGCGTTCAGTCCGTATTGCAGCGTTATAAAGAGCTGAAAGACATCATCGCAATTCTGGGTATGGACGAATTGTCTGAAGAAGATAAGCGTACAGTAGCGCGTGCTCGTAAGATCCAGCGCTTCTTGTCACAGCCGTTCTTCGTTGCAGAAGTATTTACCGGTTCACCTGGTAAGTACGTGTCACTGAAAGACACCATTGCCGGCTTTAAAGGCATTCTAGACGGTGACCATGACAACCTGCCAGAGCAAGCGTTTTACATGGTCGGTTCCATTGACGAAGCGGCTGAAAAAGCAGCTAAAATGTAATCGAACCGGAGGTTTGTGATGGCGGTAAATACAGTACACCTGGACATCGTAAGCGCGGAAGAGAAGTTATTCTCGAAGAAAGTGCGATCGATGACGGTGACAGGTAGTGAAGGTGAGCTGGGTATTTTACCTGGTCACTTACCTTTACTGACCGCCTTAAAGCCCGGCATGGTACGTGTGGTATTAGAAGATGGCCATGATGAACTTTTCTATATAGCCGGTGGCTTTATGGAAGTTCAGCCTGACTATATCACTGTACTGTCAGACACCGCCGTTCGCGGTGGTGATCTGGACGAGCAAGCAATCAACGCCGCTGAAAAGCGTGCCCGTGAAGCCATGGCCGATGCCAAAGGTGACATGAGCTACGCAGAAGCTGCTGCTGAACTTGCCCGTGCTGTGGCACAGCTACGCGTATTGCAACAACTGCGTCGCCGCAAAGGTGGTTAACAGCCCTGCATCGTCAATGTACGAATGCTAAAAAACCCGGCCCAGCGCCGGGTTTTTTGTGCGCGCAGATATGCTGCGAATGTATGTCGATAACATCGTAGATCAGGCTTCGTCCGCGTCACGCAGTGATGACGCCGCGCCATGCTTGCAGTTACCTCGTAGGTCTGCCCCCCTATCACCGCATATAGATTCCGTGGGTTATTCTGCGCATGAGAAGTCCATTTATCCAAAAGTAATATTTATGTTAAATTAGTAATCTTAGGATCACATCACATGCATGCCTTGTATTTGATAGCAGCCGGCGAACTCTGTGACAAGACCGTTGGAACACGAACAAGGAAAGGCTATGAAAAAATTTATCGGGGCTATGATTCTAGGCGTTGTGGTTGTTATCTATATGGTTGTCGAGATGAATCGAGAGCATCAGCTTGAGCAACTGCCGTCACCAAATGCTCGTGCTGTTGATGACACTCAATGGAGCGAACCGCAACAGGCAGAAATGCGCCCCAGCAACGACGCGGCAGAGGACAATATTCAGTCTGTTACCCATGACAATGCGCATTTTGCCGATGACGTTGAGGTACACAGCAGCGGCACAGACAACGGCTACATGCAGCCACAGTATAATAGTCTTGCCGACGTGGAAGCGGCACGAGATCGAAGTAATACCGGGCGTAATACCGTAGACATTGATTTAGTGCCTTACCAGCTTCAATATGAAGCGGTTGATTACCAGTGGTTTCGAGAAATGGAGCAAGCGTTATATAGTATTTCTTATGAGGTACTCGAACCCATTGGCGCACGCATGGTTAATCTAGAATGCGCCACCAGCGTGTGTGTCGCTGAGTTTGACATACCCCCTCATGCCGACTTTGAGAGCGCCGCTTTTAACCGGGCTGCTGAGGACATGGATATCTTTGATCGGGAAAACCTCTCGATGGTGTTCCTAAGTTCAGAAGGTGTGGTTGAGCGGATTATTTTCCAGCGCAAAGAGTGATAAACTAGGCATCAGCTTTCTATTTTTATCAGTCAATACGCTACAGGACATTGCCAATGACATCTTCTTCGCTTAATGCGGTTATTCTGGCTGCCGGGAAAGGCACCAGAATGCGCTCTGCCTTGCCCAAAGTACTTCACCCGGTTGCTCAAAAGCCAATGGTTGCTCACGTGATCGAGACCGCCCAAGCTTTGGGTGCGGACGCTATCCAGCTTGTCTTTGGTCATGGCGCTGAACAGTTACAGTCTCGTTTGTCCGACTATGCAGTGAACTGGGTTGAACAGAAAGAGCAATTGGGCACTGGGCACGCAGTACAGCAAGTCATCCCACACATCGGTGATGATGACACTGTACTCATTCTGTATGGCGATGTGCCGCTGATCCAACAGGATAGCCTGGAACAATTACTGAGTGCTAAAGGCGATGAAGATCTGGCCTTACTGACTATGACGTTGACCGACCCGACCGGTTACGGGCGGATTATCCGTGACAGCAACGGCGTGATTACCGGCATCATTGAACATAAAGACGCCACCGACGCCCAGCGTTTAGTCACCGAGGTCAACACCGGTATTATGGCTGCCAATGGCAGTGCGATGAAGCGCTGGTTAAGCGCCCTCAGTAACGACAATGTTCAGGGCGAGTATTATCTCACCGACGTGGTGGCAATGGCGGCGAATGAAGGGGTGAACATCGCCAGTAGCCAGCCGCACAGTGTCAGCGACGTTGAGGGTGCCAATAACCGGGTGCAATTAGCAGCTTTAGAGCGCGCTTATCAGAAACGTCAGGCCGAACAGTTGATGTTAGCCGGCGCGACCCTGCTTGATCCTGCGCGAATTGACGTGCGCGGCAAGGTCGAGATTGAAAATGACGTGGTCGTCGACGTGAATGTGGTGTTTGAAGGTTATGTTTATCTCGCAGAAGGCGCCGTCATTGAAGCCAACTGCGTGCTGCGCGATTGTCGGATTGGCAAGAACGCCCGGGTAAAAGCGAATAGCGTGATTGAGGGGGCTGTGTTAGGTGAAAATGCCCAGGCAGGACCCTTTGCGCGCCTGCGACCTGGCGCTGAGCTTGCTAAAGACGCGGCAGTAGGTAATTTCGTAGAAATGAAAAAGACCTACCTTGGTGAAGGCGCTAAAGCTGGCCATCTAAGCTACCTCGGCGATGCCATTATCGGTGCAGGTGCCAATGTTGGTGCCGGCACCATCACTTGCAATTATGATGGTGTGAATAAGTTTAAAACCGAAATTGGTGAGCATGCATTTATCGGCTCCAATAGCTCCTTAGTTGCACCAGTACGCATTGGTGACCGGGCGACAACCGGAGCAGGCTCGGTGGTCACTCAGGACATTGGTGACGACGAATTAGGCGTAGGGCGTGCGCGCCAGCGTAATATCAGCGGCTGGAAACGACCGCAAAAATAGTAGTCAATTTATCGCTTGGGCAGTGACGCCCGGGCCACTCAGATTCTTAAGAAGGATGTCAGTATGTGTGGGATTGTTGGTGCAACGGCGGAACGCCGCGTCGCAGAGATTTTATTAGAAGGCCTTCGTCGTTTGGAATACCGCGGATATGATTCTGCGGGCATGGCGTTGTTAAATGATCGGGGTTTAACTAAAGTTCGCCGGGTTGGTAAAGTTAAAGAACTGGCTGACGCCATTGAGCGCGACGGCCTGAATGGCCATGTGGGTATTGCCCACACCCGCTGGGCTACCCATGGCGGTGTCACCGAAGCCAACGCCCACCCACACGTTTCTAATGACGAACTCGCCGTTGTACACAATGGCATTATCGAGAATCACGAGCATTTACGCGAAAAACTGCAGGGGCTTGGTTACCAGTTTGAATCACAAACTGACACTGAAGTGATTGCGCACTTAATTCATCATGAACTGAAAACGTCAGATAGCCTGTTAGCTGCAGTACAAAAGGCAGTGCCTCAGCTCGAAGGTGCTTACGGTACAGTGATCATGGACCAGCGTGAGCCGGGTCAATTAGTCGTAGCGCGCTCAGGCAGCCCGCTAGTGATTGGTTTAGGAATTGGCGAAAACTTTGTCGCCTCCGACCAATTGGCTTTGTTACCGGTCACTCGTGAATTTATCTATCTTGAAGAGGGTGATGTTGCTGCAGTATCACGGGAGAGCGTAAATATTTTTGATAGCGAAGGCAATGCCGTCCAGCGCGAGCAAATCACCTCTGATCTGCAGTACGACGCCGGCGGTAAAGGTGAATACCGTCACTTTATGCTGAAAGAAATTCATGAGCAGCCGTTTGCTGTGCGCAATACCTTAGAAGGCCGCGTACTAGATGGCAAGATTGCAGTAGATGCCTTTGGCGAGAACGCGGATGAGATCTTCAAACAGATTCAACACGTGCAAATTATTGCCTGCGGTACTAGCTATCACGCGGGCATGGTTGCACGCTACTGGCTTGAAGAACATGCCGGTGTGTCGTGTAACGTCGAAATCGCATCGGAGTTTCGTTACCGCAAATCCCATGTATTCCCTAATAGCCTGTTAGTGACCATTTCTCAGTCGGGTGAAACCGCCGACACCCTGGCGGCCCTGCGCCTGGCAAAAGAGATTGGCTACAAAGCCAGCTTGACCGTATGTAACGTCGGCTCGTCCTCCATGGTGCGTGAATCCGACTTGGCCTTCCTGACCCGTGCAGGTGCAGAGATTGGCGTGGCATCCACTAAGGCGTTCACCACACAGCTAGCTGGCCTACTGATGTTAACGGCGGCTATCGGGCGCTACCATGGCATGCCTGCTGACACTGAAGCGCGTATCGCTAAAGCCTTGTCGGCATTGCCGACCAAGCTGGAAGAGTGTCTGACGATTACCCATGATATTGAAAAGCTGGCGCCTGAGTTTGCCGACAAAGAACACAGCTTGTTCCTGGGCCGTGGCGACCAGTACCCAATTGCTATGGAAGGTGCGCTGAAACTTAAAGAGATCAGTTACATTCACGCTGAAGCCTATGCCTCTGGCGAGCTTAAACACGGGCCGCTAGCCTTGATCGACGCTGATATGCCAGTGATTGTGGTGGCACCAAACAATGAGCTGTTAGAGAAGCTGAAATCGAACGTCGAAGAAGTGCGCGCGCGTGGTGGTATCATGTACGTGTTTGCTGACCGTGACGCCCGTTTTAAAGGCGACGACAGCATGCGCGTAATCAACCTCGCTCACGTCGACGAGTTGATTGCCCCGATCATCTATACCTTGCCGCTACAGCTATTAAGCTACTACGTGGCGATTATCAAAGGTACTGATGTTGACCAACCGCGTAACCTGGCAAAATCCGTCACCGTCGAATAAAACCAGCATCCGCCCACAATAGCTGTTGTGGGCGGACTGTAGGGCAGGCTCCGCCTGCCGTTATGCACTGGTTAACCTATGAGCCAAGTATAAACAAAGAGGTCGCAAGGGCGAACAAAAGTGGCAACCCCACTATTACTAGCAAAGCGACGAGGTTGCTCCAGAATACTGAGCGCCAAGGCCCAGCGTTAAAGCCGTAGGCGGTTCTGCGTTTTTCTGGCAGTAAAAATAACGTGCTGGTAGCACCTACGAGCAGGTAGAGCAATGCAATGGGTGCGACGATAACAATATAGGCCATTCCCACCACGCTGTTTGCCTGACTATCAGTTTCCTGCACAGGGAAGTTGAGACTGACAAAGGTCACCGCAAGCACAGCTCCTATCGCAAATAGTAAGCCGACAACTTGGAATACTCTTGCTACCCACATAACTAACCTCTTTTATGTTTCCCTCAATGAAAACCAATGTGTCATAGATGATGCGAGATAAAAAGATTCCCCTCAGACTGGTATTTCCTCATTAACAACTTGTTACACCTCTCGCATTTGTGTTCAAAAATCAAACTATAATTTGCCTTTTTACTGTGTGGTGCATAGTATTATGCTATGTGACGCACAGTATAAAAGGAATGCCATCGATGGCACAGCCACAAAAAGACAAGATGAGCCTGGAGTTACGCCGTGGTGTGTTGGTGTTGGCGGTGCTGGCGTCACTTGAAGCGCCTCATTATGGCTATTCACTGCGCCAGCAATTGCAAAGTGCAGGTATTGAGATAGACGAAGGCACGCTGTACCCATTGATTCGGCGCCTGGCGGATCAGGGGTTGTTGGAAAGCGAGTGGAAACAGGCAAACGGGCGTGAGCGGCGCTATTACCAGTTGTCTGTAACCGGCCGCACCACCTTAGCGCAGTTAACTGCAGAGTGGGAACAACTGAACAACGCAGTCAGCCCACTGCTGAGCAAGAGAGGGAACACATAATGGAACTGGTCAAACGATACATCGCGGCGGTGCAACGTCAATTACCCGCTGCTGAACGTGAAGAGATAGGCCGTGAGCTTGAAGCCAATATCATGGATACCCTTGACGCTATCGCGGAGCACAGGCCTTTAACCAAAGAAGACACCGTGCAGATCTTGCAGCAAATGGGCCACCCACGTGCGGTGGCAGCACAATTTGTTGCGCCTAAGCCGCTGGTAACTGCGGAGTTTCTGCCATTGTACAAATACACCTTGTTTATGGTGATAGGAATTTTGTTTGTGATTCAGGTGGTTAGCACCACGGTGAACTGGCTACACACAGGGTTTGGTCTGTTGCTTTTTTTAAAGGGGATTTTAAGTGGGTTGATTGAGGACGGGGCGTTTGCGTTTACTGTGATCACCCTTGGGTTTATCGTAATCAGCCGCGCTAAGGAGCAAAACTGCCGAAGCGCCAGTGACTGGCAGCCCGAGAACTTACCACCAGCGGGCCCACATTGGCGCCATATTTCGCTGCAAGACATTTTCACTGACCTGGCGACTTACACCTTTCTGCTGATAATTATTTGGTACCCACTCGCCTTCAATGAACCCCAGGCGGTATTTTTCAGTGACTCGGCACTGCACTTTTTAAGCTGGTTTTCACCAGTGATTGTGGCGGGTATTGCGCTCAGCGTCTGGCAGCTTCGCGCCCGCTGGTGGACCCAGCCTATGCAAATCAGCAATATCGCCGTAAATATTGCGCTGGTGATGGCTATTTTGTATCTCGCGATGTCGGGTCCATTGTTGCAAGTGGGCGCTGATTTAACCTCAGGGTTGACCCCTCTGGGTATCGAGCGGGTCACCACAACGGCGTTACTCATTCTGGCGTGTTTCCCTGCCTATGAGGTTCTACGTGACAGTCGCCGTTTGCTGCTGTCTCGGGCAACAGCAATTGTACCCAAGACACTGTGAGCCACCGAATATACAGGTTACCTCCAAAGGTTCAGGCGGTTACCACTATGCAGCACGTGGTGGAGGCGGTCCCGGGTTTTCCTCTGGTTGGGAGTTTTATCATTTAGCCAATGAATAAAAACGCCAATGAACAGGCTGCTGAGTGCTATTTCCTGACCAATCCGTTGGACATGGGTGGCTTTAAGTTCAGCGGCTTCACGAAACCATTGGACCGTGCGGCTAATGCGCAGCAGCCCCGCTGTTTGCAGATGAATATGGCCAGGTTCTAATTTGTACAGCAACATGTCACCGGTGAGCTTATGATGAGGTGCCAGTGCATCCAGCCACTTTTGCATGGCGATGCGCAGGCGTTGTTCATTGCTCATTTTGTTGTTGCTGCCGGCGTGCGGAAAGCGCGCCAGCATCATGGAGTCGGCACGGTCCAGCCAAGCATCGACCAGGTCATCCTTTTGCGGGAACTCCCGGTGGATGTCGGCCAAGGATGTATCCAGTTGCCGCGCCACCTGGTTGAGGGTAAGTTTCTCCCAACCGGTGACGTCGCCCAGCTGCAGCGCAGCATTCAAAATGTCGTCACGTGACAGGGTATTCGTCATGAGCGCCCCCAACTCAGCGTTGCAAGAAATCCAGCAGCGCTTGATTGAACGCATCTGCATGGGTGTAATTGAGGCCATGGGGGCCGCCTTCAATCATCGCAATCTTGCTGTGCTTTAACATTTTGTGCGCGCGCTGACCGCTAATCTCCGCAGGTACAATCGCGTCTGCGTCGCCGTGTATCACCAGTACCGGAATATCAATGGTGCCAAGGTCGTTACGGAAATTCGTGTAACTAAAGGCCTTAATACATTCCAGTGTGGCTTTGGGTGATGCAAAAGCAGCGATATCACGGTGATACAAGCGCGCCGGTTCGCTAATCAGCGCCTTATTGGTGCCATTGGAAAAGAAGTTGTGGGTAAAGTCTTCGAGAAAGGCCAGGCGATCTTTCTGTACGCCTGCAACAAACTCGTCGACGGTGGCGTCGTCCAGGCCACCTTCTGGATTATCATCGGTTTTGTACAAATAGGGTGTCACCGCAGCGGCAAGCACCGCTTTGCTGACTCGTTTGTCGCCGTAGGTTGATAAATAACGGGCGACCTCACCACCGCCCATGGAAAAGCCCACCAGCACCGCATTGGATAGGTCCAGATGCTCCATTAACACGTTTAAATCGGCCGCGAGGGTGTCGTAATTGTAACCATTGGCAGCCTGCGACGACTGCCCGAAGCCGCGGCGGTCATAGGTGATGGCCTGAAACCCTGCTTCCACTAATGCCGATACCTGCTTTTCCCAAGCGCGGCCGCTTAATGGCCAGCCATGAATCAGAACAACGGGCTGCCCACTGCCATGGAGCTCATAGTAGAGCTCAACATTTTCAGCGACGGAAACTGTTGCCATGGTTAATCCTCCGGTAGGTAACTATATTGGTTAACCATAGTCGTTGCGGGTCTAACCTAGCAAACCTGCTTACCAAAAATTTAGTGTTACAGCTGCCGTTAGTGGCCTTACCGGCGCATTGCGCGCAGCACGCTCTTAGATTCAATCCCTACATTACGTGGTGGGAACGCCCAGTACGGTGACTGCAATGTAGAAATACAGCAGCACCCCCACGGCATCTGCGATAGAAGTGATCAGCGGAGCACTTGCGGTAGCGGGATCCAACTTTAGGCGTGACAATAAGAAAGGTAAACTCATCCCGATCATACTGCCAGCAAGAACTACCGCGACCATTGAAATAGATACAACCAACGCTATGTCCGCACCACCGCGGTAAAGACCAAGCCCATATACGGCGACAGACATGGCTACACCTAATAGTAGAGCAACCCAGAACTCACGGCCTAAGGTTTTGAACCAGTCACGTAATTGCAGATCCCCGGTGGCCAACGCGCGAACCATGAGCGTTGACGCCTGGGCACCAGCGTTACCGCCACTATCCACTAGTAATGGCAGAAAGAACACTAATGCGACATAGGTGACGATGGTGTCCTCATAGCTTTCAATAATCGCACCGGAGAACATATTGGCGAATACCAGCACGAGCAACCATGGCGCACGCTTTGAGAACATGGTCCAGGTACTGGCCTGTCTTAGTGAGACATCTTTCAGCGCTAAAGTACCGCCACCCTTGTGAAAGTCCTCTGTGCTCTCATCAACGTCAACGTCCATCGCGTCGTCTACTGTGACTACACCAATCAGCTGGTCGCCACCATTGGTGACCGGTACCGCGAGTAGGTCATAGCGGCGAATCGCGTCAGGTGCTTCTTGTTGTGGTTCATTAGCATTAACTGACACTAGGTCAGTACGCATAACGTCCTTAATGAGGGAGTCGTCCTTGCCCATCATCAGCTCGCGTAGCGACAAAGTTCCAATCAGGCGTTGATCTTTATCAATAATATATAGCTGGTAGATTGTCTCCATCGTGGGGGCATTTTTACGCACATAGCGTAGGGCCTCAATGACGGTCATGTTCTCCGGCACTGCAACATAGGACGATGTGGCAACCGCACCAACAGTACCGTCAGGGTATGCGGCCATTCGCAGAATGTCTTCCTGCTCTTGCTTTGCCAGCTTGGGTAAAATTTCCTTTTGCTCTTGCTCTGGCAGGCGTTGGTATACGTCAACGCGCTCGTCGCGGGCCATTGCCTTAAATAACCGCAACTGCTCCGGCTGATCGATAACTTTGAGCAGCGCGTCTTGATAGGCTGGGCTGAGATAGCTGAATAAGCTTGCGAAGTGTGGGCTTGGTAATCTTACCAGCAAGCTGGCAGTTTGCTCAGGGTCAAGCTCCTCAAGAACCTCAACCGTATCTGCGTCCTGATTGTTATTGACGATCAGTAACCAGTCGTTGGCGTCGTCCGTCGCCAGTTGCGCTTCAATAGTGGCTTTTAACTCTGGGTGGGTCAGCATTGTTGTGCTCCTTTAGAATGCGACGTTAACGCCGACTGAAAGAATATGACTGCGTACTTCAAAATCACGACCTAAGCTGGCATCCAGTTCAATATTGGGCGCGAGAGCGGTGCGCATGCCTATGGCTGCGGTAGGGCTATCGCCAATCATACCGGCGGCTTCTGCGATAACATCCAGGTGCTCGTTTACCCTCATGGTGGTGGCCAGACCCCAGGTTGGGTTCCATTCACTTTCAAGGTTGTCGTATTGAGTGCCTGCGTTCAGGTGCACAGTGAGCGCGTCATGGATTGCATAACTATAAGGAAAATTGATAAAAACCCCTTCATAGTCGCGTACCTGATGATCGCGTATAACGCCTACGGAAAGTGCCAATGCCCCCCCATAAACGTTGGCAGCCAACATAGTTTTGAGCTCCAGGCCATAGGCTGAAAGCTCGCTATCACTGGTACTGAATTCAATCGGTATCGCAATCTCCCAGCCACTTTGCGTGGTGCAGGCCGGCTGCGCTATCCACGCGTGGGTGGTATTTGGCTGTTCGACACGTTGTGGGGCACCAGCCGAGGCTCGTTGTCCCCAAGTCTCCAATGCGCACTCACCAGGCCTGGTGATATCAGCGTCATCGACCATAAAGTGGCCGCCGTTAGCTTGCGCATCTTGTGCGACGAGCAAAAATGTAGAGCTGGTGATCAGGCCCAAAAGCGCGAGGGTCTTGTGGTTAAATTGCATCGTATTCCCTAAATATTTCATCAGAAATAAAGATGCGCAATAAAGCGTTCGCGAGGAAAGTGCCAGACAGCACCAAGTACCTAAAGACATCGTCGTCTGCAAGCAATGCTTAACAGGCAAACATGTTTTTAAGTGCTTCGGGAGAGATTACTGATTAGTTGGCAATCCCCAGCTCACATCATCGGTGTGCTGGGGTTTGCATGTGAGTATTACGCAGGCAAGGAGACCAGCACAACGGCAGACGCGTCGCACATCAATTTTTCAAGTTTAGCAAAGCGACAACTCGGAGGTTCCGCGTGGCTACAATTGGCGTTCATAGATCTCTCTGATTAATACTTACACACGTAAGCGGAGCGTATTCTACGAATTTTTCGTATGGAGTCAACATTACGTACAAAAATTCAGCGATTAACGGGCTGGCATTAGAAAGATTTCCCGGACGCAATTACGTGGATGCGCATTGACCGCATGCATCACGGCGTCTGCAACGTCTTCAGGGTCAAGCTTGTCGGGCTTCGGCTCGTCAAAGAAAGGGGTATTCACGATGCCTGGGGCGATAGTGGTGCAGCGCCCCTGCCATTCCTTCATTTCATCGGCAAGGTTGTTGGCAAAACCGTGTACAAACCATTTGGTGGCACCATACACTGAGCCCTGAATGGTGCGTCGGCCTGCTGCGGAGCCTGTCATCAGGAAGTGGCCGGTGGTTTTTCTCAGGTGCGGCAACGTAAGCTTTGCGGTGTAAAGCAAGGCGTTAATATTCAGCGCGATCATCTTGTCCCATTGTTCAGGTTCGCCCGCTTCAACCCCGGGGCTTTGCACCCCCATGCCGGCATTGGCGAACACCATATCAAGTTGACCGAAATGTTCGATGCCACCCTCTACTACCGCTTTCAGTGCTGCGTAATTAGTCACATCCGCAGCGATTGCCAGTGCATTGGCTTCGCCGAGGTCTTGCACCAGGGCATTCAATTTATCTTCCCGACGGGCGGTGATAATCACTTTAAAGCCCTGCGCGACCGCTTTTCTCGCGGTGGCTTCGCCAATACCACTGCTTGCACCGGTGATTAACATCACTTTACTCATGAGTTTTCCTTAAAAAGCCTAAAGATGGTTATAAGGCTAGCTGGCGCAAAGAGAAGAAACAAATGCAGAGTAGTGAAATGTATGGTCTAAAACGGAAAACGGCTGCGCGAACGCAGCCGTTAATGACCAAGTTTTGCAGCACTACATTATCGCTTTAGGCTGCAAGGACATTGCTTGTGACTTAGCGACGAACACGAAGATTGTCGCGAACATTGCTAACACCGTTGGTGTTGCGTGCCATTTCTAACGCAAGATCGCGTTCTGAGCTGGTATCTACTTCACCGCTTAGGGTTACCACGCCATCATCCACTTCCACTTCAATGTCGCGTCCGCTGACATCACCTGACATCAGTAAGCGTGACTTAAGCACTGTGAAAATACGGCCATCGTTTAAGGTCGCGCGGACGCCGCCGTTGTCATCATCATCGTCGTCTTCATGACGTACGGTGAGGTTGTTGTTGACTCGGGTTACGCCGTCAATACCTTCCACCAGTTCCTCTGCTAAGGCTTTATCTGTGCTGGTTTCAACTTCACCTTCAAGGGTGACCACGCCGTCTTCAACCGATGAACTGATTCGAAACGCATTTAAATTGGTATTCAGCATCAAAGAAGTTTGCGCTGAGCCGTGGATCCATGCGTCACGTGATTCATCCTGCCAATCATTACTGGCCTGAGCTGAAATACTAGCGGTGCCAAGAGCGACCGAGATAATTGCTGCTGTTAAAGTACGTTTCATATTAATTCTCCTGTGTAGAGGTTCATGAAACACTTTGCGAAGCGCGTGCCAATTGTTGTATCTTTATGTTTTTTATAGGAATTGTCTATATTCTGAGGGCATTTGGAAGTAAATAAGTCACCCTGGCGAGTAACTTTTACCGACCACCATGTAAAAAGTTCATGACTGAAACGTCGCAAACTGACTCTGCTGATGACGATACTGGGTCTTTAAGGCCGCAAGGGCGTCACGATTGACCTGTAATGAGGCGGCGAATTGCGCCAGCTGCGTACTGAGTTGTTCAGATTCAACAGATTTTACGGATTTTTTCAGAGTATTCAGAACGACGCCTTCCTGAACCTCTAATAAATCGAGGAAAATCAGGTTCTCAAAGCCTTGGATAGAAGATTGTGCGGCGTCAAACCAATCAACGGCGGAGCTCACGTGCGAGTCGTTGATGGCATCTGGCTGAGCCCCGTTTACTGCCACGAGATTTAATAATTGCTGATAGATATCAAAACGTTGCTGGAATATTCGGCGAATATTGTAATCTTCCGTTTGCTGCATAGCAAAGCGGTAGAATCGGCAACTTGCCTGACTTAAAGCCCAAATGTTTTGCAAACTCATACGACCTCCAGTGGGAATGCTCACGTTACAGTTTTGCCCTCGACGTCCTTTATACCATTCAAGTCTCATACCAAGGTTTAAAACTATGTAAAGGTTAACTCGCAATCCTGCGGCCTTACCTATACTTGCAGTATTCACCTAGCGGTTATCACACAGTGGTAATGACGGGTCCTGATCAGGAGTGTATTGTTCGATGTCTCAACCACGATTGTTTTTGCATATTGACGACACTTTATTAGAGAGTCGATTATTGCAATTAAGCGCACTGCGCAAATTCATGCTGGTAAAAAGTTCGAATCAGACTTGCTGGATCGAGCAGCTCTGCCGCGCTGATTGTGACGCTGCGATTCTTTGTCTCGACCATTTCTCAGCGATGGAACTTAGCAAGCTGAACGACCTGAAGGCACTCCACGGAACTGACTTTATTGTGCTCAGTGCTGGTCATCCTAACCCGTCTTTAGACGCTTTGCTGCTGCAAAAAGCTGGATTCCATTATCGCATGCCTTACAGCTTTGAGCACATCGATACTACTTTATCCGATTTCTATGCCCGCGGCCAACAAAGCCGGGGCAGTAACCAACAAGCGCTGCAAAGTCATCTTGAGCAATTTGGATACCTGTTGGGCTCGTCGGCGTGTATGCGCAATTTGTACCAAACTTTGCGCAAAGTGGCGCAAAGCGATGCCCATGTATTGGTCATTGGCGAAAGTGGCGCCGGTAAAGAACTGGTGGCCAATACGCTGCATGCAGCCAGTCGGCGTTCAGACAAACCTTTTGTTGCCATTAACTGCGGGGCGCTGTCGGCAGAGCTTATCGACAGCGAACTCTTTGGCCATGTTAAAGGTGCATTTACCGGTGCCATTCGCGAACATGTTGGGGTATTCGAGCAGGCTGAAGGCGGCACCTTGTTTTTAGACGAGGTAACAGAAATGCCCCTCGAACAGCAGGTGAAACTACTCAGAGTGCTGGAAAGCGGTGAGTATCGTAAAGTTGGCGGTCAGCGTTTACAACACACCAATGTTCGTGTGGTGGCGGCAACCAACAGAGACCCTTTGAAGGCGATTGAAGAGGGCGTTTTCCGCGAAGATTTATACTTCCGATTGGCTCAATTTCCGTTGCAGGTACCGCCACTGCGAGACCGAGGCAGCGACATAGAAGGCTTGGCAAGACACTTTCTGGCCTATCGGAACGCTCAGGAAGATATGGCTAAATCGATAAGCGCTGAGGCTATCGCTTGCATCAATGACTACAGCTGGCCTGGTAATGTACGTGAGCTTAAGCACGCATTAGAGCGCGCGTTTATTCTCGCTGATGATGTTATCGAACTCAGTCACCTGGCACTACAGCATGTGGAAGCAGACACTGCTACAGACATACCCGCCTGTATGCCATTAAAGGAGCTGGAAGCGGCTGCTATCGTGAGAACCCTGGCCGCGAACCAGGGCAATAAAACGTCTTCAGCAGAGCAACTGGGGATTAGCGTGAAGACGCTTTACAACAAGCTGGAAAAGTATCAGCAGTAATGCCTAAAACACGGCGTTATGATACACCTTCTGAACGTCGTCAGCGTCTTCCAGCATATCCAATAGCTTCTCCAGCATTGGCACGTCATCTCCGCTGACTTCGGTGGTGGTTTGCGCTACCCACTGAATGTCGTCTGTAGTGAATTCAAGCTCAGAATCAGTGGCTAACAGCGCCTGACGAGTTTTCGCATATTCAGTATGGGGGGCAAACACAGTAATAACACCATCCTCTAGCTCTACGTCAGTGACGTCTACATCTGCTTCCATCAAGGCTTCTAAAACTGCATCTTCATCTTCACCGGCAAACGAGAAAATGGCGCAATGATCGAACATATGAGAGACGCTGCCCTGAGCACCAAGGTTCGATTTAGACTTAGTAAAGCAATTACGCACGTCCATGTAGGTACGATTGTTATTGTCAGTGAGGCATTCAACGATAACCATGCAGTTGCCTGGGCCAAAACCTTCATAGCGCGCCGACGTATAGTCCTCACCGCCCCCGCCTTGAGCCTTCTCCAGTGCCTTACTGATCACATGGGCAGGCACTTGGTCTTTCTTCGCCCGGTCCATCAATGAACGTAGCGCTAAATTGGCATCAGGATCACTGCCACCTTGTTTCGCAACTACATAGATTTCACGTCCATATTTACTGTATACGCGGCTTTTTTGTGTCGCCGTTTTGGCAATTGAATCTTTACGGTTCTGAAAGGCACGACCCATGATTTACCTGCTCATTGAATAACTGAATGACTGAAAAGCGAATTTTACACGCTGACGGCAGATTAATCTACGCACGCCCTATTCACACTCTTCAGCTATCCACTGACCTTCCTGATGCATGGTGATACGCTCAGGATTGCCGCCCATGCGAGTGGTAAACTCTGCAGTACCCGTATAATGCTCCCGGTCAATTCGAGTCAGGTGACCAGAACCGCTATAGGGTGGGTCGCCGGCACACTGGAACTCAAAAAAGTAGGTGTCATCGTCTTCCTGAGTCACGGTTTGCTCACAACCTTCCTGTTGCGGTAACGTCCCTTCTCTTAACTGTTCGTCAGTAATACACACTTCCACACTTGAGCCGGCCAGGCCCAGGTTGATGCCCTGTGACGCCATCATTTCTTCAACCATTCTGCGCTGACTTTGCGGAAGTTGTTCAAGCTGGCGCAGGGCTTCTTCAATGGCTTGTTCCATTTGCCCACTTTCGCTCTTCATGGTGAAGCTGTGCTGCCAAAGCCCTGGCCGCAAATCAACTTCGAAGCGTTCTTCTGCGCTCGCGGGGGCTTGCCAGAGCAGGCCGCTTAAAGCGACACTGGCTAATGCTAATCGTGAATGTTTCATACTATTTTCCTTCTATTCAGTTGGTAACTGTATTGTCCGGCCAACCGCCTAATACTAATAAAAAAGGCACCTGTTGAATCAGGTGCCTTATATCTATAATACATGCTTAACAAATATCCAGTTAAGCGCGCAGATTAAAAGGTATGGGTGATAGTTGTGCAACCACCACCTGAGCTACCTTCAGGGCATACTTCATAGGTCACGCTGTCCGCTGACGTGTTAAAACGGTCGCGAATACGGTTACTATCGTAGGTACCGATGTACTGACCATCCCGGTAAACGTCAACCGGCCCTTCCGCTCCAGAAACCCGTAGCTGAACGGTGGCTGAGCCAGTACGAAGTTTCACTGCACTCAGCACTTCAACCTCAATGTTTGCCAGGCTAATGTTCACCATTTCAGTGGCAGAGTCAGTTTGGCCTTCTGAGTCAGTCACTGTCAGGGTAACCGCATAACTACCTTCAGCAGCGTAGGTATGAACAGGGTTTTCCGCAGAAGAACCTGCACCATCACCGAAGTCCCAGTCAAAGCTCACGATGTCGTAGTCCGCTTCGCTTTCATTGGTGAAGCTGGCGGTCATGCCATCCACTGTATAGCTGAAGCCAGCCGTTGGCTCACCAGGAACTGGTTCGCTGTCACTGGCAACCGATAACACCAGGCGCCAGCTGTTCAATGTACCTGTATCCAGTGCTGCATTGTCTGACACGAACAGGGTCCAGTCGCCCGTCATCTGCTCACCGTTGAAGCTGTCAACGTTCCAGGTTTCGATGAGATCGTCCGCACTACCACCATCTCGGTTGTGCAGCATATGCTCAGTACCTTCAGGAGAGGTCAATGTAACGATTAAATCTCCACGCCAGGTATGCGTGATGTCCACCGACACTTCAGTGCCAAATACCACACCTTCGTCAGGTACAGTGATCACGCTGGTGATACCAGCAGGATCTGCATCAGGGATTGCTACTGAGGTGTTGTTTTCATATGGGAAGTCGACCAGATACTGTGGCAGCACGCGTAATGATGCTGCAGCCTGACCTGTGTATTCGCCGGTGTCAGTATCCTGCGCAGACACTTCAATGGCATAGTCGCCCCATTGTGTATCGGACTCAGTATAAACGGTTAAGGTGACCGAGTCTCCGGTTTCAGCGGTGCTGGAAGACAGATCATAGTCTAGCGCCGGGTTGATAGAAACACTTAACTCTACCTCGCCAGACCAGTCTGCGACGCCCGAAATATCTAAAGTGTACTCAGCGTAATCGCCAGCACTGACTTCCTGCATCGCAGGTGTCAGCTCCAAAGCAAAACCAGGTTCTGGATCCGCGTCAATTAATGCCTGATGGGCATTCAGTCGCTTACCAGACACGGTACGACCTGCTAAGGCAGGAAGCGGGTCGCCTGAGTCCATCATGATTTGCTTCACCTCAGCAATGCTCAGATGAGGCGCAATAGACCAAATTAAACCTGCAACACCGGCTACATGTGGTGCCGCCATTGAGGTACCCGACATATACACATAACCGCCGTCAATATAAGTCGACGGGATTTGTGTGCCTGGCGCGCCTAGATCTACGCTCACTGCACCATAGGTGGATGTGCCTGACATCGCGTCAGTGCGCGTTGTATTGGCAACACTGACAATACCAGGGAGATCATACGCAGCTGGGTACATCGGGCTGATATCTGCATCTTGCCCGCTGTTCCCTGCCGCGGCGACAAACATAATCCCTGCGTCGTTATGGGTTTGGATTGCTGAGCGTAAAGTCTGCGAGAATCCACCGCCGCCCCAAGAGTTATTCGTCGCAACGATATTGACGTTATGGTTAACCCGCAGGTTGGTGAAATAGTCAATACAGGCAATTGCGTCGGATGTAGAACCGCCCTCTGGGCCTAAAAATTTACAGCCTGCAATTTGTACATCCCAGTTAATACCTGCGATACCGATGCTGTTATTTGTGCTGGCGCCAATAGTGCCCGCTACATGGGTACCATGGCCACCAAGATCCATTGGGTCACCGCTGCCGTCTATCGCATTAAACCCGTGGCAGTCATCGATGACACCAGTACCAGTGTCATCGATACCATTGTCGCAGATTTCACCAGGGTTCTGCCAAATGTTACCAACCAGGTCAGGGTGATTGTAGTCCACCCCCTCATCAATAACGCCAATGACAATATTTGAATCGCCTTTAGTAATATCCCAGGCATCCAGCGCACTAATATCTGCGCCAACCGTGCCGCCTTCCTGACCGGTGTTGTGCAGGTTCCACATTAAACCGAAGAATTGGTCATTGGGTACGCTCAGTGGTTGGCGGTCGGTTACCGCTGTGGTCAGAATGTAATTTGGTTCCGCTACTTCAATCAAGGGGTGTTGTGAAAGTCGTTTAATGACCCGATCACGTTGAGCGGCGTTCGCTACGTGAATTTTATTGATTCGACCTTCCGCCACATGCCGCATTCTAAGGTCTCGTCCTGCATCATCAGTCGCTCGCAAGATACCACCCACGCTGCGCACAACGCTTTCACGCTGATCTTTAGAAACCGAGGGCTTAAACATAACTAGCAATGTTTCTTCATCGGCTGGTTGATTCGCTGCCATAGCTGAGCCCGCAAACAGGGCCAAGGAAATGCCAACGACTAATTTACTTTTATTAGCCATTTTTCTTCTTCCTCAATATTAAGGTTATATTTTTATGCGTGCAATTATCGCACTTAGAAGAATTAGCACATATTTATTCTTAATAGATCAATACTTAAATAAAACGGGTTAAATTAGGATTAAGGGCTTAGTTTCATGGTGTTGATAGTCTGAGAGTGTAGTAATTTTAAGTTGTTGTTTAATATTTATATTTGAGTCGAGGGTATTATTATCGGGTTAATTTAAAATGACCCAAAGTGACGATTGTTAGCATGGCAATAGACGTTAATCTTACAGCGTGTTTTCCACAACAATAACGAGTTAATTTGCAATGTTTAAAATAACCGTCACGTCTTTTCTGCTTATTCTGGCGATGTGTTCCTCTACTCCAATGGCACATGCGAATCAATCTTTATCCGCACCACTGCAGAGTCTTATTGATCGACAGGTTATGAGCACTTTGCAGACACAGAGCGCAGTGCAGTCACAAGGTCAGCTTCTGGCACTTGAGCAAATTGGTCAGGGAAACAGCTTCTATTCACTTCAACAGGGTTTTGGTAACCGAATCTATGCTGTTCAGCACGGTCGGGGTCATTCCGCAGTCATTAGTCAGGTTGGTACCGATAATGTGATCCAGCTTGCGCAGTATGGTGAAGCGAAAGGGATCATGGTGCAGCAATTAGGTCACCAGACACTTGTTCAAATCGAGCAGTACTAAAACAATAACAGGGAGACAATTATGTCGATCTTTACGAGCAAAAAAAGTGTATTAGCGATCGCAGTTAGTTTAGCCGTTTCAAGCGCCGCGATGGCCAGTTCAAACGATGCGTTCCTTGATCAGGAAGGCCTTGATAACGTTGCCAATATTGACCAACAGGGGTCTCTCCATTTTGGCAATGCCCTGCAGGTCGGTGACTTAAACGAGTTAAGCCTTATCCAGCACGATACCTGGCAAATCGCTGAAAGTTTTCAGGTAGGTGATGGAAACTGGACCAATATCGAGCAATACGACTTCTGGCAAGAAGCCTTCAGTTACGCATTCGGTGATGGAAACCGCATTGATATTTTCCAGGACGATTTCTATAACATCGCAGTCGCAGACATTTTCGGTAACGAAAATGACGTGGAGGTTGAGCAAATAGGTGGTCAGAACCTATCCCAGACATTCCTCTCCGGTGATATGAACGATGTCTATGTGCAGCAGGTGGGTGGCGACTTCAACGAAGCAACCGTGGATCTGGCAGGCAATTCAAATGACGTCACCATTATGCAGCAAGGGTCCAGCAACTGGAGCCTAATCGAGTTAACCGGTGACAGTAACGTCGTTAGCAGCGAGACCCAGGGTTCAGGTAATGAGACTGGCGTATTGTTTGGTGCAGGTAGCGATAACGTTTTTGATTTCTACCAACAAGGTGACTCCCACGTTGCGGGTATCGTCGGCTTTAATGGTGACGGTAACACCGTGTTTACCTTCCAGGAAGGTTTTAACAACGTATTTATCGCCTATGACTTTGATGGCAGCGACAACTACCTGGATGTATTCCAGGATGGTACCAGCAACTTGTTTTTACTTGACCCATTAAGTGGCGATGACAACATTGTACTGGCATCGCAAACCGGTAGTTTCAACGAAATCCAGGGCCCGTCTGGTCTGGTTGGCAACGATAACCAGATTGATGTGTTGCAGGATGGTGATGACAACACTGCCTTATTCGAGACTTCGGGTGATTCCCATAACGTCACTATTGAGCAGACTGGCGATTTCAACCAGGCTATTGCTTTATCATACGGAAACAGCAACTCAGTTTATGCCAGTTCAGACGGTGATTTTAACCTAAATGGCGTTGCCGCAGATGGCAATATGAACGATATCTCTTCAATGCAAATCGGTGATTTCAACTTCGCCATTGTCGAGTTCCAGGGCGACAATAACCAGGCAGAGCTGCTCCAGGACGGCTTAGGAAACGAAGCTGAGATTTTTGCACCTGGCGCTGACTCGACCATGTTGCAGGCGTCTCAAGTTGGCGACCTTAACCTGATTGACATGCTCATCACGGGTTCAAACAATACCATTATGCTATCGCAAAGTGGTTTAGCGAATGACATCGTTGGCATGAGCGGTTTAGGTAGCTCCTTTGTCGTCGGCGGCAACGGTGGCACCATCGACATCTCACAACAAGGTTCTTTCAACGTTGTTATGGGCCAGCAATTGTCTGATGCCAGCACTATGGTTGTATCGCAAATTGGTGTCGGCAACGTCGCCACCATTAGCCAAACAAACTAAAAGCGGCTTCTGACATAACCACCGGGTATATAGCCCGGTGGTTTTTTTGTTTTAGCCCTAGTATGAAGGTACTACTTAGATCCTGCTAAAAACCATCATCAAAGATCCTATAAGCCCCTGTTAATCCTGATTTTTACTGCTTAAGTACGGGCTTTTAGCTGAACATAAAATAGCCCAATAATACGATTGTTAAGGCTCAGCAAAGGGCTAATGTACTAGCACCACCGATTGATATCCTGAAGGAAATCACCATGGCTTCACTAAAAAAAATCATAAGTTTAGCCGTCGCATTATGGCTTACCACGCCGATAGCGAGCGCTCAGGCAGAACTGCCAATGGGTCTGGCGAGCTTATTAGAAATGAATCAGATGGCAAGCTTATCAGGCTTGAACGCACCGGCTATTCACGGGCATACCCTGCATCTGGAACAGGTGGGGCATGCGCACCACGCTTCTATTTTCCAGGTCGGCGACCGGCATCATGCCGAGGTCTCTCAGCAAGGCGCATATAATCAAATACACGCTAGTCAGTTCGGCCAGGGAAACAACATATACGCGACCCAGAGCGGTCATTACAACCGCGCCTACTTGTATCAGGAAGGCTTTAATAATGTGGTCTTTCTGGAGCAGCATGGTAACCACGGTTTAGCAATTGTGGCCCAATATGGCTCTGATATGACCGCCACGGTCACTCAGTACTAGGTGCCCCGGATGAAACTCGTATGTTTGTCGGGTCGGTTATCTTGTGTTGCGTGGTTTGCCGCGGCCTTGCTCCTGATGAGTTCAACGTCGACGGTCGCACGCAGTCTGACATTGCCTGAAGCACCTCCACGCGCCGTTAGTGAAGGCGGAGATATTGAATTGAGTGGCATTGTCCTTGACCGAACCATCACCCGTTTTGGCAAAGATTTCTTCTTCTATTACACCGGTTACTGGCGCGACGTGCCGGATACTGAAGGCCTGACGGTGGTCATTCACGAGCAGGTTTACCCCCAGGCTGGCACCAGGTTATGGGTGGAGATGGAGCAGGAAACTATTTTTCAGACATATTTTGGAAGACGGCACACCGACGTTAAAAAGGTGGCTGAACAAGCGGTACTCATTAGCTTAGATAAGGTAGTAGAAATAAAGGCTCGAGCAGCCGCCGACTCTATCTTAGAAAAATTACAATAAGGTAAGGTTATGAAAAAAATAATTAAAACATCATGCATAGTTATTGGCGCATTTGCCTCCACCCAGGCAATTGCGACCCAATTAGTTTACGAGCCAATTAATCCAAGCTTTGGTGGCAACCCAATGAACGGGTCATACCTGTTACAAAAAGCGCAGAGTCAGAACGCTCACCGACCGGATACGAATCAGCGCTCCTTTGTACAACGCTTTCAGGAGCAATTAGAGCGCAATATCATCAACAGTTTAACCCGACGTATTGCAGACGGTGATCTGGTGGAGGGCATATACGATACCGGTGAGTATACCGTTGAGGTAACTGGTCAGGCGGATGGCAGTGTGTTGGTTTACATTACCAATAATGCTACCGGCGAAGTTACCATTATCACGATGCCTGGTTGGGGAGGTTAACATGCGTAAACTCATGATAACTGCTCTGACGGCAGTGTTGGTGTCTGGCTGTTCGATTATGCCTAAACCAACAAACTTCAATATTGAGCCTGCCACCATCGATGCTCGCAGCGCGATTATGGAATATCTGCGCGAACAGCCGCGGCCCGCGACACCAATCCCAGTCACTGTATATGCATTTCGTGATCAAACTGGTCAGTATAAGCCCCAGGCAAATGTTTCCAGCTTCTCCACTGCGGTTACTCAAGGGGGAACATCAATGATGATGCAGCTCTTACTTGATTCCGGGTGGTTTGCGCCACTGGAGCGAGAGAATCTGCAAAACCTTCTGACTGAGCGCCAGATTCATAATTCGGCTCGTAACGGGCAGGAGCTTCCACCACTAAAAGAAGCGCGGCTTATGCTTGAGGGGGGGATCATCAGCTATGACACCAATACCACCACGGGCGGTGTTGGCGCTGAGTATTTTGGTATTGGCGCCTCAGAGATGTATCGGGAAGATCAGGTGAGCGTGTATTTACGTGCCGTTGACGTCCATACCGGCCAGGTTCTGCTCTCGGTTTCTGCAACAAAGAAAGTATTTTCCATGGAGCTTCGCGCCGGGCTCTTCCGTTATGTTTCGCTGAATCGTCTACTTGAAGCTGAGGCTGGGTTTTCAATGAATGAACCCGTTCAACATTCAGTTCAGCGAGCCATGGAAACTGCACTGGTTGAATTAATCGAAGAGGGTCAGGTTCGCGGTTTTTGGCGCTCGCAAAGTTAATTTACTCATTAGTAAGTCATAGCCATAATTTATTTTAAAAGGTCGCATAGTTGCGGCCTTTTTTATTGTTAATTCTGTTTTTATAAATGATGTAAATGTAGGGTTTTGTCTATTTCTGTATATTACGAATGGTTTTAATGAATTGCTTTTTAGTGATGAAATAGATTAAAAGAAACCTAGTTCTAATGGCGTAGTCCTAACATCCTTGTTTTGCCCGTTCTGTTTCATAAGCACTTGTTTACAAGTGTCTTTATCAGAATTCCTTTCAAGCCGCTCAGCCTAAAAATACGCCAATAAGATGATTGCTACCCTAAGCCATATGAACCAATCTTTACGTGAGGTTTACACATGCCAGTTTAAATATCCGAATAGAGTGCTCTCTCACTGTTATCGGTCTGGTATGCAACATGGAAGACCCGGCCCAATATAGGGCAGAAGTCTCGCTTATATATTTAAGCAACACTTAGCACAGTGGAAACTGTCGATAACAAAAATAGGATTAATTATGAAAACTTTAAAAGCAACCAAGTCAGCTTTAGCACTTTCCGTAGCCTTAGCTATCTCAGGTGCAGCATATGCGAGCAATAACGACATCGACCTGCTTCAGGACGGCGTGCAAAACTTTGCTCAGATTTCTCAGGACGGCGACAATTTGAATGCAGAAGCGGTTCAGGTTGGTGACGACAATATGGTACTAATTGACCAGAGCGGCGGTTTTAGTTTCTGGATTTTCAATATGGGTAATGACGCTTTTTCCGGCCAATTTGGTGATGGCAATGATGCGACTATTGAGCAAGATGGGTATGAACAGGACGCATACTCCACGCAAGAGGGTTCCGGCAACGTCACCACAGTGACCCAGCAGGATATTGGCGGCAACGATGCCCGGGTTGAATTATTTGGTGACGATAACAACGCAGTGGTTGCACAACTGCTTGGCGGCCTTAGTGGGGCGACCATCCTGGTAACGGGTAGCGGCAACTTCGCGAGCATCGAACAGTGGGCAGCGGATAATCAGGCTGAAATCATTACCACAGGCGACATGAACAGCGCGGATATCTTCCAGGCTGGCGTATCGAACGACGCGTGGGTTGAACAAGATGGCGACAATAACGATAGCGTTATTGAGCAGCTCGGTATGTTTAATGATGCCGAAATTTTGACTGAAGGCAGTGATAACGTGTCGACCATTGAACAACTTGGCATGGACAGTTCTGCTGAAATATGGGCTGATGGTGATGGCAACATCCAGACAATTGTGCAGTCAGGTTTAGATCACGAGGCTACAAGCTGGGCACTGGGCAATAGTAACGTCAGTTCGCAAACCCAAAGTGGCTCAGGCAACAGCTCGGTGATTTATCTCAGTGGTGACGATAACTTGGCTGAAACCTCTCAAAGCGGTGATTCGCATAGTGCTAGTTTTGCTGCTTACGGCAGTGGCAACACTGCCGCAGTAGAGCAGGTTGGCAATGACAACGTTACAGATCTGACTGTTGCAGGTTCTTTCAATACATTCGATGTGTATCAACGTCAGTACGACAATGAACTTACTTCGGACGTGACTGGCAATTACAACGAGGTTTCCGTGTTCCAACATGGGCATAGTAATCAAGTCGCGATTACTATTCATGGTGATTCGAATTTAGTTGATGTGCGCGAACCAGTTGGAGATCGTCGCTTTAGTGAAACTAATGTTTATTTTGATGGTGACGGCAACGAGCTCTATGCTTCAGCAAGAGCTGGTAGTGGCCAATTTATGAACTTTGATATGACTGGTGACGATAATACTATCAGTTCGACACAGTTTCATAATGGTGTAAGTCTGGATATCACAACAGATGGACAATACGTGCAAGGGAACCAAGTTATTACAGACCAAGCTGGTGCGTTCAGCTCCATTTCATTGCTGCTCTCAGGTTCAATGAACAACATCAATATGACTCAGGGCGGCCCATCGGGCAACGCGAGTAACAGCATTGAAGGACTTAATGGTTCAGAGTACTTTCAAGTTGGTGGTGACAATGGTTATGTGAGTCTTTATCAGCAAGGTGCTCAAAACGTCATTCAAGGTGCTCAAATGAGTCACGACAGCTCTATCTCCGTGTCGCAAGTTGGTACATTCAATACTGCGGTTGTGAGCCAGTTCTGAGGCTGGAGTAGTAAATAAGAATAATAAAAACAATAAAGTATCAAAGTCGGCATTTGCCGGCTTTTTTTTACTGGAGTAAAGTGTCGGCTCATATTTCATTTGCGGAGAGAGCTGCACAATAAATCGGAACTCAGATATAAAAAAAAGGGCCCACTCGATTAGGTGAACCCTTTTTTTATCAAATACGCATCAGTTTTCGCTAAACAAACCTAATCACTTATTACCCTTTAATACTAAAATCCGGGTGGTAATTAACAATGTTCGACTGCTGCGACCAGCGTAAAAGCTCCACTCGATTACGAGCCTGGGTTTTTCTGAATATCGATGATAAATGCGTTTTTACAGTGTGCGCGCTGATATTCAGTTGGTAGGCGACTTCTTTATTGCGTGCGCCCTGTGCCACTAACTTAACGATGTTGAGCTCCTGCTTAGTCAAGGACGTGTGTGGGAAAGCACTGTCGCTGCTATTGGTTTGCTCGATACGGCGTGTCAGCATTTCATTGACCAATTCAGACAGTAACCAGCGCGGGTAGTAAAGTTGCCCTTCACTAAGCACTTTAAAGGCGGTGAGTAACTTATCAAGCTGATCATCACTATAGATGATGCCGCGTACGCCTAAGTCGAGGGCTTGTTGCGGGTCACAGCTGCCGCGGGCCGCATCAAAGATAAAGATTGGGAATCGCTGAGCGATTAAGTTTACTTCGCTTGCGGTGTGGTTGTGAGACAACTGCTTACCCGCAAGGGAATAGGCGACCATCGCTTTTTCGTCGACATCTATATGAAATAATTCAGCTCTGGTTCGGTTTTCTGTATTTATATCAATTGAATTTGCTAACAATGCAATATTTGTTGGTTTGGCGCTGTTAGATACAATTAGGAATTTATTATATTTAAACATAACAACCCTCATAACCCCTTGTATGGATCTCAGTCCATTTGTTAATAAATTATAATAAGACTACCACAACGGACGAAATTTGCACTACAAAAATAGTAAATTAGGGGGTGCTAAACGGGATTAAAAGTAGCCTTAAAATCACCTATTTAAATTAATAACTTAGGATGATTGATTAGCCCTTGCTGGTCATCCGAGCCATTCTGCGCTCCAATTCTTCCGTTCGTAAACGGAACTCTTCGGTGCGGGCTTGCGCACGCTGAACGCGCTCATCTGCTTCCTCAACCCGTGCACGACAATACTCTAGAGCCCTTGCGCTGGCTCGTAACTCCGCTTGTAGCCCCTCGACCTGCTCACTTTGCGAAGCACAGCCACTCAGTAAAAGTACCGCTACACTGATCCCCGCTAATCCAAATAATTTATTATTATTAGTAACTTTCATGTGTTGCTCTCCCTTTTATAGATACATTTATATATGCGCTAGCCCTTATCACCACACTATCGTCTCTAAATTACGCACTAACCTAGTGGCTAATGACTTCCGCGATACCCTGGTGATGATTAAATACCTGTTCAACCTTGTGCCAGTTGATCTGTATGTTTTCTATACTTTCCTGCTGCCGCAGCTGGCTTAAAGCATAGACTACATCGGTATGATTTTTGGTGGGGTCAGACGGATTAAGCGGTCGATGGGACTCTAATACTAATTGGTTAGCCAGAATCCCTACTTTTGTCGGTTCACTAATGATGCGCACTGGGACGCCGATTTTAGTGGTATTCACCAGTGCTTCGATGTCCCGGTTGTTCATCCGGATACAGCCTGCACTCGTTTGCGCACCTATGCCAAATCGTTGGTTAGTACCGTGAATAAGGTATCCCTCTGCGCTTAAATTAATCGCAAAGGGGCCAAGCGGATTATCAGGGCCCGCCGGAACTTGCCAGCGTACCTCTTCCCCACTCTCTTGCCAGCGTTGGCGAATTGAGGCTGGTGGATACCAGGTGGGATTAGGGATGCGCGCTGAGATCTGCATGTCACCCTGCGGCGTCGGTGTATTGCTTCGTCCAATCCCTATCGGGTAGGTATGAATTTCATGCTGTTCGGGCAAAAAATAGTATAAGCGGTACTCTGCAAGGTTAATAACGATGCCTTGCCATGGGGTGGCGGGTAAAATATAGCGTGTCGGTAAACGTACTTCAGCGCCTACGGCTGGAATCCATGGGTCAAGGTCAGGGTTTGCATCACGAATATCAGCGTAACCGAGGCCAAACCTTTCTGCGATGTCCAACAGCGTTTCACCTTGAGCCACCTGCGTCAGCTGATTGTCGCCAATAACGGTGTCGCCGCCCTCCGGCCAAGGGTAAATATTGGCAGCTTGCGCGACACTAAGAAACGATAGCGAGCTCAGCACGTATATAAATGCGCGCCACACGGATGGGGAGTGCGAGATCGTATCCATTCATCTTTGCTCATTTATTATTTTTTTCCACTATACGCTCTTTTTTTCAACCTTTTAAGTGAAATGTAAAGGGCGCTCGTGGCGGCCTGAAGCAGTATCTGCAATTGTCATCAGACTGTCATCTTTCAGCAAAGAAAGTGTCACCGGCGGCGCTTATAGTGCTTAACAAATAAGCAGCTGAGGGCGAAGACATGAAATGGCTACAGCATATTCAACGCTACGACGAGCTTTCATATCTTTGGTTAACATCCACGCTAAGGCGAACGCCCAAAGCATTTCTGGCCCGGGCGGTCTCAATGAGCGGAGATGGCTGGATGTACGCTGTCATCTGCGCGGCCCTGTTCATGCAGGGCCACCATCAGGCGGGCGTGCTGTTCTCCACACTTCTGATGATCTACGCAATCGAAGTACCAGTCTATCTGGTGCTCAAAAACACGCTGCGTCGTCAGCGTCCTTATCAGCGCTTACAATTGTGCGCGATTATCAAAGCTAGTGACAAATTCAGTTTCCCTTCAGGGCATACGGCTGCCGCATTTGTTTTCGCCACGGCCTGTAGTTACTTCATTCCAGAGTCGAGCGTGATGGTGTTTAGCTGGGCCAGCGCCATTGGTCTGTCACGTGTTGCGCTCGGCGTGCACTACCCTACGGATATAGTGGCTGGCGCGGCGCTCGGCTGTGGTCTCGCGGCTACGAGTATTTATTGGATGGGAGTTCTCTGATGCGGATTCTTTATGGTGTTCAGGGCACTGGCAACGGGCATGTAACCCGCGCGCTTGCCATGGCTGAAGCATTTAAACAGCATCCTGACATTGAAGTACAGTTCTTAATTTCAGGACGCTCCAGGGACACACTGTTCGGGGTAGAGGCACTTGGTGACTTTATCTGGCGCGAAGGGCTGAGCTTTGCGATTCGAAACGGCAAGGTATCGGTGCTTGATACACTGAGCCATAATCCTTGGTGGGGCTTTTGGCGCGACGTTCATCAACTTGATTTGGCGGATTATGATTTGGTGCTAACCGATTTTGAACCTGTCACCGCTTGGGCGGCGAAACGACAACAGGTTCCCTGTATTGGACTAGGTCGCCAGTACGCCTTTGTCAAAGAGCATCACTCGTTGCCAGCATCGTCGTTACAGCGGGCGATGATCAAGCAATTTGCACCATGCGATAGGCCACTGGGTACCCACTGGCAACCGTTGGATGATCATACATTGCCGCCGATTATTGAAACTCAGCAGTTCACCGGCACCACGCAAACCAACCGTTACCTGGTCTATTTGCCATTTCAGCCATTAGCAGACATTGAACGGCTACTTTCGCAGATTGCAGCTGCTGCCCCGCAGTATCAATTCGATGTGTTTCATCCACAAGCCGTCAACAAAGTGACCGCCAACGCGACATTCTTCATGCCCTCCAGAACCACGTTTAAACACGCCTTTGATAAAGCTGAGGGGGTAATATCTAACGCTGGCTTTGGTACCAGCAGCGAGGCGTTGAGTGCGGGCAAAAAATTACTGGTGAAGCCGCTCACCGGGCAGTTTGAGCAGTGGGCGAATGCGCACTGTTTGGATGCAATGGAATTAGGCAGCGTTAGCCTGCATCTGGACTTTAGAGATGTGATGAGTTGGCTGAAAAGTGAAGGCAGCGTTCAATTGCAATGGCCGAATGTCGCAGGCGCATTAGCGCAATGGATAGCGGCAGGCGCGCGAACTCCGGTTCACGCGCTTACCGCCAGTTTATGGCAGGTCAGCCAATTACAGCGTCATACCGCTTAAGGTTGACGCTGCTCGTCTGATTGCAGACGTAAGGCTTCAAACTCATTACCGCTTGCCCAATACGGCCAGTCACGGTTATTTGCTAACTGCTGACCAACTCTGAAGTAAATCCAAAGGTCCTGGTGTGCACCTCGTAGATCCCACTCTGGGTCATATTCGTCAGCAGGCTTATGGTAAGCGTCACGGTTATATATTGCGCGTTGCTCAGCACCCCACTCCTCGCCAAACTCAAAATGATCGTTACCACCTTTGGCATAGAGTACCGGAACGCCCTGCTTGGCCAGGCTAAAGTGATCCGAGCGGTAGAATATGCCCGCCTCAGGGTTGGTTTCTGGGGCAAGAACGCGATCCTGCATTTCTACAAATGGCGCTGCGTAATCCTGCATGTTGGAGTTTTCCCAACCAACAACGACAAAGTCCCGCATTGGACCATACACGTTGAGCACATCCATATTAATACCAGCAACCGCTTGCTCTAGCGGTAACAATGGATGTTCCCCATACCATGCTGAGCCCAGCAGACCACGCTCTTCGGCGCCGACCAGAAGAAACACGACCGAGCGCTCCGGTTGTTCACCTTTAGCGAATTCTTCTGCGATCGATAACACGCCGGCAGTGCCGCTTGCGTTATCTTGTGCACCGTTAAAGATCTCGCCACTAATGGGTTCTACACCCATGTGATCCCAGTGAGCCATATAAATAACATGCTCTTCAGGGTGGCTTGAGCCTTCGATATAACCTGCAATGTTATAGGTATCAATATACTCGAACTCGTTTTCGACAGTGACTGACAAGCCGGTATTTAAATCAATCGGGCTAAAGTCACTGGCCAGCGCGCGTTGATGCGCCTCTTCCAAAGTAAGCCCTGCGTTTGCGAAGAGAGCTTCAGCACTGTCGGCGGTAATCCAGCCTTCGATCTCGCTGCGGCCCATGTTGCGATCATCCCGCGCCATGTCAAAACGAACCGGTGAACCACCGGCAATAACACCCCAGCCATAGCCTGCAGGACCGGTTTCGTGAATAATAATCGCACCTGCAGCACCCTGACGAGCGGCTTCTTCAAATTTGTAAGTCCAGCGACCGTAATAGGTCATCGCATTGCCAGTGAAAAGCGCGTCATCCTGGGTTGCATAACCTGGGTCATTGACGAACATGACCACTGTTTTACCTTCCACATCCAGCCCTGCATAGTCGTCCCAATCAAATTCAGGGGCGACAATGCCGTAACCGACGAACACCATCTCGCTTTGTTCCAGGCTGACGTCATCGACAACGCGGGGGGTCCAAGCCATCATTTCATCACGATACTTAAACTCAGAGTCGTTATTGTCATGATGTAACCCCATATTGGTCACCCGTGTGGGGGCAATGCGAACCAAGGGGACGGGTTGCAAGAAACTACCGTCGTTAAGCGGCTTTACACCATAACGTTCAAATTCTGCAGTCACGTAGTCAATCGTCAGCGCTTCACCTGCTGAGCCTGGCGCACGACCCTCAAACTCATCCGAGGATAGTGTGCGCAGGTGCTCACGGAAATTGTCATTGAAGCGATAATCTACATAACCGTCGGCATCAACTCGAGGCTCTTGGCTAGTGTAAGTAGAATTGGTATTGGTGTCCGTGTCCGGGGCTGGTGCGTCCGTGGGGGAGCACGCCACTGTCAACACGCTCGCTGCGGCGAGTAAAGAGAGATGTCGCATGGAGTTCCTCTAATAGTTATTGGTCAGATGTAACACCATTTACTATACCACCGAATGTTAACAAGTGAGTACTTGCGCAATCAGGGTCGAAAAACACGCAAAAAAAAGCGCGGCATTAGCCGCGCTCTTGGTCACTCTTGGATTCTAAAAGCTTCCCAACTTAAGAACGATGTTCTTCGATACGCTCTTGAATCTCTGGGTCATTCTGCATGCGATATGCAATTGCGTTATATTCTTCAACGCTCAGACCACTGTTTTCAACTGCTTCAACCATTTCGCTTTGCGCTGCAATTTGCAGCTCCTGAGCTTCTTCCTGGCTTTCTGCCTGCTCAAGTTCAGCAACAAACTCGTCGTTGATACGCTCAATTTCGTCCAACGCGTCAGCAAACTGCTCTAATTGCTCTTCAGAAATTGGCTGGTTAGCCATTTCTTCCATTTGCTGTTGTGCGTAAGCCTGCTCGTTTTGATCCTGTGCCAGTGCTGGCATTGAAAACATAGCGGCTGCGATAGCTGAAAGTGCAAAAGTACGTTTAAACATAATTTTCTCTCCTCGTGTGAAGTTCTCACTAGTAACTAAGCGAATGCTGTGCCAACTTGAGAAAAAAACTAAAATTAATTTTTATCCTATTGATATATTTGAATTAATTTTAATGTTACTAGCTAAAAGGAAGAATCTGACCTGACCGTATATGGAACTTTAGTGTATACTTTTGTCACATGTGACAGATATGTCAGTGACAGAAGTGACACAGCGATGAAAAATTCACCAACACGGTTCTTTCGGTTAGCAGGTATGCAGCGAGCTTTATTGCTGTATGTCGTGTTACCTCTATTGGTCATTGCCGGAGGTGGTATCGCCTTTGGCCTGGATCGCCTGACAACCCTCGAGTCAGATCGTTTGAAAGACGATGTAGAACTCATTGGCCGGGCGATTCGCCTGCCGGTGGGTGAGGCGCTGGCCGTTGGCGATGAAGAAGCCGTGCGCAGAACTTTGCAGTCGGTGTTCGATATTGGCCGGATCTACGGCGCTTCGGTTTTTGATGTGAACGGCAACCAGGTCGCTGCAGCAGGTATCACTGAACGCGACTTGACCACCAGCCAGGTGGCTCAGCAGGTTGTCACCACAGGTGAGCAGCAAGAGCGATATCGCCAGGTTTCAGGCATGTTTTTGTATTCTCATTTCATTCCGGTATTTGACGATCTTGGGCGCACCAACGGTTTTATTCAGATCAATCGTCGCGCCAGCGACTTTGACGCGTCACTGGCCCAGCTTTCGCGAATTGCCTGGCTGACTTGGTGGGTGTTGTGTATAGCGACCCTGGCCATAGTAATATTCGGTCATTACGGCGGTGTCGGCCGGCACGTCTACGCCCTAACCCAAACTATGCAGCGTATCGAGCGAGGTGAGCGCAACCATCGTGCGGACGAAACCGGGCCCTCAGAGCTAGCCGAGCTAGCCCGTGGACTCAACCGCATGCTCGACAGCATTGATGCTAAAAACGCCGAGTTGATTGAACACCAGGCCCACGAAGAGGCGTTGGCGAAACAACTGCAGTACCAGGAAAAGATGGCTGCCATAGGGCGTGTGGCAGGTGGCGTGGCCCACGAGCTGGGAGCGCCGTTGACAGTGATTGATGGACGCGCTCGGCGCTTGATGCAAAGTAGCCATGAGCCAGCGCAGGTAAGGCAGCTTGAAGCTATCCGTGGGCAGGTGGCGAGACTAACCCGCATTGTTAGGCAGTTGCTCAATTACACCCGCCAGAGCACCAGTGACATTGAACCCGTTGATATGCGAGAGCTGCTGCTTGAGTGCATTAGTAATGTGCGCCATGAAGTGACCAGTGAGACTTTACGAATAACGCTGCACTTGCCTACGGACATTGAGCTGGAAGCTGATGAACCCAGACTGGAATTAGCACTGGTCAATGTATTACGCAATGCCACTCAGGTGGCCAGAGACGAAGTCAAAGTTTACGCCATCGCGCATCGGTACAACGATATTGATGGCGTGCTCATCAAGGTGGTTGATGATGGTCCAGGGTTGCCAGCTGGGGTTACCACTGAAAAATTGTTAGAACCCTTCTTTTCGACCAAGACCCAGGGGGAAGGCACTGGGCTGGGTCTTGCCATCGTTTACAACGTAGTCACTGAGCATGGTGGCTATCTGGCTATGAGTAACCATGCCGATGGTGGCTGTGAGGTTGCTTTATGGTTTCCGCTACAACCAGGTAGTGGAATTGAATTGGGACATTCTCAGGAGCGCATAGAACGTGAGTCAGACTGAGCGAATTGTTGTGGTCGAAGACGATCCAGGATTAAGAGAACTGCTGATTGAAGAGCTGGAGACTGAGCGCTACCAGGTTTATGCACTAGAGAGTGTCGAGCTGGCGCTGCCAGAGATTGAGCGCGTACAACCAGACCTGGTGATCAGCGATCTCCGTTTACCAGGGGCAAATGGCATGACCATGGTGCCGCAGCTGTTAAAGCTAGCTGATGCTCCATCAATTCTGCTGATCACCGCATTTGGTACGGTTGCTCAGGCGGTGGAAGCGCTCAAGCAAGGAGCGGATGACTTTCTTACCAAGCCGCTCGATATGGAGCACTTTTTATTAACGGTGCGACGTTTGCTGGAAAATCGACGCTTGAAAAGCACCGTAAAAGCACTGCGTGAGGGCCGACCGAGTGATCGCTTCCATGGCATGATTGGTCAGAGTCGAGCGATGCGCGACCTCTATCATCAGATTACCCAGGTCGCCAATGCTGGGTCGGCGGTGTTAATCCTGGGGGAGAGCGGCACTGGTAAAGAACTAGTGGCGCGAGCGATACATCAGCAAAGCGAACGTAAAGATGGGCCTTTTCTTGCGGTTAACTGTGCCGGCATACCGAAAGAACTCATGGAAAGTGAGTTCTTTGGACACGCGGCAGGCGCCTTTACCGGCGCGCAGAAAGCGCGTTCAGGCTTATTGAAAGAAGCCCATCAAGGTACGCTGTTACTCGATGAAATCGGTGAAATGCCACTGGAGCTTCAGGCGAAGTTACTTCGGGTATTACAGGAAGGGCGCATACGGGCGGTGGGTAGCGATCAGGAAATCGAGGTGGATGTGCGTATTATCGCCGCCACCCATCGCGACCTTGAAGCGTTGGTCACTGCTAGCGAATTTCGTCAGGATTTGTTTTACCGGTTGGAAACCTTTTCGTTAAAAGTACCGCCATTGCGTGAGCGCGGCGATGACCGTGAGTTGCTCGCTCAGCAATTTATCGCAGGTTTGTCGAAAGATGTGGCGTCAGCGCCAGCCTTGTCGCGAGAAGCCCTGAGTAAAATATACGACTACCCCTTTCCAGGTAATGTGCGCGAGCTACAAAACGCAATGGAGCGTGCGGTGACTTTCTGTGAAGGTAAAGAGATTAAACCAGAACACCTACCTGAGCGTATCCAACAAGCATCTCAGCTTAATCATGAGCGGGATGCAACGGCAACTGACGAGGGCCGACCGACATCTTTACGGCCGTTAAGTGATGTACAACGAGACTATGTGCGCTATGTTTTAAGGGAAACCGGCGGTAATAAGCGCAAAGCGGCCGAAATACTCGGCGTGACCCGGCGGACATTGTACCGCTGGTTAGAGGATTAACGCAGAATAACAAACCAGCAGAGGTGGTGAATGAAGGTATTGATGGTGTTAACGTCCCATGATCAATTGGGTGATACAGGACATAAGACAGGCTTCTGGATTGAGGAGTTCGCCGCCCCTTACTATGTGTTCGCAGACGCAGGTGTAGAGATCACGCTGGCGTCACCTAAAGGTGGCCAGCCACCGATTGACCCTAACAGTGAAGCGGACGATGCGCAGACTGAGGCGACCAAGCGTTTCTATCAGGATAATGCGGTACAAGACAAACTGAGCAAAACTGAGCAGCTTAATACCCTTAAGGCAGATGACTACGACGCTGTGTTCTACCCAGGCGGACATGGTCCGTTATGGGATCTGGCAACTGACGCACAGTCAATTAAGTTGTTAGAAGACTTCTGGACGCAAGGTAAAGCAGTGGCTGCGGTTTGCCACGCCCCAGCGGTGTTATTAAACGCAAACTTAGCAGGTAAGCCGCTGATTGCAGGACGAGCGGTCACTGGGTTTAGTAATACTGAAGAGCAAGCAGTAGAGCTTACCGACGTCGTTCCATTTTTATTGGAAGACGAGCTCAAAAGCAAAGGTGCCAAATATGAAAAAACCGATGACTGGCACCCGTACGTGATACAGGACGGTTTGCTGATTACCGGGCAAAATCCGGCCTCATCAGAGGCGACCGCTAAAGCCTTATTGAAAATCCTGCAAGGCCAACACTAGTCGTGGCCAGGTAGCACCTGTGCCATACAGAATGTAAAAAGCCACGCCCATTGATTCAACGATGAGCGTGGCTTTATTGTAACGGGCTTAATTAAAATCGTCTGTTTAACTGCACCCCTGCACTAAGTTGACGGCCTGGCGCAGGTTCAAATGCGCGACCACTGCCTTGGTTAACAACCACCGAGCCAACGTACTTTTTGTCTAATAGGTTATCCACTCGAAGCCACTGGGAGAAGCGCCAGTTGCCATGATCTTGCCTTGCGTCCAGTCCCGCTGCCCATAGCACGTAAGACGGTGCAAACACCTCATTGCTATCGTTGGCTGCCACACGGGAGCGGTATTGACCGGTAACCGAGGCTCGTAAGCGCGAATCCTGAAAAGGCAGGTAGTTGAGTTGAACAAACGCGTTACTGTGCGCTATGCCAGGAATTCTGCGGCCGTCAAGCGCGTCACCGCGACGGTACCGTGCGTTCATCAGGGTCAAAGCGCTGCGCATATTCAAGTTTGAATTGAACTGATAAGCGGCGCTTAATTCCATACCCTGGCGTTCGGTACGCCCGGCGTTACGATAAGTCGTTCGACCATCAATGGACTGATCGACCACAATTTCATTGTCACTCTCAACATTAAACAGACTAAGTTGCGCCTGCCCCTGAAGGCTCATCCATTTTACCCCGCTTTCATACTGGGTAATTTTAGCGGCCCCTAGATCCTGATTCAGCCCGGTGCCCTCATTTTGATAAGCAAGTTCTGTCAGGGTGGGTGTTTCGAATCCTTCACCAAAGGCTGCAAACCAAGCCCAGTTATCGCTAAACTGATAATTCAGGCCCTGTGTCCATGAGGTTTCACGGTAGCTATTTTCGCCACTGTCATCGGGAATGATCCCCGGCACAACGTAGTTATCATCGACCGCAAAGGAAAGCTCAGAAAAACGTATACCCGCAAGCCAACTGAGTTGTTCGGTAAGCATAAAAGTGCTCAGGCCATACATATCGTCCCTGGTGACCCGACCTATTTCGTCTCGGCGCAGGTCGCCAGCAACGCCCTGGTTATTGACGAACCCCTGGCGAGTGTCTTTTTGTCTCTCAATGTCAGTGCCCACACTCAATTGCCAACGGCCTGCAAAGGCTTGTGGTCGCCAGTTAAACTGTCCATGAACCCCATGGAAATCTCGATTTAAATCAATCACTGCGCCAGATGAGGTGATATCGCTACCAGGAAAAGGCAAATATTGAATGACCTCGCGCTGTCCGTTCCAGCCGGCAATTTCCCAATCGTAATGGGTGTTTTGCTGGCGCAAGGATAGCGATTGCTGACGATGACGGATGCTTTTACGGGTATTGAACACCCCAGCACCGCCAAAGGTTTGTGTTGCGTCATCACGCCATTGCTCAGGTGTTAGTGACCCAGGGTCTTGTAACAACGGCGCATCGTTGTCATCCAGGCGGGCAATTAGTTCGATGCCGTTGGCAAACGCATAGCGGCTGCGCAATGCATATTGGTCACGTTCAACCGCAGCCTGTGGGCGATCTCCGTCGGTGCGGAACCGCGCGTAGTGGCCACTCACACTTCCTTGTTCGCCAACATAATGCGCATCGACGGTACTGCGCTGACGTCCGTTTTCGCCTATCGCATGGCCGACTGCGACGGCACTCTGTGTTGGGCTGGCGCTTTGCAAATTGATAATGCCACCTGCGGCATTACCATATACTGCGGCGCCTGGGCCGCGTAAGACCTCCACATGGCTTGGCTCATCAACAAATATACTCGAGGTCTGTGCCTGGCCGTCTGGCATCGACAAGGGCACCCCGTCGAGTCGCATGACCACGCCGCGAACGCCAAAGGCAGCTCGCGCGCCAAAGCCTCGTAAAATGACTCGGGTGTCCTGAGCAAAGTTATAACGGGTATCCACCTGTACACCAGGGATACCCTGGAGTATTTCTGCCATATCCACTCTTAGGCCAGGCAGCTGCTGATTAACGTCGACCCGGTCTATGGTCGCCGGGCTATTTAGCCAGGGTTGTTCAGTGCGGGTCGCGGTTACAATGATCCGCTCCACCGCGTCTTGTTCAGGATCTGGTGCTGATGTTTGTGCCACAGCTTGAGCGTGAAGTGAAAAAAGGCCCGCTGAAACAGCGAGCCTTAGTGTCAGTTTAAGCATTTAATTTACGACCTCTTGAATGCGAAGTTTTAATCGTCAGATGGTGATAAGCGTAAAATTTTGCCGTCAGACTCATCGGTTAAAAGGTAGATAAGCCCATCAGGGCCAATTCTAACTTCACGGATGCGCTGTTCAAATTGCATAACTTCCTGATGAATCACACGGTCACCGTCCACTTCCAGTCGTGCGACTTGAGTGCCACGTAAACCGGTGGCAAGAATATTACCCTGCCAGGCTGGGAACTGGTTGCCATCATAAAACGCCATGCCAGATACGGCGATAGAGGGGGTCCAGTGCCACACTGGAAGCTCCATACCTTCTTTATCAAAGCCAATACCAACTTCGCCGCCACCGTACTGTTCGCCGTGGGTGACTACCGGCCAGCCATAGTTGAGCCCAGCTTCAGGTTGATTGAGTTCGTCGCCGCCTTGTGGCCCATGTTCAACAGCCCAGATTTTGCCTGTGGAAGGCTGAATGTCCATACCCTGAATGTTGCGGTGGCCATATGACCAGATTTCGGCTAATGCACCGTCTTCGTCAACGAACGGGTTGTCGCTTGGGGCAGAACCGTCACGGTGAATGCGCACCAGCTTACCGGTGTGGTTGTCCAGGGTTTGTGAATCGTCTTGGCGGTGGCCACGGTCACCCAGGCCGATGAACAAATACTCGCCATCAGCACTAAACTGCAGGCGACCACCGTAGTGCCGACCGCCATCTTCTTTAGGGTACTGACTGAAAATAACTTCTACATCGTGCAGCTCGTTATCTTCCAGGCGCGCACGGGCAACCGCAGTGCTGGTCACTTCGCTACCAGCACTTTCAGGTTCTGAATAAGAAAAGTAGATGGTGCTGTCACTTTCGTAATCCGGGCTCAAGGCAACATCAAGCAAGCCACCCTGGCGTCTCACTTTTATCTCAGGTAATCCCGCTATGGCCTCACCTTTATTACCGTCAGAATCAATGATGTGCATCGTACCTGCACGCTCAGTGACTAGCATGCGGCCGTTACTTAAGAACGCAATGCCCCATGGATGATTTAACCCGCTGGCAACGGTTTCAACATTGACGTCCGTCCAGCGCGTTTCAATGGTATTTGCCTGGGCGGTCGCCGCAAGTGCGGAAAGGCCTAGTGCGGCGATGGAAAGTGAACGGTGCATTGCGTTCATGTTGTTGTCTCCACTAATGAGGATGAAGTTACAGTGTAGTCGCTACGAAACGATCGCTACGAGCGAGCTTGAAATAAGGTTCATATTTTTATAATCGGATAACGCACGATAGCGCTAGCTTAAGGTTGATTCTGGCAGTAACGCTGCCACGGTTTCAGCGACTTTACGGAATGTTCGACGGCGTGAGGTGGTCGGCCGAAATACCAGACCGATTTCACGGTAGGCGTCACCATCTGTAGGCGTCAACGCAACCAGGGATGTGTTCGCCAGGATGCCTTGCTCGATAGCCATTTGCGGTACAAAAGTGGCGCCCACCCGCGCTTCTGCCATTTGCACCAGGCTGTGTAAGCTCGATGCAGTAAATGGATTGATCTTTTTACTATTACCGAGGCGGCATGCGGTGACCGCATGCCCGGTCAGGCAGTGCTCATTCTCGAGTAAAAATACGCTCTGGTCAGGCAGCATTGAGTAATTCACCGGCTCACCGACAGATTTGGCGATATCCGGGTGCATCACCATTTTAAACGGGTCTTTGCCTAAGACCCAGTGTTGATTGCCCTGGGTTTCAACTGGCAGTGCGAGAATAAGCGCGTCCAGCTCGCCATTTTTCAGCAAGTGCAGAAGCTGTGCGGTGGTGTCTTCACGAATTTGCAGTTGGAGCTTCGGGTACTCCTGATGCAATTTTTTACTCAATGGACCAAGCAGGAAAGGGCCAATAGTTGGAATACAGCCCAGGCGTAAAGGACCTTCCATCACATTACCCTGACTTTGTGCATGGTTCATTAGCTCTTCAGTTTGGGTCAGGATATCGCGGGCGCGATCGACAATCTCCTCGCCCATGCTGGTAAACAAAAATGACTTATGGTCACGTTCAATGAGCTGGCAGCCTAATTGTTCCTCAAGATTCTGAATGCCGCTGCTTAACGTCGACTGGCTGACAAAACACGCCTGCGCCGCACGATTAAAGTTCTGGTGCTGGTGCAGCGCCATTAGGTAACTGAGGTTCTTCAGGCTTGGTAATTTGCTCATAGCACTCTTCCCACTCTTAATTTGCTTTACCGATTATTGTGATAGCTTTTATTCGCTTTCGCCGATGAGACTGCAAAACTATCATGAGCATCACAATTTGGAAACACGAAATTAGCACTCTCAATATTATTCCTGACGGAGGAAACTTTATGTTAACAGTAGGCGATAAATTACCAGACTTTTCAGTCGTAGCAGCGAAGCCAGGTTTCAACTTACCAGAAGAGAACGGCGAAAGCGCGTTTGAAACCGTAACTCAGAACAGCTTCGAAGGTAAATGGAAAGTCATTTTCTTTTACCCAAAAGACTTCACTTTTGTATGCCCAACTGAAATCGTTGAGTTCGCAAAATTGAATGAAGACTTTGCTGACCGTGATGCAGTTGTACTTGGCGGTAGCACAGATAACGAGTTCGTTAAGCTGGCATGGCGCCGCGAGCACCCAGACCTGAATGGTTTGAACCAGTACTCATTCGCTGACACATCAGGCGATTTAGTTGACGGTTTAGGGGTACGTGACAAAGCTGAGAACGTTGCCCTGCGTGCAACTTTCATTGTTGACCCACACAACGTGATTCAGCACGTGTCTGTGAACAGCCTGAACGTTGGTCGTAACCCGAATGAAATCGTCCGTATTTTGGATGGTTTACAAACTGATGAACTGTGCCCATGTAACCGTGCAGTTGGTGGCGACACTTTATAATATTAACCAAGTACGCAGGGTGCCCGAGTCTGGCACCCTGATTTTCCCGGCTGCTAAGCCAGCTTGTAATCTCAAATTCTGGAGTAAAATATGACTATTGCTGACTACAAATCAGGCCTTGCCAGCCACTCGAAAGACACCAAGCTAAATCTTGGCAATTTATTCTCAAACGTTGCCGCCAGCGGTATGACCGACGTGCAGTTCTACGGTACTGCGCTGTCACTAGCTTACTCACTGGGCGACAATGACTTAACTAAAGCGGTCGAAGCTGAAGCCAAAGACAACGTTGAAGACAACGTGTTTGAAGCAGCCAAAACAGCGGCTTCTTTAATGGCGATGAACAATATCTACTATCGTTTCGTGCACTTATCGACTGACAAACAGTTCGCAAAAATGCCGGCTGGCCTGCGTATGAATGCAATGGCTAACCCGGGTGTCGACAAAACTGATTTTGAACTGTATTCCCTTGCGGTATCTGCGCTGAACGGTTGTGGTATGTGTATTGATTCACACGTTAAGACCCTTTTAGATCATGGGGTAAGTGCCCAGGCAGTGCAAAGCTCGGTCAAGCTTGCGGCGGTGATGAACGCAGCCAAGACCGCAGCTGCATTGTCATAACGCTCGCCGTGTAACATTTCCTGCAAATCCGAGTGCTTATCTCATCCATAAGCCTCGGTGACGGTAAGTTCCCCCCAAATGACTGCCGTTTACCTTTAACCCGCCTCACAGGCGGGTTTTTTTTGCCTTTCAGTGGGTCGCGCAAGCGCTTGTGGTAGCTCACTTTCTGGGCTTTATGTTAGAATTAGCGCTGAAATCTGTCATCTATCATCAAACATACCCCAATGAGGTAGCATTCATGACCGCCACTAATCGTTTCGTTCTGCCCTTTTTGCTCATTTTGCTACTCAGTGCTTGCTCGCAACCGGCAGAGCCGCAAACGATACGAGGCAATATTTTTGGTACTTTCTTCGAAGTATCTATTGGCGCGCAACATAGTGATGCTGACTTAGCTGAGATTGAAGATGGTGTGTTGGCGGTACTTGATGAGGTTGACCGCCAAATGTCGACTTATCGGGATGACTCTGTGCTGAACCAGGTTAACCAGGCGGCATTGGACACGGCAGTCAATGTTGAGCAAGAACTCTTTTTCGTCCTCCAGCGCAGCGAAGAGATGGCTTCCACGTCCGGCGGTGCATTCGATCATACGGTTGGTAGCTTAGTGAACTTATGGGGCTTTGGTCCTGACGGGCGCATTGAATCACGACCCAGTGAACAAGAACTGCAACGTCGCTTAGATGAAGTGGGCTATCATTTCGTCATATTAGATAGCGAGGCGCAAACAGTAACGCGCACCAGTGACGTGTTTATTGATTTGTCTGGCATTGCCAAGGGTTACGGCGTAGATGCGGTGAGTGATTATTTAAGCACTCAGGGTATCGACAATCATTTAGTGAATATAGGTGGCGATATTTATGCAATGGGCATGCGGACCGAAGATATGCGCTGGCGCATCGGTATTGAAGCGCCTGCTGACGATCGGCAGGTCATACAGCATATCTTACCGATTCAAAATATCGCGATGGTCAGCTCAGGCGACTACCGTAACTACTTTGAACATGAGGGTGTACGTTATTCGCATACCATTGACCCCACCACAGGTGAGCCTATCTCACACCGTTTAGCTGCGGTGACGGTTTTAGCCGACAATGCCACGGATGCTGATGGCTGGGCGACAGCCATTATGGTACTTGGGCCTGAGCGCGGCCTTGCCTTTGCTAATCAACATAACATTCCTGCTTTGCTCGTTTACCGTGAAGGTGAAGGTTACGAAAGCCTTATGTCTCAGCGCTTTGAGCAGGATTTCGCCGAACAAATGCGTGTACCTCGCGTACAGTAAAAATTAAGGGTCAGCGTATGCAGTATGTTGAAGGTTACGACAATCTTGTTGAGCTAGTTGAAAGCGGCGATGAAGAGGGCTTAAAAGAAGCGCTCAACGGCATGCCTTCAGCGGATGTTGCCGAATATTTAGACGAACACTTTGAAGTTTATAATACGCTGGTGTTGCTGGATAAAATGAGCTCAAGCCAGCAAGCTGAAGTGTTTGGATATTTGCGCCCATCGCACCAGCAGGAAGTTGCCACCCACATGGAGCTTGGCGTACTGGCTAAGCTGTTCAACGACATGTCGTCGGACGAACGGGCCGACGTTTACGCCCTGCTTGATGTCAAACTTCAGGACGCGCTGATGCGTCGGATGGCTCGCTCTGAGCGTGAAGACCTGCTGCGCCTGGTGAGCTACGAAGAAGGCACCGTGGGCTCAGTGATGAGTTCTGATTACGCAACCATTCCAGTGGGTACCACGGTAGAGCAGGCATTGCGGAAGCTGCGCCAAAGTGCGCCTGAGAAGGAAAGTATTTACCAGGCCTATATCATTGATGGTCAGCACAAGCTGATGGGCGTAATTTCCTTGCGCCAACTCTTGATGGGAACGCCAAGTGAGCAAATTGATGATCTGATGACCCGCGATGTGGTGACGGTAAACCCCGACATGCCGCAATCAGAAGCAGCACGGATTATCAGCCGCTATGACTTAATCGCGATTCCTGCGGTTACCGACAATAACTTGCTGGTCGGTATGGTGACCTTCGATGACGCGATGGACGTTGTTGAAGAAGAAGACACCGACACCATGCACAAATCAGCAACGGTCGGTAAATTAGAAATGAGCCTCAGTGAGGCAGGGCCGCTAACGCTATACCGTAAGCGGATCAATTGGTTGGTCCTACTGGTGTTTGTGAATATCTTTTCCGGTGCAGCTATTGCTTACTATGAAGAAACTATTTTAGCGTATGCCGCATTACTGTTCTTTTTACCTTTGTTGATTGCGAGCGGTGGTAACTCCGGCTCACAAACCGCAACGCTGGTGATTAGGGCGATTGCAACGGGCGATATAGGTAAAGGTGATGGCGCGCGCTTGTTTGCCAAAGAAATTTTAGTTTCCACGTTGCTCGGGCTCTCTATGGCGCTGGCGGTGATGGCAGTCGCCTATTTCAGAGCGCCTGAGATTATGGTTGTCGTCGGCATTAGTATGTTCGCCATTGTCATGATTGGTAGCCTGGTCGGCCTGTTATTACCATTCTTACTCAAGGTGGTGGGCTGGGACCCAGCCACAGCAAGTACCCCTCTGGTAACGACCATTGCTGATGCCGTGGGCGTCATGGTGTATTTTGTGACTGCAACTTTGGTGCTTGGTTTAGCTGTAGGGGGCTAGCGCTTTACAGATAGTCTGGTGGTGGGTGTTCATTCACCATCCTTCGGTGTAAGGTAATTGAGGTGCGGCGAGTTTTACATTAAAGCCGCACTCAATCCTTAACTTAAGGAGCCACTATGCCTGACACGTCAACAAAGTTCGTCGGTGGCAGTTCTACCAACGAGCATACCCTCAACGTCGATCTGAACCGTCTCAAATCAACGCTTCTTGAATTGTCCCGAATTGGCTTTAATGAGTCCGACCACGGTGTTTATCGTAGCGGGTTCACTGACGCCGACATGCAGGCCCGTTACTGGCTACGTGATCTTGCTCGCGACGAAGGTTTCATCAGTGATATTGATGGTGGGGGCAACGTCTGGTTTGGTCTGGGCGAACTGGATAAACCCGCGGTGGTGATTGGCTCACACTTGGATACAGTTCCCGCTGGTGGCATTTTCGACGGTGCGCTTGGCGTCATCACCGGCCTTGAAATCCTGCGCTGTATTAAAGAGCATGATATTCCCCTCGATTATCCTGTCCGCGTGGTTGCCACCGCCGAAGAAGAAGGTCGTTTTGGCGGCATGTTCGGTGCCCAGGCCATTACCGGCAAGCTCAATATGGACTGGCTGTTATCTGCCCACGATGCGGATGGTGTGTATCTGACCGAAGCGATGAAAGCTCACGGCTTTGACCCGATGGATGCATTGGAGATTGCCTGGCCAAAAGGGGCCATGCACAGCTTCCTTGAGCTGCATATCGAACAAGGACCAGTGCTTGAAAAAGCAAACCTGCCGATTGGCGTGGTGGATGGTATTTCCGGGGTGTTTAAATGGATCGTACACCTCAAAGGCAAGGCGGACCATGCGGGTACTGCACCCATGGATATGCGCAGTGACGCCTTCATGGGGTTGGCTGATTTTGCCCATGAAATCCCCCGGATCATCGATGAGAACGGGACTGATAAAACCCGCATTACAGTGGGTAAAGTGGACCTTAAACCTGGCTACCCCCACACCGTCCCGGGTGAGGCAATCTTCACCATTGTCGCGCGTGATATGAGTGAGGAGGTCATGAAGGAGCTTGCAGAGGCTTGTGATAAAACCCTGCTGTCTATCGCCAGGCGTCATCGGCTGCGATATGAAAGGGAGGAGGTCAGTTGGCTGGCACCAAACTACTGCAGTGACTCTATGATTCAACTGATGGAAGACAAGAGCAAAGCCCGTGGATTTGAGTATTTACGCATGCCAAGTGGTGCGGGTCACGACGTCCAGTTTTTCACTGAGATAACCGAAGCGGGTTTGTTGTTTATTCCATCAGTTAATGGCGTCAGCCATGCCCCAGATGAATGGTCGCACTGGCATCACGTTGAAATGGGCGCAAACGTGCTGCTCGATTGCACCCTTGAACGCGCGCAGGTCAAGGCGGAATGACGGATTATTGAAAGTATCACGCACCATACAAAACATTGACCAACCGCAAAGGGCGTTCGCTGATCTTTCGGTTTTAAAGGCGTATACTGCCAATATTGTGAATATGAGTCATGTTATAGAGCCATGCAGCAAAACATAAAAGTGCAAGACGCAGCGCCGGCGAATCTCAAGCAGCCAGTGAAGATCCATCCGCCGAAAGGTGGTAAAGGGTCAAATCAATATCCCCCAAACGATCGCATTTACGTGCGCGAGGTGAAAGGGCGGGTTGAAACGACCCGACGCTTGCTCGGTTTTGCGTTAATGGCACTGTTTCTGGTTTTGCCCTGGCTGACCTATCAGGGTGAGCAGGCCATTCTGCTGAATATCCTTGATCAGCGCTTTCGCATCTTTGGGCTGACACTGTGGCCCCAGGACCTGACGATTCTTGCTTGGATCTTTATGGTGTCCGCATTTGCGCTGTTTTTAGTCACCACCCTTTGGGGGAGAGTCTGGTGCGGATTTACCTGCCCGCAGACTACCTGGACCTTCATCTACATGTGGTTTGAACGCAAAATAGAAGGCTCCCGTCACCAGCGCATGAAGCTGGATCAACGACCAATGGATACGGACAAGTTTGCGCGGAAATTCCTCAAGCATCTGGCCTGGCTTGTTGTTGCGTTACTCACCGCGATGACCTTTGTTGGTTACTTTACCGATATTCGCCAGTTGTTTGCTGAACTCTTCATTTTCCAAGCCAGTGCCTGGGCGGCCGGCAGCGTTATATTCTTTACGCTGGCAACCTATGGTAATGCGGGCTGGATGCGCGAAATCATGTGCACCCACATATGCCCTTACGCGCGCTTTCAATCTGCGATGTTTGATAAAGACACGTTCATTGTTGCCTATGACGAAAAGCGTGGCGAGCCACGTGGCCCGCGCGGGCGAAAACAAGACCCTAAAGCCCTTGGTTTGGGTGACTGCATCGATTGTAATATGTGTGTTCAGGTCTGCCCGACTGGCATTGATATCCGCAATGGTTTGCAATATGAGTGCATTAACTGTGGCGCTTGCATTGATGCCTGTGACAATGTCATGGAGAAAATGGGTTACCCGAAAAAGTTAATTAGCTTTACCACTGAGCGTCGCCTTGAAGGTGGCAAAACCAAAGTCTGGCGATTCAAAAGCGTTGGCTATGGCGGTGCATTAATTGCACTCACGGCACTACTCTTGCTCGATATACTATTCCGCATTCCACTTGAGTTAGATGTCGTACGAGACCGCAATACCCTGTATCGTGAGAACCAGGAAGGCTTCATTGAAAACGTGTACCAGCTTCGTATCATTAATAAATCACAACAAAGCGACGTCTATACCATTCGTGCAACAGGGATCGAAGATTTGAATTATATGGGACCGGATCAAGTGACTATCGCAGGTGGTGAAGTCTATATCGTGCCGGTAACAGTGGCCATAGACCCTTACTTTCTTGACGCCAGCCTGGTGGAAATTGAGTTTACGGTGAGTTCGCAAACTGAAGACCGGGTAAAACGTACGACGCAAAGTAACTTTCTCTCACGATGAGTGATTTTAGCTTTAGCGGGCTTACCCCGGACTTGATTCTCGACGCCTTAGAAGCGGTGGATGTCTGGCCTGACACGGGTTTGCTGGCGCTGAACAGCTACGAAAACCGAGTGTATCAGTTTGCTGCAGACGGCCAGCGCTATGTGGTCAAGTTTTATCGGCCGCAACGATGGTCGAATCAACAAATCCTTGAGGAGCACACGTTCCTATATGAGTTGGCGGAGGCGGAAATACCTGTAGTGCCGCCGATTTTGCTGGATGGCGAATCATTGCGTGAGCATAAGGGTTTTCGTTTTGCGCTCTTCCCAAGTGTCGGCGGGCGTGCGCTAGAAGCAGACCAGGACGAGCATTTGTTTCAGCTTGGCCGACAAATTGGGCGTTTGCATATGGTTGGCAAGGCAACTGACTTTGTCAGTCGACCACAGCTGTTCGAGCAGGCCGGTCTAGATGAGGCAGTGGCGATCCTTGCCGATTGCTCCCTGATTCCTGCAGCAATGAAAGTTCCGTTCAATTCCATCCTGGTGCATGTGGTCGATCGCCTGCGCACCTTGGACTTAAGCCAGTACCAGCAGATTCGTTTACATGGGGACTGTCATGTGGGCAACTTACTGTGGCGGGATGATAGTCTGACCCTGGTCGACTTTGATGATTGCAGGCAGGGGCCAGCCATTCAGGACTTATGGATGATGTTGTCAGGTGATCGAATTAACCAGACGGCACAGCTGGATATCCTAATTGACGGCTACGAAGAGTTCGCCAGTTTTGACAGCAAAGAAATCAAATTAATTGAACCTTTACGCGCCTGGAGAATCATTCAATACATGGCATGGTTAGCCAAGCGCTGGTCAGACCCTGCATTTCCCCGCAGCTTCTCATGGTTTGCTGAAGAGAGTTACTGGGAAGGTCAGGTGCTGGCTTTGAAAGAACAGCTCGCCGCATTGGACGAAGAACCGCTGCGCTTGCAGCCAGGATATTAACAACGGCATAATGGTAAGATGTTGTGTGTAATAGGTTGCCGTACGTTTGCTTAATATAAGGTATACATTGATGAAAAAATTATGGTTAGCAATGATCGCAGTTGCCACTCTTGGTCTCACGTTGAGCGCCAATGCAACGGACTTTCGTGAAGGCGTTCATTATGACGTGGTCGCGGATCAAGCCACCGACGAAGTAGAGATCATCGATTTCTTCTCGTTCTATTGCGGAAGCTGCTATCAGTTCCAGCCTTTCGGCGACATGCTCAAAGACGAGTTTGGCGATAGCTTCAAAAAGTATCATGTTAACTTTATCGGTCCGCGTAACATGGGCGACGTAACTATTCGCGCATGGGCAGCTGCCAATATTCTGGGTGTTGCGGATGAGGTGTCTCCACTGATTTTCCGCAAGCATTTTCAGCAGCGTAATATCAGCAGTTCAGTAGATGACCTGGCTGAGGTATTTGCCGCAGTCGGCGTTGAGCGCGATGACTTTGATAGAGCATACAATAGTTTCCCAGCGCGTAGCCAGGCGAACCGTATGCGTCGTGAGGCTGAGAACTTCAACGTCAGCGGCACCCCAACCTTTATCGTTAATGGTCGCTACCGCATGAATCCTCAGGGGTTCCGTGACAGTGATGATTTCTTCGGTGAATATTTAGCCTTAGCTAAATTCCTGGCGAATAAAGACAGCTAAGTACTTTTGCTATACCTGACAACCATTCAGGTGTAGTGTCAGAAAACATATGCAAGCGGCCAGATTACCTTTGGGTGGTCTGGCCGTTTTCATAAGGGTTACTAGTGTTGGCATGAACCCGGTGACTCTGCTAGTTTAAACCCAGTTTATGGAGTCATTAGAGGCGGTTATGGAAGAAATTCGAGCGACACTTGAAGTCTGGTTGGAATGGCTTAAAGACCATCCTTATTTGTATACGCTGATAGCCATTACCGCCCTGCTGATGCTTGCTGCATTCAGCAACTGGATATCCAAGCATGTCTTACTCACTGGCCTGACCCGAGCTCTTCGTTACACGCCAATTGGGCGCGACGAGCTATTTGAAGAATCTAGGGTTATCACTCGCCTCTCGAACGTGGTGCCTGCGATTGTACTGTCTGCTGGTGTAGCGCTTATCCCTAATCTTCCTGACTTTATTACCACGGTGGTGCGCAACGTCGCCTCGGCCTTTATTATTTTCACCGTGGCCTTAGCCATCGGCAACTTCATGACGATTCTTAATCGTCTTTATGAGCGTCGTCCTGATGCCGCAATGAAGCCGATCAAGGGCTATGTTCAGGTGATCAAGATTGCCATTTATGTGGTCGCTGTTCTGTTGGTCATTGCGACATTAATTGACCGTTCGCCACTTATTTTGCTGTCGGGTTTAGGCGCTATGGCGGCGGTCTTAATGCTGGTTTTTCAGGACACGTTATTGTCGTTAGTTGCCAGCATGCAGATAACCTCCAACGACATTATTCGGGTTGGCGACTGGGTTGAAATGCCGGGCCTCAATGCTGATGGTGATGTCATCGATATCTCATTACATGTGGTGAAGGTACAAAACTGGGATAAAACCATTACCACGGTGCCCACTCGTCGATTTATCGATACAGGCTTTAAGAACTGGCGTGGTATGCAGCAGGCTGGTGGCCGGCGTATGGCACGGGAAATCATGATAGATCAGCAAAGCATCCGCTTTTTGAACGAAGAAGAAAAGGCAAAGCTAAAGCGATTTGCCTTGCTGCGCGACTACATTGACGAGAAGCAAGCGGAGATCGATGAATGGAACAAGGAGCTGGAAGGTCGAGGCGATGACGCAATTAACTCTCGTTGTATGACTAACCTGGGCACGTTCCGTGCGTATGTGACCCGATATCTGAAAAATCATCCGGGCATTAATCAGGATCTGTTTATGCTGGTGCGTCAACTGGCACCTACTGCGGACGGCCTGCCGATGCAGGTATATGCGTTTAGTAATGATACGGCCTGGGCGGCGTATGAGGGTATTCAGGCAGATATATTCGACCACTTATTCGCGGTCATCCCACAATTTGGCCTGCGGGTTTATCAGCATCCTAGTGGCCTGGACATGCAGGCATTGCGGGTACAGCCTCAGACCACCTCTGATACATCCAGTAAGGATGATGAGGAAGGTGAGCAGGATAGTCTGGATAATGACTCGGCGACGAAGAAAGAGATAGAAGAGCCGGGTGCCCCCGATGATTCGAAAAGCGATAAAGCGTAGGTCAGGCTGTGCCTGACGCACAACAATAGCGGAACGTCAGGCGCAGCCTGACCTAAGTTCTTTGGCGATTTAAATAGATAGTTAATCGTAAAACTTCAGCGTCGCATCGATACGCTTGTCTTTTAGTTCCCAGCGTTGGTTAAGCCATTGCTGAAAGTGCGCTTTAAACTCAGGGTCATTAAAGTAATCTCCGACCAAATCATCGGGAACCGGCAATGCGTCTATATGCAAATGAATATGGCGTAACCGCCCTGCCAGAAAATCCAGCACCAGAGGCTTGTTGGGATTACGATCAGGGTACACAATAGTGATGTCTAAAATGGCATCGAAGTTACCTTTCATCGCCTGCAGTGTGAATGCTGTACCCCCTGCTTTAGGTGCCAACAGGTGCTTAAATGGACTGTTCTTCTGCGCCTTCTTTTTTTCGGTAAAGCGAGTGCCCTCGCAAAAATTGATGACTGTTGTCGGGATGTCTTTAAACTTCTCACATGACTTGCGTGTAGTTTCGATGTCTTTACCCTGTAAGTGGGGTTTACGGGCGATCTGCTGGCGTGAATATCGCTTCATAAACGGCATATCAAGGACCCAGCAGCCCAGACCAATAAATGGTATCCAAAAAAGCTGCTGTTTTAAGAAGAACCGCGGCATCGGCATGTCCTTGCTCGCCAGCTTCATCAGCACCAGGATGTCGACCCAGCTCAGGTGATTGGACATAATCATGTACCAGCGATCACGCTTTAACTCGATGCCACCTTCCACTTGCCAGATAGTGTCCTGAGTGAGACTGAACATGGCGGACACTGCATAGCCCCAGCCCCTGAAAAGGGCATTCGCGATAGCTGAAATAAAGCGCTGCCATGGGCGGATAGGAATCACTTTAAACAAACCCAAAATAATGATGAGCGCAGCGATGATAGTGGTCCAAAAACAGCCCCACAGAAAATTGAAGAGGATCCGCAAAGGGGCCGGGAGAAATTTCAACATGTGTACAGATCTCTGAGTCAGTTAAGAAAAGCCCACTTATCATACCTGAAGGGAGATTAATTTCTTAGCCCTGTCTTGCGTTGGTTGAAATTTGACTAGTATACTGTGTATATATACAGTATTTGCTCTATGGTATTTCAATTCCGGGGGTATGCGCCATGAGTCAGCCAGAAACGTTAGCAGGCAAAGCAAAGCATCAGGTGGCTGATGACCGTTTAGCTAAGCTGATTCAGCGTGGTTATGTATTTAATGCCAGGCAACGTAACGTCATGCATAGCGAGCGTCTACCCACAGGGTATCGGCAGTTAGATAAGGTGCTAGGTGGCGGTCTTATGCTGGGTGCTTTGCATGAGGTACAAACACCACAACCTTTCTCTGGTGAGAGTGTGTTATTTAAGGCGGCGCTGCAGCGAGCGCAGGCCAAACAACAACCGGTGTTTTGGTTGAACCCACCAGCACTCCCTTTTTTGCCTGGTCTGCAAGCAAGTGAATCACCTCATACCATTGTTAATCATTTGCAGGAAAACGAATTGCAATGGGCGGCCGCGCAAGTACTCCAAGAGCTTCATGAAGGCGTAGTACTTATCTGGCAGCCGACTCCCTCCGCGGAGGCGATTCGCCAGTGGCAAAGAGCTATCCGTTCAGATAGTCAGGTGTATGCATTGGTCATTTGCCAGCCGATGGCGCAAGAGGCTCGTGCGTATTGCAACCGGCTACGCCTGAACCTAGTCGATGGTAGCGTTTCATTTGAGGTGTTGAAACGTCAGGGCGGCTGGCCAGCACAAACCTTAGCCGAACCTTTGCGGCCTTGGTCTTAAGTCGTTTCTAAAAGCCTATGCAAAGTGCTGATGTGAATAAACCCTGATGAGAGACTGAGAAAGTGACTAAACGCATGCAACCATCGTCAGCACTGGCCGTGCCCTGGGCTTATATCAAAGTCCCGGCGCTTCAACTGGAGCATTGGCAACGCCAGGATAATTTACATGATCACTGCCTGGTGGTTGCCTGCGAGAAGCAACGAACTGTGCTGCAGGCTAATAGCCTGGCTGGTCAGCTGGGGGTCAAGCCTGGAATGGATCTTGCGGATGCCTGGTTGATGAGCGAGGGCTTGCTACATCAATTTTATGACCCCCAACACGAAGCGGAGTTACTCAAAGCGTTGGCTGGGCGGTTATATAGCTATTTTGCCGACATCGCCATCGATCAACATCACCATGGTCTCTGGGTGCAGCTGAAATCATTAAAACGGCTCTTTGCAGATATTGAAGAGGTAGCCAGTGTGGTGGCTGCACAGTTTAGAGATGACTGCGGCGAATTGAACTATACCCTCACTTTTGCCAGCAACCCGTGTCTGGCTCAGCTTGGCATAGACGACCATCGGCAGAATTTTACCGAGGCAATTAAAGACTATCCGATACTACAAACCTTTCTAGCGCCAGGTATTCAGCAGAAACTGGTAAGTATGGGCTTAAATACGCTGGGTAAACTTAATCAAATACCGTCCCCAGTGCTTGGGAAAAAGTTGGGTAAGGAAGTGGTTTTATTTCTGGCAGAGCTGCGTGGTGAGGTTTGCAGGTCTTTCAACTTTTATCAGCCGGAAGTGGTTTTTTATCAATCACGTCAACTCAATGCGGAGGTTCACACCTGGAGTTCGTTACGTTTTGCCTGTAAAAGCCTACTGCAAGCTCTTGAGCAAAGCCTGAACGCCAACCAACAATCGACGCAAAGGCTGGTGTTGTGGCTATTTGGTCGCGATTTTAAAGGTAATCCCGAGGCTTTGCCTTCCCTGCAGACTCTAGGGGTAGAGTCGGTGCAAGTAGAGCTCGCCCGGCCAGCCTGGAAAGCGGATGATTTTTTCAGCATTTTACAATTGAAGATGGATACAGCCCGATTCAGCCAGCCGATAGTAGATATTGCGGTTCAGGTTACAGTCACAGAGCCCAGAGCTGTTGAACATGGCTCATTATATGCTGCACAGCAGCAGCGAACCGATCTTGATTTACTATTGAACCGTTTACAGGCGCGCTTAGGTCAGCAACGTGTTTATGGCCTTGAGTGCACCTCCTCATGGCTCCCGGAACAGCAGCAAAAAACTGTTACCGTTGGAAAACCTGTTAGCGGGCACCCTGCCCATGTTAGCAGTTGGCGGCCACCCTGGTTGGTGAGCCCGGAACCCACCAATATCGACTGGTGGGTCATCTCCAGACAGCCGCAAAGACTCTCGTTGCCTTGGTGGTATCAGGCCGAGCCGCTACTTGCACATCGTGATTATGTGCTGGCACAGCACATGGATGGGCGTTGGGGATGGATTTTTTTCCAGCCTTCGACAGACACAGATGACACAGCACAAGGCTGGTATTTACAGGGGTGGGCAAGCTAATGTCTGCGAGACACCAAATTCGAGATCAACAGATTGCCTTCGCGGAGCTGCACTCGTGGTCCCATTATAGTTTCTTACACAGCGCATCTTCCCCGGCAGAGTTGGTTGCGCAAGCTGCAACATTCGAATATGAGGCGATTGCGATAACCGACGAATGCTCTGTAGCGGGCGTGGTCAAAGCCTGGCAGGAAGCGAAGCGACACGCCATTAAGCTGATTATTGGAAGCAGCTTTAATTGTGAGCTGGGTTGCTTCACCTTACTGGCCATGAATAAGCAAGGGTATACTCAGTTAAGTGGCTTGATTACCCGCTGTCGACAGGCCGCCAACAAGGGCGACTATAGGTTTATACCTGAAGACTTAATGCAGTCCTCTTTATCTGGCTGTGTTTTATTATGGCGCCCGACAGTGGACGAACCAGCTCAAACGACGCACAGGCCGGCAGTGACCGCACCTATTCTTGTTCAGCTCAGGCAGTGTTTTGCTGAGCGCTTCTACCTACTTGCTGAGCGACAGCTGTTAACAGCGGATTATGCAGCGCATGAACGGCTAGTCTTTCAAGCTAAGGTGCTGCAAGCCCCTGTGGTGGCGAGCAACTATGCGCGCATGCACTGTGCAACCAGGCTGCCGCTATTTCACACCTTGCAGGCTATCGCGCAGCGCTCGACATTGCAGGCTTGTGAGGGTGAGCAAGCGGTCAATGCCGAACGCAGGTTGCGGAGCTTGGATGAGCTCCAGCATTTGTTTCCCGCCGAATGGTTAGCTAACACCCTTAAAGTCGCCGCATTATGCGAATTCGATTTAGGGAGCTTGCGCTATGAATATCCCGGCGAAGTTGTGCCGGACGGCTACCAGCCGATGGCATACTTACAGCAGCAAGCCTATTTAGGTGCTCGTCAGCGTTTTGCCAATGGAGTGCCCCCCGCGGTGACTGAGCAATTAGTTGCAGAGCTTAAGCTGGTAGGTGAGCTAAGGTATGAGCATTTCTTCCTGACTATTTATGACCTCATCCAGTTTGCTGCTGCGCAAAGGATCCTGTTCCAGGGGCGCGGGTCTGCTGCGAACTCAGTACTTTGTTATTGTTTAGGTATTACCGCAGTAAACCCAGCTCAGTCGCAGCTTCTTTTCGAACGCTTTATTTCTAAGGAACGTGACGAACCACCAGACATTGACGTGGACTTTGAGCATCAGCGACGCGAAGAGGTGATTCAATATATATACCGCAAGTATGGCCGCCATCGCGCGGCGCTGACGGCAACGGTCATTTCATATCGACTGCGCAGTGCGTTAAGGGATGTGGGTAAGGCGCTTGGCTTGCCAAATGTTCTACTCGGCCAGCTATTAGCAAGACTGGATCGGCGCGACAGTGAAGACGATTGGCAGCAGCAATTGATAGGCCTAGGCGTACTGAATCATCCTATGGGGCATCATCTGCTGCATTTAACCGAGCAGATTAAAGGCTTTCCCCGGCACTTGTCACAACATGTGGGAGGCTTCGTGATTGCTGCCGAGCGACTGTCTGATCTAGTGCCGGTGGAAAATGCCAGTATGGCAGAGCGCACCGTTATTCAATGGGATAAAAACGATATTGAATCACTGAAGCTACTCAAGGTTGATGTGCTTGGTTTAGGGATGCTAAGTGCATTGCGTCGGGGCTTTGATTATGTGCGCGAAACTGGAGGGCCGGACTTGGGTATTGCGACCATTGGCCAGGAAGACCCTAAGGTTTATCAGATGCTGCAGCGCGCAGATGCCGTGGGTGTGTTTCAAGTGGAATCGCGAGCGCAAATGAATATGCTGCCGCGGCTGAAACCGAAAACCTTTTACGACCTGGTGGTGCAAATCGCGATTGTCCGCCCCGGTCCAATCCAAGGGGACATGGTGCACCCTTATTTGCGGCGGCGTGATGGCAAGGAGGCGGTTACCTACCCCAATGACCAGGTAAAAGGCGTGCTGCAAAGAACCTTGGGTGTACCTATTTTTCAGGAACAGGTGATAAAGCTGGCGATGGTGGCGGCTGGTTTTAGTGGTGGCGAAGCCGACCACTTACGTCGCGCTATGGGTACCTGGAAAAGCAAAGGGCAGATGCTTGAGTTCAAACGCAGAATTGTCAACGGAATGCTTGAGCGTGGTTACGAGGAAGCATTCGCACTTCGTCTGTTTGAACAAATTCTTGGTTTTGGTGAGTATGGCTTCCCCGAGTCTCACGCGGCAAGCTTTGCCAATTTGGCTTATGCATCTGCCTGGCTGAAGTATTATTACCCCGCTTCATTTTATGTTGGCCTACTAAACAGCTTACCCATGGGCTTTTATAGTGCGGATCAGTTAATTCAGGATGCACGTCAGCACCATCTAGACATTCGACCGGTATGTATTAACCAAAGTGAATGGCATCACCAGGTCGTTGCCAACAATAAAGATGACACTTATGGCATACGTCTGGGGCTGTGTTTAGTCAAAGGCATCAGCGAGCAAACGGTGAACCTGGTTCTACAGCAACGTCCGCCACAAGGGTTTACCAGCATCGAAGAGGTCAAGCGTCTTGCTATGAGTACTCATGAAGCGGAAGCTCTAGCCAGTGCCAATGCGTTTCATGCTATCGCTCGCCATCGTTATCAGACCCGCTGGGAGCTTACAGAACTTGGCACGCAATTGGATTTACTCTGTGCTGCGGAGCAGAACCAGGCTGATTACGATTTAAATGCACCAAGTGATATTGAAAATATGGTCCACGACTATGCAAGCCTGGGCCTGACCCTGGCCGATCATCCATTGCAGCTGCTTAGCAAAGGCCAGGCAGGTGTAGCCTTACCAACCTATAAGCGTGCTAAAGAGCTCCGCACTCTACGCAGTGGACAGTTGGTTACCGTGCTAGGGCTGGTGGTGGGTCGACAGCGGCCATCGACGAGTGCAGGTGTCACCTTTGTCACCCTGGAAGACGAAACCGGCAATGTGAATGTGGTGGTCTGGCGCGATACCGGACGTAAACAGCGGCGTGAATGGCTTAACTCGAAACTACTTGAAGTGAAAGGTACATTGGAAATCGAAGGTGAGACTGTACATATAATAGCGGGGCGAATGACCGACCATTCTCACTTATTACCAACTCAGGCCATTCGCTCTCGGGACTTTCATTAAAGTTGCCAGAATGGGTCATGCTTAACCCACCCGGCTATATATTGTTAATGCGCTTAATCTTGCTGAATTTCAGCCAGGTACTCGTTTTTTAAGTAAACGTAATTGTCAGCAGACTTGCGCAGAAATTCTAATTCGCCTTGATTCAGTTCTCGTGCCTGCTTTACCGGGCTGCCTACATAGAGGTAGCCACTTTTGAGTGTCTTACCTGGTGGCACCAAAGACCCTGCTCCTACCATCACATCATCTTCGACTACTGCGCCATCCATCACGATAGCGCCCATGCCAATCAGGATACGATTTTTCAATTCGCAGCCATGCAGCATGACCTTATGACCAATAGTCACATCGTCGCCAATCAAAAGCGGGTAGCCCTCAGGGTCTGTCGGGCTGGTACGAGTGACATGGAGGACACTACCGTCCTGCACATTGGTACGTTCGCCAATACGAATCACATTGACGTCACCGCGCGCTGCAACCAACGGCCAGATACTACTGTCTGCGCCAATATGGATATCACCAACCACCACCGATGATGCGTCTATATATACAGAAGAAGAATACTTAGGATACTTGTTCTTATAAGAGCGGACGTTATTTGAAGACATAAACACACCTCTGAGACTGGTTTGGCTAACAATAAAGGATAAATATACAGCAAACTGCGCAGAATTGCTGCAAACGGCACTTTTTAAGAAGTTTATTGCACAAAACCCTTGTCATAATCCGCCACGCCTTTATAATGCGCTCCACTTCAAACGGTTAGCCAGCAACGAGTTGCTAGCAAAACAAGTTTGAAAAAAGCCTTGACGGGATGTTTTAAATCCTTAAAATGGCGCTTCCAGCTCGAGA
>JAFIFH010000004.1 GCA_020832105.1 Idiomarina sp.
GTCATGATCGACAATTATGACTCCTTTACGCATAACTTAGTGCGCTATTTTCGCGAACTGGGTCAGCAGGTCATGGTGTTTCGCAATGATGCCGTGAGTGTTCAGGCGTTACGTGATTTATCGCCTGCCGGTATCATTATTTCGCCAGGTCCTGGCACACCGACAGATGCGGGGATCAGTCTGGCGGCGATTGAATCTTTTGCCGGTCAGTTGCCATTACTCGGTGTATGTCTTGGTCATCAGGCCATAGCGCAGGCGTATGGCGCGGACATTGTAAGGGCATATGATGTCATGCACGGCAAAACTTCGCTGCTCGAAAGCAAGGGGCAGGGGCTGTTTCGGGATTTACCTCGCCAGTTTCGGGTGACCCGCTATCATTCTTTAGTAGTTGCTGCCGATAGTATGCCTAATGCCTTACGTGCCGACGCCTGGGTTAAAGCAACAGTAGCGGGTGATCGCCAAGGGGACATTATGGCCCTCAGTGACGAAGCTGCGAAGGTGTATGGGGTTCAGTTCCATCCTGAATCTGTATTAACCGAACAAGGGCATCAAATCCTCGCTGCGTTTTGTCAGCAGAGCGGGTTAAATGTGGACGTCGATTTCAGCGAGCTCACTGGTAGCTTGCGTTAGCAATAGTTAGAGCTTTGCAATTAAGGGCAGGGCAGGAGTTGTAAACTAAGTGAGTCAATACGCACAGTTTCGTATTTCGACCCAGAGTGACTCTACCGATAGGGTAGCGTTGCTGGGGCGTCGTTATATTAACTACCTCATTAGCCTGAACTTCGCCCGTGGCCAGCTGATGACCGAAGAAGGTCTTGAGCAGGAGCAGGAATTTGCCAGCCGTGAACTACTTGCAGTGGAGCAAAAACGACGGGCGGAAAAAGCGCGTAAAGAGGCGGTGCATGAACAGGTGCGACAGGACGTTGAACAGCAACTGCATAAGCGTTTGTATCACGAAGTCGAACGCCGCCTGGACGACCAGCAATTTATTCGCGAAAGAGTTTTGATGCTGGCGCAAAATGGACCTGCGTTACTGGATGTGCTGTTTTCACCAGCGGCAAGCTCAAAGAAGATTGAAGATTTGTCCCAGGGCCTCGATTGGCTTCATGTTGGGGTGGTTAAAATGGTGAATTTACCGCCTTTTGCCGAACCCAACGACAGCAAACGTGCGCGCATCACCAATTTCCGTGGTGCGCTTAACTTTGTAGGCACTGAAGACATTAAGGTCATAGCGCCTGCACTTACCATGCAAAATTGGTTGCCGCCTGCAGAGCCCCCTTTTATGCTGCTGCGCCGCAAACTCTGGCAGCATGTGATGTCTACCGCGGTGGTCAGTCAGCGATTGGCTGAACTGGATGGCGAGCTGGACCCTGCCATTGCTTTTTGTGCGGGCATTTTCCACGAGATGGGCAAGGTCGTTTTAGCGCGCTTGTATGTCAAAGTGTTCGATGACGTGCGCCAGAAAATGTTGCAGGACCTGCGTAATGAAACGACCTCAGCGCGTTACAACGCACTGGTGCAGATCGAACCAGATCAACAGTTCTTACGCGATTTAATGTTTCAGAAAGAGCGCGAAGTTACCCGCCTGCTTTTTCAAGGATTTGAGTTTCAGCGGCTGCCACTGACCAAAATCTACGAAGAGTATTCTGCTGCACAATCAGTCAAAGACACCAGTGGCTATGCCCGGATTCTGTGGCAAGCGAATACCTTTAGTGAGTTTCGCATGTTGCATGGCGCAAACCTGGCTTCATTGGATGACGGCAAGAAGATGTTTGCAGCTAGCGAGCTCAACGCGAAGACCATTGGTGAGCTGCGCAAAGTGAATTTGAAAAAACTGATGTTGTCGCGTAACCGGCCGCAAACGGATAGTTAACTCAAACCTGAGAATCTATATTTTTTAACATAAGTATGCATGCTTTTGACTGCCAGCTGCGTACTTATGCATAACCTCTGACAGACTACTTACCACTCCTCTCATTGCACCTGCCGACACAGACAAACAGCCGAATTTCTGGCATAATAGCTTTCTTAAACAAGCTAATTTGATGAGCAATCAGGAGTTCCCCGTATGTCTCAAGCAATCTCTGTTACCCGTTCAATGTTCGACGAAGTCATGGTACCAAACTATAACCCTGCCAACTTTATCCCGGTGAAGGGTGAGGGCTCTCGGGTATGGGACCAGGAAGGTCGTGAGTACGTTGATTTTGCTGGCGGTATTGCAGTGAATTGCCTCGGCCATTGCCACCCGGCGATGGTCAATGCGCTGACTGAGCAAGGGCAGAAACTCTGGCATTTAAGTAATGTGCTGACCAATGAGCCAGCGATTCGTCTGGCTAAAAAACTGACTGATGCCACCTTTGCTGACCGGGTGTATTTTGCCAACTCCGGTGCCGAGGCGAATGAAGCCGCACTGAAGCTGGCGCGCCGCTGGGCACTGGAAGTGCATGGTGAGCACAAGCAACAGATCATTGCGTTTCATAAGGGCTTCCATGGACGTACTTTCTTTACCGTCACTGTTGGCGGCCAGGCTGCCTACTCAGACGGCTTTGGGCCAAAACCAGGCGGCATTGAGCACGTCGAATTTAACGATTTAGCCAGCCTCAAAGCGGTGATGAGCGAGGCCACCTGTGCGGTGATGATTGAACCTATGCAGGGTGAAGGCGGCGTGGTGCCTGGAGAGAAAGACTTCCTTAAAGGCGTGCGTGAGCTATGTGATGAGCACAATGCGTTGCTTATTTTTGATGAGGTGCAGACTGGTTTCGGTCGTACCGGGACCTTGTATGCCTACGAGCAAAGTGGCGTTACTCCGGATATTCTGGCGTCTGCCAAGGCGCTGGGTGGCGGCTTCCCGATTGGCGCAATGCTTACCACCAACGAGATTGCGGCGCACCTGAAGCCAGGCACCCACGGGAGTACCTATGGTGGTAACCCGCTGGCCTGTGCAGTGTCTGAAGCGGTGATGGATGTGGTCAACACCCCTGAAGTGTTGGACGGGGTAAAACGTCGTGAGCAAATGTTCCGTGACGCGGTGATGGCGATCAACGAGAAATATGACGTATTCACCGAAGTACGCGGCCAGGGCTTATTGTTAGGTGCCGCGTTAAACGAGAAGTATGCGGGTAAAGCACGCGACTTCTTATTGGCCTCGGCTGAGCATGGTTTGATGGTACTGATCGCTGGTGCCAACGTGGTTCGCTTTACCCCGTCGTTAATTATCCCGGAAGCAGACATCGCAGAAGGTATGCAGCGCTTTGAAAAAGCCATTGCTCAGGTCGTTGAACAACATGCCTAAGGCTGAGCGCACGATGCGACATCAGGCAGAAGAAGGGCAATTAGTCATACGACCGATTCGAGAGTCTGATTATGAAGCGCTCTACCAGTGTGCAGTGGAGTCAGGTCATGGCTTCACCTCACTACCGGTGGACGAAGGCCTGCTGCGCAATCGAATTGCCCGCTCGCAGCAAGCGTTTGCTAAAGAACAGGCCCAGGCTCCAGGGGAAGACGGCTATTTGTTCGTGATGGAAGACACCCGCAATGGCGAAGTAGCCGGGGTTGCGGGTATCGAAGCTGCAGTGGGTTTGTCCGAGGCGTTTTACCACTACCACCTTGGCAAAGTTGTGCACCATTCGCCCAAACACAATGTGTATAACGCGCTGCAAACCCTGACCCTGTGTAATGACTACACCGGCGCCACTGAGCTGTGCACTCTGTTCGTGCGTGAACCTTATCGTTTTGGGCGAAATGGCCGGGCGATGTCGAAGTTCCGCCTGTTGTTTCTGGCGCAGTTTAGTAAGCGCTTTTCTTCACGGGTATTTGCTGAGATGCGTGGGGTGTCAGATGACAGTGGGCGCTCACCTTTTTGGGTATGGCTGGAAAAGCATTTTTTCACCATGGACTTCCCCCGAGCTGATTACCTGACCGGGATCGGTGATAAAACCTTTGTCGCCGAGCTGATGCCGCGCTTTCCTATCTACGTCAACATGTTAGACAAAAGTGCCCAGGACGTGATCGGTAAAGTTCACCAAAATACGTTACCAGCGTTAAAGCTATTGCAGTCAGAAGGTCTACGCTTTCGTGACTACATTGATATTTTTGATGCCGGTCCCACCGTGGAAGGGGACCTACAGCAGTTAAAAACGGTACGTAATAGTCGCTTGATGAAAGTAGTGATTGGCACACCGGATGTTGCTGAACATTACCTAGTGTGCAATTTAAGCGTCACTGATTTTCGTGCATGCCATGCGCATGTCACCTGTCAGGGCGACGACGTTATTTTAGACCCGCGAGTGGCAAGTGCGCTGCAGGTTGCTGCAGGCGACCAGATTCGTATTGCCCCGCTGTAAGGAGAGAATGAATGTCTCAGACACATGCAAGTTTGTGGATTAACGGCCAGTGGATTGCTGGTGAAGGTGAGTTACTTAAGTCAATTGATCCGGCCCGCAATGAAGTTATTTGGGAAGGTGGCTGCGCAAGCCCAGCGCAGGTTGAGCACGCCGTGCAGGCAGCGCGTGACGCATTTCCGGGGTGGGCGCGGACGCCATTTGAAGACCGTCTGCATATTGCCAAGCGTTTTGCCGAATTACTTGAAGAAAACAAAGAAGAACTGGCGCTGGCAATTGCCCAGGACACCGGTAAACCAATTTGGGAAACCCGCACTGAAGTTGGCGCTATGGTTGGCAAAGTGGCAATTTCCGAGCGTGCGTATCACGAGCGAACAGGTACGGTGGAAAACCCGATGCCAGGTGCGAAAGCCTTTATCCGCCATCGTCCACATGGTGTGGTAGCCGTGTATGGCCCATATAACTTCCCTGGTCATCTACCTAATGGACACATTGTACCGGCACTGATTGCCGGTAATACCGTGGTGTTTAAACCTAGTGAAATGACTCCGTTAGTGGCCGAGAAAACGGTGCAGCTGTGGCAACGCGCTGGCTTGCCTGATGGCGTATTGAATATGGTGCAGGGCCTGGTAGAGACCGGCAAAGCGCTGTCACACAACACGCAGTTAGACGGGCTTTTCTTCACTGGGTCATCGACCACTGGCAAGCTGCTACACGACCAGTTTGGTGGCCAGCCAGGTAAAATTTTAGCGCTTGAGATGGGGGGTAATAACCCCTTGATCGTCAAAGATGTGGCCGACGTTGATGCTGCGGTGCATGACATTGTGCAATCTGCGTTTATCACCAGTGGCCAGCGCTGTACCTGTGCGCGCCGTCTATTTATTGAAAACACGCCAAATGGTGATGCGATTCTTAAACGCCTGGTGGCAGTGACTCAGCAAATCCGGGTGGGTGATTATGCCGCTGACCCAGCGCCATTTATGGGCGCAATGATATCAGCTAAGGCCGCAGCGGGGATGGTCAAAGCACAGCAGGATATCGCTGCAAGTGGTGCTGAGGTGTTGGTTGAAATGACCCAACCTGAAGCTGACAAAGGTTTCGTTACGCCGGGTATTGTCGATGTAACCAACGCTAAGCCGCTGGTGGACGAAGAGCACTTCGGCCCGTTGCTGAAAGTTTACCGTTACAGTGATTTTAATGCCGCCATCAGCGAAGCCAATAATACCAGCTTTGGTTTATCGGCAGGCTTGCTTGCAGACGATAAAGCCGTATACGATGACTTCTTGTTGCGTATCCGCGCGGGCATTGTCAACTGGAACAAGCCTATAACCGGTGCCAGCAGTGCCGCGCCATTTGGCGGCATTGGCGACAGTGGTAATCATCGGGCCAGTGCGTATTATGCGGCAGACTATTGTGCATATCCGGTTGCTTCAGTTGAAGCGGATAAAGTGAAAATGCCGGACAGCCTTGCGCCAGGCTTAAGTTTTTAAGCATTGCGCCTGATTCATCATCGAAAGTAACCTGTCGCACACGCTGTGGCAGGTTACTGGGTAGCAAATATGATTGTAGAAAGTGACGGTTATATCGAGCTCATTCAATATTTGACTGAGCAAATCGGTATTTTTGAATCCGCAGAAGGGGATGCAGAACGTGCATCCTTTACGGTGCGTGAACAGCTGGAAGATTCACTGTCGGACAAAATCATGCGGGTTAGCCAACAACATGACGTTAGCCAGGCAGTGCGCTTTAACATTGTGCGTGAGGCCGATGCGATTTTATATGACCTCGAAGAGGTGTTAGCGTCAGTACTGAACTCTCACCCAACCCCGCAACAGCAAGTGTTTATTGAAGAGTTTACCGGGCTGGTGAAAAACTTACTGGACGCTCGTATTAGTGAAATCCAGCCTTAATCAGATTGCCGTTTACGGCGGTCAATGAGCTCGCCGATAAGCGGCGTGAGAATCAGCTCCATCGCCAGGCCCATCTTGCCGCCAGGCACCACCATGGTATTGATGCGTGACATAAAGGCACCATCAATCATTTGTAAGTAGTAGGGGAAATCCACGTTACGCATCCCGCGAAAACGAATCACTACAAAGCTCTCATCCAGTGAAGGGATGTCTTTAGCGCTGAATGGATTTGAAGTATCAACCGTGGGCACCCGTTGAAAGTTAATATGGGTACGCGAGAACTGCGGCACAATATGATGGATATAATCATCCATACTGCGCACGATACTGGTAGTTACCGCTTCTCTGGAATGACCTCGCTCTGAGGTGTCCCGCAGTAATTTCTGAATCCACTCGAGGTTGACGATTGGGACCATGCCAATCAACAGATCGACGTGTCGGGCAACATCGTAACCTTCACCTTTTACGCCACCATGCAAACCTTCATAGAACAGCAGATCCGAGTTCTCTGGCAGCGGCTCCCACGGGGTGAAAGTACCTGGCATTTGATTGTAGGGTACCGCATCATCAAAGCTATGCAGGTAGCGCCGGTATTCACCGGTACCGTCTACAGCATAAGTGCTGAATAGCTGCTCAAGGCGCTCGAAATCATTGGCTTCCGGGCCGAAATAACTTATGTGCCGACCTTGTTCCTGGGCCCGGCGAATCGCAAGGTCCATCTCCGGGCGAGAATAGCGATGAAAGCTATCGCCCTCAGTAAATGATGCATCGATATCGAGATTACGAAAAATATGGCGTACCGCCTGACCAGTGGTCGAGGTTCCCGCGCCGGACGAACCGGTAATAGCAATAATCGGATGTTTTGCAGACATAGTGAAGGCTCGTTAATAGTGGGGCGGTTTTTCGTCCACCTGAGAATCATTTTCACTTTGCTGGTCGCGCATCTGCGAGACGCGCCCGGCCAGCGACTGCAAGTGACGTTTAAACAGGGTAAGCTCCCGGCTTTGTTCGGTAACCAATTGATTAAGCTCGTCGATAGTGGCTTCCTGAAAGGCAAGCTGGGCCTCGAGGTTGTCTACCCGGCTGGCTAACTGCTGGTTATCAAGTTGCTTACTCACATTCGGGTCCTGTTTACTGAATTAAATCATTATCCTAGCTTACACTTTTCACAGTGTAATTACTGCAGCCAGGGGATTTTAATCGTTGGCCAAATCAAAGTGCCAGCGCTCTGCAAAGCCAGCACTGTTCTCGCTCAGCACAGTGCCCTGCGGGGACGCGAACGCCACCGCAATGACAGCCGCTCTGGGCGGATGTTCGCGCTCACGGCCGTCCACTTGCACACTGTGCATGCGCTTGCCATCATTGACCCGCCAAATTTCAAGGTGGCGTGACGGCGACCCTGTCACCAGGTAGTCACCGTCAGTGGAAAATGAGGCACTAAGAAATGATTTGTGGCGGCTACGATGGCGCAGCTCACTGATCAGCTCACCAGTGGTTAAATGCCAGATACTCGCGGTTTGCGCACTGGCGACAAAAGCACTACTGCCGTCCGGGTTAAAGCGCACTCTGGCAACGCGGCCGTCAGCGGCGAACTCATGCACTACCTGGGCGCTTTCTGCCTGCCATACCAATGCTTTGTGGTCATCACCGCCACTCAGCACGAAGCGGCCATTGGGACTGATATCGACGCTATTGATACGCTCACTATGGCCAAAGAACTCAAGGCGGCGACCCGTCGCAGGCTCATACAGCACTATCACGCCGTCTGCGCGGCCAATCACTATGTGCTGGCCTCGGTTGGACACCGCAACATCACGAATGGTGGACTCGTCCATACGCCAATAGCCACGCACTTCGCCGGTTTCGATATTCCAGACAGCGATGGTCTCACGACTCGCCGCAACCGCCACACTGTTGTCCGCAGCTATCGCGACACTGGTTATCTGCGCAATACCGTCTTCGTCTTGCTGCCAGTTATGCAAGCGTTGTTGGTTAGCGAGATCAAAGAGCATCAAACCATGCTCACTGGTGGCTACAAAGGACAGCGTTGCGTCATTGGAAATAGCGGCAGCCTGGGTGCGCGAGGGAGAGCGCTCAACACGCTCCTCAAGTTCGCTGACCTTGCCACAGGCGCTCAGAACCAGGCAACAGAGAGCAAAGTACAGGGTGGGTCGCAAGTTTGCCATTGGTCAGCTTCCGTATTCTGTGTACACTAAGGTCACTATAACAGTGATTTTATGTCACATCCTAATATACTAAATATTCAATAAACGACCTTGGAACTTACTTTATGAAGATGATGCAAAAGACTTTCGCAGTATCGGCACTGGCGCTCGCACTCAGTGCATGTGGCGACATGAACGATTCTGCCGACGTTGAAATCGATTTAGACAATGAAAATGACCGCCAGTCATACGCATTAGGTGCGTCTATTGGTATTTACGTTGAAGAGAATCTTAATTTTCAGCAAGAAGCAGGCGTTGAGCTTGATAAAGACATTATTATCCAGGCGTTTACTGACAGTGTGCATGGCGAAAGCCAGATGAGTCAGGAAGATGCTGAAGAGATTATGATGGCGTTACAGGAGCAGGTGACTCGTGAACGTAGTGAAGTTCTGGGTGGCCAGGCTCGTGCAGAAGGCGAGGCATACCTGGACGAGAACTCCCAGCGCGAGAACGTACAGGTGACTGACTCAGGGCTGCAATATGAAGTCATTCGTGAAGGTGAAGGTGAGCGTCCTGCCGCTGAAGACTACGTGGAAGTTCACTACGAAGGCAGCCTGATCAGTGGTGATGTGTTTGATAGCTCATATGAGCGCGGTGAACCAGCAGTATTTCCATTGAACCGGGTCATCCCTGGCTGGACTGAGGGTTTACAGCTGATGCAGGAAGGGGCGCATTATCGTTTTGTGATCCCAGCAGCGCTGGCATATGGCGAACGCGAAGTGGGTGGTCGTATTCCACCGAACTCGACGTTGATTTTCGAAGTAGAGCTGATTAGCATCATCGACGAAGACGAATCTTAATCTGAACACGCACTTACGAGGGCTGGCCATCAAGTCCAGTCCTCGTAAGGCGGCCCATTCAACTTAGCTTTCAGCTAATGCTGAACGATCCTCTAAAGACTTTAATAACGAGTCTTCAAGTTCCATACGAATTTCTAACGCTTCGCCTAAAGCAGACAAATCGTTGTCAAAATCACGTAGTGGCGCTTTTGTATCTGTCTCTGCATACTTGTCATTGAAGTTGAGCACGCGCTCAGTGGTGACCGTAATGAGTGGGTAGATTTGCATCGTCACTTTTCGTACATCATCGTCTTCAATATCGGCAGCACTTAGCAGGTGTTCGTAAATCTCAAAATGCCCGGTTGACACGTAGTCCACCAGAACTTCACAAAATGCCTGAATATCCTTGCTGGACGGCAACCCTTTTGCACCCTTATCATAGGGGGGTAAGCCAGCCATCTGGCAGTAGCGGATAAGCATTTCCTGCCGCTCTTCAAGCCAATGGTCCAGAGCTTGATGGTGCCCTCCCCAGCGTTGGCGGGCTGATTCATTGCGGCTTAACATGTTGACCTCCAGGTCTTGTTGTTTTGCTCGAAAATGTGAGAGACCAAATCCTTCTCCAATCTACGTGTTCGCCCTGCACGGGGTCAAATATTTTCGAGCATCTTTACATCCCTTTACGCAGGAGCGTACATGATCATTCCGCGCCCTAAGGAATTTCCAGACGGAAATCCTATCTTTATGATAATTAGTACTAATTTAGTATTACAGACCCCCGGTGGCGGCGCGCTACCGACGCTTAGCCGGGCCCAGATTGAGCGCTTATGGGGTGTTGCGACGTACCATGCCCGGATTGGTGAATACGCTGAAAACCCCGTATTTCTGCTCGTTGTAGAAAAAATCGATAGTTTCGATGAATTCGAATTTAAACCGCTGCGCAGCCTGCTCACCCGAATTGATGCAGAGCTGTTTGCGCTGGCGGGAAGAGCGTGCCAGGTGGCGTATTTCATTCGCACGCACAACTATTGTAGCCATTGTGGCGAAGCGCTGACGGAAGTAACCGATGAGCTTGCGGTGTATTGTCAGCGCTGTGACTATCGTACCTACCCGCGCATCTCGCCTTGTATTATTGTCGCGGTGTATCGAGGTGAAGGGCCTGACGCCGAGATCCTGCTGGCCCGCGGTGAGCGGCACCCGCCGGGACTCTTCTCGGTACTTGCTGGCTTTGTGGAAAGCGGAGAGTCACTAGAGCAAACGGTTGCGCGTGAAGTGTATGAAGAAAGTAAGATTCTGGTTACGGGTATCGAGTACGTACAAAGCCAGTCCTGGCCCTTTCCTCACTCGCTGATGGCGGGTTTTGTCGCCCGCTATGCTGGAGGAGAACTCGAAGTCGACGGCGTCGAGTTGATTGAAGGTGGCTGGTTCAAGTTTACTGATTTGCCGCACACACCGCCAGCCGGCACCATAGCGGCGGCTTTAATAGAACATGCGCGGCAATGCGCAAAAGGCTGAGAATAACTTACAGTCTGAGCTCAGCCTTGGTAGAATCGACACCCAGAATGAGTAAAGTCAAACAGGTCAGACTTACCGGGCCTGACGTGAACGGCCTGACATAAAAGGAAAGCAATCCCATGAGTAGCACGCTAAAAAATGATCGTTATCTTCGCGCTTTGGCAAAACAACCGGTAGACCGCACACCAATTTGGATGATGCGCCAGGCGGGTCGGTATTTGCCTGAGTATCGCGAGATCCGCAAGGAAGCCGGTGACTTCATGGCGTTATGTCGTAATGCTGAACTTGCCTGTGAAGTGACGCTGCAACCGTTACGCCGCTTTCCATTAGATGCCGCAATTCTGTTCTCTGACATTTTAACCATTCCTGATGCCATGGGTCTGGGGCTGTACTTTGAGCAGGGCGAAGGCCCGCGCTTTGAGCGACCGCTACGGTCGATTTCTGACATTCAAAAACTTGGCGTACCTGATCCTGAACAGGAGCTGCAATACGTGATGAACGCAGTGCGTACGATTCGCCGTGAACTCAAAGGTGAAGTGCCACTGATCGGGTTTTCCGGCAGCCCCTGGACCCTGGCGACCTATATGGTTGAAGGCGGCAGTACTAAGAACTTTGCTCTTATTAAAGAAATGGCGTTTGCGGAGCCCGAAGCATTGCACTTGTTACTGCACAAACTAGCCTTGTCAGTGACCAGCTACCTGAACGCGCAAATTGCTGCTGGCGCACAGTCAGTAATGATTTTCGATACCTGGGGTGGTGTATTGTCACCGCGCGATTACCGCGAGTTCTCACTCACTTACATGCAACAGATAGTCGACGGGCTAACCCGTGAAGCTGACGGCCGTAAAGTGCCGGTTACGCTATTTACCAAAAATGGTGGTCAGTGGCTGGAAGCTATGGCCGCAACGGGCTGTGACGCCCTTGGTATCGACTGGACCACTGATTTAGGTGACGCCCGTGGTCGTGTTGGTGACAAAGTCGCCTTACAAGGCAATATGGACCCATCCGTGCTGTATGCATCACCAGAACGTATTCGCCAGGAAGTGCAGATTATCCTGGACAGTTACGGTAGTGGCAGTGGTCACGTGTTTAATTTGGGCCATGGTATTCACCCAGGCGTCAACCCTGAACACGCTGGCGCGTTCATCAAAGCCGTGCACGAACTAAGTGCTGGCTATCATAGTGACGATCAAAGCTGATCTTTTTGCGACCAATTTCGGTTTATAAGCGTTGAGGTGTGCAGCGCTTATAAACCAGTGCGTTACAATGGTGCCGTCGCATATCAGGACTTCATAACTTGAGCTCGAGGGCAGTAATGGCAAAACGTTATATTGTGACGCCACTTTCGTTGGTCGTTGTAGTGCTAGCCGTATTTGTAGGCTACTTATACTTTTTCGCAGAAGAAGAAGAAACCGAAACCCGCCGTGATCAGACCCAACCTGTGGTCATTCATGAAGTGGGCTATATCGAATTCAGAGACATCATCGAAGGCTTGGGTACTGCTCAGGCCAGCGAGTCGATGGATGTTATGGCGCGAGTAACTCAAAACGTGCGCTCATTACATTTCGACGACGGTCAGGACGTTGAAGCTGGCCAGTTGCTGGTTACCCTGAATGATCGGGAAGAACGGGCACGTGTTCAAGAGCTTGAATTCCGCCTCGCCGAAGCCAATCGCCAGTTAAACCGGTTACGCGAACTTGCGGCTGAAAACGCAGCGTCACGCAGTATGATTGACGAACAGGAAGTCCGCGTAGAACAAACTGTTGCCGAGCTTGAAGTTGCCCGCTCAAGATTGGAAGAAATGACGATACATGCGCCATTCAAAGGTCGCCTTGGGATTCGTCAGGTCAGTCGTGGTTCACTCGTTCGCCCTGGCGATGTGATCACGACCTTAGACAGCCTCGAACCTATTTTTGTCGACTTTAGTATCCCAGAAATTTATCTACCGAGTCTAGCCGCAGGCCAGCGTATTACCGGTTTGTCCACGGCTTATCCAGGCCGAGAGTTTGAAGGTCGTATCGTCAGCCTCGCATCGCGGGTGGACCCCATTACCCGTTCCATTCAGGTTCGAGCTGAAATCCCGAATGAAAACCAGGAAATACGCCCGGGCATGCTGATGCGGGTTCGCCTTGAGCGTCAAGTGGATACTGCGATGATGATTCCTGAATCATCGGTGGTTCCGATTCGAAATGAATTCATTGTGTTCGTGGTGAACGAAGACAACATAGCTGAACGCACGACGATCGAAGTGGGTCGTCGCCAACCAGGTTGGGTAGAAGTACTTGGTGGACTGAACGAGGGCGAGATAATCGTCAGAGAGGGTGTGGTGCGTCTGCGCGACGGCTTACCTGTGGCGCCGCGGGAGCAGTAAACCATGTTTTTATCTGATGTATCTGTAAAACGTCCGGTTTTTGCGACGGTTCTCAACCTGCTCCTGGTCATTTTCGGGGTGGTGGCTTTTTTATCGCTACCCCTACGTGAATACCCTAACATCGAGCCTCCGGTGGTCAGCATTAACACCAACTATCCGGGTGCCAATGCTGAAATCATGGAGCGTGAAGTTACCCAGCGTATCGAACGTGGTATCAGTGGGATTGACGGTATTCGCTTTATTGACTCGCGTAGCCGTAACGGTAACTCGCGGGTTACCATCGAGTTCGAAGCCGGACGAGATATTGATTCAGCTGCCAACGATGTGCGCGAGCGCGTGCAGCGGATTATGCGGCGCTTGCCAGATCAGGTAGACCCGCCGGAAATATCTAAAGCCGGCGCCGATGAAGATACGGTCGTTTGGTATAACCTGCGCTCTGAGGTGATGACCAGCGAACAACTTACCGACTATGCCCGACGTTTTATGCTTGAACGGCTGGCCATTGTTGACGGCGTAGCCACCGTGAACCTGGGCGGTGAACGCCGCTATGCAATGAAGCTGTGGCTGGATCGTGACGCGATGGCGGCTCGGGATGTTACGGTAACCGACATTGAAAGCCGGCTCCGCGCTGAAAACGTCGAGTTACCAGCAGGTACCCTAGAATCCAGCGACCGCGAGTTTGACGTGCGGGTCACCCGTAGCTATTTGTCTGCCTCCGATTTTGAGAATCTAACAATTCGAGGGGGTGGTGACTCGGGCTACATGGTGCGTTTAGGTGAAGTCGCCCGGGTCTCACTTGAGGCTGCGAACGACCAGAACGTGTTCCGCGCCAACGGCATCAATATGCTGGGTATTGGTATAGAGCGTCAGTCTGAGGCAAATACCCTTGAAGTCGTACGCAATGCTGATCGTGAGATAGAGCGCATTCAGCAGACGTTGCCTGCCAGTATGGAGCTGTTCAAAGCTTACGACAGCGCAGTATTTATCGAAGACTCCATTCGCGAAGTATATAACACCTTGTTTATCGCGATGGCGATGGTGGTGATAGTTATCTACCTGTTCCTGGGTAACGTGCGGGTGACCATGATCCCGGCTATTACAGTCCCTGTCGCGCTACTGTCGTCCTATATCGTACTCAGTGCGATGGGCTTCTCTATTAACCTGCTAACCCTGCTGGCACTGGTGTTGGCCATTGGTTTGGTGGTGGATGACTCTATCGTTGTGCTGGAGAATATCTACCGGCGCGTGGAGATGGGCGATCCACCATTGTTGGCTGCTTACCGAGGTGCCCGTGAAGTCGGCTTTGCGGTAGTTGCAACCACCGCCGTGCTGATTTCAGTATTCCTGCCGCTGATGTTCCTGGACGGTAACTTAGGGCTACTGTTCTCGGAATTCGCGGTGGCACTGGCTGCTGCGGTGGGTTTCTCAAGTATTACCGCACTGTCGTTGTCACCCATGCTGTCTTCGAAGATCCTGAAGCAGGGCAAACAGAAGAAAGGTTGGTTCCGTCGCGCCTTCGACGCTGGCTTTGGTAAAATTGAACGCGGCTATGAACGCGGTCTACAGCGCACCATCGGACTTTCCGGAATGGCGTTTGTAGTGGTTGCCTTGTGTGCCGGTGGTACCTACCTGCTGTTTGGGCAACTAGGCCAGGAATATGTACCGTCAGAAGACCGGGGTAACTTCTTCGTGATGGTACGCGGTGCTGAAGGCGCAAGCTTTGAATCCAACCGCCGCAATATGGAAAAAGTGGAAGAAATTCTTTTACCTTACGTTGACCGCGGTATGGTTGATCGCCTTTTGGTGCGGACCCCAGGTTGGGGAAATAGCGCTGGTATAGTGATTGTAAATACAGTGAATTATACCCAGCGAGACTGGTCCACTCAGGAATTAATGGCAGAATTTCGACAGAAATTAAATGATATTCCCGATGTAGTTGCCGTAGCCAATATGCGTAGCTCATTGGGCGGCGGTGGCGGTGGTGGCCGACCGGTTCGCTTCGTCTTGCAGGGCCATGATTTTGATCAACTTGCTGAATGGCGTGACATTGTGGTGGCCCGTGCTGAAGAGAACCCAGGCTTCCTGCAGGTGGACAGTAACTACCGCGAAACCGTACCGCAGCTGTCTATTCGAATTAATCATGACCGCGCTGCTGACTTAGGTGTCTCGGTAGGTGATATCGGTCGTACCCTGGAAGCTATTATGGGTACCCGACGAGTGACTACCTTCTCGGACCGTGGTGAAGAATATGATGTGATCATCGAAGGTGAGCGGGAAGATTACCGCACGCCTTCGGATATCAATAATATCTATGTGCGTTCAACTACATCAGGTCAGTTGATTCCGATGTCGAATCTGGTCACCGTGTCTGAGGGGGCCACAGCGCCGCAGCTCAACCGTTATAACCGGATGCGTGCAATTACTATCGATGCCAACCTGGTCGAAGGGTATGCACTGGGTGACGCGCTGGACTTCCTTGAAGAGGTGGTTGCCACTGACCTACCTGAAGAAGTCGCCTACGATTTCCGTGGTGAGTCTCGTTTATATAAAGAAGGCGGTAATACCATTTATTGGATTTTCCTGCTCGCTTTGACGGTGACTTTCCTGGTGCTGGCTGCGCAGTTCGAAAGCTTTATTCACCCATTCGTGATTATTCTTACCGTGCCATTAGCGGTATTTGGCGCCACCGTAGGTCTTTGGCTCGGTGATATGACCATCAATATATACAGTCAAATTGGTATTATCATGCTGATTGGTCTGGCGGCTAAAAACGGTATCTTAATCGTCGAGTTTACGAACCAGTTACGCGATGCCGGGATGCGTTTTGAAGAGGCGTTGGTAAAAGCTTCTACCTTGCGCTTGCGACCTATTATCATGACTGCATTTACCACAATTATGAGCTCCCTACCGCTGGTGTTAGCCTCAGGCCCAGGTTCAGAAAGCCGTGCGGTCATTGGTATGGTGATCTTCTGTGGTGTTGCGTTCTCCGCCTTTATGACCTTGTTTATCGTGCCGGCGTTGTACCATGCCATGGCGAAAAACACGGGCTCACCGAAGTTGCGGGCGAATCGTTTACGCCAGTACGAGGAAGAGTACCCAGACGTCAGAGCAGAGGAAATGGCTTTGGCTGAGGCTAAGGGCGAACGTTAACCTGTGTAACGTCGCCGGGTCTCCTCGCGGATAACTAAAAAGGGTGTCACTGAATCAGTGACACCCTTTTTTAATCGTTGGAATGCAGGTCTGATTGGGCTAGCGGTGCCAAAGCATCTCGGTGTTGCTGGTGATCAGCCCTTCAAGCACATTACGTGTATGCTGTGGATGATTGGTGAAAATACCGTCCACCCCCATTTTTTGCAGCGTTTCAATGTCATGGGCCTCGTCGACGGTATAGACGTAAACGGGCATTCCACGTTGGTGGGCATCGTCCACTAAAGCCTGGTCAATGAAGTCGACACAGGTATGCACAGAATACGCATTGAGCTGAGTGGCAAAGGCGGCGTAATCCAGCATGCAACTGGCATTGAGCGCGCCGATACGCACCCAGGGCAAGTGATCTTTCAGTAGCTTCAGCCAGTGGTGATTAAACGACGATACAATGAGCTGGCTTTGGCTAAAGTCATAGTCGCTCAACGCCCGTTCCAGATGCTTGATCAGTATTGCGGGCGGCACTTCACCTTTCATCTCGATATTCACCATACAACGCCCACCCACGCAGTTGAGCACCTCATCAAGGGTAGGAATTGGCTGTTGGCTAAAGACTTTCAGCGTGCGAATTTGTGCGGCGGTGAGATCTTGCAAGCGCCCAGGGCGGGCGGTGAGGCGTTCCAGATAACGGTCGTGGAATACAAATACTTCGCCGTCCACGTAATAGACATCAATCTCAATGCCATCGGCTTTGCAGTCAATGGCACGAGATATCGCTGCCAACGTGTTCTCGGGTGCTTCTGCGCTGGCGCCGCGGTGGGCAATAATCAGCATACTAGTCGAGAATCTCGCCCATCACAGTACCCATTTTGGTTGGCGTGAGTGGCTCAAGGCCATCGGCAAATTCCACCATGCCTTTAGGAAAGGTCAGCACAATAGTAGAGCCGAGCTTAAAGCGACCCATTTCTTCGCCCTTTTTCAGTTCAACCGCATTAAAGCCTTCTGCCGGGTAGTCCCAGCTATGAATGCGCGGGCCGGCTGGTGGTGTCACAGTGCCTGCCCACACTGTTTCAATACTGGCGACAATGGTCGCGCCAATCAAGGTGAGCGTGAACGGTCCGTGGGGGCTGTCAAAATGACAAACCACGCGCTCGTTGCGGGCAAACAGACCAGGCACGTTTTCCGCAGTTAACGGATTCACTGAGAACAAGTCACCGGGCACGTACGTCATTTTGCGCAGTACACCGTCCAGTGGCATATGGATGCGATGATAATCCTTTGGTGCCAGGTACACGGTGGCGAATTGGCCATCCAGATAAGGCGCTGCGTCTTCTTCCTTGCCACCCAGCAATGTCGTCAGGCTGTAGTCGTGGTTTTTCGCCTGCACAATGGTGTCGCCGTGGATAGGACCCAGCTGCGAGATAGCACCGTCCACCGCATGGGCGAGCTCTTTGTGATCCGCAAGTAAAGGACGCGCTTCAGGCTTGTACGCGCGGGTGAAAAACTCGTTGAAAGTATGATAGTGGCGAGGGTCTTCATGCACCGCCTGAGTCATGTCGACGTTATACTGTTTAATAAACCAACGGATAAACGCCTGGGTTAAAAACCCACAGCGGGCACTGGCAAATGCACCCATGGCACGGGAAATACCGTGTTTAGGCAGCACGTACTGGGCTTTGACTTTAAATTGATCAAGTTTACTCATTTGCAAGAAGCCTCAAATCTACTTTTTCTCTAACGAATCAATAATGCGATGGTAGTTTTCCAACCGCTCTGCGTCCAGCTTTTCCTCAAGCACTGCCTGTTGCAAGGCACAGCCGGGGTCGGTTAAGTGCTTACAGTCGCGAAACTTACAGCCACCAATAAAGGGGCGAAAGTCACGAAATGCCCAAGTCACTTTATCAGCTTCGATATGCCACAGGCCAAACTCGCGAATACCTGGAGAATCAATCAGCGCGGCATTATTGGGTAAACGGTGTAAACGCGCCACCGTGGTGGTGTGCTGGCCTAGCCCTGAATTTGAAGACACATCGGCGGTAACAATATCCGCTTGCGGCAATATAGTGTTCACAAGTGAGGACTTACCAACCCCAGACTGCCCCACAAAGATAGACACATTGTCTGCCATCAACTCGGTGAGCTGGTCGATACCGCTTGCCTTAGCCGCACTGACCATTGCTACCTGATAGCCAATTTTGCGATATACATCGAGACGCTCTTCAATATAAGGGCGAATGGTGTCATCCAGTAAATCGGCTTTATTCAACACAATCACCGGGCGAATGCCGATGTCTTCGCAAGCGACCAGGTAACGGTCGATAATCTGCGACGAAAACGCGGGTAGCGGGGAACTCACCACGAAGATTTGGTCAATATTGGCAGCGACGGGCTTGATACCGTCATACATGTCCGGGCGAGTTAGCAGACTAGTGCGTTCTTCCACCGCTTCAATCACGCCCTGCAGGCCCTTTTCATTTTGCGGCGCGCGGCGAAAGGCAACGAAGTCGCCAGTGACCAGGCTACCTGCGGTGCGACGCATATTACAGCGTAAGATTTCGCCATCGCTGGTTTCAATGTCCGCATGCTGACCGAAACGGCTGATCACCGTTGCGCTCTCCATGCTGCCTAATTGATCCGCTGACCATTCGGCTTCAGCCTTAATTTCGCGCGTGGCCAGCCGCTTCTGCATGTTCTGGCGCACTCTGCGCTGCTGGCCTTTGTTCAGTTTATTGTGGCGACCCACGATATTCCTTTGTTTGGTTATCTGGTTTCTAGCTTGCTATGATACAACATTCACGCAGATATCGCCCCTTTTACGGGCCAGCCGGAGTAAAGCATGAGTGACGTAAGCCAACGCCTGATATGGATAGACCTCGAGATGACAGGCCTGGTACCTGAAACCGACGCCATCATCGAAATTGCCACCATAGTGACCGACAAAGATCTCAACCTGGTTGCTGAAGGACCAGTGTTCGCAGTGAAGCAAAGTGACAGCACCCTCGCGGGAATGGACGCCTGGAACACCAAAACCCATAACGAATCGGGTTTGGTGAAGCGGATTAAAGAAGAAGGCGTGAGCATGGCCGAGGCCGAGGCAAAAACCATTGAATTTTTGCGTGAGCATATTGGCGAGGGCGTATCACCCATGTGCGGAAACAGCATTTGTCAGGACCGTCGCTTCCTGGCGCGACAGATGCCGGCACTCGAGCGCTACTTCCATTATCGCAACCTTGATGTCAGCACCCTCAAAGAACTGGCCAAGCGCTGGAAGCCTGAAGCACTTGAAGGTTTTAAAAAGCAGAACGCACACACCGCACTGGCGGATATCCGCGAGTCCATCGCAGAATTGGCGCATTATCGAACAACCATGCTCAATTTAGCAAAAAATTGAAAGTAAGGGGTTGCATTGTCGCCCCAGTTCAGTAAAATGCGCCTCGCAGTCAAGGGGAATACCCCGCCATTGCAACGATTTTGCGAGTATAGCTCAGTTGGTAGAGCGCGACCTTGCCAAGGTCGAGGTCACGAGTTCGAGCCTCGTTACTCGCTCCAAATTTCAGAAAAAGCCGTCCATTGGACGGCTTTTTTTGTTTGTGCTGCAAGTCATTAAATAAACTTTCCCTGTTACATACCGCCTAAATAGCCCAAAAACCATTCCTTATCAGCATTAAGTAACGCCATGAATGCATTATAATTGTAAGCTAAACCCTCATGCAGGAATGCTTATGAAAGCCCTAGCTGCTTTATTATTATGTGTGCCTTGTGCTGTTTTTGCTGGTGAACGCAATACTGACTCGCATGCTAATCTGACCATTTACGGAACTATTCAGCCTAATTGTGAAGTTTACTTGAACGGCAACCACCCTCTCGCGCGACCCATGGAAGAGTTACGTTACAACATGGCGTCACCCCAAATCGTCGCTGAGGTAGTGATCGCATGTAATCACGGCGGTGAAACGGTAAATGTAACCTACGAGTCGATGAATGGTGGCATGTTATCGCCGAACGGAATGTTGTTGGATTATGAAAAGTCGCTATCAGGGGGGCGAGAGACGAATCTTGCCAGCTCAGGACCATGGACAATCTCCCAACGAGTTGGCCCGCGCAGTCAGTTTTTACGCATTCGCCCGTTGAGTAGGGGGGCAATTGAAGGTTCCTATTCAGACGTTATTTTAGTTTCTGTATCCTTAAATTAAGCTATTAAAAGCTACCCAATATGTCTCTCTTAGATATATTGGCGTCGTATTGTCACTACTTCGACTAATTCTCACGAAAATCCTTTTTAAGGTCGGTGCGAAACCACACATTCTCTAACCCTTCCGGCCTAGGTAGAGCAAATGAAAATCGGCGTTATCCGGCTAATTCTATGGTTCTAGCTTGCTCTCCGCGTTAACCCTCTTATATACCTATTGCATGGTTTTGGCTGATGGCATAACGGATGGCTTACGTAATTATCACAACGAACATGAGTTGGCTGGCAAATTGGCGAGCATTACTGGGTTTGGTTAAAGCAACTAAACCACAGATTCATTGCCGCAATTTACGCGAGTTCGCCCACCTTCAATTAGAGCCAGGTACCCTGATTTTTTTCGATACCGCTTCTATGGGGATGCCAAAATATCTCCCTTATAACCCTTCCTCTAACCTCTCCGAGTGTAACTTTGTTTTGGTCAATACCGTTGAGCTGGAGAATGCTGCACTCACGCACTTTCTGAAAGCTGGGTATTGCGGAATTATTCGCAGTAATGAACGGCCCGAGCAAGTACTCAAGGCTTTAGAGAACCTGACTAAAAATGAAATTTGGTTTCCTCGAAGCATTGTCGAACAAGCGGTCAAGGACTATCAGCGAAACAATAGCTCACCTGATCAGGTTGTTTATGAATTAGCTGCAGCATATGGCTTATCTAAGCGCGAGCAACAGGTCTGTTTGGCGCTTATTGATGGCCATAAGAACTGCGAAATTGCGAATAAACTATTTATCAGTACCCATACGGTCAAATGTCATGTCACTAGCTTGTATCGCAAGCTTGGGGTGAATTCCCGACATGAAATTTTACAGGCGGTAAACCGGCAGCACCGACTCGGCCGCGGCATTACTGAGCCGAGTATCCAATAGTTCATTATTAGTACCCGCTAATCCTGAGAATTCGCGTTGGCGGCTGATAACAAGACAGGTTTCCTCTTCGATACTAAGTATGTCGTCGGGAGGTCTCGACGCAACAACACAACTGAATTGAATAAAGGGAAAAAAAACCATGAAAAAATTAACTTTACTTTTAAGTGCTGCGGTAGCCTTGGCAGCTGGTAGCTCAGCGATGGCATCACAACATTCTCAAGACCTGATTGTAGACGGAACTATCCAATCTGTGTGTACCCTCACCGTTGGTCCGCAAAACGTGATAGCACTAGAAAACAACTCTTGGCAGACAGTGGCCGACATCGCTGGTGCATGTAACAACGGCTCACAACACGTTCGGGTTACTTACCTTTTCACCGACTTTAATGATGGTGATAACTTTGCCAAGTTCAAGCATAACAATGCAGCCCTTAATGAGTTCGTTGGTTACAAAGCTCGGGTATTGACCAATGCTGGTGTGACTCCTGTCATTGGCAACCCATATACAAATAACCAAGGAAACGGCGTAGCTTACGCACTACAGTTCGAGCCACAAGGCTCTTCTGCAAACGTTGCTGGTAACTACACAACTCAACTGACCGTTAGTGTAATGCCATAATAAGTAAGTCAAACCACAGCATCCAAATTAGATGCTGTGGTTTTTTAATTTTAAACCAACAGAAGAATAATAAAATGCATAAATATATATACGTATTATTGATGATTTTTTCCGTAGGCTGGTGTTCAAACGCACAGGCTTATGAGCTTAGTCCCATGAGTCTGATGTTAGAAGAGGCAGGCCGCAATTCTACGGGTACTTTTCGTATTCATAACACTAATAATACCCCGTTAACCATAGAGCTATATGCCACTAGGCGTCTTCTAGAAGATGGTTACTACGATACAACAGAACCGGCAGATGAGGATTTCTTGCTGATGCCGCCGCAGGCCTACATCGAACCCGGGCAAGTTCAGGTTTTTCGCATACGATATATGGGAGAGAACCAACTTAGCCAATCAGTGGGTTATCGGGTTGTTTTTCATCAGCTTCCCTTGAATATACTTCCTACAGAGGCTTTGGATGAGAACCGAATTGAGATTTTAGTAAATATTCATGCGCCTGTGTATGTGAGCCCTATAGGGGCGCAGCCCGCTTTAGAACTTTCATTAAATTTTTATGAGTTAACAGACGTGGAAAACTTTTTCACTAACGACATTGATCCAAAAAATGAGTCAGGGGTGTTGATCATTTATAATCGAGGCGACGGCCTTCAGGATTTGTCCAACGGAGTTTTCAGGTTTCATTTTGAGGGTGGTGAAACCGAGGAGCTGACATGGGTTGATGTTTCGCCAGCAGTTTACGTTCGTCATATTTTACCGGGTGGAGAAAGCAAAATCCCACTTGAGCATGTGAGCAAGGTGCAGGGCCGGCGGGTAACAAACGTTGAATTTGTCGATAGAAACTAATGCGCTCGTTTATCCCCACCATTTTGTTGTTGTTAGTAACAATGAAGAGCTACGCAGCTGTTTTCCCTGTCGCCCTTGAATATGATGGCGTCGAAATTGGATATGTCACCATTGATTACCAAAATAACCAGGCCGAAGCCGTCTTGGCCTCCGACCTTGTTGAAATATTTGAAAATCAATTAAACCAAGACGCGCTAACGGCACTGAACGAATTTAATTTTGCTTCCCTCGAAGAATTAGCGCAATTGGGGTTTGGCCTTGAGTTCCGGCCCCGAACTATGGATATAGCCCTCATCATTGAACCGCACCTGCTGCGGCGTTCATCCATTGATATGCAAGGAGGGAGCGGTTTTCGTGCAAACTTAGAGGACCCTGCTAACTGGGCCAAAATTAATAACTTTAATATTGCAGCGAGTCATGACAATAGGTCAGAGGTCAATCGCTTAAATTTTGACTGGCAAGGGGCAATCAACGTTGGCGGAATAAGAGGGCTTAACTTAACCTGGTCAGCTGGTGCGGATTACGACGACTTCACTCGTGAGTTAGCGACGAGACGTGGATTCATCACTCTGTTTAACGATCAGCCACGCATTCCGTTAAGAACTTCGGTAGGTGACTTAAATACCTCAGTGGCTGGCCATTTATCAGGCGCGTCGTTACTTGGTGTAGGACTTACGTCGGCTTATTATGAGCTTCAGCCTTATACGAGAATTTCGCCAAGTTCCGTGCACCAATTAATTCTGCGCGAACGAGCCGAGGTGGAGGTTTTTGTAAACGGCCGATTAGTGAATGCCCTTAGACTTGCCCCAGGGCAGTACGATCTAACTGATATCCCGCTAAATGAAGGTGCTAATGATGTTGAGGTGACCGTTTATTATGTGTCAGGTGAGATTGAAAACCTCGTGTTTAGCCAATTTTACAATGCCCGCTTGCTACGTGCAGGGATGAATAACTTCGGCTTCAATGCTGGCAAGCGCAGTGAATTTACCGGCATTGATGGACTGAGTTACACTGATGAGAACCTCGCTACGGGATTTTATGAACGTGGTTTGACTAACTGGCTAACCGTTGGTGTTAATGGGCAATACCACGACGATGGCACCGTTATTGGTGGGCAGTTGGGGGTGGCTTCGTTGTTGGGGAATTTTAGTCTTCGCCATTCGCAGAGTGACACGCTTGATGTGGATGGGACAGCATCAAGTATTGATTGGCAGTTTCGCTTTATCGGGGCGCGGGAAGGGGCACCGAACCTTAGAGTCGCCTTCGAGCACTACTCCATGTTTAATAACCAGCCTTGGAATGACGATTTTTTTCTTTCCGGTTCCAGATGGGTTGCTAACTACGCTTTATATTTTGGCCAACGGACAGAGCTGCGCTTTAACTATCAAGAGAGTCAAATTACAGGAGATCGGCGCAGGATTACTAAGGAGGCGCTACTCTCCTACCGAACACCACGTACGAGGTTCGGTGTCGGCGTAAGGCAGGGAGATTTTGGTATGTCCGCTACAGAGGATTTCGAGGCGTTCGCAACAGTTGAGTTGAACCTTTCTGACCGTAGCAGCGGCAGACGGTATTTCGCTCGATACGATAGCTGGTATGAGGAAATACAGCTTGGGTTAAGCCGGCCTGGTCGCCAGGCAGTGGGAGACTTCTCATATGACCTACGACACACTGAAGGGGATTCGCAACGAATTACCAGCTTACGTTCTGGCTATTCAGGCAATCGATTTAGGGCAAGTACGTCTGCGAACTACTTAGAGGCCGGTGGTGTTGGCTATTATGGGGTAGGGGGGCAAATGAGTACCGCAGTTGGCTGGGCGGACGGCCGGTTTGGCTGGGGCCGGCCCGGTAATGGGCCCTTCACAGTGGTTACTTCGCATCGGTCGCTTGGCAGAGCTCCTGTTTTGTTAAATGACAACCGGTATGGCGTAGAAGCTATTGCGACTTCCAGAGCCGGTGCCTTATTGACGAGCCGCTCTCGTTTCAAAGAGACTAGGCTTCTTGTGGATGTTCCAGATGCACCCATTGGCTATGACTGGGGCGGAGGGCAGTACTTCACGATCGCGGGTGCGCACACTGCGACGCATATAGAAGTTGGATCAGACGCATTTTACTCGTTAATTGGTACTCTAGTTGATAGCTCAGGAGAGCCGTTATCGCTCGAAGTTGCAAGAGTCGAAGGTGAAGGTATTAAACAGGTGGTATTTACAAACCGGGCTGGGCGCTTTATCGCAGAGGGCCTGCGCCCAGGAAATTACATATTGACGACAACTCAGGCACCAGTTCGTAGTTACAAATTCTCAATTTTGGAAAGTGAGGATATGTTGCAACGCATTGGAGAGTTACAGCCGGATGAAAACCCGTAGGGGGCAAGCATGAAATTTCCACTTATTCTTAAAAGTCTTGGCTTGCTAAGCTGTGTAAGTATGATCGCTGTCGCTCAGCAAACGCAGTTGGATCGAGGTGCGGTAACTCAGCAAACTAAGCTGGATACTAGCTTATTCTGTGCTGAATCTTACACGATAAGTGTTAATCAAAGCCAGGTAGAGAAGGGCAGCGAGGTCCACGCCGCTGCCTGGATTCCTGTTGAAATCCGCCGGGATATTGATGATCACTTACGTTGCGCTGACGAGATTTTGATTAGTTCAGGTAGCGACCTGAACTGGCGACTGGACGGCGGCATCCACAAACTCGACATTGAACCTTACGACGCACGGCGTAACCGCTTACAGATAAGTCCATCTGGAGCGGGATGGATTTTCAAGCTGGCTCCCGGTAGTGCTCAGGATGTTCTCTGGCTTAGGGTGGCGAATGCTTCCTTAGCCCCGCCGGGAAGCTACTACGGCTACATCGAGCTTAGTGAAGTGATCAGAGATACGCAGACTTCGAGCCCCACTATAATCACCTCGACACAGTTTGCGTACCATGTAGAGCCCTCGGTATCAATGCACTTTGAGGCTAGCTGGGGTGCGAGCAGTGGCACGTTCTTTAATATCAGTCTGGGCGATTTGACGCTGGGTGCCAGTAAAGAATTTGACATGGTTTTGCAAAGCAACACAGACGTTTTAGTGGAAGTCAGTAGTGAAAATAATGGGTATCTGACTCATGAGGAAAACAGTAGATACCGTATCGCCTACAACTTAAGCATTCAACACATGCCGATGAATTTGTCGGCACCAAGCTCTCTGCCATTAAGCTTTGAAGGAAACTACGAAAACTGGAGAGTTCCCATGTTAATAAGCGTTCCAGCGGCCTCCACCATGATGCTGGCGGGTAGTTATTTAGATACGATCTCTGTTGATGTATTTCCAAGGCACTAAATGTTTATCAATACGCTGATGAAACGCTCTAGCAATAACTGGTTATTTCGGCGCCTTTCGGGGCGTCTTTTTTATTCATGTTTGCTTACTTAACTCTTAAAGTATTCGAGAACTCCCACAGCAAGAAATATCAATATGGGAGATTTAAGCTGTCTGTATGTAGCTAATTTAGTAGCTTATTACCCCCTTCGTTTATTTGTTTCCGCCCAACCGGGCGATGATATTAGTTCATTGAACTCCTAAACTTGTATCACAGCATATAGTGTCGCCAACGCATGGTTGATTAGTCTATATCTACTAATAAACGGGGTAACCCGAATCAGCCGTTAGAATATAAGGAGAACTTTCTATGTCGTGTATGAGAACGCTCAAGCTTGCTTGTTTTGTCGTGGTGTCGGGCCTGGCGCTTAGCGCCTGCTCAAAGGGCCCCTCTGTTACTGAAGTGCAAAATGCCCTTGATGAATCAATATTTGCGTCTTCAAGAGTGGCCGCAGCATTCACTAGACAGGCAATGGACAAACAGGTACGCGTTGATCGAGTCGATAATTGTCAGGCCATTCAGACCGGTTCCGGTTACATCTGTGATGTTGAGTATAGCGTCTTATCCAATTCCGGAGCTCGGCCTACGCAGAGCATGGTAGAGTCATTAGAATTAAGGGAAGGGCGCGACGGCTGGGAAATCATCGATTAAAACAATTCTGTTATCTTCCCGTGACAGCCAGCACCTATTAAGTTTAAGCTAAGCCTTATGTAGAACAAAAAGGCTTATAATAATGCAAGCAAAGGTCAAATGGTGTGGTGATTTAACCTTCCTGGGGACATCAGACAGCGGTCACCAGGTGGTCATGGACGGCAACAAAGGGGCGCATGCACCTAGCCCGATGGAGATGGTGCTGATGTCGGTGGCCAGTTGTTCGTCGGTGGACGTGGTGAGTATTTTACAAAAAGCTCGCCAGGCGGTTCGCGACTGTGAGGTTGAAGTGACGGCAGAGCGGGCTGATTCGGTGCCTGCGGTATTCACTAAAATTCATCTGCACTTTGTGGTGAGCGGCATAGACGTTGCTGAGTCCCACGTAGAGCGAGCGGTGAAGTTGTCAGCGGACAAGTATTGCTCGGTGTCGATCATGCTTGGGGCCAGCGTTGAGATTACCCATAGTTTTAGCGTACAGGCGGCCTGAATGTAATGAAGGTCGTCATTGTTGAGGACAATGTAGAAACGCTTGGGGTGCTGCGTGACTTTGTGCGGGCGATCGATCCTGGTTACGAGATCACGACGCTCTCGTCAGGCTCGCCATTGCTGGAGCAATCCGGCAGGCTGCAGGCTGATTTACTGATTCTTGGCTATGACCTGGGCCCGTCAGTGACAGGCACTGAGCTGCTCCATTACCTGGAGTGGAGTGATCGGATTTCAGCGAAAACCCAGGTTGTCTTTATTTCCAACACCATTGAACTGGCCAAGCGCCAGGCACCTCTGCGCTTTACCCACACCCAGTTTTACGAAAAACCCATCAGTCTTGGCCACCTTGAATCAATCTTTGCCAGGGTAAAAGAGAATCAAGTCGTCTTTTCGTCGGTGTTTTACCTGATAGACAAGAAAAAGTGGTTGGCGGCCTTTAATAGTTTGCAGCTGTGCAAAGAAAATTGCCCGACAGAGTTGCAGCATCAGGCCTGGTTATTAGAGTGTCAGCTGCTGCTGAGTTTGCGTCGCTACGCGAAAGTCATCAGGCGCTACGAGCTGGTGCAGGACTATGAGTGGGCTAAAGTTGTGCGCCTCAAAGCCCTCGTAAGCCTGGGGCAGATCAAACTTGCCCGTCATGTGTTTAATGGTATGGCGGTGCATGATGCCTATTACAGTTCTGCCCTGGCGCTGATTAACCAATTGCAAATCATCTCCGGTGACGAGAACGGAAGTTTTCTACCCGCCACACTTAAAGAAGCCGAGCTTTCCTTATTTGAATATGAATTCAAAGCGACGTTAAGCGTAGTGGAGGGGAATAGCGATCAGGGGTTTTCACTGCTGATTAACAAACAACGACGCGCCAAACGGGCCTCTTACCAGTCTTACTTTTTTGCCATGTCGGTGCTTAAAATTGGCTTCATACACTTACTAAAAGAGCCCTCACCGCAAAGTGTGCAATCGGCACTTCCACATATGCAAAGCGCCTTGGACCTCTTACAGAACAGTGGTTCGGTACGTGATAAAGTGCTGAATGACGAGCTTTGGCCAGCGCTCATCGAGGCGATGGAGAACGCTACGCTAACTGCTGAGCAGCAAACGACTTTGCTCACTGGGCCGGTCACCGAAGACCAGTCGCCGATCTCCTTATTACTGCGGATTTATCTGCATTGGTTAAAAACCGGCGAGCTCTTTCTTAATCAACTGGAAAGCTGCATCGATTTAATTGAACGGCAAGGGGCGACCAGCCGGGCGGTATGTAATCAATTGCTGCTCGAGCAGATGCTGGATTTAATGATCACTGACCCCAAGCAGCGCGTGCGCTTACATGACGCGATTGCAAAGTGTTTGTTGAAGGCAGGGAAGCACGAGCTCGCCGCATTTGCATTTGCCCGCGCACTCGACTTCTTGCCAGAGCATCAGGGCCTGCAAAGCAATATGCAACGCTGTTTGGCCAAGCTCGAAGTGAAACAATTTTTATCTTTTTCAGCGGTTGCGACAAAAAAATGTTGACAAAAGTTTTCCGCCACTCTATATCGTCTGTATAAATTTTAGGTGGCGGCAGTTGAACCATGATTGCCGTGTTTAAGAGGTTCTCATTTCCCTATGGTCTTCCCTTAGACAACGGGACGTGAGCTCAGCTAGGCGAGGATATTATGGCTGCTTTAACCCGTGAAACACTATTAAGAAAACCATTTAATGACTTCCGTCACTATCCCTACGGTTTTGCCCGCTCAGGTGACTTCTCGATTCGTGAAAGTGATGCATTATTGCATTACGGTTGTCTCATCACTGCCTTGCTGGCGCACGAGCTTGAGCCTGAAACAGAGGAAGATAAAAATCTGTTAGCGGTCGCTCGTGGCGAACAAGGCGCAGTCACTCCAGTGGAAAAGGCCTGGGCGAAATACCAGGCGCGGATCAACCGGCCGAAGGTGGGTAGTATGTATGGTCGTAGTAAAATCTACGACGATGGTGATACCGACTATCGTGCGTCTACCGAAGACGATGACCTGGTGGTTGAAGATTAATTAAAACAAAAAAGCCGGTAGTCACTTTGCAGTAACCACCGGCTTTTACTTATACGCTATTGCGTAGCGTTAACTTTGTTGTTCGCGACGAATGGCGCGATGACCAATGTCGTTGCGATAGTAAGCATGGTCCCAGGTAATCCCCTTAACCAACGCATAGGCATGGGCCTGCGCTTCGGTCACCGAATCCCCTAACGCAGTACAGCAAATGACGCGACCGCCATTGGTCACTACCTGCTGGTCTTTGACTGCCGTACCTGCGTGAAACACTTTCGCTTCGCCAGTATTGGCAGCGTCCGTTAAGCCATGAATCACATCACCTTTATCGTAGCTTTCCGGGTAGCCACCAGCGGCCATCACCACGCCAACGGCTGCTCGAGGGTCAAATTCGATAGGGGTTTGCCCTAAACGCCCGGCTAACGCGTCTAAACACAGTTCAATCAAGTCTGACTGCAAACGCATCATAATGGGCTGTGTTTCAGGGTCGCCAAAGCGGCAGTTATATTCCAGTACTTTGGCTTCACCGTCGCCGTTGATCATCAAGCCAGCGTATAAGAAACCCACGTACGTGTTGCCTTCTGCACGCATGCCTTCAACGGTGGGCTGCATAATATGCTGCATCACCCAGTCGTTGATCGCCGGGGTCAATACAGGTGCTGGTGAATACGCCCCCATACCACCGGTATTTGGCCCCTGATCACCGTCATCGCGTGCTTTGTGGTCCTGACTTGAAGCGAATGGCAAAATGGTGTCGCCGTCGACCATGGCAATGAAGCTAGCTTCTTCGCCACGCAGAAACTCCTCTACCACAACCTGTGAGCCAGCGTCGCCAAATTTATTTCCGGCCAGCATATCGTCAATTGCCGCATCCGCTTGCTCCAGGCTTTCAGCGATAATTACGCCTTTACCTGCGGCAAGACCGTCGGCTTTAATCACGATTGGTAGCTGGTGCTCACGTACGTAAGCTTTAGCCTGATCAACCTCGGTGAAGGTGCCATAGGCAGCCGTCGGAATATTGTGGCGGGCCAGGAAGTCTTTGCAGAACTTCTTCGAGCCTTCCAGCTGCGAGGCGCCCTGGCTTGGGCCGAAAATGGCCAGCCCATGGCTTTGGAAGGTGTCAACGACACCTGCAACCAGCGGCGCTTCCGGGCCAACAATAGTCAGGTCGATGTGCATGCGTTGCGCGAACGCAAGCAAGCCATCGATATCTTCGGCGCTAATCGCCACGTTCTCGATCATAGGCTCTAGTGCAGTGCCCGCGTTGCCAGGTGCAACAAAGACCTGGCTTACGCGTGACGATTGCGCTGCTTTCCAAGCCAGCGCATGTTCGCGGCCACCGCCGCCAATGATTAATACCTTCATTTAACTATCTCATTCTTCTGGTTTACGGAATTTCAAAGTAAAACGGTCGCTCTCACCGATCTCCACAAGGTCGCCCTCAGGGTCGCCGTCGCGCAATGTGGGTGGTAGAGACCAGACGCCACCTTCGTGGTCAGCAGTGTCTCGCTCATTGGCGTTTACATCACTTTCATCGTCCAACTCAAAACCTGCTTGTTCAGCGGCGCTGACTACCCAGCTTTGTTTAACATAACCGCTGGATTCTGCCTCTTCATCATCACGGTCTTCAGGTAGGCGATGGTCGACAACACCCAATACCCCACCAGGGCGCAGCGCAGTATAGAACGCTTCCATCGCCTGGGCTAAACCTTCTTCACCATCACGCATGTACCAGTTGTGCAGGTTGCGGAAGGTGAGCACCATATCCGCGCTGCCCTCAGGTGCGATGTCATGGGCAGAGCCTGGTGAGAATTCGGTCACCTGAACATTAGCATAGACATTGCTGGTATTTAAAAAGTCCAGGAAGTTGGCCCGGGCAGTACGGAAGTAATCAGAGTCGGTGTCTTCCGGGAAGTGCGCCGCATAGAAAGTACCTTCGGCTGCCAGGAACGGTGCCAATACCTCAGTATACCAACCGCCGCCCGGCCACACTTCAACCACGGTCATGTCAGACTCAATACCAAAGAATTCGAGGGTTTCAAGCGGGTTACGTGATTCGTCGCGAACACGGTTCTGTGGCCGTCTGCTTGGCGAATCGACTGCCTGCTGCAGCGTCATTGGCTCAATATCCATACCGAGGTCAAAATCGTCTTCAGTCAGTTCAGTGCCCTCGTCATCCACATCACGTACCACATCAAGTTCGTCGGGCTCGTTTTCTTCAACGACATCAGGGTGCACTGGTGGCTCTTCTTGCTGCAACGCATAAACCTGACCAGCGTAAAGGCAGGCCAGCACGCTTACTGTAATTAGTGACTTATTCATCATTCAATCCTCAACGTTAGCTGAAAGTACGTATCTAAGCGTAGCAGCAAATTTGCATGAGGTTGATTTAATGACGGAAGTGGCGCACACCGGTAAACACCATAGCGATACCATGCTCGTCTGCCGCGGCGATGATCTCTTCGTCACGTATCGACCCGCCAGGCTGAATAATCGCACTGATACCCGCAGCTGCAGCGGCATCGATGCCATCACGGAACGGGAAGAAGGCGTCAGACGCCATCACCGAGCCCGGCACTTCAAGGCCTTCGTCGGCCGCTTTGATGCCAGCAATTTTCGCGCTGTAAACCCGACTCATCTGGCCGGCGCCGACCCCAATGGTCATGCCGTCTTTGGCATACACAATGGCGTTGGATTTGACGAATTTGGCCACTTTCCAGCAAAATAACAAGTCTTCAATTTGCTGTTCTGTTGGTTGCTTGTTGCTGACCACCGTTAAGTCGTTGGCGTTAATGACTGCATTGTCGCTGTCTTGCACCAATAAACCGCCTTGCACACGCTTTAAATCGACTTGGGCGGTGCTTTGCTGCCAGGCTTCTGTGGTCAGTAAGCGAACGTTCTTCTTCGCACCAACAATGGCCTGTGCTTTGCGGCTAGCACCTGGGGCAATGATCACTTCAACGAACTGGCGGGTGATAATTGCATTGGCCGTGGCTTCATCTAATTCGCGGTTGAACGCGATAATACCGCCAAAAGCTGAGGTCGGGTCGGTTTTGAAAGCTCGCTCGTAAGCTTCGGTAATACTGCTACCGACCGCCACACCGCATGGGTTAGCATGTTTCACGATGACACAGGCTGGCGCAGTAAACGACTTCACACACTCTAAAGCGGCGTCCGTGTCTGCGATATTATTAAACGACAGCGCCTTGCCTTGCAGCTGAGTGGAGGTTGCCACGGATGGGGTCGTGTTGCCTTCTTCCACATAAAAAGCGGCTTGCTGATGGCTGTTTTCGCCGTAACGTAAGTCCTGTTTCTTGCGCAGCTGTAAATTCAGGGTATCGGCAAATTGAGCCGGCGCCTCATGGCTATGTTCGCCCGTACGTTGCCCCAGGTAATTAGCAATCATGCCGTCATAGGCGGCAGTGTGCTCGAACGCAGCCACAGCGAGCTCAAAGCGCATGGCGTGGGTCAGGCTTTGCTCGTGCTCTGCCATTTCAGCTAACACCCGGTCATAGTCACTGGCGTTCACCACAATCGCCACGTCACGATGATTTTTCGCCGCAGCACGCACCATGGTCGGCCCGCCGATATCTATGTTTTCGATGGCATCTTCAAGACTACAGCCTGGCTTGGCGACGGTGTCTTTAAATGGGTAAAGATTGACCACCACCATATCAATAGGCGCGATGTCATGGGCTTGCATAACCGCTTCGTCCTGGCCGCGGCGCGCAAGAATGCCGCCATGCACTTTAGGGTGCAGAGTTTTTACGCGCCCATCCATGATTTCAGGGTGCCCGGTATGTTCAGACACTTCAGTCACGGTTAAACCGGCGTCTTGCAGTAAACGGGCAGTACCGCCCGTGGAGAGGAGCTCGACACCGGCTTTGCTAAGGGCTGTGGCAAATTCGAGAATACCGGTTTTATCAGACACACTTAACAGTGCGCGGCGGATAGGACGATGCTGGTTCATAGCCTGAATTCCATTAATTGAGAAACAAAAGTGCAACGAGAATTGCCGATTATAAAACAATAAAAAGCCCCGCACGAGGGCGGGGCTTTCCAGGCAGTTAGTTCATGCCGTATTTTTTCAGTTTCTTGCGTAGAGTTCCGCGGTTGATACCTAACATGGTAGCGGCGCGAGTCTGGTTGCCGCGGGTGTAAGTCATTACTTCTTCAAGCAATGGTGCTTCAACCTCTGACAGGACCAGTTCATAAAGCTCTTGAGGATCCTGACCTTCAAGCTGAGTCAGGAAGTTATGTAGCGCCTGCTTCACACTATTGCGCAGTGGTTTAGGGTTAGTGTTTTGGCTTGCCGTCATCAGGGGCGTGTTTACTGCATCACGATTTACGTTCTGATCAAACATAGTAGCGCTCTTTTCTCTCTTGTAAGTTCACAAAATAATGGCTCAGTGCTTCTTCTTGTTCGGCTGCACTCTCCAGGGAATTAAAATACTGTCTGAATTCCAATGGATCATGAATTGCCTGCACGTACCAACCAATATGCTTCCGGGCTATACGCAAACCCTTTTGGTCACCGTAAAAACTATGTAGTTGTCGCAAATGCTCATGCATAGTGTCAGCAACTTCAGTCAAATTAGGCGGTGCCAGCTCCTCTCCCGTTGCTAAGTAATGGGCTATCTCACGGAACAACCAGGGTCGTCCCTGGGCGGCTCTGCCAATCATCACGGCATCAGCGCCCGTATAGTCCAGTACATACCTGGCAGCCTGGGGTGAGTGAATGTCACCGTTGGCTACTACGGGAATGGAAACGGCTTGCTTGATCGCCGCAATGGTGTCGTATTCCGCATGGCCTTTATACATGTCTTCACGAGTCCGACCATGTACAGCTAGGGACTGGATCCCTGCCTGTTCAGCTATTTTGGCAATATCGACGCCATTACGATGCGTTCGTGCCCACCCTGTTCGAATCTTTAACGTCACTGGCACATCCACAGCAGCAACCACTGCATGTAAAATGTCGGCCACCAGCGCTGGGTCCTGCAATAACGCCGACCCGGCTAGCTTTTTATTAACCTTTTTCGCTGGACAGCCCATATTAATGTCGACAATCTGCGCCCCATGTTCGACATTGTGTTGCGCAGCCAGCGCCATTAACTCAGGATCTGAGCCGGCAATCTGCACTGCACGAATACCGATGTCCTGGTGATGCAACATGCGCTCACGTGACTTTTCCGAGTCCCACACTCGTGGATTACTCGATAGCATCTCTGAAACAGCAAGACCTGCGCCCATACGCATACATAGGTTGCGAAATGGAACATCGGTCACACCGGCCATGGGTGCTAAAATCACGTTGTTATCTAAGGTATAAGGGCCAATCCGCATCGTTTAAAAACTGTGCAGCGAAAGGGGAGAGAATTTTATGGAATTTGCGCGGGAAAGGAAAGGCGACAAAGTGAACAAAAACCGCTTTTTTTTCACTTTTCGCCCTTGACTTTATCGTGCTGCAAAGCCTTGCTTTACCTGCGCTGCAGCCGATTAAATGTTGAATTTGTGTAAATTTTAAGCGCTGACTCTTTGACCGTTTAGCATCACCCACTCGCTTTGCTCGGCGATCTCATTAAACTGGATCGTAGGGCGGTAGGCGCTCATCACGTCGTCAGCCTGACGACTCAGAATGCCTGACATACAGAGTAAACCCTGCTCGCCAACGTAGCCCAGAATCACCTCAGCAAGCTCCTGCAGCGGCCCTGCCAGCACATTAGCAACTACCACGTCGGCTGCCAGTGTCGGTTGCTCAATGGGCAGGTATACATCGAAACGATCAGCAACGCCGTTGCGCTCAGCATTCTCTCGAGTGGCAATTAACGCCTGACGATCGATATCAATGCCTACACAACGTGCAGCGCCGAGTTTAAGCGCCGCAATGCCGAGAATTCCCGAGCCACAGCCAAAATCGACGATAGTCTTGCCGGTTAAATCCTGCTTTGCCAGCCATTGTAAACAAAGCGCGGTGGTAGGGTGGGTACCGGTACCAAAGGCCATGCCAGGGTCTAGCAGAATATTAGCCGCTGCAGGGTCTGGGGCGTCGTGCCAGGACGGCACCACCCACAGGTTGTCGGCAAATTGGATGGGCTTAAAATTGTCCATCCACTCGCGCTCCCAATCTTTGTCTTCCAACTGATCGGTTTTATAGGCAAAGTTTGGACCGAGGTAGCTCACCTCTTGCAAGCGACTTACGAGTTGAGCAATGTCATAGGCAGCATCAAATAAACCAGTGACCAGGGTGTGGTCCCAAAGCTGGATTTCCCCCGGACCTGGTTCAAAAATGGGCGCATCTTTGCCGTCACGATAAGTAACGGCCTGCGCGCCATGTTCCATCAGCACATCACCTAACTGCCGGGCGTGCGCTTCATTACTACTTATGGTGAGTTGAATCCAGGGCATGCTTAAGCAAGCCCCAGCTTTTTCTCTAAGTAATGAATGTTGGTGCCACCGTGCTGGAAGTTTTCATCTGCCATGATTCTTTTTTGCAGCGGTGTATTGGTTTTGATGCCATCGATAATCAATTCGCTCAGTGCATTACGCATGCGCGCAATGGCCACATCACGGTTGTCACCGTAGGTAATTAGCTTACCAATCATTGAGTCGTAATTTGGCGGTACCCGGTAATCGGTATAAATATGCGAATCCCAACGTACGCCCATGCCACCTGGTGGGTGGAAGCGGGTAATCGTGCCTGGTGATGGGACAAAGCGCTCAGGATCTTCCGCGTTAATCCGGCACTCAATGGCATGCCCACGAATCACCACGTCTTCCTGAGTAAAAGACAACGGTCGTCCCGCTGCAATACGCAGCTGCTCTTTGACCAAGTCGACGCCTGTTACCATTTCGGTTACTGGGTGCTCAACCTGAATTCGGGTGTTCATCTCAATGAAGTAGAACTCACCGTTTTCATACAAGAACTCAAAAGTACCAGCGCCACGGTAACCGATTTCGATACAAGCTCGCGCACAACGCTCACCAATGCTTTTACGCATCTCCTGGGTGATACCTGGTGCAGGCGCTTCTTCAACAACCTTCTGGTGGCGACGCTGCATAGAACAATCACGCTCACCTAAGTGAACCGCATTGCCCTGACCGTCGGCGAGCACCTGGATTTCTATATGGCGTGGGTTCTCGAGGAACTTCTCCATATAAACAACCGGGTTACCAAAGGCTGCACGAGCTTCGTTCTGGGTTGCAACAATGGAGGTGAGCAGATCTTTCTCTTCGCGCACAACGCGCATACCGCGACCACCGCCGCCGCCTGCTGCTTTCACGATAATTGGGTAGCCAATACGTTTGGCAACTTTGAGGTTCTTCTCATCATCGTCGTCCAGCGGTCCACCGGAGCCTGGTACGCATGGCACACCTGCTGCTTTCATACATTCGATGGCGGAGACCTTGTCACCCATCATGCGGATGACATCAGGGGTTGGGCCGACGAAGATAAAACCTGAATTTTCAACCTGCTCAGCAAAATCAGCATTTTCAGCTAAGAAACCATAGCCTGGGTGAATTGCCGCCGCGTCAGTGACTTCTGCAGCACTGATAATGCGCGGAATATTCAGATAACTTTCGGTGGCGGATGGCGGACCAATACAAATGGATTCATCTGCCAGCAACACGTGCTTTAAATTTTTGTCTACCGTCGAGTGAACCGCTACGGTTTTGATGCCCAATTCTTTACAGGCACGCAAAATGCGTAATGCGATCTCACCGCGGTTAGCGATAACTACTTTATCTAGCATAATTTTGGCCTGGTGGTTGGTTTATTCAATAACAAACAGCGGCTGGTCAAATTCTACCGGCGCTTCGTTGTCTACCAGGATTTTCTTAATGGTGCCGCTTGCGTCTGCTTCGATTTGGTTCATCATTTTCATCGCTTCGACGATGCATAATGTGTCACCAGCATTCACTTGCTGACCAACCTGAACGTAAGCTTTCGCACCTGGTGCTGGCGCTTCGTAATAGGTACCAACCATAGGCGAACGCACAATATGACCAGTCTCTTCAGCTGGTGCTGGAGCTGCGTCACTTGCAGCCGCTGCTGCTGGTGCGGCAGGCGCAGGTGCCTGCATTTGTGGTGCTGCCGCATAATGCATTTGCTGGGCAGGTGCCGGGCTGTGACGGTTGATACGTACCGACTCTTCACCTTCGGTGATTTCAAGTTCAGCAATACCAGACTCTTCAACCAGTTCGATTAGTTTTTTAATTTTGCGAATGTCCATAACCAATATCTTTGCTCTCTGTAAATGTTAAGAGTGTGATTGCAACGTGCGCAGAGCATGTTGCAACGCGAATTCGTAGCCCGCTGCGCCTAAACCACAGATCACACCTTTAGCGATGCCTGCAAGATAAGACGTGTGGCGGAAGTTCTCGCGCGCGTGAATATTCGACAGGTGCACCTCGATAAACGGGATGGCAACCGCCTGAAACGCATCGCGCAGCGCTATACTTGTGTGGGTGTAAGCAGCAGGGTTAATGATAATAAATTGATAGTGACCGCGGGCCTGTTGCACAGCGTCAATCAGCTCGTGCTCGGCATTACTTTGCAGAAATGAGATTTCTACACCGGCCTGGGCGGCCAGCGTGGTTAACTTGTCATTGATGTCCGCTAAGGTCTCGTGGCCATAGATATCTGGCTCGCGCTGCCCTAGCAAATTCAAATTAGGTCCGTGAAGAACCAAAATACCTGATTTCTGTGTCATTCTGCGGTCATCTGCTGTGATATAGCGAAAACCAAAGTCAGGCCTACGCTAGAAAACCAATATTGGTCATTATACGACTTAAATTTTAAATGACAGCAAAATACTGGTCTTATCACAGCAGTTAGCCGCAACTTCTACTCGTTCATCAAGTTTCGCAGGTGTGCGCTGAAGTCTTCGGCGTTCATAAAGCCAGTTACCCGCATCGCCGGTATTTCTTCACCCTGAGGGTCAAAGAACAGGATGGTGGGCAAGCCTACCACACGGTAATGGGTTAGTAGCTCTGTATTGATGGCATTGGTGCTGGTCACGTCCGCTTGCAACACCACAGTGTCTGCAAGTAAGTCCTGTACTTCAGGGTTAGTGAAGGTATAGACCTCGAACTCTTTACAGGCCACACACCAGTCCGCATAAAGGTCGAGCATGACCCACTGGCCCTCGGCGTTGTCGATACGCTGCTCGACCTCGCTAAGGCCGGTGACCATTTCAAACTGCAGGTGTTCAACAAAGGCGGACTGAATATAGGGCTTCTGCCAAATCACCCCCGCACTGGCCACCGCAAGCATGATGGCGATCAGCATCACACGGCCGCGGCTGCGCAGTTGTGGCCAGAAGCTACGGCTGATAATGCCAATGCTGATAGCTATAAATAGTAACCAGATAATCGCGGCAAGGAACATAGGCAACAATCGTTCAAGCAGGAACATAGCAACCGCAAGTAGCAGTAAACCAAATACAACCTTCACGCTATTCATCCATGGGCCGGCTTTGGGCAGCAGTTTACCGCCGGACGCACCGATGATCATAAGTGGTATGCCCATGCCGATACTTAGGGCGTAGAGCACTAATGCGCCGCTTACGACATCGCCGGACTGGGCAATAAAGAGTAATACCCCAGAGAGTGGTGCGGTGGTGCATGGAGAAGCAATCAGGCCAGACAATGCGCCCATCAGAAATACGCTGCCGTATGCGCCACCTTTTTGTTGTTGGCTCAGGTTGTTGAGCTTATTCTGCCAAGCTGCCGGTAACTGCAATGTGTAGGCGCCAAACATGCCTGCAGCCAGTACAACGAACAGAAGTGCTAAGGTGATTAGAATCGCAGGGTGTTGTAGTAACGCCTGATACTGCATGCCTGCAAGGGCCACCACCACGCCCAGTGCGGTGTAGGTCAGCGCCATGCCTTGTACGTAAACGAAGGAAAGCATAAAGCCGCGTGCGGTAGTCAGCTTGCCTTTCTGCCCGCCAATGATGCCAGCAATAATGGGGTACATAGGGAATACGCACGGGGTAAATGCCAGGCCCAGGCCGAGTAAAATAAAGACCAGCATCACCCAGACTAAGTTGTCGGATGACAGTACGTCGCTAAAAGGGCCGCCGGCGGGTTCTGAATAGTCAGCCAGCTGGACGCCCGACCCCGTGCCTGCTGCGCCTGCGCCTGCGGTTGCCTGTAGGGGAATTTCGTGGCGGGTTGGGGCGTAGCATAAACCAGCATCGGCGCAGCCCTGAAAGGTAAAGGTGAGCACTGCTGACTCGGCAACAGGGGCCAGGTCGATAACGATTTCCAGTGAATCACGGTAGATAAAGGTTTCACCAAAAAACTCGTCTTCATGCTCCAGAGCTGTTGGCAACGGCTGAATACCATAAATAAGAGATTCAGGCTGGTAGCTGAAGCGATGCTGATACAGATAATAACCATCTGCAATATCAAAGCGCAGGGTTAACTCGTCTTCATTCTGCTCAAAGTCGAACTGAAAAGCGCGATCGACCGGCAAGAAGTCACTGTCATTGCTGGCAAACTGGCCCATGTTAAAGCTCTGCGCACTGGCAGATGCACTAAAGAATGCGACCACGGCGAACAGCAGAATAGTGTATAGCCAGGTACTCAGGGTGTGGTGGGAAGCTTTGTTAACTTTGGTATTGATCATAACTATAATTGCGACTCTGGTTAAACGTTGCCAGCAAGATGCCAACACATGTCCGGGTAAATAATTGTGACAGATATACCAGCGTCACATGAACTGGCGATGAGGTGGATGCCTACACTTGGGTAACGGCACCGATCCAGTTCAGGTAATCAGCAAGGCCGTGGGTAATCGGCGTGGCGATAATTTCTGGCGTATCATAAGGATGCAACTCTACTAATTTCGCTTCAAGTTGCGAGTAGCAGCGCTCCTGGGTTTTAATGATTAACAGGAGTTCATGGCTGCGCTCAACTTTACCTTGCCATTCATACACAGAGTCGATGCCAGGGACTATATTCACACAGGCAGCCAGTTTTGCGCTGACAACGCGCGCGGCAATACGCTCTGCGGTGACCGAATCCGGCACTGTACACAGCACTTTGAGATAACCGCTGCTGACTGCTGAAGACCCGGGCGTTTGTTTTACGGACATAAGAGCTCCATGGATTACTGCGATACGGTTGAAAATACTTCTATGATGCCCCATCTGACCATTAACACCAAACAGGAATGATTATGTTTCAAATACTCTTACTATTTTTTATCGTGGTTCCTATTGTTGAGATCGCAGTATTGCTGCAGGTTGGGAGCCTTATCGGCGGTTTAAATACGCTGCTGTTGATCATTGTCACTGCGGTGGTGGGTGCGACGCTGGTGAAACAGCAGGGCATGCAGAACTGGATGACCATGCAGGCGAAGCTAGCACAAGGGCAAATGCCCGGACTTGAAATGGCCGGTGGTTTGCTGATTTTCCTCGCCGGGGTATTCCTGATCACCCCGGGCTTTGTCACTGACCTGGTAGGCCTGGCATTTCTTTTGCCGCCAACCCGGCATGCCATTGCGCGAACCATGATGAAGCGGATGATCGTGCGCAGCGGCAGTGCCAGTTCGACCCAGTTTCATTTCCGTCAACGTACAACTCATTCAGGGTCGCGCCCTGGTAACGCCGCTAATGATGACGAAGGTACCGTGATTGATGGTGAGTATAGCGAACAGCGTGGACCAGAAAAGCAGATCAATGATCAACCTGATATGACTGTTAGCACTAAGGATGATGAGAGAAAAAATTAAATTTTTTTTCTCTAAGCCCTTGGATTCCCTCGACCCGCCCCCATTTTGCTTACAACAAAAAATTTAACAGTGGCCGATTAGGCCTTTGGTTATGTCCACCTCATATTTAGGGAGTATCAAAATGAAACTTCGTCCTTTGCACGACCGTGTGATTGTTAAGCGTTCAGACGCCGAGAGTAAGTCACCGGGTGGCATCGTTTTAACTGGCTCTGCCGCTGAAAAATCAACCCGCGGTGAAATCATTGCTGTAGGTAATGGTCGCATTCTCGATAGTGGTGAAGTGAAACCATTGGACGTGAAGGTTGGCGACAAAGTCTTATTCAGTGAAGGCTACGGCGTGAAAACCGAGAAGCTGGACGGCGAAGAAGTGCTGATCATGAGTGAATCAGACATCCTGGCTATCGTTGAATAATTGCAAAACCTAATTAAGTAAGGAATTACGTACTATGGCAGCTAAAGAATTAAAATTTGGAAACCAAGCCCGTCAAAAAATGCTGAAGGGCGTTAACGTTCTTGCCGACGCGGTAAAAGTAACCCTGGGCCCTAAAGGCCGTAACGTGGTTTTAGAAAAATCATTTGGTGCGCCAAGCATCACTAAAGACGGCGTGAGCGTGGCTAAAGAGATCGAGCTTGAAGACAAGTTTGAGAACATGGGCGCGCAAATGGTCAAAGAAGTTGCGTCTAAAGCCAATGACGAAGCTGGTGACGGTACTACAACAGCAACAGTATTAGCACAGTCAATCATTGCTGAAGGCCTCAAGTCAGTGGCCGCAGGCATGAACCCGATGGATCTTAAGCGCGGTATCGACAAAGCAGTGATCGCAGCGGTTGAAGAGCTGAAAAAAATCTCTCAGCCTTGTGCGGACAATAAAGCGATTGCTCAGGTCGGTACGATTTCAGCGAACTCTGATAGCACCATCGGTGAAATTATTGCCAAAGCAATGGACCAGGTTGGTAAAGAAGGCGTGATCACCGTCGAAGAAGGTCAGGGCCTGCAAGACGAGTTGGACGTGGTTGAAGGTATGCAGTTTGACCGCGGTTACCTGTCTCCGTACTTCATGAACAACCAGGAGGCTGGTTTAGTCGAACTGGACAGCCCGTATATCCTGTTGGTTGATAAGAAAATCAGCAACATCCGTGAATTGCTGCCAACGCTTGAAGGCGTTGCCAAGTCGGGCAAACCTTTGCTGTTGATCGCTGAAGATGTCGAAGGTGAAGCACTGGCCACTCTGGTTGTGAACAACATGCGCGGTATCGTAAAAGTTGCGGCAGTTAAAGCGCCTGGTTTCGGTGACCGTCGTAAAGCCATGCTACAGGACATCGCTGTGCTGACTGGCGCTACGGTAATCTCTGAAGAAGTCGGCATGGAGCTTGAAAAAGCGCAGCTGGAAGATTTAGGTAGCGCGAAGCGTGTGGTTATTAATAAAGACAATACCACCATCGTTGATGGCGCTGGTGACGAGAAAGCGATTGAAGGGCGTGTGGGTCAAATCCGCGCGCAGGTAGAAGAAACCTCTTCTGACTACGATCGTGAAAAACTGCAAGAGCGCCTGGCTAAGTTAGCCGGTGGTGTTGCGGTCATCAAGGTTGGCGCTGCCACTGAGATGGAAATGAAAGAGAAGAAAGCTCGTGTTGAAGATGCATTGCATGCAACTCGCGCTGCGGTTGAAGAAGGTGTTGTCCCCGGTGGTGGTGTTGCGCTGGTTCGTGCAGCGAGCATGCTCAAAGACCTGCGTGGTGACAACGAAGATCAGAACGTTGGGATTAAAGTTGCGCTGCGCGCGATGGAATCTCCAATGCGTCAGATCGCAACCAACGCCGGTGCTGAAGCATCAGTCGTTGTGAACAAGGTTCTCGAAGGCGAAGGTAACTACGGTTACAACGCTGGCAACGACACTTACGGCGACATGCTAGAGATGGGTATTCTTGACCCAACTAAAGTCACTCGCTCGGCCCTGCAATTTGCAGCGTCAGTGGCATCTTTGATGATCACCACTGAAGCGATGATTGCTGAACTGCCAAAAGATGACGCACCAGGTATGCCTGGCGGCGACATGGGCGGCATGGGCATGATGTAAGTCAGCCCCTTTGACTTGCTCAAAAGCCGCGCTTCTTGCGCGGCTTTTTCATTTTTATGAAAAACTTTACACAGCTTGCAATGCAACAAGTTGCTTAAAAATTGGTCATACGCTACAACAGTAAGAGAAACAACACCTTCGTGAGGAGGACTACATGGTGGACTTAATGAATAAACGTAAGCTTTCATGGGTTGCTGCAGCTGCATTGATCATGCCGTTGGCGCTCCCATTTGCGGCGCAAAGTGCCGAGCTAAAAATCGAGTTTCATGAGCCTGAGCGTTTCTCAGACATTGAACCTGCACGAGAGAACCGCGAACGTTTTCGTGAGCGGACCCTGGAAGGGTTCGAGCAAATTTTTACGGAACTGGCTGAAACCTTGCCTGACGATCAGGTACTCAATATTAGAGTAACCAATATTGATTTAGCAGGTTATGTTGATCACGTGCAACGTGACGGCGGTTTACAGCCTATGCGGGTGGTTCGCCAAAGCGAGGCACCAATGATCAGCTTTGAATACTCGCTGGTAGACGCTGACGGTAACGTACTACAAGAGGGTGAAGAGCGTTTGCGTGGCCGCGGTGTTGCAGAACAGCTGCGTCGAGGCACTCGCGCAGAATATGACCATCTCCGTATGGAAAAGGAAATGATCGAACGTTGGTTTAAGCGTAACTTTGACGTGTAAAGAGATCGTTGGCCAAGCGAGTAGTAAAGTTCTAATCGCTGCTGCCGATAGCAAAACGAGGAGCTAAGCTCCTCGTTTTTTTTAACCAAATACGTTTACTACGTAGGAGGCATGCATGGAAGTTTCAATGAATAGCCAACAGGCACTGGAAGTTAAAGGTGTTCAAATGGCGAACAACCAACAGAAAGCAGAAGGTCAGGCATCTTTGCAATTGCTGGATGCAGCTGCGGTGACAACCACCATGAGCAAAGCGACACCAAGCGCATCTGTTGGCAACAACATCAACACCACTGCTTAATTGTGCAGAGGTGTTTTACTCGCTTCGCCGGCAATTTCCCGTACCAGCTTAGGTACCAGAAACCCTGGCAAGCGTTGTAATAGGCTGTTGATAAGAAGGTTGGCATCGGTATCGCTCACCGCAAAGTGGGCGGCACCCGCCACCTTATCCAATTGATGCAAATAGTAAGGCATCACCCCCATAGCAAAAAGCTTCTCGCTTAGACCCTGTAGAATGTCCGCACTGTTGTTGACCCCTTTGAGTAACACACTCTGATTGAGTAGATGGACCCCATGTTGGCGCCATAAGGCTAAACCATGTGCAAGCTCGGGGCTGAGTTCCTGAGGGTGGTTGGCATGAATCACTAAAATGGCATGCAGGCGGCTTTGCTCGAGTCGTTGTGCCAGGTCTTGGGTGAGCCGCGCTGGAATAACCACTGGCAGTCGAGTATGAATACGAACTCGAGTCAGTTGCGGCAGTGATTCCAACATGGTCAAAATCGTATCCAGCTGTTGATCGTTAGCCATCAGGGGGTCGCCACCGCTAAGAATGACTTCATTCAAGTCTGGCTGGGTTAAAATGTAGTTGCGCGCGTTTTCCAGCTCTTTGCGCCCTAGTTTATGGGCGTCGTACGGAAAGTGGCGACGGAAGCAATAGCGGCAATTCACTGCACATCCACCACGCACGATAAGTAACAGGCGCGAGCGATACTTATGCAAAATGCCGCTTTGCAGGCTGGCGCTCTCTTCATTTAATGGGTCTGTGGTATAACCGCTGACGTTGTCAAACTCGGCCTGCATGGGCCAAACCTGGCGCAACAGCGGGTCTTCAATATCTCCTTCACGCATGAGCTGAGCAAAGTGCTGTGGAACCCGCATTGGGAACAGGCTTCTGGCCGGGGCGTGGGCTTCAGCCCACGCTTTAGGTAATGAAAGTGCTTCAGCCAGTGCTAACGGCGAGGTATACGCCTGCGCAATTTGCTGCTGCCAACTCAGTTGCGCGGTCACACTTGTTGTGGATATATGCAAATCAGCTGACGCTTTGGGGGACCATGCAGATGTCATAACGAGATATAATTGGCGTTTTCAGAGAATAGAGATTTATTTTACCTGAAATCAGCCATCGTTTGGTTTATTATTGATGCAAATTTGTAGACATCCCAGCAAAGAGGATACCCATGGCAAGTTACAGCACCAGCGAATTTAAAGGCGGCCTAAAGATCATGCAGGACGGTGAGCCGTGCAGCATTTTAGAAAATGAAATGGTTAAACCAGGCAAAGGTCAGGCATTTAACCGGGTAAAAATTCGCAAGCTGATTAGCGGTAAAGTGGTTGAGAAAACATTCAAGTCAGGCGAAAGCGTTGAAGCGGCTGACGTGCAGGAGATTGAACTCGCATATTTGTACAGCGACGGCGAATTCTGGCACTTTATGAATAACGAAACCTTTGAGCAAATTGGCGCTGATAGCGCTGCTGTAGGGGACACTACTAAGTGGTTAGTAGAGCAGGACGTTTGCACGGTGACATTGTGGGATGGAAAGCCAATTAACGTGAATCCGCCAAACTTTGTTGAGCTGGAAATCGTTGAAACTGACCCAGGCCTGAAAGGTGATACTCAGGGCACTGGCGGTAAACCAGCTACGTTGACCACGGGTGCAGTGGTTCGTGTCCCTTTATTTGTGCAAACGGGTGAAGTGATCAAAGTAGATACTCGAAACGGTGAGTATGTATCTCGGGTACAGAAGTAAGTATTAGCGAGCAGTGTGTTAGCGGCAGCCGCTTGGTAAGGCCACTGCAGCCAACGCAACATGCGCTCGACCAATTAGCAGTACAGAATGGCGTCCATTGGGCGCCTTTTTTAATCGCAGGATTAGGTAAGTAGCATGCAGCAGTCTTCAGATTCCTGGCAGCCTGGATTGAGCCCGCAGCGCCTGCGGGAGCGGGCGCAATGTATGGCCACTATTCGTGAGTTTTTTGCCCAGCGTGGTGTGCTCGAGGTAGATACCCCAATTCTGGCGTCAGCTGGGGTCACCGACCCGCACTTATCTAATGCGACAACTACGCTGAGCTGGCAAACAGACAAGCAGTGGTACTTGCAAACATCGCCCGAATACGCGATGAAACGATTGCTAGCGGCTGGCAGCGGCTGTATTTATCAAATCGCAAAAGTAATCCGCGATGATGAAGTAGGGCGCTTTCATAATCCTGAGTTCAGCATGCTGGAATGGTACCGGGTAGGTTTCGATGAGCACCAGTTAATGGACGAAGTTGACCTGCTTTTGCAAACGTTACTACAAGCTGAGCCAGCGCAACGCTATACGTATCAGCAGGTATTTAAACGGTATCTAAATATTGATCCGTTAACCGACCAAGGACTGAACGAATTGAAAGCCTGGTTGGTCGCGCAGAATATTGGCGACTGGGTGAGCCAGGAAAACGACAACGACGTATTACTCCACTTGGCGATGAGTCATTACATTGAGCCTTTGATTGGTAAAGCATCGCCCTGCTTTATTTATAATTTCCCGGCGTCCCAGGCCGCTTTGGCGCAGTTAGATACCGATGACTCACGGGTAGCCCGCCGTTTTGAGGTCTATTATCAGGGAATTGAATTAGCCAATGGCTTTTATGAATTAACCGACGCCCAGGTTCAGGCAGCACGATTTGCCGAGGACAATCAGCAACGCCAGACTATGGGGCGGCCTCAGGCGGCTACGGATAAAAAACTACTGGCGGCACTGGCGGCAGGTGTTCCCGATTGTGCAGGGGTTGCTTTGGGGCTAGATCGTTTACTTATGCTGAAGTGGGGCGCACAACACATTGATGAAGTGCAGAGCTTTAGCATTCATCGGGCGTAAGTGAATTGCAAAAGCAAAACAGAATGTTATACTATTACACTGGAAATTTACTCAAGGTTATTTGATGAAGCATAAACCCTTAGATAAGACAGGGATCTGGCTGGCCATTGTATGTGCGCTGCACTGCCTGCTCGTGCCTGTATTACTACCAACATTGTCTTTGGTAGGCTTATCGTTTTTGGGTGCGGAATCACTTGAGCGGATGGTACTTACCGCAAGTGCCATCATCGGTGCTATTGCAATTGGTATCGGCACCCGCCATCACCGTAGTGCTCTGCCGATGCTAGCTTTAGCTGCGGGGGTTGTGCTCTACTTTAATAAACATCATATTGGCCACCAGTTTGGTCATTACTGGGAAATCCCAGTGGTGCTAACCGGCGCTGCGTTGCTGATTGTCGGACACTTGCTTAACCTGTATTTATGCCGGGTTAGTAAAGCGAAAAACTGTGACGTTGCCGCCGAAGCAGTTAGCGCTAATGTATCGGCGGACACTGAAGTTAATTTCAATACAAAGAGCTCACTTTAACAGCCCGCCAGATAACTTTCTCTACCCTTTAGCTTTGTTTCCTGGTTAACAAAACGCCAGCCTCTGTATGCTCGGTAAATGGAAACTGATCAAACAAGGCTGCGCGCTCAATCTGATGCGTTTGGGTTAGTGTTTCCAGGTTTTCCGCCAATGTTTCCGGGTTACAGGATATATAAAGAATATGCTCGTAACGACTAATCATAGCCAGCGTTTGCCCATCTAGCCCGGCCCTTGGTGGATCAACTAATACCGTGCGGCAATCGTAGCTCGTCAGGTCGATTCCCTGCAGGCGGCGAAATTCGCGCTCCCCATTCATTGCCTGAGTAACTTCTTCTGCAGCAAGACGGACAACCGTCACATTTTCTATTTGATTACGGGTAATATTGTTATTTGCTGAGTTCACTGAGCTCTTACTAATTTCCGTGGCAAGCACGCGACTGAAGTTCTCCGCCAACGGCAAGCTAAAATTACCGTTACCACAATACAGCTCTAATAAGTCACCCTGCGCATCAACAGTACGTGCATGGGCCCATTCCAGCATGCGTTGATTGGTGTATGCATTAGGCTGGGTAAAACTGTTTTCTATCTGTTCGAATTCGTACGCCCGCTGATTGACCTCAATACGCTCAACGACGGTGTCTGAACCTAATACCACTTTCTGCTTACGAGCCCGACCAATAAGATTGATATGAGCATAGTCGCTCAGCGCTTCGCGCAACCTTTCTGCTTCCGCTGTCCAGGCTTCGTCTAGCTGACGGTGATAAAGCAACGAAATCACCACTTCGCCGGTTGTGGTGGTTAAGAAGTCGACCTGGAAAAGTTTGCGTCGCAAAATCTCCCGAGGTTTGAGGTATGCCAGTAGCGCGGGCATCAGTTGGTTGATCAGCTGATTTGCTGCTGGCAACTGTTCTACCCGATACTTATCACGAGTGCTCTTATTGAACATGATGTAATACAGGTCATCCCCTTCGTGCCACACCCGAAACTCTGCCCGCATTCGATAATGCGTGGGAGGCGAAGGATAGATATCCAGAGCAGGCGGGTTAAAAGGCGCCAGTTTCTGCTGTAAAGCGCTGACTTTGTCTGCGAGCTGCTTGTCATATGAAGCTTGATTGATATCTGAGTCGGCCATGTAGTTCTCAATAAAAAAAATTCTAAGCGGATTTTACCGTATCAGGCCCGTGAGTGCAGCCGCTCACGAGATTTATATCATTACTCATAAGACATCTAGTAAGTAGAGCTATACCAAAGGTCTAGATATAAAAGGGGTTCAGCTGAATTTGAGCGGTTTCAGATGAGCCCATTCTAAAAACTAAAAAGGTTTATTATGTCTTTTAAAAAATCAACAGCAAGAACCGTTCTGGCATTGTCCGCCATTGCGGCAGCTACGAGTTTTGCAGTCAATGCAAACAACTCAGAAGAGCGGGTGATAGTCGGGTTTACCCCAGGAGCTCAGGGTAATGTCGAACGTTTAGTACAAGCAGCAGGAGGTCGCAAAGAAGTTGATCTGCGCCGTCACAATGCAATGGCTATTACCGTTCCTACTCAAGCGTTGGCTGGTTTAAAGAATAACCCTAACATTACTTATATTGAAGAAGACGCGAAGCGCGAGCTTTACGCTACTGAATTTGAACCAAACGCGCCTTACGGTATTGGTATGGTTCAGGCTGACCTGGTAAGTGATGCAGCGGCGGGCAATCGCACAGTTTGTGTTATCGACTCGGGCTATGACTTAGGTCATCCGGATTTACAGACGTCGGGTGTTACGGGTCAGTTTGATAGCGGTACCGGTGATTGGTTTACCGACGAGAACGGTCATGGAACACACGTAACAGGCACCATCGCAGCACTTGCGAATGGGCTTGGTGTAGTTGGTGTGATGCCAAATGGTAAAGTAAACATCCATGTCGTTAAAGTATTCAGCGACAGCGGCTGGAGTTACTCGTCCTCTTTGGTCGCCGCAGCGGACCAGTGTGCTGACTACGGTTCACACGTGATTAATATGAGCCTTGGTGGTGGGCGTGCAACCAATACGGAACGCAACGCCTTCCAACGTCTACTTGATTCTGGCGTATTACCAATTGCGGCGGCTGGTAACGATGGCACTACGCAATATTCCTACCCAGCCTCTTATGATTCAGTAGTGTCTGTAGCGGCGATTGACCGTGATAAGGCACTTGCGAACTTCTCGCAGCGCAATAATCAAGTCGAGCTGGCAGCGCCTGGTGTAGATGTCCTGTCTACAGTTCCACGAGGTATGGGTCAGCTCTCTCTGTTTAGTGCAGGCAATAACTCATTTTCCGCTAACGCACTCGATGGCTCACCAGATGGTAATGCAATGGGTGAGTTAACAGATTGCGGTTTAGGAACGTCCGCCTGTACTGATGCGGTAGAGAAGGTGTGCTTGATCGAGCGTGGCGAAATTAGCTTTGCGGACAAGGCACTGGCTTGTGAAGCTGGTGGTGGGGTTGGCGCAGTTATATATAATAATGAATCCGGTGCTTTGAATGGCACGCTGGGGAACACTAACGTCAATATACCAGTGGTTGGTATTAGCGATACTGACGGTGCAGTTGCTATGAACGAAGTAGGGCAGGTAGCTGAAGTAAGTGTTGGGGCAAGTGACTGGGCTTACTTTAATGGTACCTCAATGGCCGCGCCTCATGTGGCTGGTGTGGCTGCACTAGTATGGAGCCACTTCACCGAATGTTCAGCCGACCAGATTCGTGATGTGTTAAACAATTCGGCGCAGGATCTCGGCACATCAGGTCGTAACGACGAGTTTGGTTATGGTCTGGTGCAAGCGCAGGCAGCTGTTAATCACCTGACTAGCTATTCCTGTGACGGCAATGGTGATGGCAACGGAGACGGTGATGACGGTACCGGTGGAGATGATGGTACTGGAGATGACAACGATAACGTTGATTCATCAATCACGATATCAGCGAACGCGTTTAAAGTACGTGGTCGCGTATCTGTAGACGTGAACTGGACTGGTGCAGAATCAAATCAGGTGTCAATTGCTCGTAACGGTAGTGTAGTAGCCACAGTGAATGCTTCTGCTGGAAGCTACACTGACGAAACTGGTATTAATGGCAGCGGCTCATTCACCTATCAGGTTTGTGAAGCTGATACTGATGTTTGCTCTGACGAAATCACTGTTATCTATTAATTAACAAAGCACAAATAAAAAGCCCGGTCGCTTCATGTGAAGTGACCGGGCTTTTTTTGCCTAAAAGATTACTCTTTAGGTTCCGTATTGGCGAATCTAACTTTCAACGTTCTACCTTCGTATTCGGTATCGTTGAGCTTCGCTAAAGCGAGCTCGGCACCAACAGCTTCCATTTCAACAAAGCCATAGCCTTTCTTCTTACCTGTGCGGCGGTCTTTAACCAAGCGCACGGCAAATACCTGACCAAAACTAGAGAATGTTTCTTCAACATTTTCTTCATTGGTTTTAAAAGGCAGATTACCAACATACAGGGTCACCTGTTCTGAACCGTCGGCATTGTGGCCTGAGGTTGCGGGCTTGCTGCGTGCTGGCGACTCTGCTGCTGCAGCTTGCGGACGTTTTGCAGCTGGTGCAGGTTTAGCAGTGCGGGGGGCACTTAGCATTTGTGCAAGCCATGGGGTTAGCAAGCCACCTAATAAGGTGAAAAGAGCAACCAGTGAAATAAGCGTTGAATCGGCGAAGCTGGTCATTAGTCCGGCCAGGAGGCCTGCAACTACAGCAATAACGGCGGCAACTACAATCTGAGAGGCTGGGGTAACACGAGTCATGAAGACATCCTTACTTTATATATCTGTAGAAAAACAAAAGGGTTTTGGAAATTGAAACCACACAAATAATGAAACATAAGTATAGCTATGTATAGGGGTTAAGCGGTTAAATCTTGATTTGGCACATCGAATTCTTCAAATTTGGCTAAATACAGGCACATAAAAGACTTTCTAAAGTAACGTCAAAGCTATTTTACGGCCTATTGAGACGGGTTCAGTATAAGGAGACGTTAACAGCTTGTAAAAATCGATTAAAAAAGTAACACCTAATCAATTTCTGCAAAATAACCCTTGTCATAATCCGCCACGCCTTTATAATGCGCTCCACTTCAAACGGTTAGCCAGCAACGAGTTGCTAGCAAAACAAGTTTGAAAAAAGCCTTGACGGGATGTTTTAAATCCTTAAAATGGCGCTTCCAGCTCGAGA
>JAFIFH010000010.1 GCA_020832105.1 Idiomarina sp.
TACCGGGCGAGCCAAAGCTCAAGCCAGCCGCTCGAAATAGGAATTTATAGCGACGAGGAGTAAGTCTATGCCATTACGCTCAATGAAAGTTGGCGATTATATGAGCCGCCATCCGGCGATTTTAACGCCAGGTATGCCTATCGAAGAGGCGGTCACCAAGCTTATTGATGCTGATTTAACTGGTGGCCCGGTGATTGATGACACCAAAAGGGTGGTTGGGTTTTTATCTGAGCAGGATTGCCTGGCGATGATGCTGGAAGGTACTTATCACAAAACTCAGTCGGCGACAGTGGCTGATTGTATGAGCTCTGAAGTTCTGACGGTTAACGGCGATATGGCTGTGCTCGATTTGGCGCAGCAGTTCGGTTCTAATCGACCTAAGGTGTATCCGGTTGTGGATTACAATAACCGGCTCATTGGCGTAGTGTCGCGGACGCAAATCCTTAAAGCCATTTATCTTCAATTGAAAGACTCTTACACCAACCATTAAGCTCAGTGGACCCATTGGTTAAGCAAAGCACCCGGCAATGGCCGGGTGTTTTCGTTTTTACACGGGGTTTGGCGCAATCTGCTTTGCCTGTTAAAATATTGCTTCATGTCTTAGTAAGGTTGTCCATGAACGCTCAGCTCGCTCTCCTCAAAGATGCACTTAGTCATTGTCGCACCCATCATCGTCATCAGTTTTCACTGCGTATCCGGCAACTTGAGCAGGACTTAACCAAGCCCGCGAAAACAGGCCGTGCCGAACAGGACTTCGCCGCTTTAAAAGCGGATATGGAAGCGTCTGCACAGCAGGTGTTGGAGCGCACCGCAAGGCTACCTGACATTGATTTCCCCGCGGAACTTCCAGTGGTTGAAAATCGCGAACAAATTGCCGCCGCCATCGCAGATAACCAAGTGGTGATTGTTGCTGGCGAAACGGGGTCGGGTAAAACAACCCAGCTGCCAAAAATATTGCTTAATATGGGCTATGGTGCAACCGGGTTAATCGGTCACACCCAACCTCGCCGGTTGGCGGCTCGCTCCGTGGCTACACGCATCGCTGAGGAGCTTGGGCAGTCCATAGGGCAGACCGTTGGCTACAAGGTCAGGTTCCAGGATATGTCGAGTGACCAAGGGTCAGTTAAGTTAATGACCGATGGTATTTTACTCGCAGAGCTGCAAAACGACCGTTTTCTAAGTAAGTACGACGTGATTATTATTGATGAGGCGCACGAGCGTTCACTCAATATTGATTTTTTGCTAGGGGTGCTGCACCAGTTGCTGCGTAAGCGTCGCGACCTGAAGCTGATTATCACCTCAGCCACCATAGAGACAGAACGCTTTTCCAAGCACTTTAATAACGCACCTGTGATCAGTGTATCGGGTCGCACATACCCAGTTGAAACCCGTTACCAGCCGTTAGACGAGCGCGGTGATCAGGATGTGTATCAAGGTATTATTGATGCCGCAGCAGAATTGATTCGCGAAGGACCTGGCGACATTCTGGTATTTCTCAGTGGTGAACGGGAAATTCGAGACAGTGCAGATGCGCTGATGGATGCATACAAACAAGGCGCTTTAGGTCGACAAAGCGGGCTGGAGATTGTGCCTTTATACGCCCGGCTATCGGCGAATGAACAGAATAAAGTGTTTCAGGGGCATCAGGGGCGTCGCATTGTGCTTGCCACCAACGTGGCCGAAACCTCACTGACCGTACCCGGTATTCGCTATGTGATTGACCCCGGTAGCGCACGCATCAGTCGTTATAGTTATCGTACTAAGGTCCAGCGCTTACCCATTGAGCCAATTTCACAGGCCAGTGCGAATCAGCGTCAGGGCCGGTGTGGCCGCGTAGGGCCGGGTATATGTATTCGCTTGTACAGTGAAGAGGACTTCAACAACCGTCCGCCATTTACCGATCCGGAGATTTTGCGTACCAATCTCGCGTCCGTAATTTTGCAAATGACCTCGTTGCGCTTAGGGGATATTCGCCAGTTTCCGTTTTTACAAAAGCCCGATGAACGTTTTATCAATGATGGTTTGAGCTTGCTTGAGGAGCTGCATGCGATCTCTTCGCGCCGACAAAGTACGCTTAAGCTGACCACTATGGGTCGCCAGTTAGCGCGACTGCCAATCGATCCACGCTTGGCGCGAATGGTGCTGGCGGCAAAAGACACCGCGAGCGTGCGTGAAGTGATGATCATTTGCGCCGCATTGTCGATACAGGACCCACGTGAGCGCCCGGCAGATGCCAAACAAAAGTCAGACGAGAAGCATGCGCGCTTTCATGATCCGCAATCTGATTTTATGGCTTTTGTTAATCTTTGGAATTACCTGCAAGCGCAGCAAAAGGCATTGTCGTCGAGTCAGTTTCGCAAGCTATGCAAACAGGAATTTATTCACTATTTGCGCGTACGAGAATGGCAGGACTTATACACCCAATTGCGCCAGACAGCCCGCGAAATCAGCCTGCCGATAAACCAGGAACCTGCTGATATCGACGCGATTCACCGTGCCTTACTTGCCGGTTTATTGTCGCAGCTTGGGGTTAAAGAGGAAGGGCACGAATTTCTAGGCGCCCGGGGGCGAAAATTCTACGTGTTTCCAGGTTCTGGACTGTTTAAAAAGCCGCCAAAATGGTTAATGGCGGCGGAGTTGGTGGAAACCTCGCGCTTGTTTGCCCGGGTGGTGGGGATGATAAAACCTGAGTGGATTGAGCCGTTGGCAGGGCATCTGGTGAAGCGTAGTCATGCTGAGCCGCATTATGAGAAAAAACGCGGCGCAGTGGTGGCGTTTGAACAAGTGACGCTATATGGCTTGATTATTGTGCCTAAACGTAAAGTTCAGTTTGGACCCATTGATGCGACAAGCGCCCGCGAGATATTTATTCGGGAAGCGTTGGTGAACAACCAGCTTGGTCAACGCTTACCCTTTGTTCAACGTAACCTGGATACCATCGCACAGATAGAAGCATTGGAGGACAAATCCAGACGTCGCGATATTCTGGTAGATGAAGAGGCTCTGTTTGCCTGTTACGAGCATCTGTTACCGGCGAACATTTACGATGACCGATCGTTAAAACAGTGGTACCAGAAAGCCAGCAAAGATGATCCTGAACTGCTTGTGTTCAGCCGCGAACAGTTGATGTTGCAAGAAGCGGGCTTTGTCACGCAACAGGATTACCCTGACCACTGGCAGCAAGGCAGCCTGAGCCTGCCATTAACCTACAATTTTGATCCGCAGGCGGACGATGACGGGGTCAGTGTTGAGCTGCCGGTCGGGATCCTTAATCAGCTGGAGCCCTATGGCTTTGATTGGCTGATCCCGGCTTTGCGCGAAGATCTGATCATCGCGCTCATTAAGAGCCTGCCCAAGCGCCTGCGGCGCAACTTTGTACCCGCGCCCAATTATGCCCAAGCTGCATTGCAGGCCATGCAGGTGGGTGAGGGGGGGCTGCTGGAAAGCCTGAGTAAGGTGCTTAAGCGGATGAGTGGGATTAGTATTGAGGCTGAAGACTGGGACCTGGATAGCGTCCCGGCGCACCTTAAAATTAACTTTAAAGTGCTCGATGATAAAGACAAACTACTTGCGCAGGGGCGCGATTTAAAGGCGCTACAACATAGCCTGCAAGGTCAGGTAAAACAGACGCTGGTGGCGACTGCAGGCGACAGCATTGAGAAAAAAGGGCTTACCCAATGGACCTTCGGTGATTTACCGAGCAATATCGAGAAACGTCAGGGTCGCTTTGCTATTCGCGCATACCCGGCACTTACCGATGAGAGACATTCAGTTGCCATTGAACTGTTTGACAATGCCGAACGCGCGGCTCAGGCGCATCGCCAGGGGCTGCGTCGTTTAGTGTTACTCAATGTACCTTCGCCGCTGAAGTATCTACGCGATAAATTGCCAAACAAAGCCAAGCTTGCGATGTATTTTAACCCCTGGGGCAAGGTCGAAGCACTGATAGAAGATTGTGTACATGCCGCCATTGATAGTTTACTGGCAGAGCACAAGGTCACCACGGCCACTGAATTTGAAACCGCTGTGGAGCATATCAAAAGCGAGCTGAATGACACGACCCTGGCGATTGCCAGTAAAGTTGAACGCTGTCTTATTCTAAGCCATGACGTGCAGAAGTCATTGAAGGGTAAGATGCCGCTGAATCAAGTGCAGTCCTATGGTGATATTAAAGCCCACCTGAATAGCCTGGTGTTTAAAGGTTTTGTCAGTGAGTTTGGTGCCGCGCGACTGGCCGACATTGAGCGTTACCTGCATGCCCTTAAATTACGCCAGGAGAAATTAGCGGTGGACCCGAATCGAGATCGCCTGCGCATGTTAACGATGGAGAAGCTGACGGCTCAGTGGCAAGCAAAACTTAAGCAGGTGCCAAAGGGCGATACACCATCTCAGGCGTTGCTTGATTTTCGTTGGATGCTTGAGGAGTTAAGGGTGTCTCTGTTTGCGCAACAGCTGGGTACGGCCTACCCAGTGTCAGAGCAACGCCTGCTACAGGCCTTGGCGGCCATTGATAAGCCTCAATAACCCACATGGTCAGACAAAAAAGCCGCAACCTGATTCAGGCTGCGGCTTTTCTCATTGGTAAACGGATTCACTGTGCTACGGGAAGCACTGCAGCGAACTGCTTAGGCTGACTGGTAAAGACCCAGATTCTCACGCGCATAAGCTTCGAATTCTGTACAGCCGCCAACATGTTGCTCGTCAACAAAGATTTGCGGCACTGTTAATACAGGTTTGCCAATGGTTTTTTCCAGATCTGCTTTGCTGATACCTTCTGCATGGATATCAACATAGCGGTATTCAAAATCGTCGCGTTCTTCAGTTAGCTGCTCAGCAATCTGCTTTGCACGAACACAAAAAGGACATGCCGGACGGCCGAAAATCACTGTTAACATAGAATCTCCAAAGATTTTAATAAGTGTCGCAGCGAACTGCGTCGAATTGGCGCTATTATGCAAAAAATCGAGATATAATGAAAATAGATTAAAACGATACCTTTAATCACTTTTATCTATTTCACCGATAGCCCTGAGCTCGGGAACTAATGTTCCAACTCCAGATCGGATAGCGCAACGCACACACAAGGTAGTATATCACCGCGCCTTACATAGGCCAGAGGCTCTGTGGTGTAGGCTACCTCACCGCTAATTAAATGGGTGCGGCAGGCACCACAAAACCCGCTACGGCAGTGAAAATGGGCTTCGACGCCCGCTTGCTCCATGGACTGGAGCAGCGAGGCATCACTTTGCGCCGGGACTTCAAACAAAACATCGCTGTTTACTTTGACGCGCAGTGGTTTAGTCATAATGGCTGGTTTTAAACCTTACAGATCGTAATCACCAAAATCAGTCGCGCTGACTTCGCTGTCAATCTGGCCAACTAAGTAGGAGCTGATTTCAGCTTCCTGAGGGGCAACCTGAACGTTGTCAGACACCAGGTACTTATTCATCCACGGCAACGGGTTACTGGTCTGGTCGTATTGTGGTTCAAGGCCAATTGCTGCCATGCGCAGGTTCGCGATGTACTCAACGTACTGACATAGCATTTGCTCATTCAGGCCAATCATTGAGCCATTTTTAAATAAATAATGCGCCCATTTCTTTTCCTGCTCAACCGCTGAGGTAAAGATAGCCAGCGCTTCGTCTTTCAGCTCTTCAGCGATCTCTTGCATTTCAGGGTCGTCTTCGCCGTATTGCCACAGGTTAAGAATGTGCTGGGTTGAGGTCAGGTGCAGGTTTTCGTCCCGGGCGATCAGGCGGATAATTTTTGAGTTACCTTCCATCATTTCGCGCTCGGCAAAGGCAAAAGTACAGGCAAAGCTGACGTAAAAGCGAATCGCCTCCAATGCGTTGACGGAATTCATGCAAAGAAACAGCTTCTTCTTCAATTCCCGCGGCGTCACGGTGTAGGTTTCACCGTCAATGGTGATGTCGCCTTCGCCCTGGGTTTGCCATAGCTGGGTATGGAAAATCAGGTCGTCATAGTATTTAGAAATATCCGTCGCACGTTTCTTAATCTCGTCGTTGACCATAATGTCGTCAAAGACTTCACTCGGGTCACCGAATAAGTTACGCAGAATATGAGTGTAAGAGCGCGAATGGATAGTCTCTGAGAATGACCAGGTTTCAATCCAGGTTTCCAGCTCAGGCAAAGACACAATCGGCAGGAACGCGATATTAGGGCTGCGGCCCTGCACCGAATCAAGCAAAGTCTGGTATTTAAGATTGGAAATAAAAATATGCTTTTCGCTGTCACTCATGGCATGGAAGTCAACCCGATCGCGGCTCACATCCACTTCTTCAGGGCGCCAGAAAAAGCTTAATTGTTTTTCAATCAGCTTCTCAAAGATACTGTGGCGCTGTTGGTCGTAACGGGCCACATTCACTGAATTACCAAAAAACATCGGCTCGATAAGTGGATTTACAAGAGCCTGATTAAAGGTTGAATATTTCATTGGGCACTAATACCTATACTTGCCAGATGGCAGTGAATATAACAGCGCCCCGCAGGGCGCCCGATGAGCAACGATTTAGATCTTACATGCGCCGCCAGCGCAATCGTCATCTTCTTCGATAACGGCGGTCACAGCTTGCTGGCCAACCGGTTCTTTGTCTGATTTGCGCGCAGCCATATCGTTCTGCGTATCCGATGCACCATCACGGGTGTTGTGGTAATACAAAGTTTTAACGCCGAGCTTATATGCATAGAGCAGGTCTTGTAACAACTGCTTCATGGGTACACGGTTGCTTTCAAATTTGCTTGGGTCGTAATTGGTATTGGCAGAGATCGTTTGGTCGATAAATTTCTGCATAATGCCAACCAGTTCTATATACCCTTTGTTATTGGGTATAGACCACAATAATTCGTAAGCGTCTTTAAGGTTTTCGTAATCTGGCACCACCTGCTTCATCACACCGTCTTTTGACGATTTCACGCTGATATGGCCACGAGGTGGCTCGATACCATTGGTGGCGTTAGATATTTGTGATGACGTTTCTGAAGGCATCAACGCCGACAGGGTAGAGTTACGCAACCCGTGAGTCTTTATCGATTCACGTAAAGCGTCCCAGTCATAATGCAAAGGTTCGTCACAGATGGTGTCGAGGTCCTTTTTATAGGTATCAATTGGCATCACACCTTTGGCATAGGTGGTTTCATTGAACTTAGGACATGCGCCTTTTTCTTTCGCCAGGTTATTTGACGCTTTTAGCAGGTAGTACTGCATCGCTTCAAAGGTTCTGTGGACCAGACCGTTGGCACTACCGTCTGAGTATCTGACACCGTGCTTGGCTAGGTAATAGGCCAGGTTGATCACGCCAATACCTAGAGTACGACGCCCGTTGGTGGCATTCCACGCAGCAGGCACCGGGTAATCCTGATAATCAAGCAGACTGTCCAGGGCACGAACCCCAAGGTCGGCAATTTCTTCAAAGTCGTCCAATGAGTCAATGCGACCTAAGTTAAACGCCGACAAAGTACATAACGCGATTTCGCCTTCTTCGTCATTTACATGGGACAAAGGTTTGGTCGGTAGGGCGATCTCAAGACACAGGTTGCTCTGGCGAATAGGCGCAACTTTAGGGTCAAACGGGCTGTGCGTATTGGTGTGATCGACGTTTTGCAGGTAGATACGACCCGTGCTGGCACGCTCTTGCATAAACAGACCAAATAACTCAATCGCCTTGATACGTTTTTTGCGAATACTCTCGTCTTGCTCGTACTGAACATACAAACGTTCAAATTCGTCCTGATCGGCGAAGAAGGCGTCATACAGGCCTGGTACGTCAGACGGGCTAAACAAGGTAATGTGCTGGTCTTTGATCAAACGCTGGTACATTAATTTGTTGAACTGGACACCGTAATCGAGGTGGCGGACACGGTTCTCTTCAACGCCACGGTTGTTTTTAAGTACCAGCAATGACTCAACTTCAAGGTGCCATAACGGGTAGAACAGGGTGGCTGCACCACCACGGACGCCGCCTTGCGAACAGCTTTTTACTGCGGTCTGGAAGTACTTAAAGAACGGGATACAACCGGTGTGGAAGGCTTCGCCATTGCGAATTGGGCTACCCAGTGCACGAATGCGCCCGGCGTTGATACCAATGCCGGCACGTTGCGAGACATATTTAACAATTGCACTGGCGGTGGCGTTAATTGAATCCAGGCTGTCACCACATTCAATCAGTACACATGAGCTGAATTGACGCGTCGGGGTGCGCACGCCAGACATGATCGGCGTAGGCAAGGAAATTTTAAACTGCGAGGTGGCATCATAGAAACGACATACATAATCGATGCGCTGTTCTTTCGGGTACTTCGCAAACAAACAAGCTGCCACTAACATGTAGAGGAACTGAGCGCTTTCGTACACTTCACCGGTGACCCGGTTTTGCACCAGATACTTGCCTTCTAACTGTTTCACCGCCGCATATGAAAAGTTCATATCGCGCCAGTGGTCCATATGATCATTCAGCTGGTTAAATTCTTCTTCGCTGTAGTCTTCAAGCAGATGTTTATCGTAACGGTTACCCGCCACCATCTTGGTCACATGGGCATATAAGTGTGGTGGTTCGAACTGGCCATAAGCGCGCTTACGCAAATGGAACACAGCCAGGCGGGCTGCCATGTACTGATAATCAGGTGCTTCTTCTGAAATCAAATCAGCAGCGGCTTTAATGATAGTTTCATGAATGTCGGCGGTTTTAATACCATCGTAAAACTGAATGTGCGACTTAATCTCCACCTGGGAGACCGACACGTTTTTCAGACCTTCTGCGGCCCAGCTGATAACCCGGTGGATTTTATCCAGATCCAGCGGTTCGCGAACACCGTTACGTTTAGTGACTTCGATGGAATGACTCATGATAATTGTACCTGTCAGCGCTGCCGTTTGGCTAAGTTATAAACACAAGATATAGTGCCTTGCTGGCACAATTGCCGGAAAACTACACTATATCTTGTGTTTTGAAGTTGCGGATATACTAGCCCTGTCATGCGCCTTTCTCAAGGCATAAAATTGGAGTTTTTTTCGCTTTGCAGGCTTGAGATTTGAAAATCTTGCTATAGCCCGTGGTAGTTAAGGGTCATATTTTTTGGTTATAAAGAACTTTAACATTAGACTTACTAAGCAATAACGTTTGTCAGCGGTGCAGGTATAGGTTTCATACAGCAATCTAACAACTGCCGCACCATCAAATCACCTTTGCGATGCCTCCACGCAGGTTAAGGCAAGATGGTCGTCAGGTATCTGGTCAGTGCGTGAACGTCATCAACGGTTGCATCAGCCTGCCACAGGTGCGGCCGGTCAACGTCACTGATGTAACCATAGCTAGCCAGAATCGTATGCATACCAGCAGCGCGGCCGGCTTCGATATCGCGCTCTGCGTCACCCACATACCAACAAGCCTGTGGCTTTAGTTGCAAACTTTCAGCAGCATATAACAAGGGGGCAGGGTCGGGCTTCGCTACTTTTAAGGTGTCCCCGCAAACCACCACCGCAGAGGCGGCCAATAAAGGGAACTCCGGCAGTAAGGCATGAGTAAACTGGGTGGGTTTATTGGTCACAATGCCATAGGGAATTTGCAGCGACTGCAGCGTTTCAAGCAGCGACTCAATGCCAGCAAAGTAAGTTGTGCCACTATATGGGTCTTCTGCGTAGGCACTCAAAAAGGCTTCGCGTAACTCGTTCCGTGAATCGTCATTAAACTCATCGCCAAAGCCGAGCGTGAGCAAGCCGGTTGAGCCATGGGATGCGACAGGGCGGGCTACATCAAGCTCAATTAACGGCTTGCGGTATCTTTGCAACACCTGGTTCAGCGCACGATGCAAATCAGGTGCGGTGTCCAGTAAGGTGCCATCTAAATCAAACAGTATTGCAGCGGGGCGATTCAGCTCGCTCATTACAGATCCTTGTGGTTCAGGCCGACACCCGTAACAGCGGTATCGGCTTATGGGTCTAGCTCGTTTCACTCATCTGGCAATGGACTATATAATTAACATCCACATTGCGCTGACTAAGAAAGAACTGCTGAGAGAGGGGGTTGTAATGCAGGCCCGTCATATCTTTTGCTTCGATACCATGGCGTTCAGCCATTGCCAGTAATTCGCTAGGCTTGATAAACCGATGGTAATCATGGGTTCCCTTGGGCACCCAGCGCAGCACGTATTCAGCGGCAACAATACCAAGTAGACGAGACTTCAGGTTACGGTTAAGGGTGGAAAAGAAAATTTCACCGCCTGGCTTGACCAGCCTGGCACATGCTGCAATCACCGCTTCAGGGTCGGGCACGTGTTCCAGCATCTCAAGGCAGGTGACCACGTCAAACTCGCCCGCGTGCGCTTCTGCAAAGGCTTCTGCGGTGGTTTGCTGATAATCGATGGTCAAAGCGCTGTCCAGTGCATGCAGGCGGGCAACTTCAAGGGCCTCAGCACTCATATCAATGCCACTGACATTGGCACCAAGGCGCGCCATCGCCTCACTTAGCAGACCGCCGCCACAGCCAACATCAACCACGGATTTACCAAACAAGCCGTTACTCTCTGTTTCTATATAATTAACCCGCAACGGATTAATTAAGTGTAAAGGTTTGAATTCACCTTCGCTGTCCCACCAGCGCGAGGCAACCGCACTGAATTTATCGATCTCGTTGGCATCAACGTTTTGCTGCATGCTGATTAAATCCTGTATAAAGCTTAAAATACCAGCCTAAGTGTACTCAACCTTGCCCCTTGATACCAGCCTCAGCAGCGGTCTTTGCTACCTTAGTAAAGGCCGTCACAGGTGACCTGAACCGTGCTCAAAGCAGGTACTGTGAGGCTGCTTTGTATCTCGTAAAGGGTGTAACCCTATGGTATGCTCGGGCGACTATAAAAAGACTTTGTTGTGTTGCTGAAGTACCACTGTATGGTGGCGTTTATTATCCTGACGTCACTGCGGGTAGCAGCATAGCGGGGTGTACGCCGTACACCTCAAGTCAGTTAACAGCGACCCTGGTGGGTTGCTGGCACAACTGATGAAACGACTAAACACTCGATAACAACGAATTATATAACGCTAAATTGTAGGGAATGTCTGTATGAGCGATCATGCCCAGGAAGTGGTTCCGGTAAATATTGAAGACGAGCTGAAGAATTCATATCTCGATTACGCGATGAGCGTCATCATTGGTCGTGCATTACCTGACGTTCGTGATGGCCTGAAGCCAGTTCACCGTCGCGTATTGTTTGCGATGAGTGTGTTAGGCAATGATTACAACAAGCCATATAAAAAGTCTGCCCGTGTCGTCGGTGACGTGATTGGTAAGTATCACCCCCACGGTGACAGCGCGGCTTACGACACCATTGTTCGTATGGCTCAGCCTTTTTCTCTTCGCTATATGCTGGCTGACGGCCAGGGTAACTTTGGTTCAGTCGACGGTGATAGCGCCGCGGCCATGCGTTATACCGAAGTACGTATGTCCAGAATTGCGCATCAGTTATTGGCCGATTTAGACAAAGAAACCGTTGATTTTGTACCCAACTATGACGGTACTGAACAAATCCCTGATGTGATGCCAACGCGAATTCCGAACCTGCTGGCCAACGGCTCTTCAGGTATTGCCGTTGGTATGGCAACTAATATTCCGCCGCATAACCTGAATGAAGTGGTCGACGGCTGTCTGGCGATGATTAAAAACCCGGACATCAGCTTTGATGAGTTGCTGGAATATATTCCTGGTCCGGATTTCCCCACTGCGGGCATTATCTCTGGGCGTCAGGGCATTATTGACGCCTATCGCACAGGCCGCGGCAAGATTCACATACGTGCCCGAGCTGAGGTGATTGAAGATAACTCACGCGACGTGATTATCGTGCATGAGTTGCCGTACCAGGTGAACAAAGCACGCCTGATTGAAAAAATAGCTGAGCTGGTTAAAGAGAAGCGCCTGGAAGGTATCTCAGGGCTTCGCGATGAGTCAGATAAAGATGGTCTGCGTGTCGTTATTGAAATGAAGCGTGGTGAATCAGGCGAGGTGATGCTGAATCATCTGTATCGCAATACCCAGATGCAGGTTGTCTTTGGTATTAACATGGTTGCACTGGATAAAGGTCAGCCAAAACTGTTCGCCCTGCGTGAAATCCTTGAAGCCTTTATTCTGCACCGTCGTGAAGTGGTTACGCGCCGGACCGTGTATGAGCTACGCAAGGCCCGTGAGCGTGCGCACACCTTAGAAGGTCTGGCGATAGCACTGGCCAATATCGAAGAAATTATTGACCTGATTAAGGCATCAGCGTCACCAGCAGAAGCCAAAGCATCATTGATCGCACGTGGCTGGAATCTTGGCGATGTTGCAGTCATGTTGGAACGTGCCGGTGTTGATGCCGCGCGTCCGGATTGGGTAGAAGAGGGCTTCGGCGTTATTGATAGCAGCTATCACTTAACCGAAGTTCAGGCCCAGGCAATTCTTGAGTTGCGCCTGCATAAACTGACCGGCCTTGAGCATGAAAAAATCCTTGGCGAGTACAAAGAGTTACTCGGCAAAATTGAAGAGCTGCTATATATCCTCAACAATGCAGACCGCCTGATGGAAGTGATTGAAGAAGAGCTTGAACAGGTGAAAGCTGATTTCGGTGACGAGCGTCGTACTGAAATTACCGCAGCGGCCCATGATATTAATCTTGAAGACTTGATTGAGCGTGAAGACGTGGTCGTTACACTCTCGCATCAGGGTTATGTGAAGTATCAGGCGATTACCGAATACGAAGCGCAGAAGCGCGGTGGTAAAGGTAAGTCAGCGACGAAGATGAAAGACGAAGATTTCATCGAGCGCCTACTGGTGGCCAACACCCACGACACTATTTTATGTTTCTCGACCCGCGGCCGGGTGTACTGGATGAAGACATACCAGTTGCCATTGGCCACACGGACTGCACGTGGTAAGCCGATTGTTAACCTGCTACCGCTGGAAGACAATGAGCGGATCACTGCGATCCTGCCAATCACCGACTTTGAAGCCGATAAATTCGTCTTTATGGCGACCCGCAATGGCACCGTGAAGAAGACCCCGCTGGTGGATTATTCTCGCCCTCGTACCAGCGGTATTATTGCCCTCAACCTGGCTGATAATGACGAGCTGATTGGGGTGAATATTACGGATGGCGAACAGGACATTCTGTTGTTCTCGGATGCCGGTAAAGTGGTGCGCTTTAAAGAAGAGCAGGTCCGTTCTATGGGCCGGACTGCCACCGGTGTGCGCGGTATACGGTTGGTCGAAGGGCAGCGCGTTGTATCACTTATTGTGCCACGTAGCGTGGAAGGCACGGAAGACGAAGGTGCCGTATTAACGGTGACTGAAAACGGCTTTGGTAAACGTACCATGCTCAGTGAATACCCGGCGAAAAGTCGTGCCACCCAAGGGGTTGTGTCGATTAAGGTCAGCGAGCGTAATGGCGCAGTCGTCGGAGCTCTGGAAGTGGTCCCTGGTGAGCAAATGATGCTGATCAGTAATCGCGGTACGCTGGTTCGTACACGGGTTGACGAAGTTTCTATGGTGGGTCGCAACACCCAGGGCGTGACCCTGATCCGCACGGCCGCTGATGAGGTGGTGGTCGGCTTACAGAGAATCGCTGATAGCGATGAAGAGGTAGCCGAAGCTCTGGAAGCGGTGGTTGATGGTGACGATGCAGCGGTTGCTGAAAACGCGGATACGCAAGTGAAAGATGACGCAGCACCAGGCGTTGCTGAGCAAGACGAGACCGATAACGATGACAGTGTATAACTTTTCCGCGGGGCCGGCGATGCTGCCGGGCCCAGTGCTGAAAAAAGCACAGGCTGAGTTACTTGATTGGCAAGGGCGGGGCGTATCGGTGATGGAAATCAGTCACCGCTCGCCTGAGTATATTGCGATGGCCGAAGAAGCTGAGCAAAACTTACGTGATTTAATGAATATCCCTGACAACTATGCGGTGTTATTTATGCATGGCGGCGGGCGTAATCATTTCTCGTCCGTACCCCTTAATATCGCGCCTGCTGACGCAACGGTTGATTACATTACCACTGGTAGCTGGTCACAAATTGCCTTTGATGAGGCGAAAAAGTACGTGGCCAAGGTGAATCTGGCCGCTCACAGCGAGGATACCGAGCAGGGTAAAGCCATTCCTTTGGTCGGCGACTGGAAGCTGACTGACGGCGCCGCTTACGTTCACTACTGCCCCAATGAGACAGTCGACGGCATTGCGTTACACCAGGTTCCCCAGGTGAAAGCGCCATTGGTGGCGGATATGTCATCGGTTATTCTGGCTGAACCGCTTGATGTGTCAAAGTTTGGTGTGATCTACGCCGGTGCCCAGAAAAACATTGGGCCTTCTGGTTTTTCAGTAGTGATTATCCGTAAAGACTTACTTGCAACCCAGCAAAATAGCGTCTGCACGGTGATGAATTATCAGGTACAGGCGGCTGAACGCTCGATGTACAACACGCCCAACACCTGGGCCTGGTATTTGTCCGGCGAAGTGTTCAAATGGCTTAAAGCCGAGGGTGGGGTTGCCGCTATGGGTGAGCGTAACCACGCAAAGGCAGCACTGCTTTATGAATGTATCGATAATAATCCGTTTTATCGCAATCAGGTTCACCCCCGCAACCGCTCGATCATGAATATTCCCTTTCAACTGGCGAAACCTGAGCTTGACCCGTTGTTTCTTGAACAAGCGGCCAGTCAGGGCTTAGTTGCATTGAAAGGCCATCGCTTTGTCGGCGGCATGCGTGCCAGTATGTATAACGCGATGCCCATGCAAGGTGCGCGGGCGTTAGTAGATTTTATGACCCGGTTCGCGCAGCAACACCGGGTTTAGATTTGCATAACATTGCATAAAAAAAATAATAGGACATCTCATGACAACAAGTTTTAATGCGGCAGACCTCGCACTGCCAGGTATTCGTCAGTTACAACCTTATCAGGCAGGTAAGCCAATCGAAGAGCTGGAACGTGAGCTTGGCATTACCGATATCGTCAAACTTGCCTCTAATGAGAACCCGCTTGGCGTGAGCCCCGCGGTGCAAGCTGCGTTAACCGCCGCAGTGTCCGGTCTGGCGCGCTATCCGGATGCCAACGGCTTTTACCTTAAAGATGCATTAGCGACTAAGTTCAGTGTCGAGATTAACCAGATTACGCTGGGCAATGGCTCCAATGACGTGCTTGAGTTACTGGCCCGCACCTTTGTTCAGCCTCACCACGAAGTGATATTTTCACAGCATGCATTTGTGGTCTATCCGCTAGTCACTAAAGCGATTGGTGCCACAGCCGTACAGGTACCGGCTAAAGATTATGGCCACGACCTGGACGCAATGGCCGCTGCAATTAATCACAATACCCGGATGGTATTTATTGCCAACCCAAATAACCCTACGGGCACGTTTTTGGGTAAAAATGAGATTGAGGCGTTCCTCGAAAAAGTACCTGAGCATGTACTGGTGGTGCTGGACGAAGCCTATTACGAGTATGTGCCTGAGCACCAGCGCGCGCCATCGATGCAATGGATTGATCGCTTTCCAAACCTGATTGTTTCCAGAACCTTCTCGAAAGCTTATGGCCTGGCCGGTTTGCGTGCTGGTTTTGCGGTATCGCATGCCTCGGTTGCAGATCTAATGAACCGCATTCGCCAGCCCTTCAATATGAACCAGCTGGCTCTTACGGCAGCGTTGGCAGCCTTATTGGATGAGAAGTTTCTGCATGATTCTGTCGCAGTTAACCAGCAGGGTATGCAGCAGCTAACTGATTTTTGTGACCGCAAAGGCCTTAATTATATTCCTTCGCATGGTAACTTCCTGACGATAGAAGTAGGCCCTAAAGCAGGGGAATACTATGAGGCATTGCTCCATGCTGGCGTTATTGTACGCCCTGTTGCAGGATACGAACTACCCAACCACCTGCGTGTAAGTATCGGCCTGGCGGACGAAAATGATGCCTTTTGCCAGGCGATGGAGCGGATTCTACCTTAATGACAACGGCCTCTGATATCCTTACTTTGCAGCCGTGCAAGCACGCGGCCGGTACTATGCGTCTGCCTGGTTCAAAAAGCATTGCGAACCGGGCATTGCTGCTTGCAGCCCTTGCCCAAGGCAGTACCGTATTGTGCAATATGCTGGATAGTGATGACACCCGCCATATGCGCCAGGCCCTCACTGACTTAGGGTTGTCACTGCGTGAACAGCACCGCAACAGTGAGCTTCAGGTGACAGTTGAGGGGCAGGGTGGACTGTTCCATGCTAAATCGGCACAAGCGTTGTTTCTGGGTAATGCAGGGACTGCGATGCGCCCGCTGCTAGCTGCCCTGGCATTTAGTTGCGGCGAATTCACCTTAACCGGTGAGCCACGCATGTATGAGCGGCCGATAGGCCCGTTAGTAGATGCACTTAATCAGCTGGGTGCAGGTATTGAATACTTGCAACATGAAGGTTACCCACCGCTGAGAATTCAGGGCCGCTTGTTCAACGGCCACAGTGTCTGTATTGATGGTAGTCTCTCCAGTCAATACGTCAGCGCCTTGTTGATGGTATTGCCTTATAATCCAAAGGCGACCCACCTGACTTTAATTGGTGAGTTGGTCTCACTCCCTTATATTGAGCTAACCCTGGCGATGATGGCAGCCTTTGGCGTTGATGTAGAGCGAGTCAGTGAGCGCGAATACATTATTCCGGGTGCACAAACTTATCAATCCCCAGGTGAGTTTTTAATCGAGGGCGATGCCTCCAGCGCGTCCTACTTTCTTGCTGCAGGCGCCATCGCTGGTGGCCCGGTACGCGTTGAAGGGGTTGGCCTGAAAAGTTTGCAGGGGGATCGTGACTTCGCGCGAGTGCTCGAAAAAATGGGCGCGTCGGTAAGCTGGGGCGATGATTATATTGAAGTCAGTGGCGGTCAGTTACAAGGTGGTATATTTGATCTTAACGCCATTCCTGATGCCGCAATGACCATTGCCACCACCGCTTTATTTGCCCAGGGCCCAACCGAAATTCGTAATATCTATAACTGGCGGCTGAAAGAGACCGACCGGCTTGCCGCAATGGCGACGGAGTTACGTAAAGTAGGGGCCGAGGTTGTCGAAGGTGAGGACTATCTGCGCATTACACCGCCTCAGCAAATTAAGCACGCTCAGATTGCCACCTATGATGATCATCGGATGGCGATGTGCTTTGCGTTACTGCGTTTTAGCGCGGCAGGGGTGAGTATTGAAAACCCTGATTGTTGTAGCAAAACCTACCCTCAATTCTTCACTGATTTTGCGCAAATTTGTCATCAACCCTGATTAATCTTGTGGATTTAATCCTGGGTAAAATGGCAATTTTAGCCAAAGTCCGTATAATTACGCCGCCTAAATTACGTATTTGCCCGTCGAGGATTGACCGGTAAATACGTTTACATGTTTACAATGCTAGAGGAAGTTATGTCAGAACAGGCCCCGGTAATCACCATTGATGGTCCAAGCGGCTCAGGAAAAGGCACCATAAGCCGCCTGTTAGCAGACAAACTAGGTTGGCATTTATTAGATAGCGGCGCTATCTATCGGGTGCTCGCTGTTGCATCCCTGCATCATAATTTTGGTACTCAGGACGAGGAAAGCCTGGTCGCCCTGGCCACCGACTTAGATGTAAAATTTGTCGCCAACGAAGACAGTGGACTCACCCATGTGATTCTTGAAGGTGAGGATGTGACCATGGCCATCCGCACCCAGGAAGTTGCTAATCAGGCGTCGAAAGTCGCAGCATTGCCCCGTGTTCGTGAAGCACTGTTACGCCGCCAACGGGCATTTCGTGAAATGCCCGGTCTGGTCGCCGATGGCCGTGACATGGGAACTGTTGTATTTAAAGATGCGCAGGCAAAGATATTTTTGACCGCAAGTGCCGAGGAACGGGCCGAGCGGCGTTTTAATCAATTGCAAGAAAAAGGCATGGATGCTAATATGGAAGCACTCGTCACAGAAATTCGTGAGCGTGACGAACGGGATATGAATCGCTCTGCTGCGCCTTTAAAGCCTGCGGAGGATTCTCTTATGTTAGATTCCACTTCTATCTCAATAGATGAGGTTCTCGACCGGGTGCTACAATATGCCCACGACAGATTATCTGCATAAGGGTTCATATACTGAGATCTGCCTCGGCAGGTTTTCACGGTCGGTGCCAGGGAGGCGCTGATAATCATTCACAACCCCATTCGACAATGACGTCAATGGATGTAACTTAACCTAAAGTATCTAATCATATGACCGAAAATTTTGCCCAGCTTTTTGAAGAAAGCTTACAAGAAGTCGAAACTCGCCCAGGTGCCATCGTTAAAGGTACTATCGTAGCCATCCAGAAAGACCTCATCTTAGTTGATGCTGGCCTTAAATCTGAAAGTGCCATCCCAGCTGAACAGTTCATGAACGCTCAAGGCGAACTTGAAATTGAAGTTGGTGATGTTGTAGATGTTGCACTGGACGCGGTAGAAGACGGCTTCGGCGAAACCATCCTTTCTCGTGAGAAAGCTAAGCGCTATGAAGCTTGGCTGCAGCTTGAAAAAGCCTATGAGAATGAAGAAACTGTTATCGGTGTTATCAACGGTAAAGTTAAAGGCGGTTTCACTGTTGAATTGAACGGTGTTCGCGCTTTCTTACCAGGTTCACTGGTTGACGTACGTCCAGTACGCGACACAGCACACCTGGAAAACAAAGATTTAGAATTCAAAGTTATCAAGCTTGACCAGAAGCGCAACAACGTTGTCGTTTCTCGCCGTGCTGTTATCGAGAAAGAGAACAGTGCAGAGCGTGAAGAATTGCTTGAAAACCTGCAGGAAGGCCAGGAAGTCAAAGGTATCGTTAAGAACCTGACTGACTACGGCGCGTTCGTCGATTTAGGCGGCGTTGACGGTCTTCTGCACATTACCGATATGGCTTGGAAACGTGTTAAGCACCCAAGTGAAATCGTAAACGTTGGCGACGAAATCAACTGTAAAGTGTTGAAGTTCGATCGTGAGCGTACTCGTGTATCGTTAGGTCTGAAGCAGCTGGGTGAAGATCCGTGGAGCGATATCGCTACGCGTTACCCTGAAGGTGCTCGCCTGACTGGTCGTGTAACTAACCTGACTGACTACGGTTGCTTCGTTGAAATCGAAGAAGGCGTTGAAGGTCTGGTACACGTTTCAGAAATGGATTGGACCAACAAAAACGTTCACCCATCTAAGGTTGTAAACCTGGATGACAGCGTTGAAGTGATGGTACTTGAAATTGACGAAGAGCGTCGTCGTATTTCTCTTGGCCTGAAACAGTGCAAGCCTAACCCTTGGGAAGAGTTTGCTAAGTCGTTCCAGAAAGGCGACAAGGTTAGCGGTAAGATCAAGTCAATCACTGACTTTGGTATCTTTATCGGCCTTGACGGCGGCATCGACGGTCTGGTTCATCTGTCTGACATTTCCTGGAATGCGAATGGCGAAGAAGCTGTGCGTGAGTACAAGAAAGGTGAAGAAGTTGAAGCTGTGGTCCTGCAGGTTGACGCAGAACGTGAGCGTATCTCACTGGGCGTTAAGCAAACCTCAGAAGATCCAGTTAACAACTATCTGACAGCTACCAAGAAGGGTGCTATTGTTACAGGGACTATCATTGAAGTTGACGCAAAAGGTGCAACTGTAGAGTTGGCTGACGGCGTTGAAGGTTATGTTCGTGTAGCAGACATCTCACGTGACCGTATCGAAGATGCGAGCACTGTGTTGAAAGCCGGCGAAAGCGTTGAAGCTCGTTTCATGGGCGTTGACCGTAAAAACCGCGTACTAAGCTTGTCTATCAAAGCGAAAGACGAAGCTGAAGAGAAAGCAGCGGTAGATTCGGTGAATACTCAGCAAGACGATAAAGCGTTCGGTAACGCAATGGCTGAAGCATTCAAGGCAGCGAAAGAAGACTAAGGTCTTCTGTAGCAGGCGATGTGGCTGCACGTGAGTTGATAAGGATCAGGTATGACGAAATCAGAATTGATCGAACAACTAACGGATCAGCAGCCACATTTAAGCCCCAAAGAGGTGGAAAAAGCGGTCAAGGAAATACTTGAATCACTTATCCACGCGCTGGCTAGCGGCGACCGTGTCGAAGTCAGAGGTTTTGGGAGCTTTTCGCTACATTACCGTGAACCCCGTATGGGGCGTAACCCTAAAACTGGGGAGAAGGTTGAGTTAGACGGCAAGTACGTCCCTCACTTCAAACCAGGCAAGGCGTTACGGGATCGCGTTAATGCAGTTCACGCTAGCTAACCGTAGGTTTGTAGAAAAGGCATGCTATAATGGCATGCCTTTTTTGTAACAAGTATTTGATCGACGTTTAACCCAATTGAGCGAAAAAAGGAATGCCTATGTGGCGAGCGCTGTTTGTGGTGATACCGCTATTAGCCTTATTTATTCTTGCGTTAGTCTTCGGCGCGCACAATAAAAACCTGGTTCCGGTAAACTTTATTGTGGCTCAGAAAGAAATGACCATTGCGAGTCTGTTAGCCATTTTTTTGGGGATTGGATTCTTTTTTGGTGCCCTGAGTATGGCGTTAAGCTATCTGCGTGAGAAAGGGCGTAACCGTCGTTTGCGTAAGGCCCTCGCGAAACACAACCACTGAGACTTCTATGCTTGAATTGTTGTTCCTGCTGCTACCTATTGCCGCTGCCTATGGCTGGTTCATGGGCGCAACAGTGTACGTACTGAGCAACGCAAGGAGCAGGAACAGTTTTCCCAAAAATATGTCACCGGCATTAACTTGCTGCTCTCTGATCAGAGTGACAAAGCAGTTGATTTATTTGTCGATATTCTCGATGTGGACAGCGAGACCCTGGATACCCACTGGGCGTTAGGTAAACTGTTTCGTCGTCGTGGCGAAATTGAACGCGCCATCCGGATTCACCAGAATCTTATTTCCAGACCCTCACTATCTGAGCAGGACCGTCACCAGGCATTGTTTGAGCTGGGTGAGGACTATTTGTCTGCGGGCCTATATGACCGTGCAGAGAATATGTTTACCGACCTGCAGCAGCATGTGCGCTTTCGCGAAGCCAGTCTTTATAACCTGATCGCCATTTATGAATCCACCCATGAGTGGCATAAAGCGATTAAAGTCGGCTTAAAAATATCCCGTACCGATAAAAGCGTTGAGCCAACCATTGCTCAGTTTTATTGCGAACTGGCGGACTTACAGGACAACCCTGAAACCGCATTAAAATTCTACGAGAAAGCCCTTAAACATGATCGTAACTGCGTCCGCGCAACCTTGGCGCTTGGCCGTTGGTGGATGGGGCAGGGGCGCTTTAAGAAAGGGTTAAATTATCTTATTAATGTCCATCGACAGGACATACAGTTCACCTCTGAAGCTTTACCGTTAATTAAGGACGCGTATTACGCCCTGGAAGACAAACCGGGGTTAGTCAGCTATTTACATGAGTGTATTCAAAGCGCCCCCACGGCGAGCGTGGTGGTGATGCTCGCTGATTTAATTGCCGAGCAAAATCATGTTGAAGAAGCCGAGCGTTTTCTTTTTCAGGCGCTGGCGGACAACCCAACCACCAAAGGCTTTCATAAACTGATTGACCTGCACATTCGCACCGCCGAATCCGGTAAAGCCAGAGACAGCCTGGTGATGTTGCGCAATATGGTGGCCGAAAGACTCAAACAGAATCCGAAATATCTTTGTCGCCATTGTGGGTTTTCCGGGCAGACCTTGTATTGGCATTGCCCGTCCTGTAAATCCTGGGCCACCATTAAGCCCACCAAAGGGTTAGATGGCGATTAAACCCGCTACCTGTGCGTCTTGCACCAAATGAAAGGAATGCTTGATGAAAAAAGTAATCGTTGCTTTGGACTATTCGAACCAGGATGACGCCCTGGGATTTGTTAAAAACTTAGATCCTGCTTTGTGTCGGGTCAAGGTCGGTAAAGAGCTGTTCACCAGTGCAGGCCCGCAACTTGTGCACAAATTGCATGCCCTTGGCTTTGAAGTATTTCTCGACTTAAAATTTCACGATATCCCGGCAACCACCGCTAAGGCAGTACAAGCGGCAGCTGAGCTTGGTGTATGGATGGTTAATGTGCATGCCAGCGGCGGCACTGAAATGATGCAAGCAGCGGCGGACGCCCTTAAACCATATGGTGACAGTGCGCCTAAGCTTATCGCGGTGACGGTACTCACTAGCATGTCTCCTGTACAATTGGAGGAGCTTGGGGTGAGTCGTCCGCTCCCTGCGCAAGTACTAGCATTGGCGCAGATGGCTCATGATTGTGGCCTTGACGGGGTGGTGTGCTCCGCTCAGGAAGCGCGGATTATCCGAGAAAGCCTTGGCAATGAGTTTTTACTGGTCACCCCCGGTATTCGGCCAGCAGGTTCTGCACTGAATGACCAGAAACGCGTGATGACACCGGCGGAGGCGATTAATGCTGGGGTTAGTTACCTGGTGATGGGCCGACCTATCCGCGAGGCTAAAGACCCTATTGCCGAACTCAAACAAATTCATCAAGAATTGCACTGAGCTTGTAGGTTATAGCGTATTCAACCCTCACTAGCGTGGAACTTATCTATACTTGAAAAGCTGCAAGGAGTGCAGCTTTCATTTAAGGATAAACCCTATGTTAGCCAAAACCCTGATGTTCGCATCTCTGCTTACCCCATTAGTATTCACAACCCCGGTCGTTGCTGAAAGCGCGCCACTATTCTCTGTCAGTGGTACTGCGGTTCAAGACAGTCAAGTCGCAGCCAGGATCAATATCAATCAGGCCACCGCAGAGCAGTTAGCTCGGGCGTTACACGGCGTTGGTATGGCCCGTGCGCGTGCTATCGTAGAGCTGCGCGAGCAGTTGGGTGGTTTCAAAGATATTGAAGATTTACTGCAAGTGCGGGGGCTGGGCGTTAAGGTACTGGAAGATAACAAAGAACGTATTGAACTGTAAGGCTCTTGTCTGTTGAGTTCGAGTTGCATAAAAAAAGGCCCGCTGGATGCGGGCCTTTCTATTTTAAGTTTGCTGTGGCTTTAGTCATCAACCTTACAGCGAGCAGGTTGTGCAGACGCACGGTTCTTCGCTTGCTGCATGCTGGCTTGTTTTGTCGATTCCCCAGCTACTGCGCGGGACGATTGGTCTGCAACTGACAGCGCTTGCCCTAAGTTATCAGCAGGGTTCGCAGACGCTTTTTGCATCCCGGCACTTGCTGCAGCGCGACCACGGGGGGCTGGCTGCTTCGCCGGCGCTGGTTGAGCTTTAAGCGGAGCTTCGTCCTTGCTAGCAGGCGCGGACTCAACCGAAGGCTTGGTTGCCTCCTGCACTGGTTCAACAGGGGCGCTTTGCTGCTCTGATACGTCAGCGACAGGAGCGCTGCTGGCCGGCGTTTCGACTTTTTGCGGCGCAGTTTCAGCTGCTACTTGTTTCTCAGCATCGGCTGTTGCACTCACAGGTTTAGCGTCCGCATGCTCAGCAGTGGCTGGCGTGGCTTCTGCTTTCGTTGCTTCTGCTTTAGCCGCTGAAGTCGGCTCAGACGATTGCTCGGCCGGCTCTGCTTGTGGCTTATCACCATCAGCTGCGTCTGCAGATGCTGTGTTTTCTGCCTGCTCTTGCTTACGACGTTGTCCAGCTGCACGCATGTGACGTGGCGAGCGGCGATCTCGTTGCTGACCATTGCCTTTACGCTTATCACTTGACTCAGTGGCGCTGTCTTGAGCTGTGCTTTCTTTAGACGAGCTTTCTTTAGACGTGCTCTCATTAGAGGTAGCGTCCGTGGCAGCACTGTCGGCGGTTACCGGTTGACTGTTGTCAGCTGCACTGACTTCAGTTGGGCTGGCTTTAGTCTCATCAGTCTTTTGCGTACTCGCATTTTTAATGTGTCTTGCGGTCGCTTCACTCACTGCTCCCGGCGTAGCTGATTCAGCTTGCGCAGTTGCTGGCGAACTTTGTTGCTTGTCATCCGCTTTGGTGTCAGCTTCAACTTGAGGTGCTGGGGCCTTAGCGACCTTCGCTTCAGGTGTTTGCACTGGCGTAGCTTCTGCTTCTTTTGCTTCAACCTGTGCGGATGATGCTGCAGCTGCTTTACCAGGTGACGCTTTTACTCGCACTGATTTGTTGAGTTTGCGACGTTGGCGACGTTCTTTCAGCTGCTCGTTTTGCGTTGCTGGCTTATGCTCGCTCGCTTCAGTTTGTTGCTGAGCCTGCGGGGCACTCGCTTGCTGCTCGTCAGGGCGCTGGCTCGGGTTCTTACGACGACGGTTACGACGACCGCGGCCCTCACCGGTTCTGCCTTCTGTTGACTTATCATCAGCATCTTTCGGGCCACGCTCTGGGCGGCTCGTTGTGGCTGGTTTATCTTCTACTTTGTCGTCTGCATGTTTCGGTGAACGTTTTGCGTCCGCGTTACGATTGGCGTCCTGAGGGCGTCGACGATTCTGACCACCACGACGACTATTGCGGCGAGGTTCTTCAGTATTGCTCCGGTTTTGAGCAGGGGCCTGAGTATTCTGTTTAGGCTTCGGTTCAGTGGTCTCGGTTTCTTCGACCACGAACAAGCTTTGTAACTTGCTCGCAATACGGCTAAACAACGAGGGTCCACTTGCCGCAGGTTTTGCCTGTTTCGCCGGGCTTACCGCGGCAGCCTGCGGGGCAGGTGCTTCTGGTGCTACCAATGTCTTTAACGCAGGCTCATCACTGGCGCGCTCGCGAACCGGTGCAATAATGATACCGCGGGCTTCAGACTGAGTGATCAGCTGAATACTTTGCGCGTCATCCATTTCGTCAGTACGTAGTCGTTGTACGTCAAAATGCGGTGTGTCTAGGTTCTGATTTGGAATCACCAGCACACGTACTTTATGGCGCTTTTCAACTTCATTGACCGAGCTACGTTTCTCATTGAGGAGATAAGTAGCAACTTCAATCGGCACCTGGGCATTAATTTGTGCGGTATTGTCTTTTAGCGCTTCTTCTTCAATTAAGCGTAAAATTGAAAGTGCCAGCGATTCATTACTACGAATGGTGCCTTGTCCGTTACAACGAGGGCATACGTGGTTAGAGGATTCACCCAGCGAAGGACGCAAACGCTGACGCGACATTTCTAGCAAGCCAAAACGAGAAATGCGCGCAGTCTGAATGCGGGCACGGTCTTGTTTCAAGGCTTCTTTTAAACGGTTCTCAACTTCGCGCTGGTTGCGCGGCGGGGTCATATCGATAAAGTCGATAACAATCAAACCACCGACATCACGTAAACGTAGCTGGCGGGCAATTTCTTCAGCCGCTTCCAGGTTGGTTTGCAATGCAGTTTCCTCGATATCGCCGCCTTTTGTTGCTTTGGCTGAGTTGATATCGATGGAGGTCAGTGCTTCAGTCGGGTCAATTGACACCGAGCCGCCGGAAGGTAAACGCACTTCACGCTGAAACGCAGATTCGATTTGTGATTCGATTTGGTAGTGATTAAATAATGGAACGTCGCCTTGATACAGCTTAACCCGTTGCACAAAATCAGGACGTACCAGGTTAATATGCTCTTTCGCACGCTCAAAAATTTCCGCGTCATCAATCAGGATTTCGCCGATATCGCGACGCAGATAATCACGAATTGCGCGGAAAATAACGTTGCTTTCCTGATGTATCAGGAACGGGGCAGGGCGAGACTCTGCTGCTTCTTCAATTGCCTGCCAGTGATGTAGTAATACTTTTAAATCCCAGGCCAGTTCTTCTGCAGACTTACCAACACCCGCAGTACGCACAATTAAACCCATGCCGTCTGGTAATTCGAGCGTGGACAGGGCGTCTTTAAGCTGATTGCGCTCGTCGCCCTCAATGCGACGTGAGATACCACCGGCGCGAGGATTATTTGGCATCAGGACCAGGTAACTACCTGCCAGAGAAATAAACGTCGTCAGCGCAGCACCTTTCTGGCCGCGCTCTTCTTTATCTACTTGGACAATAACCTGTTGACCTTCCTGAATAACGTCTTTGATATTCGGGCGGCCGTCAAACTTGTAACCTTTGGGGAAATAGGTTCTGGCGATCTCTTTGAGGGGAAGGAAACCGTGGCGGTCTGCACCATAGTCAACAAAGGCAGCTTCCAGGCTGGGTTCGACGCGGGTGATTTTGCCTTTATAGATGTTGGACTTTTTCTGCTCATGACCAGGACTTTCAATGTCAAGATCATACAAGCGTTGGCCATCTACCAGCGCTACACGAAGTTCTTCTTGCTGCGTGGCATTGATCAGCATTCTTTTCATAGTTTGTGACTCTTCATAATAGTTACGAAAATAGCCACAACACTACACGACACGCGGTGGTCCGCGAACGCACGTATTTGTTTGCTTTATATTGCTTTTTCAACCGCTCATTCAAAGCACGGGCCAGGCCAACATTGGATGGTTCTGCCCTGACGTAACGCGAAGACCTTTGTTTGCGCATACGTCGCCATGAATGTACCTACCCGTCCTGGTGAACAAATTTGTATCAGTGATACAGATTTGTTCACCGCCACACTGAATCGGATTCAATGTAAGACGTGTAGTAAAAATTTTTTACTAAGCCTACACACGTTACGCCGTGTTGGTGCTGTTGCTTCGATAATTTACTTCAACTGGAACAATATAAGGATGGCTTAACAAAGCTAAACATGTACGCTCTTTAGCTGAGTTTGCTGGGCCTGACGCATCAACATCTCTAACCGTATGCTGACGAGGCTCTCACCACTTTTTACTCCAATGTTGCATTGTCGCATTCTTTCGCTAGCTTTGACAAGCAGAGTTTACTAGAATGCGCGCCATGACAGATACTGATACCCCCACAAATAAAGGCGTCCAATGGCTGGATATCGATCACGATATGGCCGGGCAGCGCATCGATAACTTTCTCCGAACTCAGCTCAAAGGGGTTCCGAAGAGTATGATTTACCGTATCCTGCGAAAAGGTGAGGTCCGTGTGAATAAGAAACGGATTAAGCCAGACTACAAATTGCAGGACGGTGACCAGGTCAGGGTGCCGCCGGTGCGGGTTTCGCCCCCGAGCGACCTGCCTAATCCGAACCTGGCTCAGGTCAATCAACTTACCGACCGTATCTTATTTGAAGACGATTCGTTGCTGGTGGTAAATAAGCCAGCGGGTATGGCGGTACATGGGGGTTCAGGCATTAGTTTTGGCCTGATAGAGGCGCTCAGAAGCTTACGTGGCAGCGATACATTAGAGCTCGTGCACCGATTAGATCGCGAAACCTCTGGCTGCCTGCTGGTGGCAAAGAAGCGCTCTATCCTACGGGCCTTAAATACCCAGTTACGCGATAAAGAAATGAAGAAGGTCTACCTGGCGCTTGTGGCCGGGGAGTGGAGTAAGCTGGACCGCGGTGTCACTGCGCCTTTACGCAAACATGTACTGCAAAGTGGTGAACGAATGGTGCGCGTGGATAAAGAGGGGAAACCGTCTGAAACGCGCTTTAAAATTCGCCAGCGCTATGCGCAAGGTACATTGGTTCAGGCAAGTCCGGTGACCGGGCGAACCCACCAAATTCGTGTGCATGCCCAGGTTACCGGTCACCCCATTGCAATGGACGACAAGTATGGGGATGCTGAATTTTCCCAGCAAATGCACAAGCTTGGCTTAAATCGGTTATTTCTCCATGCAGAGACCTTAAGCTTTATTCATCCGAAGACAGAGCAGTGGATGACGGTGCAAGCACCGTTAGATACGCAACTGCTGCAGGTCCTGGAACAACTGAACAAAGTGTAACCGCCACTATGGTTAAACGGACACCCGCTATGCAAGACAAATTTCCGCTGATCATTTTCGATTGGGACGGTACCTTGATGGACTCTGTGCCACGTATTGTTTCGTCATTACAAACCTTAGCCGAAGAATGCTCGCTGCCGGTACCTGCAGTCACTGCGATTCACGACATCATTGGTTTAAGCCTGCCGGTGGCACTCGAACGCTTATTTGATATCCATGGTGAACACGAGCAGGAACAGTTGGTCAATGTGTATCGGGACATCTATGTTGTACGCGACCCAACCCCGACACCGATGTTCGCCGGTGCAGTGACTCTGCTTGAAACGTTGCGTGAGGCGGGTTATCAGTTAGCCGTCGCCACCGGCAAGGCGCGTCCAGGTTTAGAGCGAGCATGGGCGCAAAGTGGCACCAAAGACCTGTTTATCAGTTCACGCTGCGCTAAAGAGGTGCCGTCAAAGCCGAACCCGGCGATGTTGGAGGGGATCTTAGCTGAGACCGGGTTTAGTGCCGGCCAGGCCTTAATGGTGGGCGATTCAATTCACGATATGGAAATGGCGCGCAACGCGGGCGTTGCAGGCGTGGCTGTGACCTACGGTGTGCACGACGCCAAACGCCTGTCTGCCGCCGCACCGTCTTATGTGATTAATGATATCAATGAGCTTGGCCAGGTGCTGCTGTAGACCCAGCCGAGCCAACCGATTTTAGTTAAGCCTGATGTAATGGATTCATTGCGTACGATTCACGCAGTATTTTGAGTAGCTGAATGAGTGGCAGCCCAATCAGGCTGTTCGGGTCGTCACCACGCATGTAACTGAATAAACTAATCCCTAAACCCTCGCTTTTAAAACTACCTGCACAGTCAAAGGGTTGTTCCTTCTTTATATAGGTATGGATTTCTGCATCAGACAAGTTGCGAAAACCTACGGTAAAAGGTTCCACCAGGCATTCAGATGCCTGAGTTTGCGCATCGTAGACACATAAGCTGGTGAAGAAGGTTACATCACGCCCACTACAGGCGCTGAGCTGAGCATGGGCGTTGACAGTATCTCCTGGCTTACCAAGGATGTGCGTATCTAATACCGCAACCTGGTCCGACGCAATCATGATGCCTTGGGGAAAACGCGGTGCAACCGCTTGCGCTTTTTGCTGTGCAAGGCGCAACACCAGTGCTTGTGGGTCCTCGTCGGGCAGGGGAGATTCGTCGATGGCTGGAGAGCAGGTGGAGAAATGTAAGCCTAACCTTTCAAGTAACGCCTTACGGTAGGGGGAACTGGACGCGAGCACGAGTTGGCGTTGCGCGGACATGATGCTTCCTTTAATTTCAATTATTGTGCGGGTATTTTATGAGTATCTGTACAATAGGGCAATTGCAGGCCTTTGTTTTTGCCAATATCAGCGCTAAATCACTAATTTCCTTTGACTCAAGGGCGCTGAGCCTTTATCATTCTGCCGCTATGCAAAAGGTAAGAATACCGGTATCGGTAGACCCCGTTAAGAGCGCACAAAAGCAATTGACCTATGATGGCCTGGTGCCAGCTGGGAATATGCAGCGTTTAGGGGAAGCACTCATAAACACACCACAAGACATTGCGGTGTCGTTACGGTTTGACATTGATCAGCAACGGGTCAGTTATTTCGCAGGACATGCGGAAGTGACCGTTGATGTAATTTGTCAACGCTGCAACAAGCCCATGCAAATTCACCTAACAAGTGACTTCGCCTACGCGCCGCTTACTAAGCGCCAGACCGAAGAAAACTTGCCACAGGCCTACGAGCCTGTGGAGTTGAACGAGCTTAAGGAAGTCATGTTGCACGATGTTGTAGAAGATGAACTTCTTCTGGCAATGCCAATCGTAGCGCTGCACCCGCAAGAAAATTGTGAAGTTGACCGTGATGCCATGACGTTTGGTGACCTTCCGCCTGAGGCAGAAGAGAAAGCCAACCCGTTTGCGGTATTAGAAGGTTTAAAACGAAAGTAAATAGTTAGGAGATAGGGTAAATGGCTGTACAAAAAAGCAAAAAGACACGTTCAAGACGTGGCATGCGTCGTTCACACGATGCGCTGAGCGGGCCTACACTGTCGGTGGATTCAACCTCTGGTGAAACGCATCGTCGTCACCATGTGTCTGCTGATGGCTATTACAAAGGCAAGCAAGTTATCGCCAAGTAAGGGCGTATGACTGAACTAACCATTGCGTTAGACGCGATGGGGGGCGATCAAGGCCCTGACATCGTGGTGACAGCGCTCGAAAGAGCGCTGTCTTCGTTTCCGCAAGTCCAGTTTATCCTGGTCGGCGACAAAGACATTTTGCAGCCGATAGTGGATCGTTACCCTGTGGTTACTCAATCGCCACGGGTCACCCTGCAGCATGCCAGCCAGGTTGTCGCGATGGATGACAAGCCCAGCGCTGTGGTGCGAGCTAAACCAGATTCCTCCATGCGAGCCGCGCTTGACCTGGTCAATAATGGCACCGCACAAGCCTGCGTCAGTGCCGGTAATACCGGTGCGTTAATGGCGATGGCATACCTCACCTTAAAGACCATTGCCGGGGTTATTCGCCCTGCGTTGGTTGCTGCGCTACCGCAACAAAATGGCTCACAAAGCTTACTGCTCGATTTAGGCGCAAACCCGACTTGTGACGCAGAGACGTTACGTCAATTTGGCATCATGGGCTCGGTGATGGCGCAGCAGGTATATAAGCAAAGCCACCCGCGGGTTGCACTGCTGAATATGGGCCGCGAAGAGCTAAAAGGGCATGACACGGTCAAACAGGCCGCACAACTACTAAAAGACACGCCTGGCGTGCATTTTATTGGCTTTATTGAAGGCAATGATCTCTTTGCAGCAGAAGCCGATGTGATTGTGTGTGACGGCTTTACCGGCAATATTGCATTGAAAGCCTGTGAGGGCATGGCAGACCTGTTATATACCAATCTTAAACAGAGCCTTGACGGGCACCTCTTTACCAAACTGCTCGCTAAGCTACTTTTCAAACGGCATAAAAAATCATGGCAATGGCTCAACCCCGACCAGTACAACGGTGCTAGTCTGTTAGGATTGCGCGGAGTGGTCATGAAAAGTCATGGTAATGCATCCGCCAACGCCTACTTCAGTGCGATATCTCATGCGATTGAAGAGGCCGGTGTAGATTTACCTCGTCAAATTCATGACCGGATAGAATACGCGCTGCTGGCTCAGGTACCTGATCAACGTAAATAGCCAGCACGCCTTGACTAAGGCTGTTTGTTCGCTATGTTTGCAAGAATTTCCGGAACCGGGCACTACCTCCCTAACGCGCGCTTGACCAATCAGGATCTCGAGCAACGCGTCGATACCTCCGACGCCTGGATTCGTGAGCGTACAGGTATTCGTGAGCGGCGCATTGCCGGCGCCGACGAAACTGTGGTCACGATGAGTAAGATAGCCGCGCAACAGGCGCTTCAGGCTGCCCAGTTAGACGCAGCAGATCTGGATATGATCATTGTTGCCACTACCTCAGCAGAGCGCGCGTTCCCAAGTGCCGCCTGTGAACTGCAACATGCCCTTGGGGTCACTGAGATTCCCGCATTTGATGTCGGTGCAGCCTGTGCCGGCTTTATGTTCGCCACCTCTATTGCAGACCAATATATTCGCAATGGCCAGGCCAGGCATATTCTGGTGGTGGGTGCTGATGTGCTGGCTCGGTTGTGTAACCCTAACGATCGCAATACCATTGTGTTGTTCGGCGATGGTGCCGGGGCGATGGTACTGAGTGCAAACGAAACCTGTGGGATTCACTCAACCCACCTGCACAGTGCTGGGGAGTTTGCAGATTTGCTGGGTTCAGGTCATGCTAATCCTCGCAGTGACGCATCCGGGCAGGTGCCAGGTGCCAATGAGGAAGCCTGGTTATATATGAAAGGCAGTGAAGTGTTTAAAGTGGCGGTGAAAAAACTCAGCCAGTTAGTCACTGAAACACTTGCCCATAATCAACTAGAGCAAGGGCAGCTCGACTGGTTAATTCCCCATCAGGCCAATCGTCGCATTATTGAAGCGACAGCGAAAAAACTATCGATGCCGATGGAGCGAGTTGTGATGACACTGGAGTACACCGGGAACACCTCAGCTGCATCAGTCCCTATTGCACTGGACGTGGCAATCCGCGACGGTCGCATTCAACGGGGGCAACGGTTACTATTAGAAGCCTTCGGTGGCGGCTTTGCCTGGGGCTCGGCATTAGTCACGTATTAAGTTGTCAGGGGTATGTGCTGCAACCGAAGCATCATACTGTAAAATAATTATTTAACTTACGAGGTCTACATGGCAGAACCATTTGCGTTGGTATTCCCGGGACAAGGTTCCCAGACTACCGGCATGTTGTCAGCACTGGCTGACGAATATACCGCCATTAAAGCAACATTCGCCGAAGCATCAGACGTATTAGGGTATGACTTATGGGACATCGTCCAGACCAACCCGGACGATAAACTTAACCAGACCGAGTACACCCAGCCTGCGTTACTGGCGGCAAGTGTAGCTTTGTATCGTTGTGTTGCTGATCACGTTGGTCAACCCGCGGTGATGGCCGGGCATAGCTTAGGCGAATACTCAGCATTGGTATGTGCGGGTGCTTTAGATTTCAGCGATGCAATCAAACTGGTGCAATTGCGTGGTCAGGCGATGCAAAAGGCGGTGCCTGAAGGAACCGGCGCGATGGCTGCCGTGATTGGTCTGGACGATGCTGCGATCGAGCAAGCATGTGCCGACGCAGCCCAGGGCGACGTGGTTGCGGCGGTGAATTACAATTCACCTGGCCAGGTGGTCATTGCCGGGCAAAAGGCCGCTGTGGCGCGCGCCAGTGAGGCCTGTAAAGCTGCGGGTGCGAAACGCGTGTTACCCCTCCCGGTAAGCGTACCTTCGCACTGTGACCTCATGCGCCCAGCGGCGGAAACCTTGCAAAACGCGCTGAAAACAATGAGCATTCAGGCGCCAGAGGTGATGGTTATCCATAATGTCGATGTGAGCGAGGCGAGTGCCGACGGTATTGCGGCTAACCTGGTTGCGCAACTGCATTCACCTGTACGCTGGACCCAGACTATGCAAAAGATTGCCGCCCAGGGCATCACCCGGGTGTACGAAGTAGGGCCTGGTAAAGTTCTCACCGGGCTGAGCAAGCGTATCGACAAAGCGTTGAATGCCAGCGCTGTGAACGATCCCGAGTCGGTACAACAAATGATACAGGAGCAGGGTAAATAATGTTTTCGTTAAATGAACAAGTCGCGCTTGTCACTGGCGCAAGCCGCGGTATTGGCCGCGCAGTGGCTGAATCTCTGGCCGCCCAAGGGGCTTTTGTGATTGGCACAGCAACCTCCGAGAAGGGTGCTCAGGCGATCAGTGATTACCTGGGGGAGCAAGGCGCGGGGATGGTCCTGAATGTGACCGACAGTGAATCTGTGAGCAATGTTATCAGTGAAATCCAGAAAGTCCATGGCAGTATTGATATCCTGGTGAACAACG
>JAFIFH010000032.1 GCA_020832105.1 Idiomarina sp.
CCACAATTGCGCCCGGGGAAAACCGTAAAACACGTTGGCCCGGCGGCGCCTGAGTTTAGGCTAGGCTGGGCGCCAGGCGCCGCCTGACCTAAAAAATAGGCAAAAAAAAGCCCACTCAAGGAGTGGGCAAAACAACAACAAGGAGGAATTCAAATCCAGGGAACTACCTTAAGAAGTGCGACAACAATTCTTAAAAAATTACGGTTCGGTCGGGTTTCTGATGTTTGCCCCCGAAACATGCGCACATTATATAGCTGAGCAGACCAGTTTCAAACGAGAATTTACCCCACCTCGAATTACTTTTTGTAATCTGTTAGTGTTTTGTTGCGTTTAATAATTACACAATCCAATCTCGATTTAATTGTTAACTCATTGTTTTGATTGTATAAATAAAAATTCGGTTAGATTGTAAGCAATTAATAAAAGTCTGGCTAAAAAAGAAACGTTACGATTTCCAGGGCTTTCAGCAAGTATGCAGGGTTTTACGAAGTTTTTACGCCTTAAAACCACTCTCAGCGGCTCTTTAAATTGGCGTTTAGCATAGGTTATAGTAGTTTATCGTTTAATAGGTTGAGAAGCGCAGTGCAAGAACAACAGAAACAGATTTTTGATTGGCATGTACGCGTCTACTATGAAGACACTGACGCAGGTGGCATTGTATATTACGCCAATTATTTAAAGTTCTGCGAGCGAGGCCGCACCGAGTGGTTGCGTAGCCTGGGCGTTGAACAAGACGGTTGGTTGGCCTCAGGCACGGCCTTTGTGGTGCGCCACGTGACCCTTGATCTCAAGGCGCCGGCCCGCTTTAATGACGAATTGTTGGTCACCACGCAAGTCACTCAGGTTAAGCGCGCCAGTGTTAATTTTCACCAGCAAATTTTTAATCAGCAACAGCAACTTTTGTGCACAGCCGACGTCAAAGCGGCTTGTGTCAGCATTCAGGAAATGAAACCGGTAGCCATCCCGGCTCCAATTGCAGAGGTAATAAAGCGTGGAACATGAATTGTCGATTTGGGATCTGCTGTTACAGGCGAGTTTATTAGTTCAGGCAGTGATGTTGCTGCTGGTGCTTATGTCAGTAGCGTCATGGGCGATCATTTTCCAGCGTCGCAAAGTGATAAATACCACGGCGAAAGACACGCTGAAGTTTGAGGATCGGTTCTGGTCCGGGGTGGATTTAGCACGGTTATATAAAGAACTGTCCGCGAAAGGAGCAAACCTGTTCGGTCTGGAGCGTATTTTTCATGGCGGATTCCGTGAGTTCGCGCGCATGCGCGGTAACCCGAATGCCGACAATGCAACGGTGCTTGCCGGGGCCCAGCGCTCGATGCGGGTGGCACACTCCCGTGAGATGGAAAAACTGGAAACCCATTTAACCTGGCTGGCAACCATAGGGTCAATTAGCCCTTATATCGGTCTGTTTGGCACCGTGTGGGGGATCATGAATGCCTTTACGTCATTGGGCAGCGTGCAGCAAGCAACCCTGGCCATGGTGGCACCGGATATCGCAGAGGCACTGATAGCAACAGCATTAGGCTTGTTTGCGGCGATCCCTGCGGTCATCGCGTATAACCGCTTTAGTTATCGGGTCGAGTTACTCGACAATGCGTATGTGAACTTTATGGAAGAGTTCTCCGGGATTTTACAGCGCCAAACGATGAATTCCACTGGCACGGTGGAGCAGGAAACTCCGGCACGTCAACCTCAGTCCAGCGGCGGTCTTTAATATGCAGCAGGTGTTCCCGACACGGCGTAGACGCCGCCCGGTGGCCGAGATCAATGTGGTCCCTTACATTGACGTTATGCTGGTGCTGTTGATTATCTTTATGATCACCGCACCACTGCTAAGCCAGGGGGTTGAGGTGGACTTACCGCAAGCCCAGGCGGAGTCGATGGACAGCGAGCAGTCACAGCCGCTGGTGGCATCGGTAGATGCACAAGGCAATTACTATTTGAATATCGGTGATAGCTCGGAAGAGCCGATGTCAGCGGTGGATTTAGCTACCCTGGTGGCAGCCCACTTACATCTTGAGCCTGAAACGCCAGTCATTGTGCGTGGTGACGGCGCAGTCCCTTATGCTGATGTCGTGCAATTGATGGTATTGTTGCAGCGGGCAGGCGCGGGCTCAGTGGGGTTAATGACCCGCCAGCCTGAGTCCTGATTGAGCGAATATATTGAGCACCCATATAGTCATACAGATGAGGCAACAGATACGTGGCGAAGAAAGACAGTAGCAAGGTAGACAAGGCGCCACAAACGCCGCAGCAAGCATCACCAATGAAGGCCGCCTTAATTAAGGCGGTTCTGGTGCATGTGGGGCTGGTTGCTATATTTTTTATCGGTATTGATTTTGATTTTCGCGACAGCGATAGCCGCCCACAACCGATGATGCAGGAAGTTGAGATTGTGCAGGCCACTGCGGTGGATGAATCCCGGGTGGAGGCTGCTGCACAGCGTATTCGCGATCAACGGGACGCCGAGCGACGTGCTGAAGAAGAGCGGGTTGCTGAGCTCGAACGCCGCGCGCAGCAAGCAGAGCAACGCCGCCAGCGCGAACAGCAAGAGCAACAGGCGGCCCGGGAACAGGCCCAACGTGAACGCGAAGAGGCAGAAACACAGGCACGTGAGTTACGCGAGCAAGCGGCGGCAGAAGAGCGCCGGGCACAGGAAGCGGCGGAGCGACGTGAGCGGGAAGAAGCAGCGGCTGAACAGCGTCGTCAGGAAGAAGCGGAACGTCAGCGCCAGGAAGAGGAACGTCGCCAGCGTGAGGAAGCAGAACGCCAGCGCCGCGAAGCTGAGGAGCGTGAACGTGCTGAACGTGAACAACAAATTCAGGAAGAACTTGCGCAGGAGCGCGCGCGTCGGGATCGTGCACGGCAACAACGTGTGCTGACCGAGGTCGAGCGCTACCAAGCACTGATACGCCAGGCTATTCAGCGCAACTTGTTGGTAGACCCTTCAATGCGCGGGCAGTCTTGTGTGTTAATTATCAGCCTGGCGCGGACCGGCTTCGTAACCAATGTTGAAGTTGCGGAGGGTGACCGCGCAGTGTGTGAGGCAGGGCGTGCCGCTGCATTACGTGCAGGAACTTTACCGGTGTCTGATGACCCTGATGTGTATCAGGAAATGAGTCGCATACGTTTGCGTATCGAACCAGAATTTAATTAAGAGGTGTGAACAAAGCACATGAAATTACTCAATTTTGCCACTGCAGTGGCGGCGACCACCTTAATAGCCTGGGCTGCGACCTTTAGCTTTAAAGCACAAGCGGCGCTAGAAATCGTCATTACCGAAGGTATCGACGGCGCACGGCCCATTGCGGTTGTCCCATTTGAATGGCGTGGGGACGGTGACGCGCCTTACGACTTTACCGAAGTGGTGACTGCCGATTTAATGCGCAGCGGGCGCTTTAACCCAATTGCCCTTGACCAGATGCCACAGCAACCGAGTATTGACGGTGATATGGACTATCAGGCGTGGGCGCGAGAAGGCATTGAAGCGGTGCTGGTGGGCTACGTTGAACCGACGTCCGTGGGGCGCTACCGGGTCACCTATGAGCTGATTGATCCGCTACGCGGGCAAATCACCGGCGGCGGTGCGCAAAGCCTGCAAAACGGTGAGTTAGTGATGAACAGCGACCACATTATTGAAGGCCGTTCGTCAGTGGTTCCAGACGATCAGTTTCGTCAGTACGCGCATCGCATCTCAGATGTGGTTTACGAAGCGCTGACCGGTGAGCCGGGCGCCTTTATGACCCGCATCGCTTATGTGTTTGTCGATGCAGACGCTGAGTTACCTTATCAACTGCTGGTGGCCGACTATGATGGCTATAACGAACGGGTGTTACTGCGCTCGCCACAGCCGTTAATGTCTCCAAACTGGTCGCCGGACGGCACCAAGCTGGCCTATGTTAGTTTTGAAAATCGCCGCGCTGAAATCTATGTGCAGGACATTTATACCACTGAGCGTAGCCGGGTGACCTCGTTTCCAGGCATCAACAGCAGCCCGTCTTTTTCACCAGACGGTAACCAGCTGGCGATGGTCCTGTCCAAAGACGGACAACCAGATATCTACGTATACGATTTACGCACGGAACGCCTGCGCCGCATAACTGAACACTGGCGCATTGACACTGAACCGAGCTGGGCGCCAGATGGTAACAGTATCATTTTCACCTCTGAGCGAGGTGGTCGGGCGCAGATCTATCGCGCCGACATTCAAAGTGGTAATGTGCAAAGACTGACCTTTGACGGGGAAGCAAACTTAGGCGCGTCAGTGACACCGGACGGACGCCACTTAATTATGGTAAACCGTACTAACGGTCGCTATCATATTGCTAAGCAAGATTTTCCGTCAGGGCGTAATTTTCACGTACTGACCGAGACCCAATTAGATGAATCGCCCAGCCTGGCACCGAATGGCAGCATGATTATTTATAGTACAACCTATCGTAATCAGCAGGTGCTGGCTTTGGTATCCGTAGATGGACGATTCCGCGCAAGAATTCCTTCGCGAGAAGGTGAAGTAAAGGCACCGGCCTGGTCGCCGTTTTTATAGCAGGCTATACACAGGTCAGAGCCACGCGTTGACACCGTGGCATGACCGCAAGTACGTTAATTTAAGGATATCACCATGCAAGTAAATAAATTCGTAAAAGCTCTGGCGTTCGCGCTGCCTGTTTTGGCTCTGGCCGCCTGTAGTTCAACTCAAGACACTACCGCTGAAAGTGAAGCTGAACGTCGTGCCGCTGAACAGCGCGCTGCCCAGGAAGAGCGGGCGGGGGTCGAAACCGGTCGTGCAGAACGTCAGTTGTCTCCAGAAGAGCAGCGTCGTGAGCAGATGGCCGAACTGCGCCGCGAAAATACCATTCGTTTCGCTTTCGATAATTCTGATATTTCTGGCGACTACCGTGAGTTGCTGCAGTCGCACGCAGAGTACTTGGTGAACAACCCAAGTGTGAGCGTGGTGATTGAAGGCCATACCGACGAGCGCGGTACGCCTGAGTACAACATCGCCCTGGGTGAGCGTCGTGCGAACGCCGTGGTTAACTACTTACAAAACCTGGGTGTGATGTCTTCACAAATGTCGACTGTATCTTATGGCGAAGAGAAGCCACAGGTACGTCGCAGTACTGAAGATGCGTGGGCGCAGAACCGTCGTGCGGTACTGGTCTACTAAGTTAATTAAACCCCGGCACTAGCCGGGTTTAATTGACCTCAGCGGCTGCTATTCGGGGCGGCCGCTGCTTATTGATTGAAAAGGCAGGATGTTATGAGAGTAAGTGGTCTGCTGTTAGCAGTGTTGGTTGGTGCCGGTTCGTCTGCGGCCTACGCACAGGCACCGGTAAGCAGTGCAGCTGGTTCGTCTGATTCATTGGAAGCACGGGTAGAGCGCATTGAGCGTTTGCTTGACGCGCGCGGTGAACAGCAAGCGCGGATGGGTCAGCAACTGAACAATTTGCAACGTGAGATCAGTGATTTACGTGGTATCACTGAAATGCATGCACATCAGCTTGCAGAAGTGCTTGAGCGGCAACGTGATCTGTACCAGGAAATTGAACGCCGGGTCAGTGAAGTTCGCGGCAGCGCAAGTGCAGGTGGTACTTCCACGTCAGTCGCAGTTCCAACCCGTGACGATATGGATGCAGCCAATTACTCTGATGATCTCAACGAAAATGAAGCCTACGACCGTGCTATCGCACTGGTGCTCGAAGAGCGCCGCTATGATGATGCGATTCCGGCGTTCCGCTCGTTTATCGAAGCCTATCCGAATTCCAGCTACCTGGGTAACGCCCACTACTGGCTTGGTCAATTACTGTATGCGCGTAATGATTATGCCGAAGCGCAGCGACACTTCCGCGAAGTGGTAAATAATTACCCAGATTCGAACAAGCGCGCAGACTGCATGCTCAAGCTGGGTATCATCGCCCAGAGCGAAGATAACAACTCAGCGGCGCGTGAACGCTTCCAGCAAGTGATTAATGAATACCCTGATAGCACAGAAGCTGGCTTAGCCCGCACCCGATTGAATAATTTGTGATTGGTGGTAGGTCAGGTTAACAAAAAGTTGCGATAAGTGCTTAAAATGAACGATTCGTTTTAATTTTAAGCGAAAGGAAAGTTTTTTCCTATTTTAGGTTGCATGGCGAAAATTTTTGAGTAATATATGCCGCCGTTGCACAGGAACAATGATGGGCCGTTAGCTCAGTTGGTAGAGCAGTTGACTTTTAATCAATTGGTCGCTGGTTCGAATCCAGCACGGCCCACCATTTATTTAGAAACGCCGGCCTTGTGCCGGCGTTTTGCTTTTCCGCCACTTGAAAATACCCCAATTAGACCCCACCCTGAACTTTACGTATAATAGACACCCCGTGTGACAATACGGTCACCACCACTGCAGTTTGAGGGTAGTATGATTGAAGTAGAAACCCTGGACACGCTGGACTACCACTTCCCGGCGAAACCAAAACCCCTTTCCGATGAGCAAAAAGCTCAGCACATTGCGCGGATCAAAGATCTGCTGCAGCAAAAAAATGCAGTGCTGGTTGCGCATTACTACACCGACCCTGAAATTCAGGCGCTGGCGGAAGCCACTGGTGGTTGTGTTTCCGACTCGCTGGAGATGGCGCGTTTTGGCGCCGAGCACGAGGCAGACACGTTAATCGTGGCTGGGGTTAAGTTCATGGGCGAAACCGCGAAAATCCTTACTCCAGAGAAAACCGTATTGATGCCGACCCTGGAGGCCACCTGTTCTCTTGATTTAGGCTGCCCGGCAGACAAATTCAGCGAGTTCTGTGATTCTCACCCAGATCGCACCGTGGTGGTCTATGCCAACACCTCAGCGGCAGTCAAAGCGCGCGCTGACTATGTGGTGACCTCGAGTATGGCGCTAGAGCTGGTCGAACACCTGGACAGCCAGGGCAAAAAGATACTGTGGGGCCCGGATAAGCACTTGGGTAACTATATCGCCAAGCAAACCGGCGCCGATATGATTATGTGGCAGGGTGCCTGTGTGGTGCATGACGAGTTTAAAGCGCGCGCACTGGAGCAGCTTAAAGCGCAGTACCCTGAAGCGGCCGTGCTGGTGCATCCTGAGTCTCCGCAGAACGTGGTAGACCTGGCTGATGCCGTCGGTTCGACGTCGCAGCTGATTAAAGCCAGCCAAACCATGGACAACAGCATGTTCATCGTGGCGACCGACAAGGGCATTTTCTACAAAATGCAGCAGTTGGCACCTAATAAGACCTTCATTGAAGCCCCAACGGGTGGTAACGGTGCGACCTGTCGCAGCTGTGCCCATTGCCCGTGGATGGCAATGAATGGCCTGGAAGCGATTGAGAATGCGCTGACCACGGGTGGTAAAGTCCACGAAATTCATGTGGATGCCGAGCTCGGCAAACAAGCGATGATTCCGCTTAACCGGATGTTAGATTTCGCTAAAACTCTACGTTAACGCCGCTGCGTTAACGTTCACCCCCTAAGGGAGCTGCACGATGAATCACTGGATTTTACTGATGGGGGCTGGTGATATTGCCCAGCGCCTGCAGCCCTTACTAAGCGCACAGGGCTTTAATGTTGCCGGTGCGCGACGTAACCCGCCAGCACAGACAGACTTTCCTCACATCAAGGCCGACGCACGGAACATCGATGACTGGCGATTGTTGGTTGCCCAGCAACCTGAAGTGATAGTGTTGACGATGGTGCCCACTGAATTCAGTGACCAAGGTTATGCTCAGGGTTACGTAGAACCCGTTGAGGCGATGCTCACAGCGCTTAAAGAGACCGACCCTGACTACCAACCGCTGATCGTGTTTGTTTCCAGTACGAGCGTATACAGCGAGCGTGAGGGCGAATGGGTCGATGAGACAACGCCAACAGAACCCGATACGTTCTCGGGTATTCGCCTGTTGCAGGCAGAGAACCTGTTACGAGCGTCTGATTACCCACATACCATTGTGCGCTTTTCAGGCATCTATGGCTCCGGCCGCGAAGGCATGGTGGCGCGGCTGATGAGCGGTGAACTGACGGTGACACCTGCCTGGACCAATCGTATTCATGTGCGTGACTGCGCTGGCGTATTGGCGCACCTGATCCAACGTTTTTATGCGGATTTAGCCCTAGAAGACGTGTATGTAGCCAGTGACAACCTGCCAGTGCCACAGGCGGAGTTTGTGCAAGGTTTAGCGCAGCTGATGGGCATTGATGCCGACAGCCTGCCAACCACCGATAAGATAGGCCCGCGCGGCAGCAAACGTTGCAACAACGCGCGGCTGCTCGAAAGTGGTTATCGATTCCATTTCCCAACCTGGAAGGAAGGTTATGAAGGCCTCTAGATGGGTTCGTGGGTTGGTTTTTCCGGTGTTGATGTCGATTTACATGTCGTTTCTGATGACCGGCCTGATTACCTGGGTTAACACCGGTCTGGCAGGAGACTTCTTCGCCCGTTGGTGGCGTGCATTTTATATCGCCTGGCCGATCGCGTTTTTACTGGTCTACTTCGGGGCCAGCCGCATTCGCGCATTGAGTGAGCGAATTGTCAAAGCGAAGGCATAAACAGTTAAGTTTGGCTAACGGTTGGTGACTGTGGTTCACTTGCTTTTGGCTGCCCTTGTTAAGCTGTTAATGTCAGGTTTTGCGGTTTAAATAGACAAAAGACGGTTAGTTGATGGTTTTCCCTTGATTGCGAGGCGGAAATTCCATAACATACGCCGCCTATGGAGAGGTGGCCGAGCGGCTGAAGGCGCACGCCTGGAAAGTGTGTATACGGAAACGTATCGAGGGTTCGAATCCCTCTCTCTCCGCCAAATAACAAGAAAGGCCCCACGCGAAAGCGTGGGGCCTTTCTTGTTATTTGTTGGTGTGAGCGGCTTTGGTGAGAACTCTGCGTTCGACCAAATTGCCAGGAGCAATTTGGGACGCATTCGCGCAGCGAAGGCGCCCGTAGGGCCAGCGCCATGGATGGCGCTGGTCCATCCCTCTCTCAACAGCGCAAAGCGCTGTGGTTCACGCCGCGGATCTACCACGCGAAAGCGTGGGGCGGCTCTGATTATTGATCCAGAACAACTATCTGGCCGTCGCTGTATGACTCACCCTGAAAGCTTGATCCGCATCATATCTGTTGTTTTAAAACCTCTTAGAATCTGCTTATGACATTTATATCAGCTTAACGTCAGGCGGAGCCTGACCTACGGAGGATAACGCGATGAGTTTATGGCAGGAGTTTTTTAGAGAGCCGGTGATTTTCTTTTCGTTTACTGGTTTAGCGATTGTGGTCGGCATGTGCATTTTCTACGCGGTGTATTTTTACGTGAAGATGGCCAAGGCTGAGCAAGAAAACGGGTAGGTCAGGCTCCGCCTGACCTACAATTCCAAATAATCCAAAATACCTTCGGCGGCTTTGCGGCCCTGGGCGATGGCGGTGACCACCAAGTCGGCGCCCAGCACCATGTCACCACCGGCGAAGATTTTTGGATTGGAGGTTTGCATCGCACAGTCGCTGTCTTCGCGGGCATTGACCAGGTCCCAGTCGTTCAACGCGACATCATGCTTGGCTAGCCACTCAGGCGGATCAGCCTGATAACCAAAGGCCAGTACCACTGCATCGGCCTCCATCACAAAATCTGAGCCTTCCACCGCTTGCGGGCGGCGTCGCCCGGCGGCATCTGCAGGGCCAAGTTCCGTGCGCACTAATTTCACCCCCACCACCTGACCATCACCGTTCGCCATGATCTCCAGCGGCTGCAGGTTGTACTCAAACACCACGCCTTCTTCTTTGGCGTGCTCAACCTCTTTACGCGAGCCTGGCATATTGGCCGCATCGCGTCGGTACGCGCAGACCACATTAGACGCCTGCTGGCGAATCGCGGTGCGCACACAGTCCATTGCTGTATCTCCACCACCAAGCACCACCACCCGCTGCGCTGTTAAATCAATCAACGGGTAGTCAACCATGTCGTAGCCCACCACATTGGCGGTATTGGCAATCAAGTACTTCAGCGCAGGCACCACACCCTGATGCTCAAGCCCTGGCAGGGCACCGTCCACAGCTTTGTAGGTACCCAGGCCAAGAAACACTGAATCGTAGTCATTAAGCAAGCTGTCAAAGCTGATATCGCGACCCACCTCAACACCGAGCTGGAACTCAATGCCCATGCCTTCGAACACCTCACGGCGCTGGGTCATCACACTTTTATCGAGCTTGAATGACGGAATACCAAAGGTCAGTAAGCCGCCAATCTCAGGGTGACGGTCAAATACAACGGCTTGCACGCCATTGCGTGCGAGCACGTCGGCACAGGCCAGGCCCGCGGGCCCGGCACCAATCACCGCGACTTTTTTGCCGGTGGGTTGCACGGCGCTTAAGTCAGGCCGCCAGCCCATCTCAAAGGCTTTGTCGTTAATATATTTTTCAATGGCACCTATGGTCACTGCGCCAAAGTCATCGTTGAGGGTGCAGGCGCCTTCACACAACCTGTCCTGCGGGCACACCCGGCCACAGACTTCAGGCAGGCTATTGGTTTGGTGGGAGAGCTCCGCCGCTTCAATAATGCGGCCCTCTGCGGCAAGCTCAAGCCACTGAGGAATATAGTTATGCACCGGGCACTTCCACTCACAATAGGGGTTACCACAGTCGATACAGCGGTCCGCCTGGCCACTGACCAGGCCCTGGTCCATGCCATGCTGAATTTCAACGAATTCAATGCGACGCTCTTGCAAAGGGCGCTTTGGCGGGTCGACGCGCTGGACGTCAATAAATTGATACACGTTGCGGGTCATACAGCCTCCGGCAACCACAAAAAAGGGAAAAGAATCATCGTTACATCACCTGCACACGTAGTTCTGCGGCGGAGCGGGCCCGGCGTCCAATCAGCGTGGCAATGTCACTGGCCTGAGGTTTCACTAGTACAAAGCGAGTCACGAAGCGCTCAAAGTCAGTCAGGATTTCAAGTGCCCGCGGGCTGCCGGTGGCCTCATAATGATCATGAATAAAGCCGCGCAGGTGTTCCTGCAAAATGGGTTTGTCCACTGCCAGGGCTTCCACCAACTCAGGGTTGATACGCTGTTCAAAGTCGCCCTCGTCATCGAAAATGTAGGCCAGCCCACCGGTCATCCCGGCGCCAAAGTTGATCCCGGTTTTACCCAGCACCACCACGACACCGCCGGTCATATACTCGCAGCCATTATCGCCGATGCCTTCAACCACGGCCACAGCGCCGCCGTTGCGCACAGCGAAGCGCTCGCCAGCACAACCGGCAGCATATAAACGACCACCCGTGGCACCATATAAACAGGTATTGCCCATAATAATCGCCTCATGAGTGGCATAGGCGACGCCTTTGGCCGGGCTTAGGTGAATGCGTCCACCAGCCATGCCTTTGCCCACATAATCATTGGCATCGCCAATCAGCTTTAGGTGCAGGCCACCGGCATTCCACACGCCAAAGCTTTGCCCTGCGGTACCGCGAAAGTTGAGTACGATAGGGCACCCTGACATGCCTTGGTTACCATGCTGCTTAGCCACCAGGCCCGACAAACTGGCACCCACTGAACGGTCGTCATTACGAATGGTAAAGTTGAACTCACCGCCCGCACGGGTTTTCACCGCTTCAGCGCATTGCTCAACCAATTGGCTATTCAGCTTGCCTTGATCGTGAGGTGGGTTGTTCTCGACACAATGGCTTGGGTGTTGATTGCTAGTGGCCGCAGCCCCTAAAATCGCCTGTAAATCGAGCCTCTGCTGGCGCTCGGTGGTGAACTGAGTCACGTTTTCCAGCAAGTCCGTGCGGCCAATCAGGTCGGTCAGTTTTGCCACGCCAAGTGCACGCAGGTAACCACGGACTTCATCAGCGAGCAAGGTGAAGTAGTTTTCTACCTTCTCTGGCAAGCCATGAAAATGCTGCTGGCGAAGGGTTGCATCCTGGGTCGCAACCCCCGTTGCACAGTTATTCAAATGGCATATGCGCAGGTACTTGCAGCCAAGAGCAACCATGGGGGCGGTGCCAAAGCCAAAACTCTCAGCACCTAGAATCGCGGCTTTAACCACATCAAGGCCGGTCTTTAAGCCGCCGTCCACCTGCAAACGCACTTTATGGCGCAGGTTGTTCACGGTCAGCGCCTCATGTACTTCAGCAAGGCCCAGCTCCCAGGGGCTGCCAGCATACTTGACCGAGGTTAACGGGCTCGCGCCGGTGCCGCCGTCATAGCCGGAGATGGTAATTAAATCCGCATAGGCCTTGGCCACCCCGGTGGCGATGGTGCCAATCCCGGGTTCTGACACAAGCTTCACTGACACCAGGGCTTCGGGGTTAATTTGTTTAAGATCGAAAATCAACTGCGCGAGATCTTCAATGGAATAAATGTCGTGATGCGGCGGTGGTGAGATTAACGCCACGCCGGGTACTGAGAAGCGCAGTTTAGCAATCTCTGCAGTGACCTTGTCACCGGGGAGCTGACCACCTTCACCAGGCTTGGCACCCTGGGCGATTTTGATTTGCAGCACGTCCGCATTAACCAAGTAATGTGGGGTGACCCCAAAGCGACCCGAGGCAATTTGCTTGATACGGGAATTACGCTCGGTGCCAAAGCGCCGTGGGTCTTCGCCCCCTTCACCGGAATTTGAATGCCCACCCAAGCGGTTCATCGCAATAGCGAGGGATTCATGCGCCTCGGGGCTGAGGGCACCGATGGACATGGCCGCACTGTCAAAGCGTTTATATAACTCAGTGGCAGGCTCAACGGTGTCTGCCGCAGGGTCCGTTGGCGTTTCACCGACTCGGGTTTTTAATTGCCATAAATCGCGCAGGGTAGCGATAGGTCGCAGGTTGACGAACTGACAGTACTCGGCATAGGCCTGGGCATCACAGGTTTCCACCGCCCGTTGCAAGCTGGTCACGACATCTGGGTTATACGCATGGTATTCACCACCGTGAACGTATTTAAGCAGCCCGCCATGAGGAACCTTTTTACGAGCTATCCAGGCGACTTTATTGAGTTGTTGCAGGTCTTTTTCAAAGTCTTCCCAGGTCGCCCCGCGCAAGCGTAATGAACAGGTAGGGAAGCAGGTGTCATAGATATCTTCGGCCACCCCAACCACTTCAAACAAGCCAGCGGAGCGGTAGCTTGACACCGTCGAGATGCCCATTTTTGACATGATTTTCAGCAGGCCTTTGTTAATGCCCTGGCGATAATTGAGCACCGCATCACGTACATCCATATCAATGCGCTTTTGCGCCACCAGTTGCTCCACGGTTTCATAGGCAAGAAACGGGTAGATAGCGGTAGCCCCTAAGCCAATCAGTACGGCAAAATGGTGTGAATCACGGGCCGACGCGGTCTCCACAATAATATTTGAATCACAGCGCAGTTGCTGTCTAACCAAACGGGTTTGCACCGCACCGACCGCCATCGGCGCCGGAATGGGTAAGTGGTCTTTCATGATCTCGCGGTCACTTAAAATCACAATCGCAATTTTATCGTCCCGCACTGCTTGCTCCACCTGGTCAGTGAGCGTTAACAATGCCTGTTGCAACGACTGCTGTTGCGGGTCGTAATTAAGATTAAACTGGCGCCAGGGGTAGTGTTCGTTGGTGAAGTCTTTGAGCTGGTCGAGATCGGTATACATCAGCACTGGCGATTGAAACAGCACCCGGTCTGCATACCCTGAGGTTTCATTGAACATGTTCTGCTCACGGCCCACACAGGTGGCCAGCGACATCACATGGCGCTCACGAATCGGGTCGATGGCGGGGTTGGTCACCTGCGCAAACTGCTGGCGAAAGTAGTCATAGAGCACACGCGGCTTAGTGGACAGCACGGCAATGGGGGTGTCGTCGCCCATCGAGCCGGTAGCCTCCTGACCGTCTTTGGCCAGCACCTTGATCACCTGTTCAATCTCTTCGCTGCTGTAGAAAAACTGCTTGTGGTAGGTGGCCATCATCGCGTCATCGAACAGCCGCTCGCCAAGCTCTGTCCCTTCATAGTCTTCAAACGGCTTGAGGTAGCGAATGTGTTTGTCCAGCCACTCTTTATAGGGGTGGCGCGACATTAAATCCGCATCAATTTCATGGCTACGCCACAATTTGCCGTTGTAGGTATCTACGGCGATCATCTGGCCGGGGCCAAGGCGACCTTTTTCAATCACTTCGTCGGCTTGGTAGTCCCAGGTACCAACCTCAGACGCCACGGTAATAGTGCGATCCCGGGTAATAATGAAACGCGCCGGGCGCAGGCCATTGCGATCTAAACTGCAGGCCACATGGCGGCCATTGGTCATCACCACCCCGGCCGGGCCGTCCCAGGGCTCCATATGCATGGAGTTAAACTCATAAAACGCGCGTAGCTCAGGGTCCATAGTCGGGTCGTTTTGCCACGCAGGCGGGATCAGTAACCGCATGGCACGAAACAAGTCCATACCACCTGCGAGGAGCACCTCAAGCATGTTATCAAGGCTGGCAGAGTCACTGCCACGGGCGCTGACAAAGGGCTCTGCGTCTTTTAGATCGGGTAACAGCGGTGAGCGCATTTTATAGCTGCGTGCTAGCGCCCACTGGCGGTTTGCCGCAATGGTATTGATTTCGCCGTTGTGGGCGAGAAAGCGAAAGGGCTGTGCCAGCGGCCAGCGCGGCATAGTGTTGGTGGAAAACCGCTGGTGAAACACACAAATAGAACTTTGCAGGCGGATGTCAGCTAGGTCTGGATAAAAACGCGGCAAATCTGCGGGCATCATCAGCCCTTTATAGACAATCACCATGCATGACATGGAGACAATATAAAAATCCGGGTGTTCGTCTAAACGTTTTTCAATGCGGCGGCGGGCCATATACAAACGCCGCTCAAGATCTTTTTTACGCCAGCCAGGCTGTGCATTGATAAACACCTGAGCAAGGTAGGGCATCGAGCTTTTTGCGGTGTCGCCCAAAACGCTTGGGTCAGTCGGGGTGTCACGCCAACCCACCACGGTCAGCGTCTCGTTGCCAAGCTCGTCTTCAATCAACGCCTGTTGCTCGGCGCGAAGCTGCGCGTCATGACTGAAAAAGACCTGGCCGATGGCGTATTTTTTGCCCAGGTTCCAGCTGTGCTCTTCAGCTAAGGCTTTAAAAAAGGAGTCTGGTAGCTGCATTTGGATCCCGCAACCGTCGCCGGTTTTGCCGTCAGCACCAATGGCGCCGCGGTGGGTCATCCGGTCCAGCGCACCAATCGCACGGCGCACCAGGCGATGGCTAGGCTCCCCATCAAGGTGGGCAATAAGGCCAAAACCACAGTTGTCGCGCTCATCGTTGGCGCGCGTATTGGCTTGATACAACGTCATACATCCCCCTTTTAACACTTAAACAACATTAAGCGCAGTCACCGGGCTTGGCAATACAGCAAGCCGCAATAAGGGGTATTCGCGGTGTTTATGGTGGTGGCCGTTATATCAATAAAGGCTATTCGAATTTCTTCTTTTTATCGTGCGCGTAGGGCTTAGTTGAGTAACGTTTTCCAGTGGTATGATGGACTGAGCCTAAAATGGATGCTTTTAGACCATCCATCATTTTAACTTCTGCGCTATCAAAAATGTAATCACGAATACGGTCTGCATACTCCTCAATAATCACTTCAGAGTTGGCAATGTTATGATTTTTTGCCAGCTTGATGAGTTGACCCTGGTCTGGGAAAAGCTTTATGCCATTAAGCTTCAGCGCCATTTTATTATCGATGGAGTCGTAGATAAGTGTATGAGTAATATCGTATGGCGGAGTCAGCGTTATCTGCTGTCGGTGCTGATCGTATTGCAGGGCGAAATTTTTTAGATGAGCATCACCATTGCCTATCAGGCAGCTAAACACGATATATCGGTACATGCGTTCAACCTGAGAGTCTGACTTGGTATAGGCGTGGGTGGCTTTTAGTAAGGTTTCATAACTCGAGCGATACTTGTGATCAGCGGACTTGCCCATCAATACGGTAAAGTCCTCAATGCCGAGGTGCTGGTTGTTTAGCTTGTCGAATCGCTCAGTAACAAAACTTTTCAGGTCTTCAGACAGCCAGCTTTGGCTGGGTTGGAGCCCGCAAGCTCGCGCCGCTTCCATACACACATATTCATTGACTGTGAGCAGTGGGAACTCATCATCAAAGGTTTTGATAATGAAGTCCTCTTGCTGCATCAAGCCGCGCCCGATGGAAGGTTTCGCACTGTCATTGATGGCGCTGACTAACACCTTTGGCTGCACGCCTGAGACCAGGCCATTCAGGTAATATCGGTCAAGCAGCTGATGGAAGAGGTTCTCTTTGCCTTGCCAATGCAGAATATCATTCAACGATAATTGCTCTACGTTGACTTGCTCGATAGAGCTTTGGTAGCCAAGATGGCCAACGCCTTTATCAAACTGTAGTGCAAGCAAATACATGTCATTGACCAAGGCATGACGTCTTAATTTCTCGCTAATATAATGGCGTACGTACCCCTCAGGTAAGTTTTGGCTGAACACCGGGTGAAGCGCACCATGCTCATAAGGTGTGCTTTGGTAGTTCATGGTCAGAGAAACAGGGTTGTTGTGGGTATAGGTGAATCGATATTGAGCAGGCTGAACTAATTCACCAGCCGCCGAACCAAAAGCCTGAACTTCGATGCGATGAACCTTATCAGGGAATTCAGCCATTAGTCATCCCCAAACAACGCTGAGAGTTCGTCCAGTTGAGGCAGGTTATCGGTTTCTTCAACAATCAGCAGACGCAGCCGGAGGACTTCGAGGTATTTACGTAAGTACTTTATACCCCCAGTGAAGTTACCTTTTTCCATAGCGATGATCTGATTGCGGCTGAGACCAGTCAGGTCAGAGACCTGTTGTTGGGTCCAGCCTCGTTGTTTACGTTTCTTTTCAAGAAGCGAACCATCGTACCAATGCATAACGTCGACCTTTGTGGTGTCGTGATAGTTAATATATGTTAACTATGAGCCAGCGTCAAAGCATAAGGTTAATATATGTTAACCTTTCACTTCAAGCTATAGGCGCCTGCAGTAAGGTAACTCACACCATAATCATGACCACGAAGCTGGTGATGAAAGCGAGGATGACATTGAGTACCACGCCTTCACGGGTCATCTGTTTGATGGTGACCATGTTGGATGAAAACACGATGGAATTGGGGGCGGTGGCGACTGGCAAACAAAACGCGCAGCTACAGGCGACCACCGCGGGGATCATTAACAGCTCAAGTGGCAGGCCGGCAGCGATGGCAGTGGATGCGAGGATCGGCATCAACAAGGTTGCAGTGGCGGTATTGGAGGTGATTTCAGTGAGAAAGGATACCGACAAACCAAGTAGCAACACCAGTAGCCAGGCAGGCAGTGTGGTGTAAGCGGCGAGGGCGCCACCAATAATCTCACTGAGCCCACTTTGCATAAAGCCCTCGGCCAGGCAAATACCACCGGCAAACAGCAACAAAATGCCCCAGGGTATATCTACAGCGCGCTCCCAGGTGAGTAAGCGCCCACCGCTACCGTTAGACACCAGAAACATGGCGACCACACCGGCCAGGGCGACTGTAGCATCCCCCATAAACGGCAAGCCGAATAAGGCCATCCAGCCGCCGAACGGTTCACCGCGGGTGACCCACAACAGCACCACGCTGCCGAACACCATCAGCGCGCGCTTTTCGTGGGTGGTAAACGGACCGACTTGCTTAAGCTGCACCGGCTCTTCAAGCTTAAGGCCTCGGGTTAGCCAGAGAGCAATCACCGGAATACCGATCAGGACAATGGGTAGTCCAAAGCTCATCCAGCGTACGAAGCCAAACTCTTCGCCACTAAAGGTTTGATACACCGAGGCGAAAATTAAATTAGGTGGGGTGCCGATTAAGGTGGCAACCCCTCCCAACGAGGCGGCATAGGCCAGACCGAGCAACAACGCGATTTTAAAGCGCGGGTTGTTGCTGGCGGTGGCAATGGCGACCGCCACTGGTAACAAAGCAAGCACTGACGCGGTGTTTGATATCCACATGGACAAGAACGCCACCGCAGCCATAAAGGCAAACACGATGAGCTTACCGTTCTGGCCACCAAGGCGACTGACCAGGCTTAGCGCAATACGCTCATGCACCCCTGAGTATTCGATGCCCCGGGCAAGCATAAAGGCGCCCATAAACAGAATAATGACATGGTTGCCCACCGCCAGCGTCGCTTCCTGATAGGGCATGATATTACCCAGCGGCAGCAACACAAAGGGTAACAGCGAGGTGGCCGGAATCGGGATGGCCTCGGAGATCCACCACCAGGCAACCCAGACGGTCACCCCTAGTGTCCAGGCTGCAGGTTCGGGCATGGCAAAATGCAACGCGACAAAATAAGCGATGACTGCGGCGACAGGGCCGGCAAACTGGTGGATGGTATTATTCATTTTTATAGTTCTGTCAGTAAATTGTCGGAGGTCATGTGGTGATGACTAAATGCGTTCTTAGATACAGTGAACCATCAGCGCTAAGCATATGCAAAATATAAGCATTCACCACTATTTTAACGCTGCAAGCGTTTCAGTAACGGATAGGCCGCGGCTGCTACCGCTATGGGCCAGGCACTTTCCCAAAGCGCGGTAAAGGTCAGGGTGTTACTGATAGACAAACCAATGGGCATCAACCAGACCAGCACCAGGCTGGCAAATACACTCAATATAACCGCAGCTGACATGTATTTATTGCCGGGGTGGATCATGGTGGTGCCATGCACTCGAGCCGCATTGGAGCTTTGATCTTCTGGCTCACCGAGATGAGCGGCGCGGGGAATGGTCACCTTGAGCTGGTCATTCACCAAGTCCACAAAGCGGAGCATCAGCAAGGTGGTGGCTGTGGCGGCAAAAGTGAGCAGGAATACCAGAGTGCTCATGTCAGTTTCATAGGCTTCGCCTTTGAGCAGATACTTAGCCGCGCCACCAGAGCTTAACGGCACGCCAATCAAGCTCAGCGCAGGCAATGCAATCAGCGCCAGAATCATCCAGCGGCGCAGTTTACCCGGGTGTGACACCAGCCCCACGGTTAAGAACAGCGCGCCTTTGGCCAGCCCGTGGTGGACCATAAACGCAATCAGCGCAATCAGCACCCCGGGCCACAGCGCGGGCATCAGTAGGGCAAGGCCGACCATGGTGGTCATCAGGCCCATTTGGCTAATACTAGAATAGGCCAGCACCGCCTTAGGTTTAAGTTGCACCACCCCAAGTAACGCCGCCAAAAAAGATGCCGCGAGGCCAAGAGCGATGACCACATAGGCAAAGTTGGTCAAGCTCATTAGCTCAGCGTAATCGGCACCCAGCGGTAATACCTGCATCCAGGCAATTAAGCCGGCTTTGATCATCGCGCCGCTTAGCACCGCACTGGCAGGGGTCGGCGCTACCGGGTGGGCCAAGGGTAGCCAAAAATGCAAACCAAGCACCCCGGCTTTTACCCCAAAGCCGGCAAAGAGTAACGCCGCGATAACGACACCGTGCTCGTGCTCGGCAATTGCCAGCGGCACGTAATACAGCATCGGCTCCACGGTACCTGGAATAATGGCGATAAAGCCGGCGAGAATCATCACCTCGCCCATAATAGCCATGATCATATAAATTTTACCCGCGCGCAGCGCGTCTCGCTGCAGGGTATGCACCACCAGGCCATAACCGGCAAAGGTCATCAGCGCAAAGCCGGTGTAAAAGCTGGCGATGTCCTGGGCCATGATCAGCGCAAAATTACCCACCATGGTCAGCAACCAGAACAGGGTATAGCGTCGTAGGGCGGTTGGTTCCATGTAGCCGTAGGCAAACAGCCCGGCAATCAGCCACAACAGCGAGGTCATCATTAATAGCGGGCGTGACATATCGTCCAGGCGCCACACCAAGCCAAACAACAAGTCAGGAACCTGCAGTGTGCTGTCAGGCGCAAACAAGGTGGCGGCTAATGCGCCCAGCGGCGCGCTGACGATCCACCACCAGCTGTAACGTTCGGTTTTGCGCCAGGCAAAAACAGCCAGCAGCAAGATAGGGTAAAAGGTAATCGCCAGCAACCAGATACTCATGGCAGATACTCCCTGACCGCAATCATCTCAGCCCAGCTTAGTGGGCTCCAGCCAGCGGCTGCGAGCATGCCAGCGCCGAGGCTGAACACCGCGGTGATAATCGCCGGCCACAACAGCCAGGGGTTGGTTTCAAACCGTTGAAACGGAATCTGCTCATTGGGCCATTCAGCCGGGGCTTTGCCAAACCACAGCCGATGCACAATAGGTAAGAAATACATCGCATTGAGTGCCGAGCTAACCAGCAACACCCCGAGCACCCAGGGTACGCCAGCTTCTATTGCGCCCCAGCCCAGGTACCACTTGGAAATAAAGCCAGCGGTAGGGGGGATGCCAATCATCCCTAGCGCGCCAATGGTAAAGGCGACACTGGTTAAGGGCATGCGCCTGCCCACCCCATCAAGGTCTTTGATTTTTTTCACCCCCAAGGTCTCTGCAAAGAGCCCGGCACAGAAGAACAGGGTGACCTTCATGATCCCCTGATGGAGTAAATGCACCAACCCACCAATGGTGCCAATGGGGCCGAACAGGGTCAGGCCGACGATAATATAAGACACCTGCGACACCGTAGAAAACGCCAGGCGTTTCTTTAAGTCTGTTTGCCTGATGGCCTGCACCGAGCCATATAAAATGGTGAAACAGGCGACGGCGGCCAGCGGAATTAACAGGCCGAGGGTTTGTGAGAATTCGACACCGTAAACGTTGTAAATCACCCGCACAATACCAAAGGCACCGGCTTTGACCACCGCAACTGCGTGCAGCAAAGCGCTCACCGGCGCTGGCGCGACCATGGCTTTAGGCAGCCAGCCGTGGAGCGGCACAATGGCCGCTTTGACCCCGAGCCCCATGATCAGCAGAATAAAAATAATCGTCAGTGAGGTATACAGCGCTGGGTCTGCATCGCGCAGCACGCCGGTCTCAGCAAAATCAAAGGCACCGACCAGCGAGTGCAACCAGGCGATACCCAGTAGCAGCACTGCCCCGCCGGCCATGGTGTAAATCAGGTAGGTGCGGCCGGAATCCAGCGCTTCTTTGGTCCCTTTATGAACCACCAGTGGATACGTAGACAGGGTCAATAACTCAAAGAAAATCAGGAAGGTAAACAGGTTGCCGGCCATGGCAATGCCCATGGTGCTGGCCACACATAAACTGAAGAAGCCAAAGAAACGACCGCGGTTCGGCGTGCCGCGTAAATAGCCCATGGCGTAGATCGTGGTAAATAACCATAGCAGCGATGACAAACCGGCAAACAACAAGGAAAGCGCATCTGCGCGTAGCACAAAGTCAATGTCACCAATCAGGTTAAAGCGGGTCTCAAAGGTTTGTTCAAAATAAACCCCCACAATCATCAGCGCGACTAAGGCAATTTTAAATACTGAAGCAAGCAGGTTAAAGCTGCCGCGCAGCACGTTGCGCTCATCTGGCAGTACAAAGATAAAAATGGCCGACACTACTGAGGTACCAAGCACCAGCAGGGGTAACCAGAAACTCCACTCGCCGATATTCATGGGCTGACCCCCTCTAGGGCGCCATTTTCCAGTTGCGGTAAGCTGAGTAGCTCAATGGGTAAGGCCGCGGCGAAGCCAAGGCCGATAGCAATCGCCGCAAGCAACAATGCGCTGACTTCAAGGCCCCAGTGGGCACGGGCCACAACGCCTTTACCCTGGTCGATGGCTTGCTGATCAAATGACACCCGGAACACTTTAAAAATATAGGTGGCAGTGAGCAGGCTGCCCAGGCTAAGTACTATCACCCAGTGCCACTGACCACTGGTCATTGCGCTTTGCAGCATCAGCCACTTGGCGTTAAAGCCACCGCTGGGCGGCAGCCCCATCAGGCTCACCCCAGCCAGGCCAAAGGCAAACAATGACAGCGGAATACGGGTAGAGATACCCGCTAAGGCACTGATTTGCTTACTGCCGACCGCCAGTACCAGGGTGCCCACGCTTAAGAACATCGCCGCCTTGGCGAAGGCGTGGGCGACTAAATGCAGCATCCCCCCTTGCCAGGCGAGCATCGCGGCGGCAGGGCTGGTGCCTGTTGCCAGCGGAAAGACCAACATTAAATAGCCAAGCTGAGCCACGGTGGAGTAGGCCACCAGCATTTTAATCTCTTTTTGCTGCAAGGCTTTGAAGCCACCATAAAAGATCGCACTGGCGCCGAGCACACCTAGTAATTGCGCCCCGGCAACCGGCAGTAAGCCACTGCCAGCGTCGAGCCATAAGCGGGCGAGAATATAAAACGATGATTTGACCACCAGCGCTGAGAGCAGGGCACTGACCGGTGCCAGTGCACCGCCGTGGGCAGGTGGCAACCAGGCGTGCAACGGGAAAATAGCGGTTTTGACCAATAAACCTAAGGTCATTAATAATAACGCAGCCTGGGTGGTCCAGTTATTCTCCATCAACTGGCTCAGTTGCTGCATGTCCAGGGTGCCGTAGGCGCTATATAACAAGGCGACCCCAAGCAGATACCCAAGTGAACCAAGCAGGGCGGCGTATAAGTAGCGCAGGCCGGCAGCCAGCGCGTTACGTTTGCCACTTAGGGTGACCATACCCACAGCCGCCAGGGTTACCAGCTCTAAGCCCACATACAGATTAAACAAGTCCCCCGCCAGCCAGATACCATTCAGCGCGGCGAGCAAAAACCAGAACAATGGCCAGAAGTAGCGTTTCTCATGAGGGTGGGCGCGTAAATAGAACAACGCATAGACCGCACAAATGATCGCAATCAGTGCCGTCATCGCCAACAAGGTTACGGTCAAGCCATCCGCCACTAAGGTGATACCGAGTGGGGCCATCCAATCGCCAATCGCGTAGCGGGCGGCACCATCCAGTTGTACCGAGCGCCATAGCAATGCTGAGGCAATTAATTGCACCAGCATGCCAAGTACCGCGATAGGCCCTAATGGTAGGCGCGGTAGCAACAGGCTGATGAGCGCCCAGGCCAGGGGGATAACCAGCAATAAAGGGATCAAGTTCATTGGTCACCCTTGCTAGCTGATGGTTTGGCTGGGGCCTCGTCATCGGACTGTAATGCGTCCTGTAACGAGTTGATATTGTCCTTCATGGTGTCCGACGCGTGATCTTCGTTTTGAGTCGGCTCTTCTATTTGGTATTCGTCCAGTTCCACCTGTCCGCTGACACTGTAAAAACGGCGGAAGATAATCAGCGCCAGCGCAGTGGCAGACACCGCAACCACAATACCGGTGAGCACCAGGGCCTGGGGCACCGGATCTGTCTCACGCTGATGCTGGGCCATGCCCACCATCACTAGAAACACCCCGGACCCCATAATGTTAAAGGCGAGAATACGTCTTAACAGGTGTACCTGGCGAAAAAAGGTAAAGGCGGCCAACGCAATCAGTGCCACCCCCATGAGCGCAAACCAAAGATCACTGGTCATGGTTGGCTCCTTGATGGCCTACCGCACCGCTATGCGGCGGGTTCTGGCTGAACAGGCTAAATAAAATCAAACCAATGGAGAGGGTAAGCATCGCCTCTATAAAGAAGATAAGCTGGCCAGCAAAGCCCTCAGGGTAGGTTAAGAAGGGTCGCCCACCTATCATCACGCTCACGGCGACGGTTAAAAATACCAGGAAGCCGAGCGCCAAGCCCAGGCGTAGCAGGGATGCTGCGTAACGGTCCACCGCAAACCCCGCCAGCTGCAAAAACACCAGCGCAGCGGCAAGAATGGCGCCGCCCTGGAAAGCACCACCAGGCATATAAGACCCCGCCCACAGTACATACATACCCACCAGCAGCATCGCCGGCAACAGCCTGGCAGTGAGGCCGTGCAAGATAGGGTCATGGGCGGGTGGCGGCTGATGAACCCTGTCTTCAGCGGCGGGCTTTAATGCCATGGCGACGACCACCGCAACCAGCAACACTGCGATTTCAAGCAAAGTGTCGTAACTGCGAAAATTCAGCAATACCGCAGTAATCGGGTGTTCAACGCCGGATTCAGCAATATTGTCGCGCACCATGTCTGGCAACGACACGCTGGCCTCTGGTCGAAAGCGAATGGCGCCTAGTAACAATACAAACAAGCCTACGCAGCTGATTACCGGCAACCATAACGGACGTTTAGGGCTATGGTCATACTGATCATCGCGCTGGTCATTTTGCAAGGTGTTGGCACTAAGATGGGCCACCGCATCAATCATTAGCACACCGGTTAGGCCAGCCCCGATTGCAGCCTCGGCGAGGGCGAGGTCCGGTGCATCCAGGCGCACCCAAACCAACGCCAGCAGCAAGCCAAAGGCGATAAACATGACCACCGCGCGGAACAGATCTTTTGAGCTGAACACACCAAGGGCGGTGAGTAACAGTGCAAGGCCGAGTACGATATCGAAGGCTAGGTTCATTGTGGCCCTCGCTCGTTGGTTGGGTCTGGCTCCGCATCTTGCCCATCGGCCGTGGTGTCGGGCCGCGCACCGTGCGGCAGTTTGCTAAGCTGATGTTGTTTAATGTAATGCGCGATGAGGTAGCTCGCAGTGGCACTGGCGGCAAGCACCAATACCCAGATTAATATTAACTTGAGCCCCTGGGGCACACTCAGTGCACTGGGTAAAATGCCTAGCACCAGTAAACCAAGACCCAGGTTATCCGCCTTGGTGATTGCGTGAATGCGCGAATAGGCGTCATCAAAGCGCAGCAAACCAAGGGTGCCGACAATGAAAAACAGGCAACCGAGGCTGACCAGCAGGATTTGCACGTAGATCATGGCTGGTCCTCAGGCTGCGATTTGGTTGGCCCTTGTTGCGGCGACATCCGTTTGACGAAAGCAACCATGGCAATGGTAGCTAGCAGCGCCAACACCAATGCCACGTCATTGAGCGCCGGCATTTGCATCGCCTGGGCCAGGGTCAGCAATATGCCGACCCCGGTGGTGCCAAATAATTGTGCTGCCAGCATGCGATCAGCCGGGTTTGGGCCGTGCCAGATGCGCAGCAAGCCCGCAATGAGGGTCAGCAAGAGCACAAACGAGGCCAGGTACCATGCAGTGTGCGCTTCTATCATGCGGGGCGTCCTTGTTGGTCAGCGGCAGGCAGCTTGAACAGGCGCTCTATTTCACGCTCTAAGCGGCGACAGTCGAGGGCAATATCCACATCGGTGTCAAGCACATGCAGCACGAGCTGGTCGGTGTCTTCTGAAAACTCAGTACATAAGGTGCCGGGAAACAAGCCGACAATGGCGCCGAAAAAGTAGCGCGCGGTGCCATGGGGGATCGACGTGTAATAGTACAAGGTTCCGGGATTGATATCAGGCACGGGCTTTAACGTGCGTTTTGCCACATCAAGCCCGGCTTGCAGCGATTGCCAAAGGAAGAACAGGGCGAAACGCGGCACTGCAAACCAGTTCAGACGATGGGTTGGGGCACTGCCAGAGTCGGTGTCTTGCAGGCGCACGGCAACCCAGGTGCTGACCAGAATCACAGGCACGCCAACGACCCAGGCCTGAGCAGCCTCGGTTAGAATCCACCATACCAATGTTGATAGAAGCAGCGGAACCAGATAGCGCATATATACTCTTTTTCTAAGCTTTCTTTAAACACATTGCTTTCTACGAGTTTTTCAACGAGCTAGCTGTCGATCCAGCCTAGTTTAAGATACCCAATTGTGCAGCTCAAGGCCACTAGCAACAGGTTAAGCGCACATAAAAAAAGCAGTTTAGCGAAATGTGTTTGATAACAATTCGCATTCATGCTTTAATTTAGCCATGTATATATGTTTATGTAAAGCAGTCACCGACAAAGACATTCACCGTGCCGTAGGCGACGGGGCTAGCTCTATGCGCTGCCTGCGCCAACTCAATGGTGTGGGCTCGCAGTGCGGGCGCTGCGTTGGCCATGCTAAAGAAGTGCTTGGTGAGGCTTTAGAAGAGCGCCGCTCGGCGCAGGCCTCCTCCACACAAAAAGAGCCCGTTACGGTTGTCACCGGCGCGGGCTCAGGCGTATGCTATCCTTAGTAACAGACTTTTCGCTGGCGCGCCCTAAAGGTTAGAGCGCAGGCCAGGAGTCAGTCTTCAAACTAAGGGGTAGACCGCCAATGCAAAGTGATCCGCAGATTATCAGTGCGCTCAATCGCGTACTGACTCGCAAATTAACCGCTATCAACCAGTATTTCCTGCATGCTCGCATGTACAAAAACTGGGGTTTCAATCAGCTCGATTCTACGATTTATAAAGCCTCCATTGCCGAAATGAAGCATGCCGATGTGGTTATCGAGCGTATTTTGTTTTTGCAGGGGCTGCCGAACCTGCAAGAGCTGGGTAAGCTGTACATCGGTGAAGAACCGGCTGAAATGCTGAAGCTCGATTTAAAAATGCAAACCGAGGACGCTGCGTCCATTCGCGAGGCGATGACCTTGTGTGAAGAGCATCGCGACTATGTCACCCGTGATCAGCTAGGTGCAATTCTTGAACAACAAGAAGACCACCTTGACTGGCTGGACACGCAACGCGAATTGATGACCACCCTGGGTGTTGAGAAATACCTGCAGACGAAGCTGTAACCGGAGGCCCCATGGCAAATACAATGAATGGTGCAATGCAAAAGCCTGAAGAAGTGGTGAAACTGCTCAATGGCCTGTTGTCTTATGAGCTGACCTCAATTGATGAATATACTGCCCATGCAGCGAAATTTGAGGATTGGGGGTTTAGCAAATTACACGCGCGTATCGCCCATGAAGCGGAAGACGAGCGTAACCACGCAAAAATGTTGATGGACCGGATTATCTTTTTAGGTGGCACCCCAGACATGCGTACCCGTGCGGAATACCCAATGGGTGAGAGTGTGCGCGAGATGCTACAGGTGGGTCTGGATTTAGAGCGGGACAACGCCCGCACATTGAAAAAAACCATCGCATTTTGCGAAGAAAATCAGGACTTCGTCACCCGCCGCATGCTGGTACAAATCCTCCAGGACACCGAAGAAGACCACGCCTACTGGCTACGCCAACAGCTCGAGCTAATGGACACCCTCGGCGAACAGGTTTACCTGCAGGCGCAACTGTAAACCTGCGACATATTCCACCATTGTGCGGCGTCAGGCGTAGGTCAGGCTCCGCCTGACGTTAACCAATGTGCGGTGTCAGGCGCAGCCTGACCTACAGCAGTTCGGCGTGTTGTTGGTGGGTGTGTTGGCACCATACGCTGGGTTGTACGTAACCGATGTGGGGTTGTTCGAGCAGGAACATGCATACCCGAGACTGACCAATACCGCCACCAACGGACGCTGGCAGGGCGCCTTGCAACAATGATTTATGCCATGGCATTTCAGCGGAAGCCTGACGGCCGGCCAGCTCAAGTTGCTTCAGCAACGCTTTGGCGTCCACCCGAATGCCCATACTCGACAGTTCCAGAGCGTCATCCAATACCTCGCTCCACACCAGTAGATCACCGTTCAGGCCTTGTTGGCCTTGCTCATCAATGGTGGTCCAGTCGTCATAATCAGGCGCCCGTACATCATGGCGTTCGCCGTTGCTCAGTGCAGCACCGATACCGGTTAAAAACACCGCTTTATGTTGCTTGGTAAATTCACGCTCGCGCTGCTTCGGTGTCAATGCCGGAAACAGCTGAAGCAATTCTTCGGTGCTAATAAAGGTCAGCGTATCGGGTAGGGTCAAACTTGTAGGGTGCTGCGCCTTCACCGCTTGCAACGTCCGTTGTAGGGTGCTGTACACCGCAGTTGCTGCCTCTTTAAGCTGAGACGACGTCCGCCGTGTAGGGCACAGCACCTGCTCCCAGTCCCATTGGTCAACAAACACCGAATGTATTGCACTAAGGTGCTCTTCGTCCGGGCGCAACGCTTTCATTTGAGTGACAATGCCTTCGCCGGGTTCAAATCCGTGTTTACCCAGGGTCTGGCGTTTCCATTTGGCCAATGAATGCACTACTTCATAATCGGTTTGCAATGAGCTGACACTCACTTTCACAGCTTTCTCATGGCCTGACAGGGTATCCTGAACCCCTTCACGAGGGTCGGTGATCAGCGGTGCCTGCACTTCAATCAGGTTGAGCTCTTCACAAAGTAGGTCGGTAAAAGTTTGTTTCACAAATCGAATTTTTTGTTGGCGTTGTACGTAGCTGCTTTTCATGATGGTTACCCCGGTGCAATGATTCCTGAATTCAGGATGAGTTAAATAAACAAAGTCGCTTAAATTGCGTTAACTAATCATTGGTGTAAATCTAAATATATTCAACAGTGGTTATTCAATATGTGTTTTGATGATAAATATATTGATTAAAATGCGACTATGATTAAATGTTATCTAACATACATGCGAAAAAAGAGGAGTGTTTTAAATGATCGATAATCTGGACAAAATTATCCTGCGAACCTTGATGGACAATGCGCGAGTGTCTTACGCTGAAATCGCAAAAGCGAATCAGGTAAGCCCGGCGACTATTCATGTGCGGGTGGAGAAAATGCGCAAAGCTGGGATTATTAAAGGCGCCAAGCTGAAGGTGGACGCGCGCCGGCTTGGCTACGACGTCACCTGCTTTATTGGCATTATTTTAAAGCAGGCCGGCGACTACCCACGGACCTTAGCCAGGCTCGAGGCCTTACCTGAGGTTACCGAAGCCTTCTATACTACCGGCCAGTACAGCATTTTTATCAAGGTTATGGTGCGCAGCATTGATGACCTGCAACAGCTACTAATCGAACGCATTCAGGCAATTGATGAGATCCAATCCACCGACACTTTGATCTCGCTACAAAACCCCATTGCCCGGGACGTTGCGGTTTAACAAAATGTCGCTTCGTCATAAAAGTGTCATCTAACTTTGTTTCAATGCAGCCCGAAAAAGAAGGACAATCATGGGTATTTTTGAACGCTATTTATCAGTTTGGGTCGGGCTTTGTATTCTCGGTGGGGTAATTTTAGGCCTCGCGATTCCAGGCTTTTTTGAGGCCCTTGCCGCGCTTGAATTTGCAAATGTAAACCTGGTGGTGGCGGTACTGATTTGGGCGATGATATTCCCGATGATGACGGCGATTGAGCTGGGCTCGATCAAGGCCGCCACCAAACAGCCCAAGGGGTTAATACTGACCTTAGTCGTGAACTGGTTGATTAAACCTTTCACTATGTTTGGTTTAGGTTACCTGTTTTTTAAAGGGTTTTTCGCCGGCTGGGTCGACCCCGCCGATGCCAATCAGTACATTGCCGGGATGATTCTGCTGGGGGTTGCGCCATGTACTGCGATGGTGTTCGTGTGGAGTCAGTTAACCCGCGGTGATGCGTCCTACACTTTGCTGCAGGTGTCGGTCAATGATGTCATTTTAATTTTCGCATTCGCACCCATTGCAGGTTGGCTACTTGGCGTCACTGATTTAACCGTGCCGTGGAATACCTTGGTATTGTCGGTGGTGCTCTACGTGGTATTGCCGTTGATTGCCGGGGCGTTGGTTAGAGCGCGTTTTGTTAATAACCGAGATAAGCCGACTGACCCGGACAGCGGGCTAAAGCGCCTAGCCCAGTTTCAGGGCGCTATCAAACCGGTGTCCACCATTGGCCTGTGCCTGACGGTGCTGTTGCTCTTTGGTTTCCAGGCACAGAGCATTATTAATCAGCCGTTTGCGATTTTCCTGATTGCGATTCCACTGATTATTCAAACCTACTTAATTTTTATCATTGGCTATGGTGGTGCGTATCTGCTCAAACTGCCGCACAAAATTGCCGCACCGGCCTGCTTGATTGGTACCTCCAACTTTTTCGAGTTGGCGGTGGCGGTAGCGATTTCGGTGTTTGGGCTAACCTCTGGAGCCGCCCTTGCCACCGTGGTAGGGGTGTTAGTTGAAGTGCCGGTCATGCTGTCGCTGGTTTATTTGATGAATAAACTGGCGGCAAGAACCGATCGTCGCGCCGGGGTCAGCTAAAAAATTGCGATTTATCAACGACAAGAACAGTGCTACAACTAAACTATGTCCTAAAGACAAGCAGAGAGAAGGAATCAGTAATGAGTAAAAAAATAAAAGTAGGCATTAACGGGTTTGGCCGCATCGGACGTCTGGCGATGCGCGCAGGTTATGCCAACGACAAGTTTGAGTTTGTACAAATTAATGATCCGGGCGCCGATGCAGCGACCATGGCGCACCTGCTGAAATTCGACTCGGTACATGGTCAATGGAACCACGACGTCACCGGCAAAGGCGATACGCTTGCCATTAACGGACGAAAAATCCGCTGCACCGCAGAGAAAGAGATTAAAAACACCGACTGGTCGGGCTGTGATCTCGTGATCGAGGCGTCTGGGCATAATAAAACGGCGGAGGTATTACAGGCTTACTTAGATCAAGGTGTAGAGCATGTAGTGGTGACTGCGCCGGTGAAATCAGAAGGTGTGCCAAATATTGTGGTGGGGGTGAATGACGAAGACTTCGACCCACGCGAGCACAGTATTGTAACCGCGGCGTCGTGCACCACCAATTGTCTCGGCCCGGTAGTGAAAGTGGTGAAAGAGAATTGGGGCATTAAGCATGCGACCATGACCACCATTCATGCCCTGACTAATACCCAGACTATTATCGATGCGCCGCATAAAGATTTACGCCGGGCCCGGGCTTGCGGTATGTCGCTGATCCCGACAACGACGGGGTCTGCTAAGGCAATCACTGCGATCTTCCCTGATTTAGTGGGCAAAATTAATGGCCATGCGGTGCGGGTACCGCTGGAGTGTCCATCGTTGACGGATATGGTGTTTGAGTTGGAGAAGCCGGCCACTGAAAGCGAAGTGAATGCGGCCTTTAAAGAAGCGGCGGCTGGAGAACTGGAAGGCATCCTCGGTTATGAAGAGCGCCCGCTGGTGTCCATTGACTATAAAACTGACCCGCGTTCATCAATTGTTGACGCACTGTCGACCATGGTCATCAATGGCACGCAGCTCAAGGTGTACGCCTGGTATGATAATGAGTGGGGGTATTCGTGCCGGGTCATTGACTTGGTGTCACGAATTGCCAATAAGGCGTAGGCCAGGCCGCACCTGGCATTCACCATTGCACGGGCAGGCGTAGTTCAGGCTCTGCCTGACATTAACCAATGCACATGGGCAGGCAGAACCTGCCCTACGGACCGCCAATTAATCTAACCCATACATTGCTGCGAGGAATGCTGAATGAGCTTTACAGATTGGGCCATGAGCTTAGGTGGCATTGGTTTTTTATTGCTCGGCATGGGCATGATGACCGAAGGTCTAAAAGCTGCGGCCGGTGACTCCCTGCGCAATATCCTCGAACGTTCCACCCAAACCCGGATGCGCGCGTTACTCACCGGGTTCTCGCTCACCGCCGTGGTGCAGTCGTCCAGTGCGGTGATTATGACCACCCTGGGTTTCACCAACGCCGGCATGCTCGGTATGCGAAAAGCCGCCTGGATAGTCTTTGGTAGCAATGTCGGCACCACCATGACCGCGTGGATCGTCGCTCTGATTGGTCTTAAAATTCGTGTCGACATTGTGGCCCTGCCATTGATTGGTTTGGGCATGTTGTTACACCTGTTTATCAGCGGCGGCCGCTGGAAACATATCGGCTTCGCTGCCGCAGGCTTTGGTATTTTGTTCTTTGGCTTAGGCACCCTGCGCGATGCCTTTGACAGCATCGCAGAGGTATTCCCAGTAGAGCAGATTGCCGCTGCAGGTGGCTGGGGCATCCTGATTGGTATTCTTGCAGGGGCGTTGTTAACGCTGCTTATTCAGTCTTCGTCGGCTGCGCTGGCAATTATTTTGACCGCTGCAGTCACCGGTGTATTCACCCCATTGGTGGGAGCGTCGCTGGTGATTGGCGCTAACCTGGGCACGACAGGCACCTCATTGCTGGCGTCGCTGGGTGCGACCGCCAACGCCCGGCGTCTGGCGATGGTTCACGTTCTGGAGAAGGCAGTCACCGGCGTCATTGCCCTGTTATTGCTGTGGCCGATGTGGCGAGTTGCTGATTACATTTCTGATCATGCTGGTGGCACGGTAGCTACCGCGCTGGCGCTTTACCATACCTTATTTAATGTGCTGGGCGTGCTGTTGATGTGGTTCTTCGCAGATCGCTTGTTTCGTTGGGTGGAGCATTTAATTAAACAACCTGAGCTTAGTTCAGAGAAGCCACGCTATCTGGATAAAACCGTATTGGCTTCACCGACGATGGGGGTCGGTGCGATGCATTCGGAGCTCAAGCGGGTGTTCAAACAATTATTGCGCCGTGGGCGTTCTATCTTATTGCTGGCGGAAGACGAACGTGACGGCAAGGACGATGTGAATACCAGTGTCCTACTGGACAGAATCAGTGAATTTAGCGACGAGCTGGGGAAAGTGGGCTCGATGGGTCAAGACGCGGAATTTTACCTTAACCTGAATTGGGCTGAGCGAGAAATGCGTGAGTTACGCTTAAACCTCAACAACCTGCGCAAACGCTCCGGTGAGGAGATTAACGAGGCACTCGGTGCTGAGCTGGTGGCTTCGCTTAGTCAGTTAATGGGGAGCGGGCAAATCAAGGCGCTGGATGATAACGCCCGTGCAGAGTTGCTTAACCTTATCAAAGCTGGCCGCCGGGAACGGCGTCAGGCGTTGCTGCGTAACCTCGAAGAGGGCACCACCGATGCGGTGTTAGTTACCGCCCAGCTGAATATCGTTGCCATGTTCGAGGACAGCGCCAAACGCATCCTGCGCATTGCTAGCGTGTTGTATCCCGCGTAGGTCAGGCTCTGCCTGACGTTAAGCAATGGTGGAACCGTCGTAGGTCAGGCTGCGCCTGACGATAAGCAATGGTGGAACGGTCGTAGGTCAGGCTGCGCCTGACGTTAAGCAATGGTGCGGCGGCAGGCGGAGCCTGCCCTACGGTCGCAGTTACACCGCCTAGCGGTTGCATTTCGACAATAGAAAACGCAATTATTTAAATTTGCGTTTTCTATCTTTGGAGATTATATTTCCAATTAGAAATTCAATCGGGGAATGACCATGGCACGTATCCGTAAGCCTACACCATTGCAAACTCTTATGGCCGATATTCCGCCAAAAAAGCTTTTAGAATCAATGTCCGGTTACGGCTTAACCAATAGCCAGGGTGAATATTTACCCTGGGACAAATTCCAGTGGCGGGTTAGAAAAGGCGAAGATAAAATTTTGGCCTGGGTTGGTACAAAGCTGGCCCGAATGTCAGCGAGCAGGCAAATTTTTGAGCTTTGTGCTGAAACCCATGATGATTATTTCCGTTTTACTGTGCCTGAGTCGTTGCAAGCCAAGTTGCATTACATTGATAAGTTGGTTGGTGGCAATCAAAGTATTTCTGATCATCCTTTTTTCAATCAGGGTGAAAAAAACTCTTATCTGGTTCGCAGTTTATTGATGGAAGAAGCCATTACTTCATCGCAACTGGAGGGGGCTTCTACCACTCGCAAAGTTGCTAAAGAAATGTTGCAAACCGAGCGCCAGCCAAAAGATAAGTCGGAACAAATGATCGCGAATAACTATCGTTTGATGAAAACGGCAGTGGAACGGCGCGAAGAAGCTTTGAGCCTGGATCTGATACTCGAATTCCATCAAATAGCGACGCATCGGGCCATTGATAATAACGCAATACCTGGTGAGTTCAGAACCAGTAACGATATTGATGTGCGAGATATTTACGACGAAGTCGCACATATTCCTCCATCGGCTGATAGCGTTGAATCGCGGATGCAGAGCTTGTGTGATTTCGCAAATGCAGAGCACAGCCAGCTTGAGTCGGATAATTTTATCCACCCACTCATTAAGGCGATTATTCTGCACTTTATGGTGGCATATATTCATCCGTTTGGTGACGGTAACGGGCGAACTGCCCGGGCGCTATTTTATTGGTTTATGCTGAAGTCCGGCTATTGGTTATTTGAATATGTATCGATAAGTAAGCTTATTCAGGAAAAGCGTGGAGACTATGATAAAGCCTTTGTTTACACTGAAACTGACGATAATGACCTAACCTATTTTATTTACCATCAGGTCGATGTGGTGGTGCAGGCGGTGAACTCGTTACAGGGATATATCGAGCGTAAACAGAAAGAATTACACGAGTTTATGTTTTGGCTTGATAACAGCGCCGTGGCAAAACGTTTAAAAAGAGGTCAGCTGGATATTCTGCGTGATGCGATGAAGAATCCGGGGCGCGTATTCACGGTTAAAGGGGTGGCAAACGACCTCGGAGTTGGTGGGAATACTGCTCGTCACTATTTAAATGATCTTGCGGACAGAGATTTGTTGATACCAGCAAAATCAGCCGTCGGCAAAGCCTTGCGATACGTCGCGCCAGCCGATTTACGTGACATCCTGAAGCCGTAGGTCAGGGTGTGTCCGCGTCACGCAGTGATGACGTTATGCAATGGTGGAACGGTCGTAGGTCAGGCTACGCCTGATGTTAAGCAATGGTGCGGCGGCAGGCGGAGCCTGCCCTACGAAACGTCAACCATCGCTTGGCGGCAGGCGGAGCCTGCCCTACGAAACATCAACCATCGCCTGGCTGCAGGCCGAGCCTGCCCTACGAAACATCAACCATCGCCTGGCGGCAGGCGGAGCCTGCCCTACGAAACGTCAACCATCGCGTGGCGGCAGGCGGAGCCTGCCCTACAAACTATCACCGCATGCAGCGACGACATCACACCGCCAACACACGCTCGGAGGCGATGGCGATAAACCAGAGAAAATGGGTGCCGACTACCACAAAGGTAATTGGCCGGCGCATCTTGACGTACCAATCGTCAGTGACCGCTTTAACGTCATAGCGCAGCCAGACCATGTAGAACAACGCCAGCACCACCAGCGCCACTAAGGTAGGTAAAAACGCCACGGCAATCCAGGCAATTAATGAAGGCGCCATACAAATCACCAAACGCCCCTGTACCTTATCAATCCCATCGCGCATCGCTAAGCCCCAGTGGGTGCCGCCAAGAAACGACAGGATCACCGCGCTATACACCAGAAATGACTGCAAAGCGATGCCCTGATAAAAACCGATAATCCCAAGGGCGGCACTGATAATAAAAGGCGCAAGGCCGGCCCAGGCCAGGCGAATAGCCGTTTGTTGTGCTTGTTCGTTCATGTGGAGTCCTTAAGCAGAAGAGGTCAAACTTACGCCGCTGCGCCCGTTTGACTGATAAATAGCCATACCATGTAAGCTATATAAAGGATCAGTAATACCGCGCCTTCCACCCGATTAATCCGGCCTTTGCCACCGCGGCCAAGGCCAAATACCAGCAGCACAATCGTCAGTACCATCATCGTCGCCCAGTCGCGGGTGAATACCTCATAATCAAACTCGATCGGCGTAATGGCACCGGCGATACCGACCACCGCCAGCGTATTAAATATATTGGACCCGAGGATATTACCCAGCGCCATGTCATGTTGTTTCTTGCGCACCGCCGCAATACAGGAGGCGAGCTCAGGCAGTGAAGTACCAATGGCCACCACCGTTAAGCCAATCACCAGCTCGCTGACCCCAAGCGCAGTCGCTATATCGATGGCACCCCATACCAGTAAGCGGGAACTGAGCACCAACAACACTAAGCCCACCAACAGCCAGATAATTGAGTGTTTGAGCGGCATCGGGTGACTGTCCAGCTGCGCTGCGCTTTCACTGCCCAGCACATCGTCGTTGTTACGGCCCTGGTACACCGCCCACCCCATAAAGGCAAAGAACAGACCGAGTAAGATCCAGGCTTCCCAATGGGTAATCATGCCGCTTTGTAACTGCCAGCCAGCAATCAGCATCACAATCACCACCAGCGGAAATTCCCGCCGCAGTATTTTAGAGGTCACGGTAATGGGCGCGATAATCGCAGTCAGGCCTAGCACCAGTGCAATATTGGCGATGTTAGAACCATACGCATTGCCAAGAGCCAGGTTCGGCGCGCCGTCAATGGACGCCATCGCCGATACCACCATCTCTGGTGCAGAAGTACCAAACCCAATAATCAGCATGCCGATTAACAGCGGGGAAACCCCAAGATGACGGGCAGTGGAAGAGGCGCCGTCAACAAATTTATCCGCGCTCCATGCAAGCAGGGCGAGGCCCACAAGTATCGCTATAGCAGGAAGAATCATTCTAACCCCACGGTTTACTAATATATTACGGTCACTATACTGGGGGTACGTAACCTACCTAAAATCAATAATCTATCTTAGCACCGGGGGCAACACATGGCAGTAAAAAATGGTGAGAGCAAGCTCGATCCTGCAACCGACCCATTAGCGCCGGACGGCGATGTCACGCCGATAACGACCGATTACCAAGTTGGCCAGGACAACGTCGTGGTCAAGGTTGGTCCATTTGGACTAGATATCCACAATCGGGTATTCGCTATTTCCGCATTGGCGGTCATTGCGTTTGTAGCACTGACATTAATTTTTAACGAGCAGGCTGAGCCGGTGTTTTCCAGTGTGCAAGGCTGGTTAACCTCGAACCTTGACTGGTTTTTCCTGTCCGCCGCGAATATTTTTGTGGTTTTATGTTTGGTGCTGATATTCACCCCGCTTGGCCGGGTACGCTTAGGCGGAACCAAAGCCGACCCTGACTTTACCTACATGGGCTGGTTTTCGATGCTGTTTGCCGCCGGCATGGGCATTGGCCTGATGTTCTACGGCGTGTCCGAGCCAATGACGCACTTTTCTGCGGCCTATGGCGGAATAGACCTGGAAAATGGTGTGCGGGTAGATGGTGCGCCTTTAGGTGGCGCCGAAGGTGATGCTTCAGCAGCAGCCAGACTGGGTATGGCGGCCACTATTTTCCACTGGGCACTGCACCCGTGGGCGATTTATGCGGTGTTGGCACTGGGCCTTGCGTTGTTTTCGTTTAATAAAGGCTTGCCGCTGACCATTCGCTCCATATTTTACCCGTTACTGGGTGAGCGTGTGTGGGGCTGGCCTGGGCATATCATTGATATCCTTGCGGTATTGGCAACGTTATTTGGTCTTGCCACGTCGCTGGGGCTAGGTGCAGCGCAAGCGGCGTCGGGGCTCAATTATTTGTTTGGGTTGCCTGAAGGGCAAACCATGGAAGTGCTGTTAGTCATCGGTATTACGCTGATTGCGCTGGTGTCGGTCATTGCCGGGCTTGATGCCGGGGTGAAGCGGCTGTCGCAGATTAATATGACGCTTGCGGCAATTCTGATGCTGTTTGTTATCATTGTCGGGCCGACGGTGGCGATTTTAACTGGCTTTGTGCATAACCTGTTTGGTTATATTCAGAACCTGCCTGCACTGTCGAATCCGTTTGGTCGTGAAGACACCGGCTATTCTCAGGGCTGGACGGCGTTTTACTGGGCCTGGTGGATCTCCTGGTCGCCGTTTGTGGGTATGTTTATCGCACGGGTATCCCGAGGGCGCACGGTGCGTGAGTTCCTGATTGCGGTGCTGTTGATCCCCACTTTGGCCTGCGTATTCTGGATGACCGTATTTGGCACTACCGCGATTGAGCAGTTCATAGGTGGGTATGAGGATGTGGCCTCGGCTGGTTTGTCATTGCAGCTGTTTACCATGCTGGATGCCTTGCCATTGGCACAGATAACCTCCTTTATTGGGATCATTCTGGTGGTGGTGTTCTTTATTACCTCCTCGGATTCAGGGTCACTGGTGATTGACACCATCGCTGCGGGCGGTAAGGTCAATGCACCAACCCCACAGCGGGTGTTTTGGTGTACCTTTGAAGGCCTGGTTGCGATAGCGCTGATTATTGGCGGTGGTCTGGTTGCCCTGCAGGCGATGGCGGTGTCCGCTGGTTTACCATTTACCGTGGTGTTGCTGATGTCTTGCGTCGCCCTGGTCAAAGGCCTGTTAGACGAACCCCGCGGCGCGTAATGCTGTAGGGCAGGCTGCGCCTGCCGCGGCGCCGTTGCATAACGTCAGGCAGACCCTGACCTACGATGATTGCGTTGTATGTAGGGCAGGCTGCGCCTGCCGCCGCGCCATTGCATAACGTCATCACTGCGTGACGCGGACGGGGCCTGACCTACGATTGGTGCAACGTCCGGTGAACCCGCAAACGCCGTAAAGGAGGCTCGATGCAGGCTGAATACATTGAAATCGCAGGTTTTTTACGTCGCTATGCGCCGTTTCGCGAACTCCCGGATGAGATCATCGACGAGGTGGCTGGCCAGGTCGATGTGGGTTATTTTCAGGCAGGCGCCCAAATTCTCGAATACAACCAAACCATCAAGGACCTACACGTAGTGCGTAGCGGTGCGGTGGAGGTCTTTCATCGCAGCGGCGAGCTCTATAACCGCTTAAGCGAAGGGGGCTTCTTTGGTGAATTCGGCTTGCTGGCCAAGGGCCGAGTGCGCTACCCGGTCAAAGCCATGGAAGACACGCTGATTTACTATGTTCCCGGCGACTTATTTAACCGCCTGTTTGACGAACATGACAGTTTTGCTGAAGCGGTGGAGGTAGAAGACCGACGGCGTTTATCGACGGCAGTGAAGGAGCGTGAAGCGCGCCATGAGCTGCTGTCAGTGACTGTGGAAAGCCTGCTTACGCGCAGAGCCGTGACCATTAGCCCAGACGCCACTATTCATGAAGCCGCAAAAATGATGACCGACGAAGAAGTGTCATCCCTTTTAATTGTCTCACCACAAAAAAATACCGAGCCCGATGATGACCACAGCCAGGCTTACTACCCTGTTGGCATTATTACCGACAAGGATCTCCGTAAACGGGTGCTTGCCGTTGGTTTGTCACCAGACCAACCCGTCAGCGAGGTGATGTCTACCGGGCTGGTCAGCGTGCAGGCCAATCAACGTGTGTTTGAAGCCATGCTGATGATGCTGCGTGACAACGTGCATCACTTGCCAGTGTGGAGAAAAGGGCAAATATACGGTGTGCTAGGCCTGTCTGATGTGGTGCGCCATGAATCTAAAAGCAGCCTGTATGTGGTGAGCAGTATCTTCAAACAAAATAGCATTGAAGAGCTTGCCCAACTTAAAGAATCGGTGCGCGCTGGTTTCGTGCGCATGGTCGAGGAAGACGCCAATTCGCGGATGATCGGTGCCTCAATGTCGTCCATGGGGCGCAGCTTTAAACAACGCCTGCTAGAGCTGGGTGAAGAAAAGTTCGGCCCACCACCAGTGCCGTATTGCTTTATCGCGCTGGGGTCCATGGCCCGGGACGAGCAGTCCATCGTTACCGACCAGGACAACGCGATGATCCTTCACAACAGCTTTGATCCCAAACAACACGACGAGTATTTTCTGCAGTTGGCGCAGTTCGTCAATGACGGTCTCGACGCATGCGGTTACCCGTATTGCACCGGTAAAATTATGGCCAACAATAAGAAGTGGCGACAACCGCTGGAAGTGTGGGAGCAATATTTTAGCCAGTGGATCAACGAGCCGAGCCCGGAAGGCTTGCTGCAAAGCTCGATCTTCTTTGATCTTGAAGGCGTGTGGGGCGACTTAAAAATGGCCGACGTATTGAATGAGCTTATTCGCCGAAAAGCCAAACGCAGCAACCGTTTCATTGCCAGCATGGCAAAGAACGCGCTGAACCGCACGCCGCCGCTGGGCTTTTTTAAAGATTTCGTGATGGAAAAAGACGGTAAGCACAACAATAGTATCAATATCAAACGCCGGGGTACGGCACCCATTGCCGATTTGGTGCGGGTACATGCGCTGGCATCGGGATCGCGCGAACGCAACTCGTTTGCCCGCCTGGAGGATGTCACCGAAAGCGATATTTTGCCTAAGGGCCGCGGCGCCGATTTACGTGACGCCCTGGAATTTATAAACATGGTGCGCATTCGCCATCAGGCATTGGCGCTGCAACAAGGCGAGGATCCGGACAATAATGTCAAACCCTCGAATCTGTCGGACTTCGAACGGAAGAACCTGAAAGACGCGTTTCAGATTCTAAGCAACGCCCAGCGTTACCTGCGTTTTCGATACGGAGCCAACTAAAGGTGCTGTATTTACCACCCGACCCGGTATTAAAGCGCAATGAACGTGAGCACGGTGGCCAATTGCGCGCCGACCCTGATGCGAATACCAACTGGCCTGAGCTATTTGCCGAGCGCGCCGCACAGGCTCGTGATCCGCGCTTGCGTGACTATTACGCCAGGGGCATGGTCAGCGCTGACACGCCGTTGAAGGACGTGCCGCTGATCGCAGTTGATTTTGAAACCACCGGCCTAGATGCACGCAAACACGGTATCGTCAGTGTCGGCGCGGTGCCGTTCAACCTGCAGCGGGTGCGTATGCGCGAGGCGAAGTACTGGGTGGTTAAGCCGCGTCGGGCGCTCACCGACGAGTCGGTGGTTATCCATGGTATTACCCACAGTGACATCGCCAATGCTCCGGATTTTGATGCGGTGCTGGAGCAGATGCTGCAAGCCTTTGCCGGGCATGTGTGGGTGGTGCATTATCGCGGTATTGAACGAGACTTTTTTAAACAAACCTTGCTTGAACGTATTCGTGAGCATATTGATTTTCCGGTTATTGATACCATGCAACTGGAGTCACGCTTGCACCGGGTAGACCGCCGGCCATGGTGGCAGCGCTGGCGCAGTATCAATACTCAGGTGTCCATTCGGCTGGCGGATTCACGCGCCCGCTACCATTTACCCCATTACGCCCCCCACGATGCAATGACCGATGCACAGGCCTGCGCCGAGCTGCTACAGGCCCAGGTTGCGCATTTCTTTGAACCTGAAGACCCGGTGAGTGAGATTTGGGTGCCTTAAAGCTTCATCGGTATTGATTTGTATTTGATATTGATTCTCATTTGTATCTGTATATAATGCTTGCGTGTTGGTCAAGCTGCGACTGGCGATAGGCATGGTTTGGTGTCATATGTAGGTCAGGCTGCGCCTCGCGATAGGCATGGTGCGGTGTCAGACGTAGGTCAGGCTCCGCCTGACGTTAGGCATTGTGCGGCGTCAGGCGAAGCCTTACCTACGACAATCCCGGATTCACAGCCAAAACGGGTTGCGTTTGATAATCATTGTTATTATCAACTGCATGTTTTAACATTGAAACATTACTCAAAAGGGTCAAATAGATGCAGCATATTCTCAAAATTGTCATCGCGATCGGTGTCGTGCTGGCGATCATTATGGCGCTGGTCAGCCGTGGTGGCGGTGACGAAAACCAGGTGACCGTCTACTCTGCGCGAATCGAAAGCCTGGTGAAACCATTGCTTGACGAATTCGAAGATGAAACCGGCATTCAGGTTAATCTGCTCACCGGCTCCGGCGATGGCTTGCTAACCCGCCTGCAGCAAGAAGGCCGCAACAGCCCGGCAGACGTTTTTATTACTGTTGACGCAGGTCGTCTGCAGCGCGCCAAAGACGCAGACTTATTTCAGGCGGTAGAGTCGATTGATTTAAGCGACAATATTCCAGCGCACCTGCGCGATGCTGAAAATGAATGGTTTGGTTTGAGTATGCGTGCACGGCCCATATTCTATGCTCATGATCGCGTCGACCCGAGTGAACTGAGTGATTACCTGGCGCTTGCGGATGAGCAATGGCGAGGGCGTATTTGCGTGCGCTCATCTGACAATGTTTACAACCAGTCATTAGTGGCGGGGATGATTGCCCATCACGGCGAAGAAGTGACTGAGCAGTGGATTCGTGGCTTAGTGGAGAACTTTGCGCGCAACCCGGTAGGTGGTGATCGTGATCAGCTGCATGCGGTGGCCAGTGGTCAGTGTGACATTGCCATTGCCAATACCTATTATTTTGGTGGCATGAGCGCCAGTGATGAGCGTAATAATCAGGAAACCGTGAGTCAGTTAAGCATTCATTGGCCAGCCCAGGGTGAAGGTGAGCAGGGCGTGCATGTGAATGTCAGCGGTATTGGTTTGTTGCGATATGCACAAAATAAAGACAACGCCATTCGGTTGATGGAGTTTTTAGCCGGGGCTCAGGCACAAAGCTCTTATGCCCAGCGCAATCAGGAGTATCCGGTACGCAGTGACGCTGCGCCAAGCTCAATTACCGAAGCCTGGGGCGAGTTCCGCGCGGACGATTTACCCATCAGCACGCTTGGCGAAAACAATGCCGCCGCCGTGCGCCTGATGAACCGCGCCGGCTGGCGGTAATGGTTAAACGTTCGTAGGTCAGGCTGCGCCTGACGTGCAGCGATGGTTAAATGTTCGTAGGTCAGGCTCTGCCTGACGCCGCACAATGGTTAACGTCAGGCAGAGCCTGACCTACGGCTGACGCCGCGCGGTGGTTAACGTCAGGCAGAGCCTGACCTACATCCGACGTCGCACAATGGTTGAACGTCAGGCGGAGCCTGACCTACGCAAACAAAACAATTCACCAACAACAGGAAAGGGCTGAAACCTTAGTGGCAACACCTGAAGTTAAGCAGTCTCAGAATCAAGCCGCGAGCCCGGTCAATCCCGGCTCGCGGCTTGCGCGTTTTAGTTTGCCGCTGGTTGCTACCCTTATTTGCCTGCCGCTACTGGTCGTCATTGGCGCATTCTTTATAGGCATATTCTCCGCTGAACAGCGTGAAGTGCTAAGCCACCTGTGGCAAACGGTGATCGGCGAATACGTGCGCCACTCCCTGGTATTATTAGTCGGGGTCGGTTTACTGGTCCTTGTTATCGGCGTGTCCACCGCCTGGTTAACCACCGCCTGTCGTTTCCCCGGCGTCACCTGGCTACGTTGGGCATTACTCTTACCACTGGCGATGCCCGCCTATATCACCGCATACACCTATGCAGGGATGCTCGGCTTCGAAGGCTCATTACAAAGTTTAATCCGCGACACTTTTGACCTGCGCTACGGCGACTACTGGTTCCCGGAAGTTCGCTCGCTAGGGGGCGCGGTTCTAATGCTGGCGCTCGTGTTCTTCCCCTATGTATATTTAATTACCCGCGCTGCCTTCATTGAACAATCTAGCGCCGCCATTGAAGCAGGGCGCACCTTAGGCCTTGGCCCCTGGGCCAGCTTCTGGCGTATTGCACTACCAATGGCACGACCGGCGATTGCCACCGGCGTCACCTTAGCGTTGATGGAAACCCTCGCCGATTACGGCACAGTGCACTACTTTGGCGTGACCACCTTCACCACCGGTATTTTCCGAACCTGGTATGGCATGGGCGACCAGGTAGGCGCGCTGCAACTGGCCTCGCTGCTGCTGACCTTTGTGGTGGTGTTGATGGTTATCGAGCGTGCGTCACGGGCGAAATCACGCTATCACAGTGCCGGGCGATCATCGGCGCGAGCAAAACCCCATCAGCTTAAAGGTGGCAAAGCCGTATTGGCGTTCACTGCATGTTTTATCCCGGTACTGCTTGGCTTTATTCTACCGGCGCTACAATTAGGCTGGTGGTCATTAGAACGCTATGAGATTTGGCTGCAACCCACGTTCTGGGATTTAGTCATAAATACCGTGGTGTTGGCCACTATCGCAGCCACCGTCACCGTGTTGCTGGCGCTATGGCTATGTTATGGCAAGCGGCGGATGCCCTCAAAGATGGTGCGTTCCAGCGTCGGCATGGCCACCTTAGGCTACGCCATACCAGGCGTAGTCATCGCGGTGGGCGTCATGGTGCCATTGGCCTGGCTGGACAACCGCTTAATTGAATTTACTGAATTTACCATCGGCTGGAACCCGGGACTGATTTTCTCCGGCACCATTGTGGCGCTCATCTTTGCCTACACCGTGCGCTTTTTATCAGTGTCCATTCAGACCGTCGACAGCGGCCTTAGCCAGATCCGCCACAGCATGGACGAATCGGCACGTATTCTGGGCCTGTCACCGCGTGAGATCCTGCGGCGTATTCACTTCCCGCTATTGCGTACCAGTATTTTAACCGCATCTATTCTGGTGTTTGTGGACGTATTAAAAGAGCTGCCAGCGACGTTGGTGCTGCGGCCATTTAACTTCAATACCCTGGCGGTACGCGCCCATGAAATGGCCAGCGACGAGCGCCTTGCAGATGCCGGGCCGCCGGCGTTAATGATTGTGTTGGCGGGTATCATACCGGTGATATTATTAAGCCGTGCCATGGGCAAACGCAAAGAAGCCGAACAAGCAGCGAACGCTGCTGAACCTAAGCTTGAGGATATATATGAGCCTGTTAGAGCTTGATCGTATCAATGTTGAACTAGGCGAGCAGCTCATTGTGGACGGGGTGACCTTGTCGCTGGAGCCTGGTGAAATTGGCTGTTTGCTGGGCCCGTCGGGCTGCGGTAAAACTACCTTGTTACGGGCTATCGCCGGGTTTGAGCGGGTCAATGAAGGCACCATTTGCCTGGGCGATCAGCTGGTGTCCGACGCCGGTTCAGGCAAAGGGCGCGGCGCAAAGAGTGGGGTGCATATCGACCCGGAACATCGTGGCGTTGGGATGGTGTTTCAGGACTTTGCCTTGTTTCCGCATTTAACGGTGGCGGACAATATCAGCTTTGGTTTGCGCGGTGCTTCAGCTGCACAGAAGAAATCTCGGGTGGCCGAGCTTTTAGAGCATGTAGGCCTTGAGGGCTACGGGCCGCGCTATCCGCATCAACTGTCCGGTGGTCAGCAACAGCGCATCGCGCTGGCGAGGGCCTTAGCCCCGCGGCCCCGCTTACTGTTGCTGGACGAGCCCTTTTCATCGCTAGACGCTGAATTGCGTGAATCACTGGCGATGGAAGTGCGAGAGGTGTTAAAGCGCGAGAATATCACTGCGCTGTTGGTCACCCATGATCAGCAAGAGGCGTTCGCGATGGCCGACAAAGCGGGCATGATGTACCGCGGTCGCTTACTGCAATGGGACACGCCCTATGGGTTGTATCACCGCCCGGTGCATCATCTGGTAGCGGATTTTATTGGCCATGGGGTTTTATTGCGTGGTCATATTAATCAGGACGGCTGTGTCGAAACCCCGCTTGGTTGCCTGCATGGTGAACATTTTGGTGACGCCGGCGTCGGCGAGGTGGTGGATGTGCTGATCCGCCCGGACGATATCGTGATAGACGAGCAGGGTGAGCGTGAAGCCAGTATTGTAGCCCGCGGCTTTCGCGGTTCTCACTTTCTCTATACCGCCGAGTTAGCCGGCGGCGCACAGGTACTGTGCATGGCACCGTCCCATAACCAACACGCCGTCGGCAGCCAAATTCGCCTAAAAATGAACCTCGACCACCTCGTCCTCTTCCACGCCGGCTACTGCGAAACATAAACCATGATTGGTAGGTCAGGCTCCGCCTGCCGTTACGCGATGTTTGATGGTAGGTCAGGCTCCGCCTGACGTTAAGCTATGTGTGATGGTAGGTCAGGCTCCGCCTGACGTTACGCGATGGTTGATGGTAGGTCAGGCTCCGCCTGACGTTACGCGATGGTTAATCGTAGGTCAGGCTCCGCCTGACGTTATGCGATGGTCGATGGTAGCGCCTATGGTTAACGTCAGGTAAAACCTGACCTACGAAATACGCAATCGCCTCATTCAAACTCCGTTATTTGAATATTAAGCTTAGGCTCACTCTTCAAATAACGGAGGCACGGATGCCGAACTTCTGCCGATATTTTGATACAGCTGGGTATTTCTTTCTAACGGTGGTCACTTATAAACGACAACCGGTCTTACTCGAACCATACATGCGCTCAGCACTTAAACAGGCATTGAAATTAACCGCGCAAAAATACCCTTTTACTATCCACGCGTTTGTACTGCTCCCTGATCATTTCCACGCCATTATCGAGATTGAGGATACTTTGGTCCCTCAACGAGTCTCGATGATAAAGCGCTACACCACCAAAATTTCGGGCTTTAAAAGCGATGTGCCACTTACGGAAAACGAAAAGTTCGAGCGACGCAGCAATCTATGGCAATCACGGTATTGGGAACACCGCATCATGAGCGAGCGACGTTTACATAATCAACTGATGTATTGCTATACAAACCCGCTGAAACACAAGCTGGTAGCAAAGCTTGGTGATTGGCCCTACTCAACATTCCATCGCGATGTAAAACGCGGCATATTACCCCCGGAATGGGCCGGTATTACGCTGTAGGGCAGGCTGCGCCTGCCGCCGTGCGATGGTTAACGTCAGGCAGGGCCTGACCTACGCCTGCCGCAGCTAGATTGTGGAATGTCAGGCGGAGCCTGACCTACGCCTGCCGCCGTGCGGTGTTAACGTCAGGCATGGCCTGACCTACCGTGCAATAGCGTGATTATTGGAATTGGTGTAGGCTTGAACGTTGTGTAAAGGCCCGCGGTGGGTTGCCAATCATTAACAACAAGGTATGGCGAAAATGGACAATAAATTATTCTATGCGCTGGCATGGTTGCCTGTAGTAGCGCTGGCGGCGTGTTCACCAGCGAGTGAACAGCAAAATGGGCAGGACGCAGCAAGCGACAGCGGGTATGCCCAAACTGACAAATCCGCAGCGCAGCGGGGCCAAACCATCCAACACGGCGATTACCAAAGCTTTGAGCCCACCGAGCACTATCGCGTGCAAACCCCAACCATTGACTTGCATAGCTTCGCCAATAGCAATCAGGTACGAGCGCCGCATCTTCACCTTGACCTAGAAGTAGACTTTGAAGCCAAACAACTGCGCGGTTACGCCGAATATACCCTCGAATATATTGATACCAGCGCGAGCTATTTCATTGTCGATACCTACGATTTAACCATTGACCAGGTAGAGACCAAAATCGCCGGCGAATGGCATGAAGGCAGTTTCCGTGCGGGTGAGAAAGACCCGGTTCTCGGCTCTGCACTGACCATCCCTTTGAAAGACATACACAGCAGTGACGGCCAGCAACGGGCTGAAAAAGTACGTATTCACTACGCCTCTTCACCAGAGGCCACCGGCCTCGACTGGGTCGACCCTGCAGGCACAGCTGGCGGTGAACATCCATTCCTATACAGCCAGTCGCAACCACATTACGCACGCACCTGGGTGCCAATTCAGGACACCGCAGCATCGCGATTAACCTTTAGCGCACGCCTGCAAACCCCCACAGACCTGGTTGGTTTAATGGGCGCGAACAACCCACCGAACCCGGAACGCACCGGTGTTTATGAAATGCAGACAGAGCAAGCGATACCACCCTATTTAATGGCCATTGCTGTGGGTGATTTAGACTTTTATGCATTAAATGACCGCATGGCTATTTATGCTGAACCCTCGGTTTTGCAGTCCGCAGTGGAAGAATTTACCTATACCACCGACATGATGGATGTCACCGAAGCGATGTTTGGCCCTTATGCCTGGGACCGTTATGACCAGCTGATACTGCCGCCAAGCTTCCCTTTTGGTGGTATGGAAAACCCACAACTGGCCTATATTACACCGACGGTGATCGCTGGCGATCAAAGCCTGGTGAGCCTGATTGCGCACGAACTGGCGCACTCCTGGTCGGGCAACCTGGTGACCAATGCGACCTGGCGTGATCTGTGGCTGAATGAAGGTTTCACATCGTACGTGCAGAACCGGATTATGGAAGCGGTGTATGGGGAAGAGCGTGCCTTAATGGAGCGGATGCTGTCAGATCAATCATTGGCTAACTCCATTGGTGACTTAGATGAACGCCAGCAGGTGCTCCACCTGGAGCTTGAGCAGCGCGATCCGGAAACCATATTTACCCGGGTGCCCTATGATAAAGCGGCGGCGTTTTTGTTCTTCCTTGAAGACCGGGTAGGGCGCGATACCTTTGATGCCTTCGTGCGTCAGTACTTTGCTGACTTCGCGTTCAAGAGCCTGGATACGCTGGAATTTGAAGAGTACCTGTACGCGAATCTGATTGACGAGCATAGCGATAAAGTCAGTCGTGATGAGGTGAAGGAATGGTTGTTTGAGCCGGGCTTGCCAGACACCATGGTGCGGGTTGAAGTCGATGCGTTTGATCGGGTTGATGAAGCCCGCCAGGCCTGGCTAGATGGTGAAGAGGTGGAGTTCCAGGCGTGGAGTATTCATGAGCGGCTGTATTTTTTGCGTCATTTACCTCAGGAAATGAGTGATGAGGAGCTGGCGCGGTTGGATGATGAGCTTGAGTTGACTGCAACACGCAATAATTCAGTGCTCACCGCATGGCTGGGCATCGCGATTCGCCATGAGTATGAGCCCGCATTGCATCGTGTGGATGACATCGTGTTCGGCATGGGCCGGCTGGCTTATTTAGTGCCTGTGTATGCGGCCATTAACGAAGCCGACCCTGAGCACGCCCGCGCCTTGTACGAGCAAGCACGCCCGGCATACCATCAGCTCACGCGCGATTCCATTGAGTCGATGCTAGGGTTGTGATTTGCGGGATGGCAGGTCAGGCTGCGCCTGACGTTAACCAATGCTGGGGTATGATTGTAGGTCAGGCTCCGCCTGACGTTATACATGACCTGGCGTCAGGCGCAGCCTGACCTACGCGAAACGTTAGCCATCGCTGTGCGTCAGGCAGAGCCTGACCTACGCTGCGTCCACAAAAAAGGGAATACACCACAAGGTGTATTCCCTTTTTTGTGCATTGTGATAAACCAAATAAAACACTCACAGGGAATCACACATGGACGTACCTTTCACAATCTATCACCATGGCGCGCGCGATGGTGTCACCGGCTCTTGTCATGAGCTAACTTTAGCAAACGGGCGTGGGTTGCTGGTGGATATCGGCTTGTTTCAGGGCGCAGAAACCGCCAGCGATGGCGCCCATGCAGGCGTGCAAACCGTCGACTTCCCGATTGGGCATATCGATGCGCTCATTCTAACGCACTGCCATATTGACCATGTGGGGCGACTCCCCTGGTTACTGACTGCCGGTTTTCGCGGCCCCATTTACTGCACTCGAGCCACCGCACTCTTGTTACCTATGGTCATTGAAGACGCGCTAAAAGTCGGCGTGACTCATAATCGGGGTCTCATCGATGCAGTACTCAACACCGTTAAACGCCTGCTGGTGCCGGTAGACTATGACCAATGGACAGAGCTTTCCAGCCCCGCACTCAAACTACGTTTTCGCCAGGCAGGCCATATTCTCGGTTCAGCCTATGTCGAACTTGATCTAAACAGCGGCGAGCGGGTGGTATTTTCCGGCGATCTAGGCTGTAAAAACTCGCCATTACTACCCGACCCAACACCACTGGAACGTGCCGATGTGCTGGTACTTGAAAGCACCTATGGCGATCGTAACCACGAAAACCGAGCCCAGCGGCAGCAGCGACTGCGAGCGGTAATAGAGCATTGTGTGAGCGACCGCGGTACCGTGCTGATCCCGGCGTTTAGCATTGGCCGAACCCAGGAACTGCTGTATGAGCTGGAAGACATCATTCATCAATGCCGTGGTGATAAGCTCGCAGAGGGTCTTCGCTGGAGCGATATGGTAGTGATTCTGGATTCGCCGATGGCGGCACAATTCACCAAAGAGTACCGGGCGATGCGCGACCTGTGGGACGCGGAGGCAAAACAACGCTTGAGCGACAATCGCCACCCACTGAACTTTGAACGCTTACATGTGGTGAACACGCACGCCGAACACCAACGCATCATCAATTATTTAAAGCAAAGCGGCGACCCGTGCATAGTGATTGCGGCCAGCGGCATGTGTACCGGTGGGCGCATGATGAACTACCTGAAAGCCCTGCTACCAGACCCGCGTACCGATGTCTTATTTGTTGGCTATCAGGCGGAAGGAACCCCAGGGCGTGCGATTCAGGCCTACGGGCCGCGGGGTGGATATGTGGACCTGGACGACGAGCGGGTGTGGATTAAAGCGGAGATTCATACTTTAGGTGGCTATTCCGCCCATGCCGACCAGCAGGAGCTGATCGAATTTGTGCGCGGGGCTGATTATGTCAATGATATTCGATTGGTACATGGCGACGAAAAAGCCAAACACGCCCTGGCTGCGACGTTAAGTGATTACCAAGTGAGCGAAAAGGTTTAGATACTGTTGCAATGCGTAAAGAAAGCTTAAATATAAGGGGTTTAGGCTTGAATTGTGGCACAGCTGACTATACTTATGGTCTAAGACAATCTTGTCTCAGAGTGTAATAGATGTTCGCATTCAGGCGCACATCAGCGCGAGCTGATGATGTAGCGAAGGGCGACACCACTCACAGTGACGTTATAAAAAGGAAGTAACTATATGAAAAAGTCTCTTATCGCACTAGCCGCAGCAGCGGGCATGATGTCTACAACTGCAGCACAGGCTGACGATTTCACATACATCAGTGGTGGTATTTACGACTGGTTTAACAGCGACGTTTACGTAGAAGGGTCTGTGCGTGTTAATCCGAACCTGGTATTGAATGCACAGTATACCGACACTGCGGATTTCTCTTTATACATCGGTGGTAAGTATTTTGTAGATTTCGGTCAGCAACAAGACGTTGATACCTTCCTGCAATTGGGTATGAGCCACATTGAAGGCAACCACAATTGGGACGATACTGGCGCATACGCTGGTGCAGGTTTCACCACCAAATTTGACGAGTACTCACGTTTTATCGTTGATGCCCGTTATGACACGCTGCTAGACGGATTCTTCTCAGTGGGTGCGCGCTTCCGTTACGCATTTGCTCAAAACCTGTCGGGCGATGTCGGCTACCGTGTTAACACCAGCGGTGTTGATAACGAAATCCGTGTAGGTTTAACCTACAATTTCTAAATATCGCTGATCGGTTGATATTGATTAAAAGCCACGACATTGTCGTGGCTTTTTCGTAGGTCAGGCTGCGCCTGACGTTAACCAATGGCGTGGTGTTGTAGGTCAGGCTCCGCCTGACGTTAACCATTACCTGCCGTCAGGCGCAGCCTGACCTACGAAACGTTAACCATCGCGGTGCGTCAGGCGCAGCCTGACCTACGCAACGTTAACCACCGCTGTGCGCCAGGCAGAGCCTGACCTACCACAATCGATGCAGAACCGTTATGATCATGGCATCATATTTACCCGCGTTCAGGCAGATTAAACTCACCATGCTGAAAAAAACAGAACCCATAGGCCATATCAAAGACATCATTGCCGATGATGCGTCGCACGACCACCGCGTGTTGTGCGTGACCCCGGTTATATCTGAAGTGAAAACCCTTGATGAGCTGCTTGGTTGTCGGGTGACGCATACCCCGTTAATGCTCAACAGCGCCTGTGCGGTCATCGTGCATGGGGAAGGGCGGCCGGTGCGCAAAGCCATGTCTGCTGGCACCGCACTAGAGCTGCCGCTGCTATATACCGACTTTGGCCCGCTGAAAACCTTCGACCATAAAAAGCAGCAGTCATTGTCGTTGGTGGTCGACCATCTGGGGTTTGCAAACGCGTCTGACCGCGAGACGTATCTTGAGGGCCTGATCAAATCGCAACCTGCAGACGATGCGCTAAGTCGTGCCGAACAGTTGATTACCCAATGGAAATCAAACCGGGTGTCACGCTTTAATCACGGCCTGGGCCCGCAACTTCCAGCAAACCGCTTTGTTGCGGTGATAGCCGAGCCAACCCTGCATGGGGGGCGTAAAGAACAAAGCAAACGGATTACCGCTACGCTTATTGATAAAGCCCAGCAGCGCTTTCCCGGGCATGAAATCGTGGTGATTGAAGCCGAAGACTATGCCGCCGACGCGCTGGAACAGGCTGAGGCCGCCTTCGTATGCTCGTCGCCGACGGGTTTCGAGGCATTGATTTGGGGCACACCACTGCACGTGAGTGGCATGCCATTTTATGCCGGTTGGGGGCTGAGTGACGACGAGTTACCCGCCCCCGCCCGACGTGACGGCCTGAAGCATGGTTTGGCACAGCTTTTTAATGCTTATGTCGTAGACTACGCACGCTACGTGAATCCCTATGATCATCAGCGGCTTAGCCCCGAGGACGCGCTTCGATTATTGGCCAAAACCCGCCCTGAGACTATGCAACGAGCTCAGGCTAAACAGCAGCAACGGCAGAGCAGACCTGGCTGGATGCGTTGGTTTGGTGGCTGAACCATAGTTTAGAAGAGAATTGTTTAATTTTTGTAAATAGTGAGTATTCGCGAGGCTTATTTCTTGCAAAATCCTGTTTTTTGGTAAAACTGTACTTAGTTAATATTAATGGACTAGTAAAAGAGAGCGAAGAAATGCCGCAGCACGATTTTGAACAAGCCATGCTTATGCGTTTACATCAACAGTATCCGGTTTTAAATAACCTGAATGGGTCAGTAATTTTCCGTACCGATGCCAGTAGCAAAAGCCCTAACTTTATTGCCTGGGCCTTTAATGAAAACGCTGAAGCGTACCTGCGCGAACTGGGTTTAAAAGACAAGATCACCCATATTATCGAGCAGTTGATTGGTAACCGCATGCGCAATACGGTGATGCCGGTATGCGCTGGGGTGATTGAATTTATGCAGGGACAGTTTATGATTGAGTGGCGTTCACAGCCGGGCTAAATCATTTGCGAGCAAATTTGCGAAAGTTACAGGTATTTGGGTTACATATTCCGACGGCACCACGCTATGTGGTGCCGTTTTTTGTTGTGGGCGTTGGGCTGACCCTGGTGTTTGTATTCAACCTAATGTTTGCCGAGGCGCTCGATCGTGCCCTTCGTTATGAATATGGCGCGGAGCCTTGGCGGCTGGTTAGCTATATATTCGTGCATCAGGACATCGCGCATTTACTGCTCAACCTGTTCGGTTTGCTGGCGATTTACGTGATGTTTATGGAGCATTTCCAGCGTTATCGGCTGTTGCTGTTTGTTCCGCTTGCCGGGCTAGCCGGTGGCCTGGGTATGCATTGGTTGAGTCCGCAGGTGTATCTGATGTACGGCTTTTCGGCAGTCTTGTACGGATTGTTTGCAGCGGGGGCATTGGGTGAGGCGCTGAGCGCCGAGCGCAGTCGACGCTTGCTCGGCGTGTTTATGGTAATCGCGGTGGTGCTGAAAATTAGCTTCGACCTATATACTGCACCGCCTGGCCTTGCGGTGACCGCCCACGCCGGCGGCGCAGTGTTCGGGCTGCTGTGGGCGCTGTTGGCGTGGGCGTTGCGTCTAGACCATGATTGATTTTCATCTGGCGTTAATTCATGTGTGCCATGGTAGGTCAGGCTCCGCCTGACGTTAACCA
>JAFIFH010000017.1 GCA_020832105.1 Idiomarina sp.
CTGTCAGGTGCCTGGCATAAGCTGAAAACCGATCCTATCTTACGCTTCTTAATTGTTTCGCTGTCGTTCTATGGCATGTCGACCTTCGAAGGTCCGATGATGGCTATTAAGTCGGTGAACGCGCTATCGCATTACACTGACTGGACTATCGGCCACGTTCACTCTGGTGCGCTTGGTTGGGTTGCGATGATCAGTATCGGCGCCATCTACCACTTGATCCCGGTGCTGTATAACCGTGACCGCATGTATAGCATTAAATTGATTAACACCCACTTCTGGCTGCACACCATCGGCGTGGTGTTATACATCGTCGCCATGTGGATTTCAGGTGTGACTCAGGGGTTGATGTGGCGCGCGGTCAACGCTGACGGCACATTAACTTACAGCTTTGTTGAAAGCCTTGAAGCCTCGTACCCGTTCTATTTCGTCCGCTTCGTTGGTGGGTTATTCGTTGTCGCAGGTATGTTGATCATGGCGTACAACACTTATAAAACCATTCGCAGTGATAAAGTTCGTAAAAGCGAACCACTGCCAGCGGCCCAATCGGTTTAAGGAGTCACTGAGTCATGAAGAAAAATAAACATGAGTTAGTTGAAAAACACGTTGGCTGGTTTGCGGTACTTTCTATTATCGCCATCTCTATCGGTGGCCTGGTAGAAATCACCCCCCTGCTGTTCCAACAACAGGTCAATGAGCCGGTTAAAAACCTGCGCCCATACACTGCGTTGGAGCTGGAAGGCCGTGATATCTACATCCGTGAAGGTTGCGTAGGGTGTCATAGCCAGATGATCCGTCCCTTCCGGGCAGAGACCGAGCGTTATGGTCACTACTCGGTTGCTGGCGAATCGGTATGGGAGCATCCGTTCCTGTGGGGCTCTAAGCGCACCGGTCCTGACCTGGCGCGGGTTGGCGGTCGTTACTCGGATGAGTGGCATTATGTTCACTTAATGGACCCACGCGCAGTGGTGCCTGAGTCGAATATGCCAGCATACCCATGGTTGGCTGAGAATGTTCTCGATGGTCGGTTAACAGCGCGTAAACTCCGGGTATTCCAAAGATTTGGAGTGCCTTATACAGATGAAGACATCGAAAATGCACAAGCCGATGTTGAAGGTCACACGGAAATGGAAGCATTAATCGCGTACCTGCAATCTCTCGGCACGGCACTGAGGTAAATACCGATGGGCGGACCAACGTTTAACGCATATTACACGCTACTGGTGTTTGCGGTGATTATCATTGTAATCATCTGGGCCTACAGTAGCCGCAACAAAGACAAGTTTGACCACGACGCTAACTCAATTTTTGAGGAAGATAAGAAAGCCAAAGGCACGGGTCAAGACCAGAAACGGGAGTCAAAGAGCGATGAGTAGCTTCTGGAGTGGATGGATAATTGTTCTTACCTTAGGCCACCTGATAGCACTGATTGTGCTGTTACGCTGGAATATGAAGAACTACACGGATGTAGAAGAAGGCGAAAACATGGGGCATGAGTTCGATGGTATCAGCGAACTCAATCACCCACTGCCAAAGTGGTGGACATACCTGTTCTGGATTTGTTTAGCCTGGGCATTTTTATACCTTGCCCTCTACCCTGGCTTAGGTAACTTCCAGGGGTTGTTAGGCTGGACCAGTTCGAACCAGCACGTATTGTCCTTAGAGGATTCTGAGCGTCAGCGCGTGCAGGCTCTTGAAGATGGTCGCATCGTCCAGTATGACCGCGAACGCGCCCGTGCTGAAGAGGTCTACGGTCCATTGTTTGCCAGCTATGCTAATCAGAGCATTGAAGAGATTGCCGGTGACAGTGAAGCCTTACGTGTAGGACAGCGTTTGTTCCTGCAAAACTGTGCTCAGTGCCATGGTTCAGACGCTCGTGGTGGCATTGGTTTCCCTAACCTGACAGACGGTGTGTTTAGCTGGGGTGGTACGCCTGCAGACATCAAACACACCCTAATGCAGGGTCGTGAAGCGCAAATGCCTGCCTTTGCAGACCAGCTTGGTGAGCAAGGAATTCGTGAGATGGCAGCTTATGTACTTAGCCTCAGCGGAAGAAACGTCGACCGCGACCTGGCTCGCGCTGGTGAAGCTAATTTTGCCGCTTGCGCAGCATGTCACGGCCAGAATGGTACAGGCAATACAGCCCTTGGTGCACCTAACCTGACCGACAACGTGTGGTTATATGGTGGTTCACAGCGCGCGATTGAAGAAACCCTGCGCCATGGCCGTAACGGCGTGATGCCGCGTTGGGACAGTATTTTAGGTGAAGACAAGGTACAAATCCTGTCTGGCTACATCTACAGTCTGAACAACGATTAATCATTTTTAAAAGCATGGATGCTGATGAGATACAGGGCCCCGCACAGGGGCTTTGTTTTAGCTTCTGTAGCGAGCTTAGCGTCTTTACAACAGGGCGTTAAACTCGACATAGACGTATTATAGACAGTCGCCCTGCCTCATAATTTTGTGGAGGCGGCGCGCAATTGAGGTAACCCTGATGCAAACGCACGTTGAAGATAACTCTCCCTGGTATAAACACTTTTGGGTGTGGTGGCTGATCGGTGCGAAAGTCGCAGTCATTTCAGCTTGTATCGCTACTGCAATATTGATTTACAAAAATCCCGCATCAATGGTGATCGATGATTACTATAACGAAGGCCGCTCAATCAACCTGCAGCTGACACGTGAAGCGCGCGCCATTGAACTGGGGATTGCTTTTGAAGCCACCATCGTGGGAGACGAGCTGTCATTTCGTTTTACAGACTATGAGCCCGAGCAACGTACCGCCCTGCATGTGGTGTTTTATCACCCAACCCTTGATGCGATGGACATGGACTTACGTGTACCGCACACCGGCGATGGCTGGTATCGGGCCACATTGCCGAGTGAAATTAGCGGTCATTGGCGAATTATTATTGAGCCATACGACCAGCAGTGGCGTGTTGCCCATAATTTCCAGTTACCTCACGATGAGCCACTTTATCTGGAGCCACAAAATTACGGGATCTGATTCTCTGGTATGTGAGAGCCGTCATTAAGTTGTTTCTATTCACGTACACTGGAAGTAAATAGTATGTCTGCCACCCTTACCGACACATTCGATGACAGTCAGTGTTTCCATTGTCATCAACCGGTTCCGCGAGGCCTTGATCTTCAGGTTGAGATTGAAGGGCTGGCGCGTCCGATGTGTTGTTATGGCTGCCAGACGGTTGCCCAGACTATTATCGATCAGGGGCTGATTCACTTTTATAAATTTCGCCAGATTGACTCGGACGGCGTACCTCAGGCACTGGTGCCTGATGCGCTGCAGGCGTTAAATGAACAAGTGAAGTCCTACGACGACCCAGACATTCAGCGTGAATTTGTGCGGGGTCACGACAATGCTGACCTGCACGAAGTCACTCTAGCAGTTGAAGGCATGACCTGCGCCGCCTGTGCCTGGTTAATTGAGCGCCAATTACTTGGGCTATCTGGGACTAAACATGTCGTGGTCAATGCATCGACGGACCGCGTCAACGTTAAATGGGACCCGAAGCAACTTAAACTCAGCAACATTCTTGCCGCCATCCATAAGGTCGGTTATCGTGCCCTTCCCTTCCAGCAAGCCGACCTTGAACAGTCATTTGAAAAAAAGCGGCGTAGCTATATTCTGCGTTTAGGTGTGGCTGGCCTGGCATCGATGCAAACCATGATGGTTGCCTTCGGCCTCTATTATGATGACATTGATGATATGCACCGACTTTATTTCTGGTGGGTGTCGTTGCTATTCACCGCGCCGGTCATTGTGTATAGCTGTCAGCCGTTCTTTGCCAATGCATTGCGTGCCCTGCGTGCGAGGACGGTCAATATGGACGTACCGGTATCGCTGGCGATGATTCTGGCGTTTGTCGCTAGCTTCTATGCAACCATTTTTGATACCGGCGAAATCTATTATGAATGTGTGTCTATGTTCGCATTCTTACTCCTCGCAGGGCGTTATCTGGAATTACTGGCGAAGCATCGTGCAGTGGCCAATGCGGCTAACCTGATGAAGCTGATTCCAGCCATTGCAGAGCGCCTTGAGCAGCATGACGATGCGCAAGTTGGCGAAGCTGAAGGCGAACGGTGGAAGCAGGTGATGGTTAAGTATCTGCAGGCCAATGATATTGTGCGGGTTAAACCCGGCGAACCTATTCCGGTAGACGGTCGACTGCTCAGTGAAAAGGCCTGGGCAGATGAGTCGTTGCTGACCGGAGAGAGCCGTCCGGTCGCCAAACAACGAGGCGATAGTTTGTATGCCGGCGCGATCAATCAGCAGTCTCCCTTGCAAATGAGCGTCACGGGGACTCATCAGGATACTCTGCTTTCTAGTATCGTTTCGTTGCAGGACACTGCGATGGAACAAAAGCCACGCTTTGCCCGCTTAGCGGATGTGGTTGGACGCTACTTTGTTATTGCAACCCTACTTATATCCAGCCTGACCTTCTTCAGCTGGATGATGCTCTCCCCCCCGGATGCTTTCTGGATCACGCTTTCAGTCCTGGTGGCGACCTGCCCTTGTGCGCTGGCGTTAGCTGCGCCGACGGCGATGTCCGGTGCCATTAATCGATTAAATCGTGGTGGTGTGCTGCTCAAAAATGCCGCGATGCTGGAAGTTTTACCGCGGGTCAAAACCTTATGCCTGGATAAAACCGGTACCCTGACCCAGGGGCGTTTTAGTGTCATTGAGAGCTGGTTTAACGCATCTTTGCCAGGCGATATGACACAAACTGACATCATGCGGTTGGTGAGCAGCATTGAACAGTATTCAGAACATCCTCTGGCGCGGCCGTTACAGCAGCTGGCCGAGGGCGGACTGGCAGTGGCTCATGTGGCAAACCAGCCAGGTGCAGGCTTAACTGCTATGTATGACGAACAGGATTATCGCCTTGGCAGCTTGAGCTTTATTCAGGAATGGCACCCGCAAATCGAGAGCCCGTTGCCGCAGGCGAACGTGTTACTAGCAGACCGTAGCGGTATTCTGGCGGCGTTTCAGGTCGATGACGAGATTCGCAACGACGCACTGGCCATGGTTCAGTGGTTTAAACGCCAGCAGGTGCACCTGGTGATGTTAACCGGTGATGATCAGCGCAGGGCCGATCTTCTGGCTCAGCAACTCGGTATTGAAGAAGTCCATGCCGGCTTAAAACCCGCTGACAAGCTGGCCCTGGTGCAACAGTTGCAGAGTAGCGCCCCGGTGATGATGGTCGGCGATGGCATCAATGACGCGCCAGTGTTGGCGCAGGCAGATGCGTCGCTCACGTTTGCCAGTGGCACTGATCTCGCGCAGGCCGGCAGTGATGGTGTGATCCTCAATGGTCGACTGAATGCGCTGCAGAATATTTTTGAAGTCGGCAGAATGACCCGCCAAATCATTCGCCAGAATTTTGCATGGGCGTTAGGCTACAACGCTGTCGTGTTACCATTAGCAGTAACCGGCCACATTGGCCCGTTGTGGGCGATGATAGGTATGTCCATCAGCTCGCTGATTGTGGTGACTAATTCATTGCGGTTAATGCGCATGAAACGCGGAGGATAGTATGGAAATACTACATATTGCGGTGCCAGCGGCCATTATTCTGGTGATATTCGCGCTCATTGTGTTGTGGTGGGCGGTCAAACATGGACAGTTTGATGATCTCGAGCGTCAGGGAATGAACATTCTGCTCGACGAAGAACCGAAAAAAAAGCAGCCAAAAGATACCCATAGCACGACTGAGACGACCTCCTCAAACAAGGGAACCGATGCAAAACCTTGATATTCTGGCGGCCTTTATTATGGGCCTCGCTGGCGCAGGTCACTGTCTGGCAATGTGCGGTGGCCTCGCCGGCGCCATGGGCCTGCATCAATCCCCTCTTCGATTACTCATTTATAACCTTGGCCGGATAAGTTCATATGCGCTCGCCGGGGCATTAGTTGGTAGTGCGATCTTTGCCGCCAGCCGTCTGCACCCGGACGCCCTGTTACTGGTGCGCTTTTTGGCTGGGATCATGATGATTCTGATGGCGTTGTATTTGACGCGTATCTGGCTTGGGCTGACGTTTCTTGAGCGTGGCGGAGCGGTACTGTGGCGCAAACTCCAACCCCTGACGCGCCAGTTTCCGCCCAATGCAGCGACCCCGAAGCTGTATATTGCAGGCATGCTATGGGGCT
>JAFIFH010000022.1 GCA_020832105.1 Idiomarina sp.
TACCGCCTGCGGGTAACAACACATCGTGAATCACTTCATCGCCCGCTTCAACAATGCTCTTGCCCTGATATTTCACCCGCGCACAAATGTCGGCCGCAACCTGGTAGCGAATGAAATACTCGCCATGGCCTGTAGATGACACCGCACAACTCTGGTTATCAGCCCAGGTGCCTGAACCAATAATGGGTGAATCACCGATCCGCCCATACTGCTTAGCGGTCATCCCCCCGGTAGAGGTTGCCGCAGCCAGGTTACCTGACTTATCCAGCGCTACGGCGCCGACAGTACCCATATTGAATGCTGGGTCCCAACTATCAGTAGTTGCGATTTGATCGCCTGCGTCATTCTCACGTTGCAAGCTTTCTAAGGCACGTTGTAACTGCTCGTATCGATGCTCTGTATTAAAGTGATCATTAGCGACTTCGTCATAACCAAGTTCACGGGCAAATTCTGCCGCGCCTTCGCCACTGAGCATGACATGACGGGATTGTTCCATCACATCACGGGCTAATTGTATCGGGCTCTCGATGGTTTTCACACCGGCCACTGCGCCTGCCTCTACGTTGTCACCACGCATGATCGATGCGTCCAGCTCGTGCCCACCTTCATAAGTATAGACGGCGCCGACGCCAGCGTTAAATAAAGGGTTTGCCTCCATCACCTGAACGGCAGCGATAACGGCATCAATGCTTTCACCACCATTTTCCAGCACCGCGTACCCAGCAGCGGTCGCCTCTTCAAGGGCAGCCTGAAACTGAGCTTCGCGCTCTGCAGACATATTGTCACGAGTAATAGTACCTGCGCCACCATGAATGGCTATCGCAATAGGGGCATCACCCTGGTGGTCATGAGCGATTGCCGGGCTCATCATCAGCGATGTTCCAAGCGCAATGGCAGTTAATTTCGTCAGCATTAATGGTTTCATTTCATTACCTTTTTATTTATTACACCTATTTACTTATAGTGCATTATGAACATGAATCTACCTCGCGTACAACACCATGACAATGCTATCCTTTCCTCTATCTGTTGATAAACACTGACAAATTGAACTAACCATGAACAAAACTCTGTACTGGTATGATTTTGAATCCGGTGGTGCCAACCCACGCACAGACCGCCCAAGCCAGTTCGCTGGCTTAAGAACCGACGAAGACCTGAATATCATCGGTGAGCCGCTGGTGGAATACTGCCAGCTTAGCCCGGATTATTTGCCCCACCCGCAGGCCTGCCTGATCACCGGCATCACCCCACAAAAACAATTGCGCTCTGGCTTGCCTGAGTATGAGTTTGCGCGACTGATTCATCAGCAACTCGCCGAGCCCGGCACCACAGTGGTCGGCTATAACAATATTCGTTTTGACGATGAAATGACCCGGTTTATGCTCTATCGTAACTTTTACGACCCCTACGCATGGAGCTGGCAGAACCAGAACAGCCGGTGGGATCTGGTAGATTTAGTGCGCGCCTGTTATGCATTAAGACCTGAGGGCATCGAATGGCCAAACGTTGATGGCCAGGTGAGTTTCAAGCTCGAACAACTGAGTATTGCCAACCAAATTGAACATGCTCAGGCCCATGACGCGATGTCCGATGTCTATGCAACCATTGGCATGGCAAAGGTCATTAAACAGGCCCATCCGCGGCTATACGATTTCTACTATTCGCGGCGACGTAAAGCCACGGTGCAGCAAATGCTTGACGAAGCCATGGTGCAAGCTAAGCCATTAGTTCATGTCAGCTCTACCTATGGCACTAAGCAAGGCAACCTAAGCTGGATTATCCCGCTTGGTCATCACCCGCAGCAAGCCAATGCGGTGATAGCATGGCGCCTGGATCAGGACCCAGCCCAATGGCTCGACACCGACAGTGACACCCTGAGAGCGCTGCTCTATACCCCTAAACAGGACCTCCTTGAGCAGGGTCAACAACGCCCGGGGCTGCTCACCATTACCACCAACAAATGCCCTTTCATTGCACCACTGAATACCTTGAGCCAAGAGCGTGCTGAGTACTTCGGCTTGAGCTGGGCCCAGGCACAACAACATCTGCAAGCACTCCAACAGCAGCCAGCCCTGCGTGAGCGCCTGCTGCAGGTTTTTGCAACCAGTAGTGAACAGCCGCAAAGTGCGCCTGAGGATGTAGATTTAGCACTCTACTCGGGGCCGTTTTTCTCGGAGCAGGCAAAAAGCCAAATGACCATGATTCGCGATAGTTCCCCTGAACAGTTAGCGACCATGAACTTAGCATGGGACGATGACCGTTTAGCAGAGATGCTGTTCCGCTACCGCGCCCGTAACTTCCCACATACCCTCACCCATAGTGAACAGCTACGCTGGCGGCAGTTCTGTCATCAGCGCCTGACCGAGGGCAGTCAACACCATTTAAGTCTGGATGAATTTATTCTGCAACTTGAGCAGCTTGCCCACGAGCAGCAGCAGAATCAACGCAACATGACGGTTATTCAGTCACTCGCTGAGTATATTCAGAACCTTTAGCGAAAGCCCACATATCACACTAACAAAAAGGCCATTTCAGTGATGAAATGGCCTTTTTAGCTTATCTGCAAAACAGGAGATCAGGCTTTATCAGTGCCTTTCTTCGCGTCTTTTGGCCCGACCTTCAGTACATGAGCCAGTGCCGGAATCAGGATCAGCGCGCCAAGCATATTCCACAGGAACATGAAGGTCAGCAAGATACCCATATCGGCCTGGAACTTGATAGGAGACCAAATCCAGGTCGCCACCCCAATTGCCAGGGTTAAGCCTGTGAAACCAACCGCTTTACCGGTTTTGGTCAGCGCATACTCATAGCTGTCTGCCAGCGACAGACCTTCGCGTAAGGCTTCACGCATTTTGCTGTAGATATAAATACCGTAATCGACACCGATACCCACACCTAAGGCTATCACCGGCAATGTCGCCACTTTCACGCCAATACCAAGCCCAGCCATCAATGCCTGACTCATAATGGTCGTAAACATCAGTGGCAGCACAATGCAGATAACCGTACGTATGCTGCGGAACGTCAATAAGCATAACGCGATGACCACACTGTAAACCCAAATCAACATTTCAAGCTGTGCGGTTTCAATGACCTTATTGGTTGCAGCTTCAATGCCTGAATTACCGGCAGCTAACATCAGGTTGAGTTCGTCGCTTGGGTAGTCCGCGGCAAAGGCGCGCACGTTATCGACCACCCGGTTCAATGTCTGCGCTTTATGGTCATTCAGGTAGATGATGATCGGTGCCATCGAGCAGTCCCGATTGACCAGCCCGCCAGGGGCCTGAGAGATCGACGCATTAATGACGAAATCATCACGGTTGACGCTGTACCACTTGAGGTTACCCTCATTGATACCCGCCATCCCCATTTTCGATGCGTAGACAATGGAACGCACAGCCTGCACGCCTTCAACGTTTTCCATATGCCACTGGAAGCGGTCCATCAACGCCATGTTGTCATAGGCGATACATTGTCCTGGCGCGGTTTCTGCCATCACGACGAAAATGTCAGTGCTTGCGCTGTAATTCTCCACCATAAAGGCGTTATCAAGGTTATACCGTGAGTCTGCTCGCAGCTCTGGTGCACCACTGTCCAAGTCGCCGATTTCCTGTTGCTGGCCTTTATACAGGCCAAACATTGCCATCACGATAGACACCGCAATGGCGCCTATCGCCCATTTACGCGTAGCAAAGCGGGAGAAAGTTCGGACCACCGGGTGTTCGCCGTGGATTTTACTATCCAGGTAGTTCAGTCCGCGTTTAGACACATCAAGATAAGAGGTCAAAATTGGTAACAAACCAAGGTTTGTCAGTACAATGACCGCGACACCGATACTGGCAGCAATCGCCAGCTCTTTAATAACCGCGATATCAATCACCATTAACGTGGTGAAACCAATGGCATCAGACGCCAGTGCAGTTAACCCCGCAACATATAAGCCCCGGAAAGCGTAGCGCGAGGCCAGTACTTTGTCCGCACCGTCAACGCGGTTGGCCATCACTGCGTTAATAATTTGCACACCGTGGCTTACACCTATCGCAAATACCAGGAAAGGTACCAACATCGAGTAAGGGTTAATGCCCGAACCGATAAGATGGATAATCCCTAATTGCCAGATCACCGCAATACCTGAGCACAGCAGTACAATCAGCGAGCTGCGCACACAACGGCTATACAAAAACAGCATGATAAAGGTAATAATCATCGCCAGGACAAAGAACATCCCGACCTGATTTGCACCCTCAATTAAATCACCAACCACTTTAGCGAAACCAACAATTTGAATATTGATTTGCGCAGAGCTGTACTGATCGCGGACAAGGGCTTCAAGATTTTGCGAGAATTCAGCGTAATCCAGTTGCTCACCGGTTTCCGGGTTGATTTCATTGAGCGGTACATAAATCAGTGCTGACTGGAAGTTATTCGCCACCAGGTTGCCAACCTCACCAGAGCGCAATACGTTCTGGCGTAGCTGCTGTAAGCTTTCCTCTGACCCATCGTACGTATCAGGAATCACCGGGCCGCCTACAAAACCTTCTTCGGTCACTTCAGACCAGCGCACGTTGGGTGTCCAAATCGAGCGGATCTGCGAGCGATTCACACCAGGAATGTATGACAGCTCGTCTGTCACCTGGCGCAGAATGTCTTGATACTCAGCGTCAAAAATGGTCCCTTCGGTGGTTTCAACAGACACCCGTATGGCATTCCCTAAGGAAGCCAGATCATCCTGATATTCATAAAAGTTCTGAATAAACTCATGGTTTTCGGGGATCATCTTATTAAAGCTGGCGTCCGGACGAACCTGCACCGCGTTATATAATAAGAATGCAGTCACGACAGCAAAGCCGACTAACCACAATGCACGAAAGCGAAACAGCAGGTTTTCGGCCAACGAAGCTCGGCCCTGCGCAAATTTGCCAGTTGATTGAGTCATATTAATAACGTCCTTTTAACGCGCAGCGACTGCTGGGTACATAAACTGCATGATGCCACTACGGCCAACCAGAGTAAGTTCGTTACCTGCATTTTGCAGGACACCACTCAAGGGAACGTTACTACTATGCTCGTAACGTTGTGCATCTAAGGAATCGGCGGTAAAGAATACTAAAGTACCAGAATGCCCCGCCAGCACGACCGTGCCGTCGGCCATGACGGTGCCGCTATTCAGGTTGTAGCGAGTGTTGGCATCAACGGCAATAAAGCTGTCGCCATTGTCGTCAGACACAAAAACGTTGCCACGTAATCCATACACCCAAAGGCGACCCTGCTGGTCAAACAAACCACCGAACAATGATCCATGGTAGGGAGAATCAAGAATCTCCCACGCCTGACCCTCGTCGACACTACGAAATAGCTGCCCTGCCTCACCGATGATAAATAAATCACCCGCTTCATTAGAGACCAGTTTATTGAGGTGGAAAGCGGTAGGATTTTCTAATCTGTCGTTTTCTACCGACCAGCTCTCCCCTGCGTCGCGGGTTTCCAACAGCAGCCCGTAAGCGCCTACTGCAAAACCGTGGTCTTGGTCAATGAAGTGAATATCAAGGAAAGGTTTGGTCGGTCCAACTTGTTGTTGAATGCCTGCTGCGTCGGTCTGAAAAGACAGTTCGTCGAGCAAATATTCGAATTCAAAGGCTTCGTCGTCATCTTCGGCGTCTTCCAGACGTGCCGTCAGGTAGGCTTCCCGCGCTTCTAACCATGCAAGTTCGAGGTCGAGTAGCTGGTAACCGTCCATCATCCGCTGCCAGCTTTGGCCCGCGTCCAGTGAGCGAAGCAAAACACCATCATGGCCAGTCGCCCAGATAGTGTTGGCATCAACATAATGCACCGACGTCAGCAATACGCTGGTAGGCACTTGCGCCTGAGTCCAGTCGTCAGCGCCTTCACGGGTTAAAATAGTGCCAAAGGCACCCACCGCAATGGTTTGCTCTAAATAGCGCTGGATACCGATAATCACACCATTCTCGGCTCGGGGCGCTTGTGGGGACGGGGCAAAAATCACGTCATAATCATCACCTGCAGTCTCTGCGCTTAGATTAAACGCAGTCAATGACAGCACGGCAGTGCAGATTGCGATCCACTTCATCTATCTCTCCTGGGGAGTATCTCTCGCTATGAACACCCGATTGTATAGTCTAACAAGCGTTTGAAAACCCCTAAGCGTAAAAAAACTGATAATTGCATGAGTTTTTTCGAGGATTATATTCAGGTGATATTTTTACACCAGTGGTGGAAACTTATTTTTTTAGTATAGGTCTTACAAATAGTTGCAAAATTGTAACATTGCTCTCATTCTAGGCAGGTGAGTCAATGCTTATTTTAATTTTACATTTTTTGGTGTAGCTTAACCTTTATAAGAATCTCTTATAAGCATAAGCACAGGAACAAGGATAAACACGATGAGAAAAACCCTACTTTCCGTTGGCGTGATGGCGTTATCACTGGTATCTGCCAGCGTATACGCTGCTGTTTCACAAGAAGAAGCCGCGCGTCTAGGTGACGATTTAACCCCTATTGGTGCTGAACGTGCGGGTAGCGCTGATGGTCGGATTCCAGCCTGGGACGGTGGTCTGTCTCGTCCTGGTGAAAATGTAACCCGCCCGCAAAATCCGTTTCCGGATGACGAGCCGTTGTATACGATTACCCATGACAACCTCGATGAGCATCGTGACCGCTTATCTCCTGGCCAAATTGCGATGTTCGATCGGTATGATACGTTCGCAATGCCAGTATACGAAACTCGTCGTACGTCTACCTACCCTCAAGAGATTTTTGATGTCGTCAAAGAAAATGCGACGCGCTCTAATTTAGTCGGCGGTGGCTACGGTCTTGAAGGTTTTGAAGTCGCTATTCCATTCCCGATCCCACAAAGTGGTATCGAGGTTATCTGGAACCACCTGACCCGTTACCGCGGTGGTAAGGTAGAGCGTACGGTTAACCAGATCCCCGTGCAGGCAAATGGCCGTTATGAAGCGGTGCGTTTACGTGAGCAATTGGTATGGCCAGAATATTTACAAGGCGGCCGTGACGAATCAGCTGACGACAACGTGTTGTTCTACTTCCTACAGCAGGTATTAGCCCCAGGTCGCTTAACCGGCACCGTGTTATTGGTGCATGACACTATCGACCAGGTTCGTGAAGGTCGTCGTGCATGGATTTACAACGCTGGTCAACGTCGCGTGCGTCGTGCACCAAACGTTGCCTATGACGGTCCGGGCACAGCAGCTGACGGTTTACGTACCTCTGACCAATTAGATATGTTCAACGGTGCACCAGACAAATATGACTGGGAACTGGTTGGCAAGAAAGAAATGTATATCCCGTACAACAACTATAAGTTGTTAGATACCGATTTGGCGTACAGCGATATCATTATGCCTGGGCATGAAAATCCAGAATACCTGCGCTACGAACTGCACCGTGTGTGGCATGTGGAAGCAACGTTGAAAGAAGGCGAGCGGATGATTTACTCACGTCGTTCATTCTTTATCGACGAAGATACCTGGACAGCATCGGTCATCGACCAGTATGACGGTCGTGATGAGTTATGGCGTGTTTCGCAAGCCTACCACATTCAATTTTATGGCAACGATGTGCCGTGGATGGCAATGGAATCAGTGTATGACCTGAACAACGGTCGCTATATTACTCTGGGTCTGGCAAACGAAGAAAGCGAGTATATGAACTTTGACATCGAGCCTCGCCGCAGTGACTTCAGCACTCAGGCTTTGCGTCGCATGGGTATTCGCTAAACGAAACCTTTAAATAAGTTGTTGAAAGAGCCAGTTGCTACATGCACCTGGCTCTTTTTTTATCCTAAGGCCGCCTGCTCGCCTTATTTATGAAAGCTCACCAAACGCGCCATCAATGACGAGGTGTCCCAGCGGTTGCCGCCAAGCGCCTGAACTTCTGCGTACGACTGATCAATGGATGCGGTAACTGGCAGGCTAGCACCGTTTTTACGCGCTTCATTCATCGCAATGCCGAGATCTTTGCGCATCCAGTCCACTGCAAAACCAAAATCATAGTCGCCTTGCCACATAGTCTGCGAGCGGTTTTCCATTTGCCAGCTACCCGCTGACCCTTTGCTAATTGCAGCCACCAGCGGCTCTGGATCCAGCCCGGCCTTCTTCGCAAAGGCGAGACCCTCTGATAAACCTGAGAGCACCCCAGCAATACAGATTTGATTCACCATTTTAGCCAGTTGCCCACTACCCACAGGCCCTTGCAAGCCGCTATGATGTGACATCACATCCAGCATGGGCTGAATTTTTTCAATCGTGCTTTGGTTGCCGCCCATCATAATGGTCAGCTTGGCGTTCTCCGCTCCGGCCTGTCCGCCAGACACAGGTGCGTCAACGAATTCGACCCCCTGCTCAGCACAAGCTGCACCTAATTCGCGCGCCAGATCAGCAGACGCGGTGGTGTGATCCACTAAAATAGTGCCCGCCTGCATATTTGCCAGCACACCTTCGTCACCATACACAACACTGCGCACGTCATCATCATTACCAACGCACACAAACACCACGTCTGCTTCTTGTGCCGCTGCAGCCGGCGTGCTGGCGGCACGACCGCCATAGGTATCACACCATTTTTCAGCTTTTGCCGCGGTACGGTTATACACGCACACGTCGTATCCAGCCTGTTGTAAGTGTCCGGCCATTGGATAGCCCATCACACCCATACCAATAAACGCTAGTTTCTTACTCATATACACTCCTGCTAGGGTTTAATTAAACACCTGTCCGTAAAAGAAAATGCTGATAGCGGCCAAGTTGACGAAAAGGCTCGCGCTGGCGATATGCCAGTTCCATGGCAATCAGGTCGTCCCGCTGTTGGTGCTCGGTGACGCGCAAGTAGTCGTGAATGCAGCGCACCCCACTGTGCTTATACAGGGTTAGGTTGTGGGCCAGAGTCCAATTGCGTACTTGCTCAATTTGCAACGGTTGTTGCGGGCTAAAGCGAACCTTTTTCTTCACCTTGAGCCCTGCTCGCACGTAATCAAAATTACCATAAATAAGGTTAGCCATCTCTTTGGCATCGCGATTATAAAACATTAGCGACAACCAACCACGCTCGGCCATCAATGGCTTGATTTGCGCGAGCGCCCGCTCCGGTTGGGCAAGCCATTCCAGAACTGCGTGACACAAAATGACATCAAACTGTTGCCCAGCTAATGACTGCGCCAACCCTTGTAGACCAACCGCATAATACTGATACTGCCCAGCAAGCCCAGCCTGCTGATGCACGGCTTGTGCCTGGGCTACCATCTCCGGTGCGATATCAGTGTGGGTGACCTGATGGCCTGCGGCGGCAAATAGCTGATTAATCTGGCCAAGCCCCGCGCCAATATCCAATACCTTGAGCGGCCCTGGCAAGGCAATCAGCCCGGCTAAATCCGCCGCCAACACCGCCTCGCGAATTCGCCCTTTGGCAGTGTGGTAAATATTCTTTTCAAAACGCGACACGTCAGCAGAGAAACTACGGTCGCTAGGATTATGCGGGGCTGTCAATGTCAATAAACTCCACGTTGAGACTTAACTCAGCGGCCAGGCGCTGGCCCAACGCGCGCGCACCAAAACGTTCTGTGGCATGGTGCCCTGCGGCTATGTAATGAATACCGCGCTCACGTGCCACATGCACGGTTTGCTCTGATATTTCACCGCTAATGAAGAGGTCAGCGCCGGCATCAGCGGCTTGCTCGATATACCCTTGCCCTCCCCCTGTGCATATCGCGACCTTGCGAACCAGGTGTTCGCCGCCGCACACACTGGCAATCAGCTCTCTGTGGACTGCCTGGCTTACCCGGTGGGTCATTTGCTCAAAGCTCACTGGCTGTTGATTATAACCCTGGTAAAGAATACCTCGTGGTGGTTGTGCTTCCACTGGTTGCAAGTCAGCCAGCTGAAGAGCCTGGCCTAAACCCACATTGTTACCTAATTCTGGATGGGCATCCAATGGCAAGTGGTAGGCAATCAGGTTGATGTCGTGGGCCAGCAGGCTTTTAATCCGCCGGTGTTTCATCCCTACCAGGCTTGGGTTTTCACCTTTCCAAAAGTAACCATGATGGACCAGAATAGCGTCAGCCTGATGCTCAATGGCGCGATCAATTAACGCCTGGGAAGCGGTAACCCCGGTGACTATCTTGGCGATCTCTGCGCGGCCTTCAACCTGCAGTCCGTTGGGACAGAAATCTTGGAAATCCTGAGGTCGTAACCACTCAGTCAGCGTATTCATTAATGCTTGACGCTCAATGCTCATAAGGTTTTGCACTCCGGTATTCAGCTACCCACTGGAGGCCGTTGGCCCCAATAAATTGAACACCTCTTACCGATTAAATCGTGTTCAAATTAGACAGTTGTGAAAAAAAGCGTTATATAAAATAGACCATTAGTTATTTTATAGTATCACAACAGGATAATCCGAATGAGCGATCTCGATAAAGAAGCGGTACTCGACGAATTTACTGCAGAATACAAAAAAGCCCATGGTAAGAAGCCGAAAATAGAAGATTCAAATGGCTGGTACAGCGTTGATGGTGGCAAAAATTTGCGCCTCGCTCAGCTAGATGAATGGGCCCAGGACCTTAAAAGCGGCAAAGTGAATGCTGCAGAAGAAGACTCCGGCAAGCAAGATAGCGCGAAGGCCGGTAAAAGTAGCACGGCGAAGAAAAGCTCATCCAGCAAGACAGACAGCAAAAAGGCAAGTGACAAAGGTACTAAAAAAGCCAGCAAGAAAACGGCTAAGAAAAGCGCTAAAAAACCTGCGAAGAAATCAGCGAGTAAAGCAACCACTGGTAAGCAGACTAAGAGCGCGCCGAAAAAAGGTGCCACCAAGAAGGCTAAGACTAAACAGCACGCTGGTAACATGCCTGCGCAGGCCTGGCAAGCTCACCTCAACCAGCAAGACGGCCAGAGTCGTCTGCCACGGGGTTTTAAAGCCGACTAATTTTGCTTGAATGATAAATGCAAAAAAGGCACTACATTAGTGCCTTTTTTCTTTTGTTCAGCGTGCAAGCTAACCCCGTGACACCGGTATACGCACCTTGCGATAGCGATGAATTAAAAAGTCGCTGCGGTTGAAAATAAGCTTCTGCGCTTTGAAATCCCCCAGCGATACTTCGTATTGGTCAGCCGCCAACTCACGCACCACCTGGCCCATCTTACCCTGATGGGGACCGCGTTTAACGAAAATGGTCTGGCCAAGAAACTGGCGACTATTGTAGGTAAAACACACGCCTGCCATTACACACCTTACACCTTAGGATGAATTATCGGGAACTCAACATCCCTCACTTGCCTTATTATCGGCATCTTACAGGCAAACTCAAATCATATTTACCAGGCTGATTTATTCAGCCTGGCTACTTTCCTCATCGAGGCGCTCAATGTACAGCGTGATATCACCTACATGGAAGCCAAAGTAGGTCATTCGCGTGCGATTGATCATGCGATCTTCATCTAACAAATACATCCAATCGTCTAAGGTTACTTTAATCTCGCGACCAGACACTTCAAGCTCCAGCTGATACACCCAGTTCAGCGCATTGCCAGCAATGGTACCAACTGCAGTACCAACAACGTCTCCGGCGGTGCCTTCATAGGTGTCTGCTGAGGTTTTAGTCAAATACCAGACCCGTTCTTCTTCACGCCCATCGTCCCAATAAAACTGCTCATCGAGAACGCCCTCATTCCCTTCCCAGGTGCCTTCCATAGTGGCAGTGAAGCGCTGAGTGACCTTTCCTGAACGGTTCTGTACCATGCCATGGGCAATCAACGGCCCATTGAAGAAATCCTCCAGCTTCAATTCTGGCGACGTCCCCTGATAATCTTCAATACTTGCAGAACAAGCAGTCAAAAATACGGCGATAACACTCGCCCATAGAATTTTTTTCATTATCTGGCTCCCACCAATTCATCACGATTGCGTTTAAAGCTCGAGTTTTCACTTAACCAAATCGCAAAGAACTGCTCGGCGAATTGGCTATCATCAATACTGCCAAGGGCACCCTGATGGTTATAAAAGCGCACCTGTTGTTGACTATCAGTAGCCGCGATTAAACAATCACCGTTGCTAACATCGGGCCACATGGATTGCAGCTGCTGAAGCCAGCTTTCTGCCTGCTCATCAATGCTATAGCCGAGGTTTTTCCATTCATCGCGGGTTGTATCAACCAATTGTTCGGCGCGAATGTCGCGTAAATAATTTAACTGCAGCGCAACTGCGTCAGTGTCGGGGTACCCACCTGATTCGGTAAACAAAGTCGCATCATAGACTCGAAAAAAATACACTCTGAGCCGGGTCTCGCCTACTTTCTGCAATGGCTCCGTGACCATTGCCTGGCATTGCTCTGCAGCCAGCACCGGAGGGCTGGCCAGTAAACCAGCGCCCATTAGTGCGGCGACGAAGACACTGCTCTTGAACAAACATTTAAACATAGCGTTGCTCCTTATCAGCACTGGTCGCAATCAATTTAACCACCAGTAGCATCAGTAAAGCCCACATTGAGGAATAGGTAATTCCCGCAACTAAAGCACTGCTCTGAAGTTCTGCAGCCCCTAACCCCACACCGGCGAAATAGGTAATTGGCCCAAATACGATGCCGGCGACCAGCGCTAGTAAGTAGCGTTGATGAAGCCAGGTAAAGACAACCAGTGCCATGGCCGCGAAACCAAACCACAGTAATACTAGCCACATAGGCAAGTGATCAGTGCCAGTGAAGCTGATCACCCCTGCCCGAATCACCATGTATTCCGCCAGTAAGCCCACGCTGATCAGAATCAGCAGCGGGATACGACGTGCCCACAGGTAACGCCAGGCACTGAGGTACAAAATAGCGACACAAATGAAGGTGAGCCAGAGCCACTCTGAACGCCCCCAAACCGCAAGGAACCACACCAAATCAAAAAAGAAAAAGTGAACGAGCCTGGTCAGGTTGCCTAGTTGCTGGCCGACAAAGCTTTTGATTGCGTTCGTAATGCCCCCTTATCTGCCGGTTTTGAAGCCGCCAGCTGCACGGTACTCACTCGACGCTCAATAAAGCCGCCCTGGCAATAGCACAAGTAGTAGTTCCAAAAACGTGAGAAACGTTCATCATAGCCAAGGGACGCCAGTTCCTGCGCCTTGCCGTTAAATGCCTTGCGCCAGTCTGCCAGGGTCTGCGCATAATCAAGGCCGATGTCGTCCAACTGGCGCACCACCATATCCGTGTGCTGACGCGTCATTCGTGTAAGTAATTCATTGGACGGTAAGTACCCGCCAGGGAACACATGCTGCTGAATAAAGTCAACGTCGCGGTTGTAGCGAGTTATGCGTTGGTCGGCAATGGTAATTGCCTGCAATACCATGCGCCCCTCAGGCTTAAGTAACTTACTGCACTGCTTAAAGAAACTGGGCAGATACTGCTTACCAACCGCTTCTATCATTTCCACGGAAATTAGTTTGTCATATTGCCCGGTTAAGTCGCGATAATCCTGATTTAACAGCGTGATTTTATCATCCAGCCCCAGTAGCTTGACCTGAGCTTTGGCATACGCCAGTTGAGCATCCGAAATCGTCGTTGTCGTGACTTTACAGTCGTAATGCTGAGCGATGAAAATTGCCAGCCCACCCCAACCTGTACCAATTTCAACCACATGGTCCCCTGGCTGAATGTCGAGCATGTCGCATAAGCGTTGTAACTTGTGTACCTGCGCCTCTTCAAGCGTGCTGTCTGCAGTTGGATACACGGCACTGGAGTACTGCATGCGGGAATCTAAAAAGCGGCTATAGAGCTCGTTACCGAGATCGTAGTGGGACAGAATATTTTGTTTGGCATTGCTTTTCGAATTACGCCGAGCGAGAAAGGCGAGCTTTTGAAATGGCCAGGTGATCCAGCTATAACGCGCACTGATAGCATCCATTGCATCCAGGTTCTGTGCAAAGATACGGATTACCGCCAACAGATCAGGTGAGGTCCAGTCGCCATCAATATATGATTCCCCGGCACCAATGTCTCCACCCAGCAGAAAACGCCGGAACATTCGTGGATGTTGAACGTCGATACGAGCGTGCACTTTATCTTTCGGGTCGCCGAACTCACCCACCACTGAGCCGTCCTCGGTCAGGGTAAGATGTCCGTGTTCAAGCCTGGCCAGCGCTCGCAAAGCAATGTCCCGGCTGATCTTATCCGTCAGACCCGCTTCGCTACTGGCCGTCATCACTCGTTGTTGTTCCGTCATATCGACTTACCTTTAATAATTTTTGCTGTTACGCACTATATTGAAAAATGTTCGTGGCTTGCAGGAATACCCTGGGCTAGCCCTTCTTCTAATTATTTACGCTCGGACGGTCTTCCCGGATGCCCTACAAAAGGTACTTTTTTCAAGAATAACCTAAGCGCTTGCCAGTAAATCCCGCTGACAATTTTCAGCGTCATCACGGGATACGTTTTCAATACGTTGCGGATCTGTTGACGGTTCAACGCTGAGCGTTTTAATGCCATGGTTGCATCAAATACCCGGGTCGCAGAACGGTGCGCTTCGATATGCACAAACATACGTTCACCAGGTTGATTGATTTTCCATTTGTAGATCATATCCATCGGGTTAAAAGGCGAAACATGCATGGCTTTAGCGGTATCTTGCTGGCTGTGTAAATCAACCAGGTAATAGTGCGTTTCACGCCAAGGAGTGTTGCTAACTTCCGCCAGCATATGGCTGAAAGTGCCGTTTTCCTGCTGCAGAAAATAGCAATTAATCGGGCTGAAATAGAGCCCAAAGCAGCGCAGATTGCCAAGAAAAAACACCCGCCCCTGTAAGGGGTCGTGTGCGTCTGACTGCTCAAGATGCAACTGATTGAATTTATTCAGCACGGCAGCCCCGAGGGTGCTTGCGCTCCCCCATTGGCCACTGAGGTAATCGCTGGGCCGAAACTGCAACGGCGCAAACCCTTTGCCCAGACTGAATAGCCGACTTTGTGCTGCCACCTGCTCTAATTCATCCAGCGCAAGCCACCACTGCATAAACTGATAATTGAAGTTATGAATGCGCGGGGTAAACCGACGATGGCGCACTGAACCATCATATACAGCGCTCGCTAGCGGCTTGGTATCACTCACAACCTTCTACCTGCGGCGCAAGATTAAACCGCGCAGCGACATCAAACGCACTACGCACGCCATCTTCATGAAACCCGCTATACCAGTACGCACCAGCAAAGTGGGTATGGCGCTGGCCACATATTTGCGCACGTTGACGTCGCGCTGCCATCGACCCTAAAGAGTATTCAGGGTGGTCGTAGGTGAACGTACGTAAAATTTTATCCGTAGCAATACGTGCTGTGTTGTTGAGCGTCACGCAGTATGTTTTGTCACTTTGTAAGCCCTGCAGAATGTTCATATTGTAAGTTACGGACGACAACTGCTCTTCGCGCTTCTGTTCGCCCGAGGCAGAGGGTAACCAGTAATTCCAGCTTGCCCATGCCGCCTTGCGCTTGGGTAGTACGCTGGTGTCGTTGTGTAACACCACTTCGTTGGGCTGGTACCCAATCGCGCCGAGCACCGCCTTTTCTTCGTCACTGGCATCGCCAAGCATGGCCAGCGCCTGGTCGCTATGACAGGCCAATACCACCTCATCAAACACCTGAGTGTCGCCATTGGCGAAGGTCAGGTGGACACCATCATCAAGGCGCTGAATTGTCTTTACCGGTGTGTTTAGATGAATGTTGTCTTTAAATGCAGCCGTCATCGGCTCGATGTACGCGCGAGACCCGCCCTTGATCACCGCCCACTGCGGCCGATCGCTGATATTGAGCAAACCGTGGTGCATAAAAAAGCGTAGGAAAAAGCCCAGGGGGAACTGCGCGGCGTCTTTTAATGTGGCTGACCAAATGGCCGCGCACATGGGGTATAGGTAGTTGTCCTTGAACATGTCACCTAGCTTGAGTTCAGTCACAAACTGATCGAGAGTGATATCGTCAAGGGTATGATCGCCATTGGCTTCAGCCTCGGCAAAACGTGCCTTTGCGGCTTTATTAAAGCGCAGAATATCATTCAGCATTTTATAAAATGAGGGGCGCAGAAAATTACGCTTTTGCGCGAACATAGTTCCCAGCGTATGACCATTGTACTCAAGCCCGGTATCCGGATTATGTACACTAAAGCTCATTTGCGTGTCCTGCCAGGCAACCCCTAACTCACGCATTAGATACCGAAATCTTGGATAGGTTCTGTCATTGAAAACAATAAACCCAGTATCAATGGCAAGCCCGTCCACATCCACTGTGGCGGTATGACCACCAATGTAATCATTGGCTTCAAATACCTCCACCTGATGCTCTTTATGTAACAGGTAGGCACTGACAAGTCCGGCAACACCGCTGCCGACAACTGCTATTTTCATCTGTTCTAGTCCTTCATGCGCTGCGCAATGCGCAACTGTAATGCGGTAGGTAGTTTGTTTAACAAGCGTAGAATAAAGCCAAAGCGGCGTGGGAAGTAGATTGTGCTGCGCCCCTTGGCCAGTTGCTGACGAAACGATGCTGATGCCTGCTCAACGGTAATACGCATGGGCATGGCAAAGTCATTTGCATCAGTCATCGGCGTTTTGACAAAACCAGGCGACACAGTGACCACCTGAATGCCATGGGGTTTAAGGTCGACCCCCAGGCTTTGGGCAAAGTAAAAAGTCGCCGCTTTACTGGCTCCGTATGCCTGAGCCCGGGTAAACGGCAACAAGCGGCTCATACTGTCAATAAACACCAGCTTGGCGCCTTTGTTAAGATTGGGCGTTAACGCTTCAGCACAGTTGACCATGCCGAAAAAGTTAGCAGCGAAAACCCGTTCAACCAGGTCCGCATCAAAATGCTTAGCATCATCAATATACTCGCAAACTCCAGCGCTTAAGATCACGATATCAAGGGAGTCGATAGCGCCTAACGTGGTACGGCAGGCCGCTCTGTCGGTGACGTCGAATTGCAGCGTTTCAATGGTATCAGCAGATGCACTCAGTTCAGCGAGCTTCTCCTGATTGCGGCCACAAGCGTAAACGCGGTGCCCTTGCGCTGCATAGTCTTTGGCAAGTTGCTGGCCAATGCCCGAGGTAGCTCCGCTAATTAGTATGTTCACTAGTTTTTCATCCGCTGTTTAACTTTATTGGTTAACCAACCCATCACCGGTACATGCTCATATACCAGCGCACCCATGTCATAATAATCAGTGTGCTCGCGAATTTTGTCTTCATCTTCGTCAAATACAAACTGAGTCACCCCTGGTACCACAATTTCCGCACCATCACTGACTTTCGGGTGGGCGAAACGCATTTGCCAGGTTAAGTAACCACCGTGATCATTAAATAGCTCGTCGGTGAAAGTGAAGTGACAGTAATCAACGTTTTTAATGCTGTTTTCCAGATACGTCTTTAAATGGTCTAAGCCATTTACCTGGTGTACCGGGTCAGTGAAGGTAATGTCGTGATGGTAGAACTCACTCAACTTATCCAGCTTCGACGATTCCATCTCTTCATAGAAAGATTTGAGTGCTTCAACTAATTCTTTATGCTTCATTTTTTCAGCCCTTTAAAAGTGGCGATAAAATAATCTCGCGCTTCTTTGTGATCGACCATAGGCTGCGGATAATTCTCTGTACTGCTACCAGCACCCGATTCACCTTTTGCCTTTAAATACGAATGAGGCGAGTGAATATATTTTGTCGGTACGTCTTTTAACTCTTTCACCCATTTACGAATGTAACGACCTTCGGGATCAACCTGCTCGCTCTGGCGTGTCGGATTAAACACCCGAAAATACGGCGCTGCATCGGTACCGGTAGACGCACTCCATTGCCAGCCACCATTATTTGCTGGGAAACTGCCATCAATAAGATGTTGCATGAAGTAGCGCTCGCCAAGTCGCCAGTCAAGATGGAGATCTTTCACTAAAAAATTCGCCACGATCATGCGCACCCGATTATGCATCCAGCCCTCGTGATTCAATTGGCGCATACCGGCGTCCACAATTGGATAACCGGTTTTACCCTCGCGCCAACGCTTAAAGTCAGCGCTGCTCGAGCGCCATGGGAACTCATCGGAATACTCAATAAAGGCTTTGCCCATGCTAAGCCGCGGCACGTGTACCATCAGGTGCTGGTAAAATTCACGCCAAGCTAGTTCACTCAGCCAGGTGTCAGCGCCTTTGTTTAAGCCATGGGGAAAGTCTGGACTTTGTTGCTGAAGCAGCCTTGCCACCGCCCGAGGCGCGATAACACCCAGCTCAAAAAACGGCGACAGGCGCGACGTCGCATCCTGGGAGGGCGAATCTCGCAGCCTGTCATAATCTGCTACCTGTTCATCCATATACCTGCGTAAACGTTGCCGAACCGCATCTTCACTACCTGCCCAGGCACTGGCGTCCCGTTTGTCGCCAGTTAACTCAATCTTTTGAGTCGACACCGACTGACCTGATGTCTTGATCTGTTGCGGTGGGGCAATACCCTGCTCGGCAATATAGGCCTTCCAAGCCTTGTAAAACGGAGTAAATTTTTGGTAGAACGCTGACGTTTTCGGTTTGACGGCCCCTGGCGGCACCAACACGTTACTGTCGAACCAATGGCAGTCGATATCATGCTCGCTCATCCATGCATCCACCGCACGATCTCTGCGCAGTTCGTCAAGAGGGTACTCCCGATTCGCATACAGCGCACTAATCTCATGCTTTGTTGCAAAATCGTGGATAGCTTTGGGGGCCTGGGAAAAATTGTCCAACGTCAGTGTATGTAATGGAATCCCTTTCTCTGCAAGTGCAGCGCTTAAATAGTTAAGTTGACGCTCGTACAGATCTCGTTTTATCGGTGCCCAGTCATGAGCCTGCCACTGCTGTTCACTGAGGCAGACCACAGCGACTACTTGCTGATGGTTGTGGGTTGCTGCGTTGAGTGCATCATTGTCCGCGAGGCGAAGATCCTGACGAAACCATACCAGTGCTGTCATACTAAATCCTTGGGGGCTGGGCCTGCTTACAATCTTTATAAGCCATAACGTAATTTAAGATCATCCGGATAAGGGCGCAGGTAGCTCTGTTGAGACAAATACGCGTCCGGGTGTTTACGCAGGTAATGATTAATCATGCTCAACGGCACCATCAGCGGCACCCGCCCAGCGTTGTACTCGAGAATAAGCTCAGCCAGTTCCTGGCGTTCAGCAGACTCAATATGGTCTTTGAAAAAACCCTGAATGTGCTGCAGTACATTGGTGTTATTTTTTCGTGACGCAGGTTGGGTCAACGCATTCATCAGCGTTTCAATGTAGTAAGTTGCGAACTCCGGTGTCATCGTTTTCTGTTCTGCCAGTTCCCGCCCTAACTTACGGTAAGTAGGTTGATCGTGAGCCAGCAAAGTGAATTTCTGGCGTGCATGAAAGGCCTGTATGTCAGCGCTCTTAAGTGGCTGTGGAAGTTTTTTCCAGGCATCATAGACATACACCCGCAACACGAAGTTTTCGCGCAGTAAGGGGTCGTTCAGGCGGCCGTCTTCCTCTAGCGGCAATGCCGGGAACATCTCGCGTAAGCGACGAGCGAAAATGCCCATGCCGTCTTTGGCATTTTCATTGGTGCCTGGTTTATACACGCGCACTCTTTCCATGCCACAACTGGGGGACTTAGCGCAAAGTACATAGCCGCTCAATTGTGTATACTGGCGTTGTCGGTTGGTAGCGAAATCACTGATGCCGGCGGTAACGTTCTGGCCGGTTTTCGGAATCACTGCCTGGGGCGCGTCAACATCACCTTCCAGGCGAATAGTGGGTCGTGGAACACCAAGCCCAATACCAACTTCGGGACAATAAGGAACCAGTTCAACATGCCTGCGTAGCTCTTCATCACAAAAGGCGGAGCGTTTATGACCACCATCATAACGCACCTGCTCACCAATCAGACATGAACTTATACCAACCTTAATCACTAATTAATGTCCTCATATTCAATAAATTATATAATTGTTCGAAAAATACGTGTGTTTTAATATAATGGATCGCGCACTATTTAGATCCATCCACCAACATGTTGCGTATCACTTCACACTGGTTCATAACATTAGAAGTACACTATGACACCGAATTATCAAACATCGATAGCATTGTTTCCACTTACGTCCCACGTGTTGCCTGGGGGCCGTTTGCAGCTTCGTATATTTGAGCAACGGTACATTCGCATGGTAAAAGAAGCACTTTCTGCACAGAAAGGTTTCGGCATTTGCATGCTTAACCCCCATGGTCGTACGGAAAACAACTCCCACATTCTGCCCATTGGTACTTTGGTCAACGTGGTTGACTTCGAGTCTTTGCCAGATGGCATGCTTGGTATTACCGTGGCTGGAGAACAGTTATTTGAGATCCACGATATTGATACGGCGAAAGATGGCCTGCGCACTGGTCGCGTAACCTTGCGTGAGCAATGGTCGACAAACTCATTGAGCGATGAGGACATTCTTTTGCGCCAACGGTTACAGGAGGTATTTGAAGCCTACCCTGAACTGTCGGAACTATATCCTGAAAAAAAGTTCGATGACGAGCCATGGATATGCCAGCGTTGGTTGGAGATACTGCCGTTGGAGCCACAGAAAAAGCAGGAACTTTTGGCCAGTGAGCACACCAAACCAGTGAAGGAATTTATTCGTCAGCTGGTGGAATAAACAGAAAATCGATAAGGATAATCTGTTTAAACATGCATCTTTTTACTCGATGTTAGCGTTAATTAAGATTGGAATAGTTTATACTGACTTAGTTGACAATAGTTGTACAACTCGAAAAACAAACAGTGAACGACATACAGGCACCCTTATGATGCAATTACAGACGAACAGACAAGCGCCTCGCGCGGCTGTTAATCCTGCCAATGATGCAGCGAAGAAAGCGGAAGCCCAACATCTCGCAGGTTTGTTAGCAAGTATTGCGGAGACGCGTTGTAGACGTGCTTTCAGTGAGCTATTCCGTCACTTCGCACCAAAACTACTGGCTTACGGCTCGCGCCAGTTTGGCAATGAGCAAACTGCGTCTGATTTGGTTCAAGAAACCATGACCAATGTGTGGCATAAAGCCCACTTGTTCAACGCCGACAAAGGCGCTCCAGCGACTTGGATTTTCACTATTGCGCGGAACATCCGTTTTGATTTGCTGCGCAAGAATAAACATCGTCGCGATGAAATCAGCGCCGATGAACTTTGGCCAATCCTGTCTGAACAAAACGATTCCCTTGAAGACGATTATGCCCTTGATCATGACGTGTTGATGCAGGAAATTAGTGCGTATTACGCTCAATTACCTGACGCCCAGCGCATTGTGATTGAAAAGATTTACGTCGAAGGTAAGTCACAGCAGGAAGTTTCTGATGCGTTAGGTATTCCCCTAGGCACTGTGAAATCCAGAACACGCCTTGCCTTGTTGAAATTGAAAGAGCTCATCGCCTAATGATTAAGGCGCACCCATCAGACGCTTTGCTGCACAGTTATGTAGCAGGCGATCTTAACTCGGCTTCGGGGTTGGTTGTATCAACCCATCTAGACATGTGTCCGCACTGCAAGCGTATGGCCAATGTCATTGAAGAAGAGTTAACTGCGGCTATGGCAGCTGAGACTGAGAACGGTGCACCCACTGATGGCCTTGGTGACGATGACATGCAACTCATGTTGGATGCCATATTTAGTTCTGCAGCGCCCGACGAAGGCCTGGTAACCACTAAAACCACCAACGACGGGCTGATTTACCTTGACGGTAAACGATTCCAACTGCCCCGCTCCCTTGCCCGTCAACAAGAACGCATTGGCCCATGGAACAAAATGATGGGTAACATGTGGCGCGCGCCAATTAATCTGGGCACCGATGAAGTTGCTAACCTCATCTATATGGGCAGTGGAACTAGTGTTCCTGAGCATACTCACAAAGGCACCGAGCTACAGCTGGTTATTAACGGCTCATTCAGTGACGAATACGGTCATTACCATGATGGTGATTTATTGTTCCTCGATGGCACGCACCAGCATACCCCGCACACCAGCGATGAAGATTGCCTGATCCTTGCGGTGATGGATGGTCCATTGCATTTCACATCCGGTATTAGCCGCTTATTAAACCCATTTAGCAGCCTTTTCTTCCGTTGATAGCGTAGGTCAGGCTCCGCCTGACACCACACAATGGTTAACGTTGCGTAGGTCAGGCTATGCCTGACACCGCACAATGGTTAACGTCAGGCGCAGCCTGACCTACAAAAAAGCACGCTATTGCGTGCTTTTTTGATCATGCTATCAAGATTTCGCGTCCTCAACCCGAACCTTCAACTTCTGTCCGGGCCTGAAGGTCACTACACGCCGCGCTGAAATCGGTATGTCTTCACCGGTTTTCGGGTTTCGCCCCGGCCGCTGAGCTTTGTCTCTGAGTTCAAAGTTACCAAACCCCGACAATTTAACCTGCTCTCCGTTTTCTAATGCGCTTCGAATCTCTTCAAAAAACATCTCAACCATATCCTTGGCGTCTTTTTTGCTCAAGCCCACTTTTTCAAACAAGTGTTCTGCGATTTCAGCCTTTGTCAGTGCCATAATTAGCCATCCCTTAATACCGCGTCAAACTCACTCTGCAGTCGTTCAACCACGCCATTTACAAACTCATTGACTTCATTCTCTTCAAGGGTTCGGTCGGTGTCCTGCAACACCATCGAAATCGCCAGGCTCTTCTTGCCTGCTGGCGTATTTTCACCTTGGTATACGTCGAACAAGTTTAGGTCAACTAAACGGTTTTCGCCAAATTTATCAATAACAACAAGGATTTCGCCTGCAGCGACCTGTTCATCAACGAGCACAGCCAGGTCACGACGAATAGACGGATAGCGAGAAACCTTCGCTGCCGAAGGTAATTTGCGCGCTAATAGCGTGTCTAAATGCAGCTCAAACACAAACACCCTACCTTTCAGGCCAAAGGACTTAGTGAACTGCGGATGTACCGCCCCCACGTAACCCACCAGTGTCTCGCCGTGGAAAACGGCCGCTGTTTGCCCAGGGTGTAAAGCACTATGCTCACTGGCAACAAAGCGGAATTCAGCCCGGCGCGCAGTTAAGCCAAGCAGGTTCTCAAGGTGCCCTTTGATGTCGTAGAAGTCCACCGGCTGCTCACCATCAGACCAATGCTCGCCCTGCACGCTACCAGCAACCACACCGGCTATCATCGCTTCCTGGCGCACACCGTTTTCAGCTTGTTCGTCTGGGGTAAAACGTAATCCTGTTTCAAATAAACGCACGCTCGCACGCTGACGCTTTTGATTATAACCTGCGGCACTTAACAGCCCCGGCCATAAACTTAAGCGCATGGAAGACATTTCAACCGAGATCGGATGTGGCAACGTCAAAGTCGCCTGTTCAGGGAACAGTGCAGCTTGCTGTTTAGGGTCCACAAAGCTGTAGGTAATAGCTTCCTGGTAACCCATACTTTGCAGGCTCTGTTGTAGAGCACGGATATTAAGCTGTGATTCCTCTTTACGGGTCATCCGTAATTCCGCACGCGGTGCTACTGAAGGAATATTGTTGTAGCCATAAACTCTGGCAACTTCTTCAATTAAGTCTTCTTCAATGGTGATATCAAAACGGTACGTCGGTACTTCAACTAACCAGCCAGCGTCTGTAGTTTCAACGGCGAATCCTAAACGCGTCAATAACTCAGTCACCTGAGCATCCGCAACCTGAATACCCAATACCCGCGCCAGGCGCTCACGGCGTAAGCTGACATTGTTAGCCTTAGGCAGGTGCTCTGCAGACAGGGCTTCAACCACCGGCCCGGCCTGGCCGCCACAGATCTCCACTAGCAGCGCCGTAGCACGCTCCATGGCAGTGCGTTGCAGTTCTGGGTCAACGCCTCGCTCATAGCGATGTGAAGCGTCTGTGTGCAAGCCAAAGCGACGTGCGCGGCCCATAATCGCGTCAGGGGCAAAGAATGCGCTTTCCAGGAAGATATCAGTAGACGCTTGAGTGACACCACTAGCTTCTCCGCCGAAAATACCCGCCATGGCTAATGCTTTTTGCTCATCAGCAATCACCAGCACATCGTCCTGTAAGGTAACTTGCTGACCATCAAGCAAGGTCAACGTCTCGTCTGTACGAGCCATGCGCACTTGCACGTCGCCCTGCAGCGCATTTAAATCAAACGCATGCATCGGGTGACCCAGCTCTAAAAGTACGTAGTTGGTAATGTCTACCACCGCATCAATGGAGCGAACCCCACTGCGCCGTAAACGTTCCTGCATCCATAATGGTGTTGGTTTGCTGACATCAATGCCACGCACCACACGCCCTAAGTAACGCGGGCAGCCGGCAGGTGCTTGCAAAGTAATGTTGCGTGTCTCGTCGATGGTGGGGGCCACTGCTTCGACTTTAAATTCAGTCACATCCAAATTGTTCAGCACGCCTACTTCGCGGGCGATGCCTTTAATGCCTAAACAATCTGCCCGGTTTGGCGTCAGGTCAACATCCAGGGTAACGTCATCAAGACCCAACCACTCGCGGTAATCACGGCCCACTGGCGCGTCTGCTGGCAGCTCGATGATTCCAGCATGGTCATCATCAAGACCAAGCTCTTTGCTTGAACACAGCATGCCATTTGACGGCTGTCCGCGCAGTTTGGCTTTCTTAATTTTAAAATCACCAGGGAGTGTTGCGCCCACGGTTGCAACCACAACCTTGATCCCAAGGCGGCAGTTTGATGCGCCACACACGATATCCAGTAGCTCATCACCACCAACATCAACCTTGGTCACCTGCAGTTTGTCCGCATCCGGGTGTTGGCCACACTCGACCACTTCACCGACCACGACATGATCAAATTCCGCAGCCACAGGCTCAACGGCATCAACTTCAAGACCGGCCATACTAAGTTGCTCGGCCAGTTCATCGCTGGATAATTCTGGGCTTACCCACTCGCGTAACCACTGTTCACTGAATTTCATGGGTATAGTCCTTATTTAAACTGCTCGAGGAAACGAAGATCATTTTCGAAAAATGCACGTAAGTCATTCACGCCATAGCGCAACATGGTCAGGCGCTCGACGCCCATGCCAAACGCAAAGCCGGTGTACTTTTCGCTATCAATGCCCACCGCTTTCAATACATTTGGGTGGACCATGCCGCAACCTAATACTTCTAACCAGTCACCACCAGCGCGGCGCACGTCGACTTCTGCCGAAGGTTCAGTAAACGGGAAGTACGACGGGCGGAAACGAATTTCCAGGTCTTCTTCAAAAAAGTGATGCAGGAAGTCATGCAAAATGCCCTTAAGCTCGGCAAAGCTGACATCCGTGTCTACCATCAACCCTTCAACCTGATTAAACATCGGGGTGTGGGTTTGATCATAGTCGTTACGGTATACACGACCCGGAGAGATAATCCGCAGCGGCGGTTGCTCGGCTTCCATGGTACGAATTTGTACGCCTGAGGTTTGCGTGCGCAACATGGTGCTTGGGGTAAAATAAAATGTGTCGTGATCAGCACGCGCTGGATGCTGCGCAGGAATATTTAAGGCATCAAAATTATGGAAGTCGTCTTCTACCTCAGGACCTTCTTTGACACTAAAACCAAGCTGTCCGAAGTAATCTTCAATCCGCTGTATAGTGCGCGTGACCGGGTGGGTACCACCACGTTGAGTACGGCGCCCGGCTAGGGTCACGTCAATGCTCTCAGACGCTAGCTGTGCGTCCATCTCGGCTTTTTTCAGCTCGTCGTTGCGTGCATTAAGAACCTGCTGCAGTTCCTGTTTAGCCTGGTTGATAAGCTGCCCGGCTTGGGGACGCTCTTCGGGGGATAATTTACCGAGCTGCTTTAACTGTTCCGTTAGCAGGCCTTTTTTGCCCATATAATTGACGCGGACTTCGTCTAGTTCTGCCGGCGTTGTTGCTGCGGCCGCGGCCGCTTTCGCCTGCGTCAATATTTGATTTAAATCCATGACTTCCCTCAACCAAGGTTATAGCTGCAGCGAATCGAGCCGTGTGGTGCCTTTTGGATAACGAGAGGCATGCCAACGGCGATTGCAATGCATTGATTCACGTGAAAATTAGTGGGCTTATGATACCCGAATACCCGCACAAATTGCACAAAAAAGGGAGCCAATCGGCTCCCTTTTTGAATCTTACTTAACTCGCGAAAGAGACTAGCTTACGCCAGTTCTGCTTTTGCTTTCTCAACCAGAGCGGCAAAGCCTTTCTGATCGTGAACCGCGATGTCAGCTAAGATTTTGCGATCGATCTCAATAGAAGCTTTCTTCAGACCGTTGATAAAACGGCTGTAAGACAAACCACTTTGACGCGCCGCAGCGTTGATACGAACGATCCATAGTTGACGGAACGTACGCTTCTTCGCACGACGGTCACGGTATGCGTATTGACCTGCTTTCGTGACAGCCTGTTTAGCTACACGGAAAACACGACTACGTGCACCATAATAACCTTTCGCTTGCTTCAGTATTTTCTTGTGACGCGCTCTCGCGACGACACCACGTTTTACTCGTGCCATGCTTAATCTCTCCTAACGTCTATGACTTATGCGTACGGTAACATACGGTCAACTAATGCCTTGTCGTTCTGGTGTACCATAGTTTTGGCACGCAGATGACGCTTACGCTTAGTCGACTTCTTAGTCAAAATGTGACGCAGGTGAGACTGCTTACACTTGTAACCACCTGAAGCAGTTTTCTTGAAACGCTTAGAAGCGCTCTTTACAGATTTCATTTTAGGCATTGCTAAAACTCCGCATTGGTTTTTAACTGATACGCTTATCTGCGACGTCATCAGTATTTAGTAAAGTGACAGGGTGAAATGCGGCTTCTGTTGCCAGAAGTTGCATTTACTTGTAGACCACAATCACGACTTGTTAGGTGCCAGCACCATAATCATCTGGCGACCTTCGGCCCGACGAGGGAAGGATTCGCAGGTTGAAAACTCTTCGAGGTCTTTCTTAATACGCTCGAGGAGATCAATACCTAGCTCCTGGTGTGCCATTTCCCGGCCACGGAAACGGATAGTGACTTTAGTTTTGTCACCGCCCTCAAGAAAGCGACGCAGGTTGCGCAGTTTGACCTGGTAATCGCCTTCATCTGTTCCAGGTCGGAATTTAACTTCCTTAACCTGAATCAGTTTTTGCTTCTTCTTCTGTTCTTTCTGCTGTTTGCTCTTTTCATAAACAAACTTGCCGTAATCCATTATGCGACACACTGGCGGCTCAGCATTAGGACTGATTTCGACGAGGTCAACCCCCGCTTCTGCTGCAGCATCTAGTGCTTCGTTCAAACTTACGATACCAGCCTGCTCGCCTTCGAGATCGATTAAACGGATCTCCGCGGCAGTGATGTCATCATTAATTCGAGTTTTATCGACCTTTTGGCCTCTTTTTCCGCCTTTAATTGTGTATTCCTCCAAACAGATTATAGTTTGCGTGATTCCACGTCTTCGCGCAGGTGTGTGGTGAAGTCAGCAATACTGAATTTACCTAAGTCATCACCTTTACGCGTCCGTACGGCTAATTCGCCATTTTCTACCTCTTGGTCGCCTACGACGATGAGGTATGGAACCCGCTGTAATGTGTGCTCACGAATTTTAAAGCCTATCTTCTCATTTCTCAAGTCAGCAGTCACTCTAAAACCTTGCTTTTTAAGATCTGAGACCACTTTATTCGCATATTCCGCCTGTTTATCGGTGATATTCATCACCACCACCTGTGTTGGTGACAACCAGGTCGGGAATAAACCAGCATATTCCTCGATTAAGATCCCCATGAAACGCTCAAGAGACCCTAAAATGGCACGGTGAATCATCACCGGCACATGCCGTTCGTTATCTTCACCTACATAAGTAGCGCCTAAACGCTCAGGCAAAGCAAAGTCTAGCTGAACTGTACCACACTGCCAGTGGCGACCCAGACAATCGAACAAAGTAAACTCGATCTTGGGGCCATAAAAAGCCCCCTCACCTGGCAGATAGTCAAACTCAATACCGTTACTTTTCAGCGCTTCAGCCAGTGCCGCTTCTGAGCGGTCCCACATGGCGTCATCACCCAAACGCATTTCAGGGCGGGTGGACAGCTTAACGTCGATATTTTCAAAGCCAAATGCTTTATATGTTTCGTAGACCATGCGAATACAGCCTGACACTTCTTCCTGGATCTGTGCTTCAGTACAGAAAATGTGGGCATCGTCCTGGGTAAAGCCGCGCACGCGCATCAGGCCGTGTAAGGCGCCCGACGGTTCATTACGGTGACAGCAACCAAACTCCGCCATACGCAGCGGTAAATCACGGTAAGACTTCAAACCCTGATTAAATATTTGTACATGACCCGGGCAGTTCATCGGCTTGATCGCGTAATCGCGCGCTTCAGAGTGAGTGGTGAACATCAGCTCGGAGAATTTCTCCCAGTGACCTGAACGCTCCCACAATACGCGGTCCATCATTAAGGGGCCTTTGACCTCTTCATAATCATACTCGCGCATTTTTTCACGGATAAACTTCTCAAGCTCAAGGTAAATAGTCCAGCCATTGTTGTGCCAGAACACCATACCTGGTGCTTCTTCCTGCCAGTGGAATAAATCCTGTGACTTACCAATTTTGCGGTGATCACGTTTTTCAGCTTCTTCTAAACGCGTCAGATACGCTTTGAGCGCTTTCTTATCCGCCCAGGCTGTGCCGTAAATGCGCTGCAACATCTTGTTGTCAGAGCTGCCACGCCAGTAAGCGCCTGCCACCTTCATGATTTTGAAGTGCTTACAAAAACGCATGTTCGGCACGTGTGGTCCGCGGCACATGTCAATGTATTCTTCGTGATGATACAGCCCCGGACGGTCGTCCTGGCTCACGTTCTCATCAAGAATTTCAATTTTATAGGGTTCGTTGCGGGCCACAAAGACTTCACGCGCCTCAGCCCAGCTGACCTTTTTCTTGACCACGTCATATTCGGTCTTCATCAGCTCCTGCATACGCTTTTCAATCGCCTGCAGGTCGTCATGGCTCAGTGGACGGTCGATATCGACATCATAGTAAAAACCATTATCGATAGTCGGGCCAATGGCCATTTTGGTGTCCGGCCATAACTGCTTAATCGCATGCCCCAGCAAATGCGCACAAGAGTGACGAATAATTTCCACGCCTTCATCATTTTTTGGCGTGATAATTTCGACCTTAGCATCCGCTTCAATCAGGTCGGTGGCGTCTACAGGCGTGCCATTCACGCGCCCTGCAACGGTCGCTTTAGCCAGGCCTGGGCCAATGTCTTGTGCAATATCGAGTACGGAGACCGGGCGGTCAAATTCACGTTGACTACCGTCGGGAAGTGTAATTACGGGCATGCTCTTTCCTTTCACAGTGGTGACACCTACCAAGTGCCACGTGTATTTATAATTAAGCGTACATAAAAAGTTGTACGGAAGCGCCGCAAACTATACCGAAAGCAAGGCTTTAGCGCAATCTAAGCCTGTTGCTCCGAGCTCTGCACCTTAGTGAAATTATGCTAACCTGAGCGCCCTTTTATGTTTACCTCACAGGATTAGACCTGGATGACGCTTCTTCTCGGTCAATTGGCAGCCCTCAGCGCCGCGCTTTTTTGGGCGTTAGCGACGTTACTTTATAACCGCTCCAGCCTGCATTTGAGCGCGGCACAGCTCAACTTGGTTAAGGGGCTGGTAGCATGCCCGCTGCTTCTGCTAAGCCTGTATATGTTCGGCCTTGGCTTTACCCTGGACCTGGCCTCGCCGGCGCTCTGGCTATTACTGCTCAGTGGCGTGATAGGTATCACTATTGGCGATACCTGTTATTTCTCCGCACTGCGCCGCCTTGGTCCCTGGCATACCATTTTGCTCGAATATCTGGCACCGCCATTCGCGGCTGTGCTGGCGTGGTTTGTACTCAAAGAGACATTAAGCTTACTGGAGATTATCGCCGCATTTACGGTAATTGCCGGGGTGATCTTTGTGCTGACGGAAAAACGCATGACGAACTCGCCGCTACCACAACGACTGAATCGTGCGGGCCTTGCGTTCGCAGTTGCTGCAGCCTGGTGTCAGGCGGTGGGGTTGGTAATGGCATTCCATGCATTACAGGCTTTTGAAATCAATGCGTTGCAAGCTGCGTTAGTGCGCCTCGGGGGCGGCACTCTGGCCCTAACTATCGGCCTCTTACTCTTTGCCCCACGTATTTTAGTCACCACCAAAGACGCACTTCGTAAAACCCGATTGCTGCCGCTGATGGTAGCTATCTTCTTTGGCACCTTTATGGCTATTGGCTTGCAGCAGGTCGCTATTGCTCATGTTACCCCAGGCATTGCGCAAACCCTGCTCGCCACAGCGCCGCTTTTTATGATTTTGATTAATATGTTGCTGGGTAAACCATTGTCTTTGCGAGCATTAGTGGGAACCCTGCTGGCATTGGCTGGAATCGCCCTGTTGTTTGTGCGCTGACTTGCTACACTCAATTGAAACGAACAATGAAGAGCATTTGCCATGAGTGAAGAACAAGTTAAAGAGACCCCCCTGCGCTGCCCCCATTGTGGGCATAATGTGCGGCTGGATATCGATCTCAGCGAAGAAGAACAGGATTATCAGGACGAATGCACCGCCTGCGGAGGTGATATTCACGTGCGCTTACATCGCGATGTAGGCGACGGTAAGCTGCACGTGACAGTGGATGCGGATGACGAGCAGTATTATTAAACGCCGGTGCCAATTTAATCCCGGGGCGGGCGTGTGACGTTAACCATTGTGCAGTGTCAGGCGTAGGTCAGGCTCCGCCTGACGCAAAGCGATGGTTAACGTCAGGCGCAGCCTGACCTACGGCATACGCGCTGCCAACACCCGCTTGACAGTTTCAACCGTGGTAATGGTTTGCTGATCCGCTTCAATATTCAATATACCACCTTCCTGAATCGTACCCAGGCTGGTCACCGATAGGGTTTCAGGAATCAAATGCAGCCAAAAGCCCGAATCGTCCACCTCGCCAACAGTCAGGCTGGCACCATCAACAGCAACGAACCCCTTGCTCAGAATATATTCCATCCATTTCGCCGGCACTTCAATACGCATGCTGCAGTTATGTTCGGTATCGCGGCGCTCAGTCACCTTACCAGTACAATGCACGTGACCTGATACAATATGGCCGCCTAATTCCCGGCCCACCGTTAATGAACGCTCAAAATTGACCTTATCAGCGACTTTTAGCGTACCAAGGTTAGTCAGGCGCAAGGTTTCATCAATCACGTCAAAATGGACGTAGCCATGCTCCGGGGTTTCGCTAAAATTTGTCGCTGTGAGACAACAGCCATTGATAGCAATGCTCGCACCGATCTCCAGGTTCTGTAAAAATCTGGGCTCAACGCGCAAGCGCAGATGGCGGAATTTATCAGCGGAGCTATTTTTATCTTCTAACGCATCAATCACAGCTTGGGTTTGAACAATACCGGTGAACATGCAATATCCTCAATTAACAACATACAAATGGGTAACGTGCACGCTAGCGCAAAAAACGTCGGCGCTTAGTGTACTTGCTTTATCTACGCTAAAAAAGTCACTCATGATCGCTACCTTGGTAGTTTCTGCCAGTGCCTGCAGTGATAGTAACCAACTTGATACCACCTGGGAGAACTACCAGCACAGTCTGAGCGAGGCAACCGGCGAGCCGGTTCATACGGTCGATTCAGCTGCTATGCCCATTATGCCGCGCAGCGCTGACTTACGTATTGAGATCGACCGCTTGAGTATCGGCTTACTCGATAGCCTGCGTCTTGAACGCTGCCGACTCGGCCAAGTTGTAGCCCAACGTAATAGCGCGCTTGGCCATGCGCAATCCCCCTCAGCACGATTACGTTATGAGCTCGATAGCATGCTTGCAATTGAAGAGTGCCTGCAAATTGACTCCATTACCGATGACCGTATCAACGCGCTACTCAGCGAAGCCCTTGAGCAGAAGCAACTTACTTTACCTTTGTATATTGATCAGGTGCTAACCCGCAGCGAAGAGTTTCGCCGCAGCATGCGCGCCGCAAACCGCACCCACCCGCTAACGCCGGCCAATGACTTTAACGAACCCTATGCGGCACTGGCGTACTTTGCAGGTACTTTTGAAGCCGCCCTGGAGGGGCGCTGGCACGCCGTTGATTTAGCACCTTATAACTCGCATATGCAGGTGTTGATGCAAAATGACTTTCTGCCCCGGCACTGGCGCACCATGCAGCGCTCTGCGGCATGGCTTGACGCGGTCAACGACATGCTCGATAGCGCTGTTATCCGCGGCGACTGCCAATTGCCTCCCGGTGCTGAGCAGAACCTGGGCAGCGAGTTCGCCGACAATCTCCAGCCCATGCTTGCCCGTTGGACTGGCCATCAACAAGCGCTGACGCCGGTATTGCGGCAGCTGCAGGATATGAGTGTACAGGGGCAATGGCGGGCCTATGTTGACGAGCTTATCGCCGAAGGGAGCCATGTGGAACAAGTTGATGATTTGACCCAGCGCCACGTCATGTTGCTGGAACAAACCATCAGCGCCTGCCGAGGTTAAAATCCAGTGCTTTAGCGGGTTCTGCTAAAGTGATTGACGTCAAACGTGCCGAGGTGCCAACGTTTGGCGATTTTCTTCAGCATATTCAAACCCGCGATACTGGTGCCATGCTCATCCAGTGCAGGCCCAATGGTACTTAACCCCATCCGGCCCGGCACCACCGCCATTATTGCGCCAGAGATACCGCTTTTTGAAGGAATGCCAACTTCAACCGCATATTGACCCGACCCTTCGTACATTCCGGTAGTAAACATTAAGGTCAGCACAATGCGCACGGTTTCTTCACTCATCAGCACTTCATTGGTTTTGAGGTCCCGCCCACCATTCGCGAATACCGCCGCAATGCGCGCTAAATCGACACAATCCATCTCGATGGAGGTTTGTTTAAAATAGGGTACCAACTTGTCTTCTTCGCTACCCTCAAGCAATTCCTGGCCGCGCAGGTAATAAAAGATCGCCCGATTGGTGTCTTTGGACTCCGCTTCCATCATCTCGTGGTTGTAATCAATCTTGTCGTTGTCGGCCAAACGCCTGATAAAGTCCAGCAACCGCTGAAAGCGCTCATTCCCATTGCGCCCGTTGATATGCGCCGTACACACAATGGCGCCGGCGTTTATCATCGGATTCGATGGTAGACCCTCTTCGCCGAACTCGATAGCCGCAACCGAGTTGAACGCATCCCCTCGCGGCTCACAGGCGACCCGCTGAAATAAAAACTCAGGGCCGACATCCTCTAAGGCCATTGCTAAGCCAAGCGCTTTCGAGACGCTTTCCAATGGAAACTTCTCAGCCGCACAGGCCCCCATCTCCACTTTGCCGTCAATGCCCACGGCGCAAATGCCAAACATTTCTTTATCGGACTTATTGACCACGTCCATGCAGGTAGCAGTTTCGCCATCATGATCTTTCGCCTGCTCTTCTTTCACCACCTCAGCCATATACGCTGACATGTCTTCGTTAATATGCTCCATGCATATACCTCTGATTATTTGAAAACGCTGATGGTTTTGCAATTGACTTAACAAACATAAGCTTAGTCGAAAGCACAAAGTCTGCCGTAACGCTCAGCTTTTGTGCAAACAGTGCTCGCAAATAGAAAAAGTGCTTGCACCGCCGCAGCCAACTCACTATCATTACGCCGTCTTCAACGCTGTTGAAGCCTTTGCGTCCTTAGCTCAGTTGGTTAGAGCGCTGCCTTGACATGGCAGAGGTCGGTAGTTCGAGTCTACTAGGACGCACCAAATACTGAAAAACCCCGAATGCTTAGTTAACACTGGCTTCGGGGTTTTTTGTTTGTCATTTTTTTAAAGATTTTTAAATTGCTTTTTTGGGCGGTGACTAAATGGTGACCATCCGGTGTCTACGACCTCTGAAACCACTTATAATTTACGAATTACTCAAAGAGATTAATTTTTAGCCCTTTCTCTACTCGTCTTTGCTTGCTGCTAACTATTAGCAGCAAGATTGTCCATTCTGGTTTAATCCGGGGTATAGGTAAAAATATCCCCTGGAGTGCACTCAAAGAATCCACATAACTTATCCATCACATCAAGCTCAATTCGAGCTGCTTCATCGTGATAAAGCCTCTGAATAGTGCCTCTGTTGATACCCGTAGCTTTGGATAAATCAGACATCTTCATTTTTCTCTCCGCGAGCATGACTGCCAAGTTTGACTTTATCATTAGTAGACCTTTTTTATCTTCTATAGACAAAAAATGCTTGCAGGAAGTTTTTCATGTGCTAAATTATCTCCTGCAGACAAAAATAATCTTTTGTAGTTCAAATTTGTTGAATGGAGATAATACTATGCAGAACACCTACCTGACAACTGAAGAGCTTTCGTCTCGGATCAAGTACGAACCTCGGACTATCCGCAATTGTCTTAATGACTCTGTTTTAATCGAAGGAGTTCACTATCTTCGCCCGTTCGGCGGGCGCAAAATTCTCTACATTTGGGAAAAAGTAGAGGCTGAAATGCTCTCAAACTCATCGCTCATGCAAAAAGCAATTGGTTAAGGGGGTTAAATGGCATCTATTAATGTTCGCAGAGGCAAACTGGTTGTCGACTTCAGATACCAAAACAAGCGTTGTCGTGAGCAGACAATATTCGATGATACTGTCGCCAACCGACGGAAGCTCACTAAAATCGTTGAGCGTATGCAAGCTGAAATTACGCTCGGAACGTTCAATTACTCGGATTATTTTCCGAACTCTAAGCGCGGTCGTGAATTAAGCGCTGTAGCTAAACTTCGAGAGGCGGCAGCTGCGGATTCCCCAACCTTTGAAAGCTTTGCACAACTTTGGTTCGAAGAGCGAGTTGGTGAGTGGCGCAAAAGTTACCAGCAAACCGTGCGCTACACGCTAGATAGTAAGCTCATTCCAGAACTGGGCCAGATTCCCGTATCGGAAATACGAAAAGCACAGATCATGGAGTTTAGAGCCAAGCTCATAAAAGCAAAGGGTCGACACGGAAAGCCACTTTCCCATGCCAGAATCAATAAAGTGATGAGCTTTCTACGCATGATACTCATAGAAGCTTCTGACCGTTATGAATTCACTTCGCCTTGGGTAAATATTAAACCGCTTAAAAATGAGCGTGTCGACGTGCAGCCTTTTTCAATGTCCGAAATTAAGCGGTTTATCAATGGGGTCAGGGCTGACTTTAAAAATTACTATGTTGTGCGTTTTTTTACTGGCATGCGAACGGGCGAAATTGACGGCCTAACTTGGGAAAATGTTGACTTCAAAAACCGTCAAATACTCGTTCGACAGTCCCGTGTTTTAGACGAGATAGTTGATACTAAAACCGACGGTTCTTTTCGCCATATTGATATGAACCAACCAGTCTTTGAGGCTCTTAAGCTTCAAAAAAGTCAAACCCACGGCGTCTCAGAGTTTGTTTTTTGCTCACCAGAAGGGAAGCCACTGCAGCATCGAAATGTAACACAGCGCGTATGGTATCCAACGCTCAAATACCTAGGCATAAAAGCACGTAAACCTTACCAAACTCGACATACAGCCGCTTCAATTTGGTTAGCTGCTGGTGAGAACGCGGAATGGGTAGCGCGACAATTAGGCCACTCTAACACACAAATGCTTTTTAAAGTTTATTCACGTTATGTACCCAACCTAACACGTCAGGATGGCTCTTTAGTAGAGAGTATTCTGGAGCAAAACTTCGGCCACAACGTTTCAAACGTTAACAAAAACTCAAGTGGAGACTAGCAATATGCTGAATACAAATACGCATTCAAGTGTTGAAAACCTAGTTGGTTTGGTACCAAGTGAGGCCCCTATTCAACGCCAAAAGCCTGAGGTTTCGAAAGTCGTGCCGATACTTCATGGCGCACCCGCATTGACCATCGAGGAAGGTCATAAGCACGGGCGGTTACGTGGGCTATACCGGATAACATCAGTATTGCTTAAAACTGCAAAAAACGGAGAGCCTTTCGTCGTCATTCGTTTAAGTGACGCAACTGGAGATATCGACGGTATAGTTTGGCCAGAGCGCAAGGCTTTTGAATGGATACCGCCGTATCAAAATTCGTTCCATGCTACCGTTTATGTCGAAGCTGAGCTTCGTTGCTTTAACTCGAAACGATCCAATACAGTGCGTTTCTATCAAGCCCACGTCTCATCAATGACAGCATTAATTAAAAAAATTCGTTACGCAAAAAAGGAAGAAGTGAAGCAGCTTCCAGCACTCACTACTATCCCCAAGTTATATTGCCCGAACCCTGCAGTTTTTGACCAGCTAATTGCCACAGCTCGAAACATAAATGACGTCCCCCTACGCTCATTTTTATCCGATGTTCTAACCCAAGCAACTGTTTTTAAATCATTCCTACAAGCGCCAGCTAGCACCAAATACCATCACGCATACCCAGGCGGTCTTTTGGAGCATTCGTTAGAAGTAACATGCATCATAGATGGCATAAAACTATATCGCTCTGCCACGGAACAAGAAATTGCGCTTGTTGCCGGCCTGCTACATGATATTGGTAAGATCCGAAGCTACACTGGCACTGGTGCTCTATCATTAAACGCGCGATTAACAGATCATAACGCTCAAACTCTTGAGATCTGCGCATCCGGGTTAGAGGAACTCGAAAAAGTAAAGCCAGCCTATGCTGAGGCGTTACGACATATTTGGACCTGTTCATCACCAGGCGCAAGATACGGCCAACCAGCAAAGCTCTCTATTGCACATGTAGTGCGAGCTGCTGACAAGATAAGCTCCGAGTTCGCAAACGAAAGTATCGCATTTGCAGCTCAAAATAATAAAGCAGCTAAGGTTGCACGAGTGGGCCAAGCTGAATACTGTCGAATTTTTTAAAGCAGTTAAGCTACCAATTACATACTGTTGCAATGCGCTGGCAACGCCAGCGCGCTCGACTCAACTCAAGAGCCAATCTGTTCATTTGTGCTAAAGCTAATCATCGAGCTGCGTTTCCCGCGCATTTTCATGCTGAATGTAAAGCTCACCACCGAGAATAATTTCAGTCATTACAAAGACATACTTAATTAACGATGATGCAATGAAATCAGCGCCTCGTTTTCGAGCATCATTGCTCTTTGGAGACATCAAACGCAGGTATATCTCTGTGCTACCTTTAGGATTAATTTTATACTGGGTGTTTTTGCTGGGTAAAGGATGGCTGTCCTCTAGCAACTCCATCACGGATGCCTCATTCTTTTGCGAGCACACAATGTAAAGGTACCAACGACGAAGGCTGATAAACGGTTTGAGTTCGGCTACAAACCACTCAGCGATGCTTAACTTTTTTACGCGGACCCCAGGCTCACTTGCGTAAATATTTACAAAAACATACTGACTTAAGGATTCAAACCAATCAAAGTGCCCCTGGGTCACATGCTCAACTAGCTGCTGTATTACCTTTCTCGCGAGCTTGCGTTCTGCCGGTGTTTGCGGCGGCCTTGGAAGAAATTGATCATTATCCTTGTCACTCTTTGATATGGCTCGAAAGTTCTGAAACTTGGTTTTATTTTCGAGGACCTGTCTTGCCTTAACGCGATACACATTAAGGTGGTTTATATCGATATCAAATTTGTCAGCCACTTTTTTAGCGGCAATCTCCCGTGCATTTGCGCCATCCAGCATACGAAACTCGACAACGTAACTTTCTAGTATTTTTATCACCTCCGTAAGGCTTGGCTGAACTTTCAAAGTGCTTATAAAAGCAACTGGCAGACTTTGCATTGAAAGTGGCTCTGGGGTCTTTAAACACTGCCCGTAATGCTTTTCCACGAAACTATGTATCGCCGCTGTGGTCGCGAAATTTAAATTGTTTCTAAGCCTAGTGCGAGCTTGGGAAGCTGGTTTCGCGCACATTCTAGCGATTTGCTTCGATGTAGCTGCGCCGGTTAGCGAAACTAGAAAGCGACTAAATGTCGTCTTTTCGCTTGAAATTATTCGGTGCGAAAGTAGCGTTGAGAAATGTAGGTAGCTATGGAAAGTCGTTGACGGGGAGCTGTGGCCCGCAACGGTGGCTAATGCATAGTAGCTGTCGAAGGCGACACTTTCCTGCCCAAGAACCTTCTTTCGTATCTGCTCTAACTGGACGAGTGGTAACTTAGTTATTTCGAGGGCAAGTTTATCGTCTTGCTCCAGGATGACCTGAAGGTTGGACAATGCAGTGTGGCGAAAATCGTGAAAAGTAAATCCCCTTCGGCCGCTAATCAGACGAAGCCAGGCAGTGATTGATTGTGAAAGCACATTTGCGGTGAGCGTTTCTTTTGGATTATCCAAAGAGCAAAATAGCAAATCACTGTTTACCCATTTTATTTCTCGACGCTTTCTTAACCATTTTTTAAAGTCCTGAAGTTCCGACTCACTTAAAAGAGCCCCAAGATCTATTTTTCGCCGCGAAGAATAGGTCTTCACAATCGAATACTGGTTCTGAGCTACATATAAAAAGCACTCACCGCCAGTGGTTAAAACGTCTTTCATGCGTCGGCTGGTAATTTCGGAAGCCCGTAAGCCTGTTCGATAAGCAAATATCGTTATAAAGTATAACGCTTGCTTGATGTCGTAATCGAGGCATCTAGTCCTGTTTATATTTGACAAAACTGCACAATACAACTGGTACGGTATGTATCCGGCGCGAATACGCTCTCTTAGGCTTGTAGAGACGCCAATGGACTGTGTTAATAATGGTGCGCCGTGACATTCAACCAAAAACTGATGAAACTGCTTAACTCGCGCCGTAGTATAGGCTAAGCCATCTTTGGCCTGATTTGTTTGCTTATTTTGCTTCCCTTTCCTTGGTTTATCAGTATCGAAATCAACCACCTCTTCATCTTGACCTGCCTCACTACTGTATTCACCCGGGTGAGCGACTTCCAAAACAGCCTCATAAAGCTCAAAATACTCGTCCTCGCTGAGCTGAACGATATTTTCAATTTCATAGGTTACACATAACCAAGCCAGACTTACCGCTGAATGATATCGGCGTGCTGTTGAAACCGCATTTTTTTTGAAATCGAGTAGAGAAATCAACCAGTCCAGCAGAAGCCTTGACGAGTCAAAGTCGTTATAACTCGCCCGCAAACCCTCTAAATTATTGATAGCGCTCGCCTTACTATTGTACCTTAAAGCACGAGTTACGGCCTGATAAAATTTTTGCGCATAACCACCTAAAGACTTCTTCTGTTCGGCGCGATTAGAAACTTCGTCAGTGCGTACGATATCAATAGAGCCCACGGTTGGTACCGCTTCATCGCTGACCGCGTTGAAACAAGGATTAATAAAATACCTGAAATGTTCGGAGGTCATATCGAAACTGCGTATTGTGCCGTTAGCAACATGAGATAAGGCGACTGACCATTTTGGTACGTTATGCCTCGATGTATCGATACTACACCGAGCCAGAGGTTCAATAGTTAAAGCGCTTAACAACGTTTGAAATGGCTTAAAGGCACTACCCTTTTGAAGGGTTGGCAGAACATTTCTTAAGTCTAACCTTTCGCATTCTGCCTTATCACCTGCAATTTTGGCGATGATTAGCAGCTGCAAGGGCTTTAAGAATAATCGCCGTGTGCGACAAGCTTGCTCTGCGCTGAAATCGTTTGTAAAACGCGTGTTTTTCTCGACGTACTCAATGTAATAATGGCGTTCACCAGCTATTTCACATGCGAAGATTGCAGGCTGCTTGACGTTTAATAAAAATAACAAATTTTCAGAGTCATGCTCACCGCAATACAAAATGCTGATAAGAACTAAAGACGCTCTCACCTCCTGTGCGGACATAGTGTGCTCATATGCAGCTGTCTTCGCTTCGAGTTTTAGGTATAGCCATTTGGCAAAAGAGTTGACTGTGGGCCAAGTCAACGTCCTTATCGGGACTTCTCGTTTTACCCGTGCAGGTACTGCCGGCAAGTCAAGTTTGGTATCGCCTTTTTGATTTCTATTATCGATTATTCTGGCTAGATAACGTATTGATGCGTCGTAATCAGCCAGACTCTTCGTCTTTGCTTTGAGAAAGCTAGACATGTCGTTGAGCTTTTGAGTTAAATCAGTGCCTTGGGTGTGTTTGCGTAGTTCTGGGAAGTGACGCTCGATGTATCTATCAACTAATTTTTTTGCAACGTTCTTTCTTGACCTGTCGTCGGCTTTCTTTCTATCTAAGCCTGTTTTTTCGGTATACGTTCGATATGAAGCAGCGTCCCGAAAAGTAGTAAATACGAAATCATCATCTACTTGAAAACTGTTGGGCAACTTAATCCTCAGCGGGGTCAAGGAAATTGCAGAAGCAAATTTGTCCAGCAAACCTGCTAACTTTTTAGACTGAATTTGACGGTGCGATGAAAACTTACCGAGGCGCATCTGACCTTCAATGTCGTGACCAAATGCATCGTCAATCAATTGAGCAGACTCGCCGCTTTGGCTGAACCAAGTTCGTAAAATGTGCCGATTGAAATTCAATGGCACAGGGAAATACCCTGATAGGTAACGATGAAGTGTTTCAGGAGACAGAGACACTAGCTCACGGAATGTGTTTCCCCTGTGTTTTCTGTACTCAATAAAGTTAAAAACCTGTCTCCTGCCTGTCAGGACTAGCTCTAACTCTCTACAAAACTCTGAATATCCGAGCTTTTTAAACTCTCGACTAGTTTGCTTCAAGAATTGCAGATACGCTCCAAGCTGATCCATCAACATCTCGCTCAAAGGCAAGTATCTGGATGCAGCATCCCTTCGTTGCTTGTCCTGAAGGTATATTTCTGCATTGGCAAAATCGATTTGGTGAATGGTTTCTAATAAACCGTTGATTGGTCTGATACCCGTTTGAAGCTTAAGTGTTATTGCTACGTACACCGTATAGGCGTTGAATAAATAAATTAATGTGTCAGCGCTATGATTGACGTTGGCTGCCATTTGCCTAACATGGTTGGAGTGTATTTTAAGAAAGGCACTCAGCACTAAAGGCTTCATCAACAGTGTTGAGCCGTAATGTTGTTTCGCTCGAACATCGAAGGAGTTTGACTTACTCAGCTGCTCAAACTCTCTCGCTAATTGATATTGTTCTGCTCTACGCAATATACTTTTGCAAAATTGCGAGTGCTTCTTCTGTAATTTCGCAGCGTCTAAGGTGACGTAATAAAGCGGTGTCCACTCTGATGCCTGCATGCCAGTAATCGCTGCAGCCTGGCTGCGCTCTGGCCAACGACGTACCAGAAACATGAACATAAATTTCGAAAGCTGTCGCAAAGTGATTCGCCGAATCTGTAAATTTCGGCAATGTTCATCAAGTCGATTCTGTATCTGGCCTTCACTTACAAACTTGTAACATGATTGATATCTCTGAGCTGGAACAAATTTAGCTTCAATGTACCGCCCAAAGGAAGCAGGAAACTCAAGCGTTAACGAATTAGATATGTGCTCCACCAATCTGTTTTTAGCAGCGACTTTATGCGAGTGGGGTCGTCTTGTAATCGTATACCGGAGCGAGAGTCTAACGGCGGTAGATACATCGAGCTTTAGATCATCAAGCTCGATGCCTTTATTCGTCTCCAACGCTCTTGAGATCGTTACTGGTAGCTGTCCTGTTAAGAGCGTCATTAAGATCCAAAAATCTGATTCTTTAAGAACCTCATCTGAAGCATCAACTTCCGTTAGTTCATTGACCGACTGGCATCTTTTAAATCCATATTCATAAGAGCTCTGAGCTAACTGACTCAAGTCGAAATAATTCACTAGCGCAATCACGTGCTCAAAATCTAGGGTGTTAGTATGTGCGGTAAGGCCATTTTCTCGCTTGATAATACTGTTGGTAATTGCTGCAGACTGTTTGTTTTCTAGTAGCCGCTGGCGGTTCAACTGTGAAGATGCGCTCTTTTCGATCGAGAAATATTCATCAACTTCAGCCCTATCTACCGTGTTTTCCTCCCCTTCTATCAAACCTTTGCGTGTGCGATCGGGCACTCGCGATAGACGAAAGACTGCGTCAGGTCCCATAGACACATTCGTATGATGAAGCCTAACGCGGGATATCTTGGAAAAGCTTTCTGTAGGTATCGATGGCGATGCTTTCCAAAACTTACTAAACAAATTTTTTAAGTCTTTATAGCGGTTTTTAGCCTCAGATTGGTTGAATTCAACCTGCATCATATTCATTGTTTTGGTTAAAAACTCAATATTTGAATTCCACCCCTGACAAAACTCACTTAGTGACGGTGAAATTACCAAATATTCGAATGTCAGGTAATGATTGTCAGACGTCTGCGCCAAGCGAACCTTTTGAAGGCCTGAGGCAACCGCAGGCATCAACGTAGACTTACCGTTGACGTCAACATACCTGAACTTGATCATCAGTAGCGTCATGGATGCGTACACTGTCCAAAGCTTGAACTTTTGCCAATCAGTATTCGATAAAAACTTTGTTTTATTATCTGTGGTGAGCAAAGCTGGTAATGGGGCTCTCTGCAGCTTTCTGTTTAAGCGTTCAGCAAGGGTCACTACCATTTGCTCGTCAACAGCACGCGGAAATGCCCGGCGTTGCTGGCTAAAAAATAGGTCTATTCGCGATACGACTTCACTATGATGTTCCTGCAGTTCGCCTAGCGTGTGCCGATAATCGAAATATAACGTAGTCAAGTATGAAAGGAGTAGCTGTGAGTCTCTGTCCGACTGCAACTCATAAAGCCCAAGGCGTTTTAAAATTAGTCCTACTTGGTGTTGTGTAAGTCGCTTATTACTTGCCATTGATAGGTAACTCCAAGCAAGCCTGACTTACTGCCAGAATATCTTTTGTACTTGGTTTGCTGATTTTAGTTCTTTTGCTCTCTTGTTCGTTCTCGCTACGAGAGTTATTTAAGGTGCTCCGGGCGAAGCCAAATTGCTTGCAAAAGCGCTCCTGCGTAACTTTGCCACGCATGAATTCATGAGCGACTTCGCCTGGACAGTACTGCTTTACTAGGGCAAACGCCTGGGACAACTTAGAGTGCGGTAGCCATTGAAGTGTGTAAAACAAGTCGAACCATATAAAGAGTTGTTTTTGTTCTTTCAGCATGTTTTCGCGGACAATCAAAACATCAATATGTGTCCTTGCAAACATCAGACTAAGCTTGAATGGCATAAACCCGGCCAGTAGAAGGTACTTATGCTCTTCAGCTTCTTTACCCTCTTTTTCTGGGCTCAGCGAGTCTTCAATCTGCTCAGTCGGCTTGCTTTTAGCGCTCTTTTTGTTTTTCATACTTGTTTTAGTTGCAGGCACTGAAATTTTCTCAACAACACAGCGGTTTTGCGCAGTGAAGATTTCAAAGTGGTGTCTGTTGATTTGTTGTAAAAATACAGGTGGCTCAGTAAAAAGCTCTCTGAAGATTTTCCACGGTCGGTGAGCCTCTTCGGCAATTTCAATTTTTTCAAATGGTATTTTTGCTGCGCCCATTCGCATACTATTTAGCCCTCTAAAAAACACATGCGGGTATTTTGCAGGAAAAATTAGCGGACCTTACCTCGTTTAGGTATCGAATTTGGGGTGCTAATCAGGAATACCGGCAAAATTCATGGTGAATAGAGTGCATTGAGGTCGGTTAAAGTCCAAAAGTTAGAACACCCTTTTTTATGGGCTCTAATTTCGGACGATTCCAAGTGACTGTTTTTATTTTGTTTTTTATTTGAAAAAGTTTAATGTCAAGCGAGTGTTAGGGCGACTGATCGATATAGAGCGACAACTAATCTGCTAGCGTGGGGCCTTGCCAGAATAAATTTTTTCGGAGATTTTGAAGAACTAATGATGCTGAACCATATGCTGCCTACTCAACCTCCTACCAGGGCCTTGTTGAACAAATAGCGGAACTTTCTCAGTTAGCGTTGATCAGATCGCCAAACCACGCTGATACTAGACACCGCAATGAGCAAAGCAAAATACCGAGTTAAAAACTGGTCTGAATACAACAAAGCCCTTAAACAACGAGGCTCAGTGACGTTCTGGCTGGACGAGAAAGCTATCGCTCAGTGGTGGCATGATACACCAAACGGCAAACGTGGCAGAGACCTGACATACAGCGACCAAGCTATCGTCACGTTCATGATGCTTCAGGCTGTGTATAAACTCAGCTTGCGCAGTACCGAAGGTTTCTTAAACTCCTTGTTTAATTTGCTGAATGTGCCGCTAAAAAGCCCTGATTACAGCAGTGTCAGCAAACGGGCTCGCACGGTGAAGGTGAAAATACCACGCCCGTCAGGTCCTGTAGCACACGTGGTGTTTGATGCGACCGGACTAAAAGTATTCGGTGAAGGCGAATGGAAAGTGCGCAAGCATGGCCAGGAAAAGCGTCGTACTTGGCATAAACTCCACCTAGGCGTAGACGTCGAAAGCCAACAAGTCGTGTGTGAAGAAGTCTCTCTGGTTAATGTCGGAGACAACGAAGTTCTCCCGACGATGCTAAAGAAAATGGGCCGCCGAAAAGTAGGCAAGGTAACCGGCGACGGAGCCTACGACACCAAAGAATGTTACCGGGAAATAGCCCGTAAAAACGCAATACCATGTATACCGCCGCGCAGCAACGCTAGATACTGGCGTGGAGACCACCCGCGAAACGACGCAGTTAAAGCCTTGAAGCAAGGCCAGTTAGCGCAATGGAAGCATGATACCGGTTACCACCAGCGTTCATTAGCGGAAACCGCGATGTGGCGGTTCAAAAGCCTGACCGGCGAGCGGTTGCGTTACCATAGCTACAACGCGCAGGTCGGAGAGGGTTATGTACGGGTCGCCGTACTTAATAAATTAACCCGCCTTGGCATGCCCGTGAGCGAAATGGTGCGTTAACCCCAGGTGGGAAAGGGGCAATTTTACCCTCGGTACTGATTTGATCAACAAGGCCTCCTACCAGAGTAAAAAGGGACTTGTGGTCAAGGGGGGAAACGTACATCAATTCATCAGTTCGAGACTAATTAATAACCGAACCACAGTTAGGGCAATACAAATCATTATTGTAAACAACGTCACCGCAATCCGGACAGTTAGCAGTAACTACTTCGTGCGTGTTTAAGATATCAGCTCTGAGCATTATCGACGAAGTTAATAATGAACCGTAGGGCCGCTTACCTACTAGCCTTGGGCGCACAGTCATCTCAAAATCGCTGTACCGTCGAAACGCCCAAAGCTGACACGAACACCCGAGAAAAAAAGACAGAATATCGCGAAGGGTTCGAAGAGTGTCCTCTACCCTGCTCTCTTCGTGAGCCACACCAAGAAAACTTATGCGTAAGCGTAACGCCTAGCACACATTGACCATAATCATTTGCTCGTTCAGATCTGCTGGCCTTACAACCGGTCAAGACAATTGACGCTAGCGTGTGAGCTCAATATTCCAAGGCAGCAAGTGGTCGATGTCGTCGTTGTCTTTAATAAGCGGCCATTGCTCGAACAGGCTCATCAGGTAGTCGATCGGTTGCAGGCTGTTTGCTTTAGCGGTTTCCACTAGGCTGTAGAGCACCGCACTGGCATCCGCGCCACCATGCGTATTAGCGAACAGCCAGGCTTTGCGGTCTATCACGAACGGTTTGATGGCGCGCTCGGCGCGGTTGTTGTCGATGTTGATGCGCCCATCGGTTAAGTACACTTGCAATTTTGACCACTGGTTTAGGGTGTATTGCACGGCCTTGCCGAGCACACTGGTCGGTGGCACTTGGGTGAGCTGAGTATCAATCCATTCTTTGAAGCTATTCATCACCTTTGTCGATTCGGTTTGTCGTGCGTGTAAGCGCTCATCCGCTGACTTATTGGCCATCAGGCGCTCAACGCGGTACAGCTTTTGGATATACTTAATCGCGACATCGGCGCGGCCGGTTTTCTTTTTTCCTTGCACGGTTTTGGCATCCACGAACTTACGTCTGGCATGCGCCCAGCAACCAGCAAGCTTGGCTTCAGTTTGCTCATAGCCTTGATAGCCATCCACCTGCAAGGGGCCGCGGTAGACTTTCAGGAAGTCTTTCGGGTGTGTGCCGCCGCGACCATCTTGGTAGTCATAGAGTACGATGTTTGGTGGTGGTGATGCATCATCCGGCGGCGGTTTATCGCCGCCACACCCATACACCCACATGTAGGATTTACTTTTTTCCGACTGGATAACCTTAAGAGTCGTCTCATCCGCCCATAATACCGGCTGTTGCACTAAGATATCGTGCATGCGCTGGTACAGCGGCTCAAGCTTTTGGCTGACGGCCACCAACCAACGGCTCATGGTCTGGCGACTGATGTCCGCACCGAACTGCTTGAACATGGTTTCCTGGCGGTACAGCGGTAAACCATACTGGAATTTGGCCGTGATGATTTGCGCCAACAAGCTCGGGGTGGCAATGCTCTTGGGCAGCATGCTTGGCGGCACGGGCGCCTGCTTGATGTTACTTTCGGTGCCTTGCTGCTCACAGGTGCGGCAGCTGTATTTTGGGCGTACATGGCGAATCACCTGCACCTTGGCTGGAATAAAGTCGAGCTTCTCGCTGACATCCTCGCCCATGCGATGCATGTCGGTGCCACAGCACTCGCAGGTTTTCTCATCATCGCTGATATCGTGAACGATTTCTTGGCGTGGCAACGACGCATCTAATCGTGCGCGGCGCGGCAACTTGCGCGTGTAAGCAATGTGCTGCTCTACAGCGACCTCTTCCTCGTCAGGTTTGAGGATGTCTTCGATTTCGTTGAACAGGTCGCCCTGACCAGGCAAGCCTTCAGCACTGGCAGCAAAGCGTTTCTTCAGCTCTAATTGCCATTTTTCCAATAGCTGATAAAAATCACGCTTCCAGCGCTCGCCTTCTTGCTGCAAGCGAGCCGTCTCAGCCTGCTGCTCAAGCAGCATTGCCTTGAGGGCTTCAACGTCATCTGGAAGTGTATTGGTATCAAGCTTTTTCATGCGGCTATTATACCGCAACACGAGGTGCTAAACCGCTACTGATAAAGGCTTTCTTATACCGATTGGTGATCGATAATTGGCTGTTATGCTTGATCCCTATATGGGCAACTACGATCAGGTCACCGAACTAAAATGCAGCGGTTGATGGCCTTTCATCAAGGTAATATCAAGACCATCTAAGAGCCAGCTCCACTGTTGTTCAGTGAGCGTGATGGTGCTGCCGGGCATCTTACGTGGCCATTTGAACTTCGCCTTTTCCAGGCGCTTGTACCACAGGCAAAAGCCTGTTTTGTCCCAGTACAAGACCTTGGGTTTATAGCGCTGACGATTGCAAAAGATAAACAGCGCACCACTGAATGGCGAGAGCGCCATTTCGCTCTCAACAATGGCGCTTAAACCATTAATGCTTTTACGAAAGTCGACCGGCGCTTTGTGCAAATAGATGGCCGGCGGCTCAACGAACATTTTCATGCGCTGAGCTCTTTAACCAATTGAGCGACCCAGCGTGGGGAAACCGACAATGGCAATACCAACTTAGCTTGACCAATACAAAGTTGCAGCGTTTGCTGCGAGGTTGCCGGCTGCGAGACCGCCAGCGCAAAACCAGTGTCGTTATCTTCAGCTTCGCGCTGCAACTCTAATCGACGCTGACTAAAATACGCTGGGTTGATGCCTCGCGGCTCACAGAAGTCTTTCTGACTGAGGTCAGTTTGTTCAAATTCAGCAATCAGCTCACGCCACTGCTCGTACGCATCTTGCGCATAAACGAAAGGGGCTGCGGTCAACAACGCGACCCCTGCGACCGCTGTCGCAACCATCTGGCTCAATCCATACTTCATGGTCATGTATATTCCTACTATTAGTCTGCTGACACTGCCTCAACATCAGTCGCGTGGCGGTGGCGGTGCAAGGACATCGCGCGAACCGTTATGCCCTGCGTTACTTACGACACCAGCCGTTTCCATTTGTTCTACCACACGTGCTGCGCGGTTGTAACCAATGCGGAATTTACGCTGCACACTTGATACCGAAACACGACGCGTCTCGGTCACAAATGCCACGGCTTCGTCAAACAGTGGGGCGAGCTCTTCGCCATCAATACTTGGTTGCTCACCCGGTAACAATGCATCATCACCGCTATCTTGTGAGTTTTCATTTGAAACTCTCCATGCAAAAAAAACAGCCATGTAGGCCAATCACCCACCTGCGGGTAATCATCAGCATAATATCAGATAACCCAATAAAGACATGCAAAACAGACACCTGCAAAAGCTTTTATAAAGTAAACCTTTTTTAAAGATGCTGAATACCTCCACTGCAAGCAGCGCTTCTAATGGCCGGACTAATTGCTACGCCTTGTTGTTTCCCTTTTCTTTATATATCAGTGTATATAAAGTCGGAATAACAAACAGGGTCAGTACTGTTGAAGTGATTAGTCCTCCCAGAACTACAGTTGCCAACGGTTTATGAATTTCACTGCCAATTCCCTGCGACAATAAAATAGGCACTAACGCAAGTATTGAGGTTATGGCGGTAATCAAGACAGGCTGTAAACGGGTTGCTGTGCCTTGTAGCACAGCGTCCTGCACTGACATTCCACGATGCCGTAAGCCATTAATCGCATCTAGTAATACCACGCCATTTAGCATTGCTACACCAAAAACAGTTATAAAACCAATAGCGCTCGGCACTGATAAATATGTTCCACTTAGGTACAGAGCAATAACCCCGCCGACAAGGGCCACAGGCACATTAGTTACTACCAAAGCCACCTGTTTAATGGAGCGAAAAGCCAGGTACAGAAATAGCGTAATAATCAGCAGAGATACCGGTACCACTACCATTAACCGTTGCTGCGCTCGCTGCTGATTCTCAAACTGTCCGCCTATTTCAATCGTATAGCCGGCAGGTAAGTCAAACTGCTGAATTGCCGATTGAATATCAGCAACCACACTACCCATAGCCCGGCCACTGATATTAGACTCAATGACAATTCGGCGCTGGGCGTTTTCGCGGCGAATCATCGGAGCTGCCGATTCACGCGTGATTTCAGTTATATCTCCCAATAAAACAATTGCTCCGCTGGCTGTTTTTAGCGGAATGCGCGCAATGGACTCTGGTGAGGCACGAAAGTCAGAGTGAAGTCGTACATTTATATCATGACGGGCATTACCATCCAGAATCTGCCCCGCATTTTCTCCACCCACACCTAAACGTACCCAGGCCATCAAGTCTGCAACATCAAATCCGTAACGGGACATTGCGGTATAATCAGGGCGAATAGTTAATTGCTCTTCACCACTAATTTGCTCCAGCGCCACATCGGTAGTTCCGGGGATAGCATCCACTAAACGTTGTAGTTCCTCGCCCTTGTCCGCCAGAACACCCAAATCAGAGCCAAATAACTTGATCGCCAATTGCGCCCGAACCCCGGATAACAGCTCATCAACCCGTGTTGCTATAGGCTGGGAAAAATTGAGTACAACACCAGGTAGCTCACCCAGCACTTCATTCATTTTACTTTGCAGTTCTTCGCGGGTGGCTGCGGTCTGCCACGCCGCCATATCGGTTAAACCGATGTACATTTCGATATTATTAATAGGCTCAGGATCTCCACCCAACTCAGGGGCGCCTATACGCGACAACGCGTAGGTCACTTCCGGGAAGTCCATCAGCATGCCTTCCAGTTGCTGTGCTACACGAATGGAAGTATCCAGATTTGCCGACGGTGCCAGAGTAACCCGCATATTAATTGTTCCTTCTTCCAGTTCCGGGGCAAACTCTGTTTCCAGTCGTGGACCAAGCAGCACTGCTATGCTGACAAATGCCAGCGTAACCACCCCTACCCATAGCGGCTTTTTCAAACTCAGGGTAAGGCCCTGAATAAAGCCGCGTTCAACAATATGGTATATCTTCGGCTCAACATGTTTAGGCGCTTTTTTGAATAAGTACGATGCAAGCGGTGGCACTATAACTAATGCAACTATTAAGGAGCCTGCCAAACCTAAAATGACGCTGACCGCCATAGGCTGAAATAACTTACTTTCCACCCCTTCAAGAAAAAATAAAGGAACAAACACAGTCATAATAATCAACGTTGCAAACATAACTGGCCGGGCAACCTCCTGACCCGCTTCAATAATATGCTCAGTCACTGTCATGGGCCGGGTACTTTGCGATGCTGTAAGTCGTTGAAAAATCCGCTCGACCATCACGACCGACGGATCAATCATCAAGCCTGTTGCAATAGCTAATCCGCCCAACGACATCAGGTTGGCTGAAATTCCCCACTGATGCATAAAAAGCAGCGCAATCCCTATTGACAACGGGATCGATAAAAGCACTAACACTGAAGCGCGGATGTTTCTTAAAAATCCAAGCAAAACCAAGACAATCAGCACAAACGCAAAAAAAACAGCATCCCTGATTGTAGTTACCGCTCTTTCAATCAAGTGCGACTGATCATAGTACGCTTCAAGGTATACGCCCTCAGGGAGGGCGCTATTGATACTATCTAAACGCGCTTCAATACCATCGATAACAGCCTTTGTATTCGCACCTGTCCGCTGCAAAATAATGCCAGCAACCACTTCGCCCAGAGCCTCGGTCTCACCTGACTCATTTTTTTCAGTCATTGTGACTGCACCCACTCGGATTTCATGGCCAAAACCTACCGATGCAACATCGCCAATTCGCACCGGAATTCCCTGACGTTGTATAATTGGTAGTTGACGAATAGCCTCCAGCCCAGCATCACCCGCCGGCAGCATACCTGCACCACGAACGACTAACTGATTATCACCCTGAGGCATAAACCAGCCACCAGCATTCAGGTTATTATCGGCCAATGTGCTAAAGACCTGCTCCATAGTCAGGTCATATTCTAGAAGGCGTACGGGATCAATTTGCACCTGGTACTGCAGAACTGGCCCACCGAAGGACAAGATTTCAGTGACTCCATCCACGGGCATCAACAGTAACTTGACCAGAAAATCATTCAATGTGCGTAAAGCAGCCGCATCATACGCCGGGTTATCTGAGCGCAATGTGTATTGGAATACCTCACCAAGGCCGGACGTATTAGGCCCCATTTCAGGTATTCCAAGCTGTTCAGGAATCATCTCGCGTGCTTCACTAAGCTTTTCAAATACTTGCTGGCGGGCAAAATAAATATCAGTACCGTCTGCAAAAACAACAGTTACCACCGACAAACCAGTGCGGGATAACGAACGCACCTCTGTCACTCCCGTTAAAGCGTACATTGATGATTCAAGCGGATAGGTAATCAACTGTTCGACTTCTTCGGCTGCCAGACCATTAGCCTGAGTGTTAACCGTCACCTGTACATTGGTTACATCTGGAAATGCATCTAAATTTAGTCGAGGAATAGTAAAAATTACCCCGCCAATAAAAACACTCAACAGGATGAATACCATTAAGCGGAACTGAATCAGACGACTTAAAAGTGTAGAAAACATTGCTCAGCTCCTTAATGGTTGTGGGTATCGAAACCATCTTTTGCCAGTTCAGATGCGATAAAAAATGCACCTTTCATGACCAACCTGGCACCTGGTTCAATACCACTGACAAGATGAAGTCCACCTTGGCTCTCCAACACGGCAACCTCAACAGAACTAAACGTATTTTGTTCATTTTGCACGAATACGCGCCATTGATTACCCTCCTGACGGTGCAATGCTGCATCAGGTACGAGTACGCCCTGCTGTTCAGCTGACGGTAAATGAACTTCAGCAAATTGTCCGGCATGCCAATGAGTCGAACGGTTATCTACAGAAATAAGGATCTGCTCAGTTCGGGTCACAGACGACACGTAATGACCTCGGCTCAACACCTCTCCGGTTACCAACTCTCCATTCACGTTAACAACAACAGACTGCCCCGCTTCCAGGGGCAACCGGTGTCTTACCGGCAACTCTGCGGCCACCCACAACGTTGATTCATCGTTAACCCGCATAAGAGATGTTCCAGCTGATAGAGTCTGCCCGGCGG
>JAFIFH010000042.1 GCA_020832105.1 Idiomarina sp.
ATCCCTATAGGGAAAAATGGATAATTGTGATGGCATCATCCAACTCACATTATTTAATGCATGTTCATGCCGTGCAGCAATTGAATCAAAAATACGTTGATGTAAACACGCCTGGGTATTACCAACCGCAACCTATTCAGGGCAAAGCCAAGGGTGTCATTGCCGGTATGTGGCTGGCCAGTATTGTTGCCTTGGCCAGTGTGTTAGCCCCAACGGCGGCACAGGCCGCTGACAGTTATCGATTGACAGGGACCATTAGCCTGGACGGGCAGCGCATTGCGCAGCCTGACGACCGCACACAGGAAGGCAGCGAGTCTTACGTCATTATGCAGTCAAGTGATTACACGGTTCGCCTCACGTACAGCATTCAAAGTGCGGGTAACAACCTGGTGGATGCGCGCTTTTTGATTGAGAAGCAGCGGGACGAGAGCTGGGAGACCTTGATGCAGCCGTCAGTGCAGGCTGTGCTTGGCCAACAGTCTTCAGTTGCCCTGCAAGCGCCCGAAGATAGCGACGAAGTTGATGTGGAGTTTGTCTTTACCATTACCGAAGATAACTAGTGGCTGATTGGCATAGCCATTGTTTTGAGTGATAGAAACCTAAATGTAAAACAAAAAATGCGCTCACCATGAGCGCATTTTTTTATCTTGAAGCCAAAGCGATTTATTCGCTGGCTGCCTGACCAATATGGCGGTCAAGGAAGGCAAGCATGTGCTGCCAGCGCTCAACGTTGTTTTCCGGATTATAAAAGCCGTGGCCTTCACGTTCTTTAACCATCCATTCAACTTCCTTGCCATGCTCAGCCATTGCGTCGCGTAAACGTTCGGACTGGATCAGCGGAACCCTTACGTCTTCGGCACCATGAATCAAAAACACTGGCACGTTAATTTTGTCAGCGTTGTGTGCTGGTGACTGTGCATTTCGCGCTTCGCCTGCTTCAGGAAGAACGCGATGCAGGTAGCGAAGGCCCGATTCCCGCTCTGGAATATCACCCTCTTCAAACATCACATCAAGATCATAAACGCCGACAAAACCAATCGCACACTTATATAAATCCTGTTCGCGCACTACGCTTTGCAGCGCCGCATAGCCACCATAGGAGCCACCATAAGTGCACACGCGATCGCCATCAGCAATATCCTGATCAATCAGATGCAACACCCCATCGGTCATATCATCGATCATTTCGTTGCCCCAGCGTTTATAGCCAGCTTCTTCAAATGCCTGACCATAACCGCCCGAGCCGCGGAAGTTGGGTTGCAATACCGCGTAACCATGTTGCGCCAGCACTTTAGCATCTCTGTCCATCGACATGAGGCTATCGCGAACACCGTGCGGACCGCCGTGTGGTAAAAGAATCAGCGGTAAGTCTTTGGCTTCCTGGTCCCGTGGTAACGTGAGCAGCGCATGAATTGTCAGTCCGTCACGGCTTTCATAGGTGATCGACTGAGTTTGCGGCAGCGTATTGGGATCAATCCACGGCGTCGAGTTTGCTAACTCCTGTAGCTGATTACTTTCGCGATCAAACAGATAGAACATTCGCGGATGATTAGCAGATGATGTAGTCACAATGACTTTGTTGTTGTCATAGGTGGCCGAGTTAACGCCCACATTTTGCTGCGGGAATGCCCCCATCAAGTTAATCACAGCTTCAGCAAAAGCTTCATCCTGCAAACCACCAAAGAAGACAGCGTCAAACTCACCATATTCATAGGCAGCACCAATCACTTCATGGGCACGGCCTTTATTAATCGACATAATTGGCATTAAATCAGTGTTCGGGTGAACCGCCAGGATCTCTTCTTCGCCGGCCTCTAAATCATAGAGTGCGATGGCCGTGGTGTCGGTTTCAGTGCGACTAAAGCCCATTAACAGGTTCGGGTCTGCAGTGAATGCGAGCGGGGTAAAGCCTGTTTCAGTTTCACCCACCGTGGAGTGCACGCGCCAACTATTGCCGTCACGCAGCATCATGGTGCGCTTGGAGTTGTCATTGGGGTCAATTCCCATAGCAACACGCGGTGTACCAGTTTGATCGGTGATCACCTGAACCCCACCTTCGCGGGAGGCGCGCAACGGAATCCGACCCTCACTGCGTTTGCGACCGCTATTTACGTGCATCCGGTATAAGTCGAGAAAAGGTTCTTGCTGGGTAAACGGCTGCTGGTAAATAAGCACGCTATCTGGCTCGTCTGGCAACCAGTCAACGACACTGGCAAAGACATACTCGCCGTCCCGCGAACGTGGGCCGGTAAGAATTTCCCGGCGACTTCCATTGGCATGCATTGCAAGAATCTCACCTGTAGCCACAGGTGTTTCCAGCGAGCCTACTTCTCGAGCAAGGGTCATGATTAAGCGTTCGTTATTGGCCCAGTGAAAGGTATTAATCGATTGGTCGCCATGCCCTTCTGCTGCCGATAACGGCGCGCGGTTCTCAATATCTAACACCGTCAGGCGCACATTACCGTCTTCGCCACGGCTAGTGGCTGCCAGATAATTTCCTTCAGGGGAGATTTTGATATCAATAAACTGCGCGTGACGCGCGTAATCTTGCAGGGTCGGCTTGTTATCAGCCAAAACTGCTAAGGGGGCTAACGCACTGCAGGCGATAGCAAGGGCAAGTTTTTTCATAGCGATGCCTTCAATTTATTATTATAACGACAGTTAAACACCAATGGTTTCGAATATGTTACCTGATTGTAAACAAACTGAGAATACCACGGCTTTTATCTGGAATCATCTACATACTAAGCTCGCCCACGCAGCTTTTAACTTAGGGCTCAGCCCCCTCTGCTTCTTCCTGCAAACGCCGTTGCTCGGAGAATGCGGTGATCACGGCCTTCACCAAACTGGCTAAAGGTATGGCGAAAAATACGCCCCAGAATCCCCAAACTGCCCCAAATATCAGCACCGCACCAATAATATAAATAGGATGCAAACTAACGGCTTCAGAGAATAAAAGTGGCACCAGCACGTTGCCATCTAAAGCCTGAATAATGAGGTAGGCCATAATCACCCAGAACAGTGTTGCCGATACACCAAACTGAAACAGGCCAACCAGCGCCACCGGCAAGGTCACCACCGCCGCGCCAATATAGGGAATCAATACCGAGAAGCCTACCAGTGTTGCCAGCAGGGCCGCATAACGTAGATCGAACAGGGTAAAAACCACGTACGTAACAATACCGACAATCAAAATTTCAATGGCTTTGCCGCGAATATAATTACGGATCTGCAGGTTCATTTCGACACCGACCTGAGAAATCATCCGCCGTTGTTTTGGCAAAATGCGGTTAAAGTGGCCAACTAAGGTGTTCTTATCTTTCAACATAAAGAAGATAAGCAGTGGCACAATAACCAGGTAAATCAATAAGGTAAATGCATTCACTAACGAGGTTAGTGACTGCGCAACAAGGGTTTCACCTACGCTGAGCAGGCGGTTGGTGATGTTTTCGCTAAAGGCCCTGACCTGCTGAGGCTCAATAAAGGCTGGAGCGAATTCCTGCGCCTGCACCATGAGTTGGTCCCAGGCCTGGGCGATCTTCGGCAGCTCTCGAATCAGGTTGAAGCTTTGCTCCCAGACCACTGGCACCAGGAAAATCATCAGTAGTAGCATGAAGAAGATAAAGGTCAAAAAGACAAAAGAGGCTGAAATCGCTCTGCTCAGCCCCAGGCGCTGAAGCACCGTAGTCGGCCCCTCAAGCAGATAGGCAAACACTATCGCAACGAGGAAAGGCGCAAGAATACTGCCCCAAAACACAACTATGCTGAAACCAATCACCAATAATATCGTCAGAGTAACGGCGTTGGGGTCTGAAAAACGGCGTTGAAACCAATTGCGAATGTAATCGAACATAAGTGACCTTAATAAAGTACGACGAGTATCATGATAGCACTGGGCTATCGACAACGACCAGTAAGCACCGTAGACTTTTCACCATAGCCCTAAGGATAAAGAACACCAATGGTTCGAGATTTTCTCACTGTAGTAGTGACCACTGTACTGGTAAAAGCCAGTGTACTCGTCGCCAGTATTACCCTGGTATTTGCGGTAACTGTCACTAGTGTGCAAGCGCAGCAACGGGCTGAATTACCAACGATTGGCACGGCAGCCGGTGGCACCATGTCGGTTGAGCGGGAGCGCCTGATTGGTGACTATTATATGCGTCAGTTGCGTGCGCAGGCCCCGATCATCGAAGATCCTGTGCTGCGGGAATACCTCACCGACCTCGGTAACCGCTTGGTTATGCATTCTAGCAATGTTCGCTTCCCGTTCACGTTTTTCTTTATCCGTGACCCTAATATCAACGCATTTGCCTTTTTAGGTGGCTATGTCGGCGTGCATACCGGCTTGGTCACGCACGCCGAGGACGAGTCTGAGCTGGCATCTGTACTCGCCCATGAAGTCGCTCACGTCACCCAACGCCATATTGCGCGTAATATGGAGCGCATGCAGGCGTCTACCCCTGTGAGCATTGCGCAGATTGTTGGCGGTCTGGTATTAGCGATGGCAAACCCGCAATTGGGCATGGCAGTGATGACCGGCAGTGTCGCGGGCATTCAACAGCGGCAAATCAATTTTACCCGTCAATTTGAGCTTGAAGCTGACCGCTTTGGCATGACGAGTTTACATGCGGCCGGGTTTGACCCCCATGGCGCACCGCGCTTTTTCAGTCGTTTAGCCGCACAATATCGCTATAGTACGCAACCACCGCAGTATCTGGTGACTCACCCATTACCCGAATCACGTATTGCCGACACGCGTTCGCGAGCAGAGATTTTAGGTGGCCGTGATCTCGACCCTTCACTGGACTTTGAGCTGGCTAAGGCGCGCATCGCCGTGCGCTACAGCAATACAGCTGCCCGCGATGTATTACTCAATATGCAGCAGGCTGAGCGACGCAATGCCAATAACCATCAGCATAAAAAAGACGCCGCCCGTTATGGCCAGGCGCTGGCCCTATTTGCTCTCGAGCGCTATCAGGAAGCTGATGAGATTATTCAGACCTTGCATGCGGGCGATTCACTCAACCTGTTCTACCTCGATACACTCACAGATATCTGGATTGCGCAGGAGCGCTATGACGAGGTTGTCGACCTATTGACACGTGCTTACATGCGTCGACCAAATAATCAGGTGGTGACCCTCAACCTTGCTTACGCTGCAAATTATGCCTCCAACTACGATCTGTCAGTTAAAATTCTGAATGACTACTTATTGCATAATCGCGAAGACATTACCGCGTATGACCTGCTTCACGAAGCCCACCAAAAAAGCGGCAACTCAGTGGGTGTGCACGAAGCACTGGCGGAAACACTTGCCCTGCGTGGCATGTTTGAGATGGCGATTGAAGAACTTCATCACGCCCACAGTAAAACCCCAGACACCCGCACACTCGCTCGTCAACGAATCCAGGGGCGTATCGAGCAACTCCGGCGATTGCGCAGTGAGCGAGAACGGGTGATGAACCTGTAAAAATTGGGTATCATAGCCACTGTTTTTCATATCTTTACTGCACAGCAGCATAATAAGGGCTTCGGCCCTGCTGTTACATCGGAGACCCTGCATGAGTGAGTATCAGATCCTGCATAACCCGCGCTGCTCGAAGAGTCGCCAAACCCTTGCACTACTTAACGACAACGGCATCGAGCCCAAGGTGATTGAGTATTTAAAACAAACACCATCTGCGACAGAACTTGGCGCCATTTGCGGTAAACTTGGGGTGGAACCTGAGGCGATCGTGCGCAAAAAGGAAGATTTATTTAAGACATTACAGCTCGCTGAGCAGTCATTAAGCGCTGAGCAATGGCTTGAGGTTATGGCACAACATCCGAAATTAATTGAGCGCCCTATCGTGATTCGCGGTGAGCATGCGCGCATTGGTCGCCCACCTGAAAGCGTGCTGGAGCTGATGTAATGTTTAAAAGTTCTGCGTTTTATCGTCAGCTCACGCTGATTTCTTACCCGGCGTTGTTGTTATGGGTGATTATCTGGCATGGTCTGCTAGCGCCCAGCGAGATGGTGGCTGTCTGGCTCAAGCCTTTGGTTTGGGCGCTGCCGCTGCTGTTTCCACTAAAAGGGATTCTACAAGGTAACCCTTACACCCATGCATGGGCCAACTTCGTGTTGATGCTTTACTTCGTGCACAGTTTAGCGACTTTATGGACTCACCCGGCAGAACGCGGCTATGCGTTGATTGAATTAATTCTGACCACCGCCGCATTTATCGGTGCAACCTACTACGCGCGCTACGCAGGTCGCGAGCAGGGGCTTGGCATTAAAAAGAAAGGCAAGGTCACCAACGCCGGGAAAGCGCCGGATTAAGTTAAATCGATAGTACCTGCTTCACGAAAGGCACGGTTAAACGACGCTGCTGGGCCATGGACGCTTTGTCCAACTGGTCCAGCACCGCCATCAGGCGATGCATATCGCGGCTGAGCCGCTGAACCATAAATTGTGCCACTTCATCTTCAAGCTGCAGGCCACGCTGGGCTGCGTGGGTTTGCAACGCACTACGCCGCCCTTCATCATCCAGCCGTTTGATATTAAAGCTCATGCCCGCCTGCAGGCGAGAACGTAAATCCGGTAATGCACAATCAAGCGCAGAGGTTGAGCGCGATGCGCTGATCATCAGCCGTGACTGACCTGCGTCTGCCAGGCGGTTATAGAGCGCAAATAATGCTAAACACCATTGCGGCGATGCACTGACCGCATCAATATCGTCCAGGCACACCAGGTCGTAACCATCTAATCCTTGCAACAAGCTGATGTGAATCGGGTCAGTGAAATCCCGCAACGGAATATACATGACCTGCATATCGATATGCCCAGCAGCAGCACACACAGCATTTAATAAGTGCGTTTTACCGCGGCCACTGCCACCCCAGAAATAAACAGAACTACCCTGCCCGGCGTTGTGCCGGGTCAAGTCAGTAAGCGCGCTGATAAGTTCTTGATTGGCACCCACCTCAAAGGTTTTAAATAAGGCGTCGTCGGGCAGCAGAACTGGCAGCGCTAGCTGTGTGCCGACTGTGGCTAATCCCGCCATCTATACTCCAGCACTGGACTCGCCTCAGTGCTCCATGGGTCGACCACTGGCGCCAACCTATTCTCAAGCTCAAGGGCTTGCAGTGCACGGCCCATATCGCCGATTAAGCGCAATTTAAATTCTGCTGTGCCCTGGTGATAGCGGGTCAGAGTAACGCGTTCGACATTGCCCAACCGACCCAGCATACGCTCGACGTCGAGCAGTCGTTCAAGGTCCATCAAATTCGTCACCCGAATGGTAAAGTCACCCGCCGACTCTGCGCTAAAGGTGACTGCGTATTCACTGGCAACCCGCTCAGTGACCTCATTCATCAGGCTTTCACCCAAGCTCTGCCAGTCATCTGCTTGATTCTGGCCGTTGCGGCGAGTACTGCCCACCACAAGTGTCCATTGCGCCCGCATGCTGTCTTCGGCTTCCTGTAGGCGCACCAGCACCACACCATCGGCGGGATACCGCTGAGTAGCTTCGCGCACGGGCTCATCAAAGCGGCCCCATACGTCACTTGGGCTAACCAGCATACGATCGGTCAAATCAAGTAGCGGGAAACTGACCGGAAGTCCGCGAGCACGAGCCTGACTGCGCAGCGATGCAATCACTTCTGCTTCACTGTCACGAGCCACTAACTGGATGCCTCGGGGTGTTTCCATGGCCAGCCAGAACATCAGGTTTGGTCGCCGTGCACTCCAAAACGTGGCATCAGCACGGCGCAGTAATTCTTCGATTCTTTGTTCATCAAATTGCGCGCGCAGGAGGAGCTGGCCCTCTTCATTCACATAATTGTATTGCACCAGATAATTGGTGTGCCGATTCAAATCGCTACGCACCGCACTTTTATTCAATACATCACGATGCCCCGCCACTTTGACCAGGACTTGCTCAAACCCGGCGCGCAACGCAGCCTGGCGATCATCCCGGGACTGGGTGGCAACAGGTAAGCGACTTTCGTATAAGTCCGCCACTTCGGTTGCCAACGCAGCGTTCCATAAAGCTGGGCTCACGCTCAGTGCGCCAAACACCAGCATGGTGGTTGATGCAGCGCGCACACGACGGTGAACACGGCGTTGCAACTGGCGAACAAAAGCGTTGTAAAATCGGATAATACCCACAATACCTGCCTAATTTTTAAAGTCTTAAGGGATAATAAACAGCCAAAGCAATTCCAGCAAGTGACAACCTGTGGATAACCTCTGGGCAAGCTGGCCTCAGCCCGATACTCCTGCTAAAGTACTGCCATTATAGATGATTTAAGTACACAAGGTTCGATTCCATGCTTCGACAACAAATTCGTGCTGTCAGCTCATTACTCACCACCATGACCCTGATCGGCCTGTGTGTCGGCATGACCAGCACGCTGCTTAGTTTGCGTGCCACCATTGAAGGCTTTAGCACCATGACCACTGGTGTGATCATGTCAGCCTACTTTATCGGCTTTCTGTTTGGCACCACCCGCGCGCCCAAAGACATTCGCCGAGTCGGTTTTATTCGCGCCTTTGGTGGCCTCGCGGCGCTCGCCTCGGCTGCCGTGCTCGTCCAGTCCATTTGGGTCGACCCAGTCGTCTGGTTTGTAACGCGCTTTATTAGCGGTTTTGCCATTTCAGCCATGTTCGTGATTGCAGAAAGCTGGCTTAACACCATGGCAGATAATAAGAACCGTGGCGCTATGTTATCTGTGTATTTAGTTTTAATTTACGCGGGCCTGATTGTCGGTCAACTTATTTTAGGGATCGCAGACCCTGCCACGTTTGTACCTTTCGTCATCATTGCGTTGTTGATCAACCTGTCGCTGATTCCGATTCTTGCAAGTATTTCCGCTGAGCCGAACAGCTCAAGCCCGAAAAAGGTGCCGATTAGCTTTTTGTTGAAGCAGGCGCCACTGGGTATTGCCGCTGCCTTCACCATTCAGGCCTGTTATGCCATGTTTTACGGTATCGGCCCGGTGTATGCCACCTATATCGGACTAAGTGTCGCGCAGGTCACTATTTTTATGGCGGCCTTTATATTTGGTGGCCTGGTATTTCAAACCCCGGTGGGACTGCTCTCCGACAGAATTGACCGCCGGTTGGTGCTGGCTGGCGTGGCCGGGGTTGGTAGTGTGATTGCGCTGATCCTGTCGCAGCTTGATGGCACCACACCCTATTTAATCTTCCTGTTCATGGCGCTGCTCGGTGGCTGTTTACTGCCGGTCTATTCGCTGGCCATGGCGCACACCAACGATTACCTGGAAAACGATCAGATGCTGGGGGCCACCGGCTCAATCATTAAAGTCGGTGGGATTGGCGCTATCATTGGGGCGCCATCGGTTGCAGCGTTAATGCAGTTTGGTGCCGTCGAATTCTTCTTCGTTCTGATGGCAGCACTGACCACCTTTATTTGTGTGTATTCTATTTATCGCACAACTCGTCGTCCGAAAGCAGTGGACCAGGGCCACTCTGTGTTCTCCAGCCTGGCCCCCGCTACACCGTCTGGTGAAATGCTGGCCACCATGGTGGAAGAAGACTCCGATGAGTTCGCTGAAGACGACGAACCCCATGTTCCGCTGGACGACATTCCAGAAATAGATATTCCAGCTTACCCGGATAAAAACCAGGATAAGTAATCATCAGCCACAAAAAAGGGCATGCGCGCATGCCCTGTTTATTACCACCCCGCAACTCGTGTTTAGCTCAGCAGCTGCTCGAGTAACGTCTTGGCTTCGCTATGAATCGCCGCTAAATGCTGCGCACTTTTGAGACTCTCCGCATAGATTTTATACACCGGCTCGGTGCCAGAGGGTCGCACCGCAAACCAGCCATTTTCGGTGACCACTTTCAGCCCACCAAACACAGCCTGATTACCCGGCGCTTTGGTTAACACCGCAGTCACCGGCTCACCGGCAAGTTCGCTGACCTCGACTTTCATCTGCGGCAACGCCTTGAAAGCGTCCATCATAGTTTCGTCTGCTGCATTATCCACGCGCTGGTAAAATGACGTGCCGTAATGTGCCTCTAGATCAGCATAGTACTGACTCGCCGATTTGCCCGTCACTGCCTGAATTTCTGCTGCCAACAAACACATAATCATGCCGTCTTTGTCGGTGCTCCAGGCTTGCCCTTGCTTATCCAGGAAACTGGCACCGGCACTTTCTTCGCCAGCAAATAACAGGCTGCCATCCCCTAACCCGGCCGCAAACCATTTAAAGCCAACCGGCACTTCCATCAGCGGGCGATCCAGGCCTTTCACTACACGATCAATCATTGCACTGGAAACCAATGTTTTGCCGATCGCGCCCTGTGCCGGCCAGTCCCGGTGGCGACATAAATAGTCAATGCTCACCGCCAGATAATGATTAGGGTTCATCAGGCCGTCAGCGGTGACAATGCCGTGTCGATCATAATCCGGGTCATTACCCACTGCCACATCAAATTTGTCTTTGTGGGCTAACAAGCCTGCCATGGCATAAGGTGACGAACAGTCCATGCGGATTTTGCCGTCTTTGTCCAGGCTCATGAATGAGAAAGCCGGGTCCACATGGTCATTAAAAATTTGCATATTGAGCTGATAATGATCGCGTATCGCACGCCAGTAAGCACTGCCTGAACCGCCTAAGGCATCCACCCCAATATGCACATTCGCTTGTTGAATCGCTTGCATGTCAATCACACCGGCAAGGCCTTCCACGTAGCTACCAATCCAGTCCATGCGTTTGAGGCGCTTACTGGCCATAGCTTCGGCGTACGTCACCACTTCAACACCTACCAGCTCAGTCACGATCAGCGCGTTGGCATATTCCTGAATCGTTTGGGTCACGTCACTGTCAGCGGGGCCGCCGTGCGGCGGGTTATATTTAAAGCCGCCATCCTGCGGCGGGTTATGCGAAGGGGTAATCACTACGCCATCCGCCAGCCCACTGCTACGGCCACGGTTATAATTCAGAATTTGCTGGCTGATCACCGGGGTCGGGGTATAGCCCAGATCGTCCTGCACATGCACTTCAATGCCATTGCCAATGAATACTTCCAGGGCCGTGGCGAATGCCGCTTCCGACAACGCATGGGTGTCTTTGCCTAACATCAGCGGGCCGGTGATACCCTGCTCTTTGCGGTAGCCGACAATCGCCTGACTGATAGCAAGAATATGCGATTCGTTGAACGAACCAAGCAGCGCGCTGCCGCGGTGACCTGAGGTGCCAAATGCAACTTTTTGTGCCGCCTGACGCATGTCTGGTTCGCGCACATAATATTGCGTCATCAGCTGCGCAATGTTGGTCAAATCACTGGTCTGCGCAGGCTGCCCGGCGCGCGGATGAATACTCATTTATAAAAAGTCCCTGATTTTTTCTATGTCTTTATTATCATAGCCAAGTTCTTTGGCAACCTGGGTCAACATCGACTTCTTCTTCGTCGTGTTGTTGTTGGTAATCACCCAGTATGGCGATTGTGGGATCTGTTTGGGGTTGGTGCTGTTGCCGGCCTGCAGCAATGCAGCTTCAGCGGTGGCAAAGTAAATGCGATCGCGACCTTTAATATCCAGCACCTTGCGAAAATCATTCCCATGGCAACGATATAACATCGACAGAATATGCAGAAAACGGCCAACCACGCTCTTTTCACCCGCCAGATCTGCGCTGGTCATCACATCAAAGATATGTTTGCGTGAAGGTCCTGCCCCGGTGTCCGCGGCAGTCTCGCTTGGGGGTGACGGCTGAGTGCTCAATGTAGCAGTCGGCCCACTTTCAGCGGCCTCAGTGGTGACTGACAAGTGCAGCAAACGGCGCAGAATATCAGAAGCGCTTTCGCCGATATGCTCGGTATTTGCAGCAATATAGGTGTAAATATCGTCGTCGATGTCGATCCGTTTCATTAAGTTACCCGTCGCTTGTATTTATTGCGCGCAATTATACCCAAGGCGCACTATGATTGCACCGTTGATCTAGGTGAGTGACAATATGTTATCTGCTGACCCATACCAGCACCCTATCAGAGCAAGGAGTACCCCATGCAATTAAATTACGAGCAGCAGGGCAATGGCGACCCGGTCATTCTGATCCACGGCCTGTTTGGCGACCTCGATAATTTGAAAAGTATCAGCCGTAGCCTGAGTGAAAATTATACGGTGGTGAATTTGGATGTACGTAACCACGGTCAGTCCCCGCACTGTGATGACATGAGTTACGAAGCCATGGCCAACGATGTGATTGCGATTGCCGATCAGGAAGGTTTTGATACCTTTCATCTGCTGGGCCACTCTATGGGTGGCAAAATTGCGATGGAAATTGCGTTGCGTCACCCACGCCGGGTGCGTTCACTGATTGTCGCTGATATCGCGCCGGTGGCTTATGATGCGCGGCATTCTGATATTATCGATGCGCTGAGTAAGATTGATGTCGACTCGCTTGAAGGTCGCCAACAGGCCGACGATGCGCTCGCTGAAACCATAGACACCAAAGGTGTGCGCCAGTTTTTACTGAAAAATTTGCGCAAGGACAATGACAAATGGTTCTGGCGCTTTAATCTAAAGGGGCTGCAGGACAATTATGCGAGTTTAATCGGTGCCCCGACGAGTGACGGACAGTACACCGGACCAGTGTTGTTTATTCGCGGTGAACTTTCAGACTATGTCACCGAGGCGCACCGTGATGAAATCGCTCAGCGCTTTCCTCGCGCTCGCCCGCACACCATTGAGGGCACCGGGCACTGGCTCCATGCAGAGAAACCCGAAGAATTTAACCAGCAGGTCAGCGACTTTCTCGCCAAGCACTAATGTGCTAGAATGCGCGCCGATTTGGTTGAGGTATTGCCATGTTTGCAGAAAATTTTGAACAAATTGAAAGCCTCCTGACGAATCTCGCGATAGCAGGCCTGTTTTTACTGATCGGTCTCGCCATTCAGGACGTTTTAAAACGTGGTAATGTGCCAAAAATCGGCCGTTGGGCGGTTTGGCTAGTGCTCTTTTTGGGTATGGCCGGCTTCCTCGCCAAAGGCTTGATTCAATTTATAATCGAAGCCAATATGTAGCCGCTTTAGGCACACAGAAAAATATCAATATGGCCAAAGAATCGACGGACAACGTCACCATTGACTTGTTTCAGGAGCAGCGCCGCCCTGGGCGTCCACGGACCAACCCGCTAAGCCGCGCTGAACAAATGAAACTGAATAAACGACGTCAGTTGAAGCGCGATAAAGCGCGAGGCTTACGGCGCATAGAACTGAAAGTTGACGAGTCTGTGTATCAGGCGTTGAATGAGCGTGCTGAGCAAGATGGTATTAGTCGCAGCGAGCTGATTGAGCAGCTGCTGACTGAGGCTTTAGACCTCACAGACAATGATGTTTAATTAATCAACGCAGGTAATCTCTTATTATGGCAACCGTTGGACTTTTCTTCGGAAGTGACACCGGCAACACAGAAGCTGTTGCTAACATGATCCAAAAAGAATTAGGCAAAAGCCTGATTGATGTAAAAGATATTGCCAAATCTAGTAAAGAAGAGATCGCGCAATATGACTTACTGCTGTTCGGTATCCCAACCTGGTACTACGGTGAAGCCCAGTGTGATTGGGATGATTTCTTCCCTGAGCTGGAAGAAATTGATTTCAATGACAAGCTGATTGCGATCTTCGGTTGCGGCGATCAGGAAGATTACGCTGAGTACTTCCTTGATGCGATGGGCATGGTGCGTGACATCGTTGAAGCCAAAGGCGGCATTGTGGTAGGTCACTGGCCTACTGCCGGCTACAATTTTGAAGCATCTAAAGGCATGGCCGACGATACCCACTTTGTCGGTCTGGGCATCGATGAAGATCGCCAGCCTGAGTTGACCAAAGAACGGGTTCAGCAGTGGTGCAAACAATTACAGGAAGAGATGTATTTGGCGGAACTCGCTGACTAAACAGTATTTTAGAATACGCTCTTGCTTTAGAAGCCGACCCAAGTGGTCGGTTTTTTCATTCCATCCACGGGCTATTCTGGCTATAATCACACTATCATGCACTTAACAGAGTAAATCATGCCGAGTACAGATGCAGAGTTAAAAAAAGCGGGCCTGAAAGTTACCTCTCCGCGCATTAAAATCCTTGAGATTTTGAAGCAACCAAAGCACCAGCATGTGAGTGCCGAAGACGTCTACCGAATCCTCATTGACCAGGCAGATGAAGTCGGCCTGGCCACGGTCTACCGGGTCTTGAACCAGTTTGATGACGCCGGCATCGTGACCCGTCATCACTTTGAAGGTGGCCGCTCAGTATTCGAGTTAAGCGCTAAAAAACATCACGACCATTTAGTCTGCCTGACCTGTGGCCGGGTCATTGAGTTTGAAGATGACGTGATTGAAAAACGTCAACTGGAAGTTGCGCAAGCCAATGAAATTGAGCTGACCAATCATAGCCTTTACTTGTATGGCGAATGCAAAAAGCCCGATACCTGTGAATACAATACCGAAGATGCGAATCCAGGCCGCTTCGGGGTATAACGATGAAATGGATGATTTACGGCGCAACCGGTTATACCGGCGAGTTAATCACTCATCACGCCAAACGCATGGGCTATCGCCCGGTCCTTGCAGGCCGCAATAAGCAGAAAGTTGAGAGCCTGGCCACCCGGGTTGACATGCCCTGGCGTGCGTTCTCACTGGATGACATTGACACTGTTGCCTCTCAGCTTGAAGACATCGACCTGGTGGTTCATTGCGCGGGCCCCTTCGAGGACACCACAGAACCCATGCTCCGCGCATGCCTCAAAGCACATACCCATTATCTTGATATTACTGGTGAAATCAGTGTATTTGAGCTTGCCTATAGCCTGCGCAAAGAAGCTGCCGAGGCAGGTATTGTGATGTGTCCTGGCGTTGGTTTTGATGTGATCCCAACTGACTGTATTGCCGCTCGGCTGAATGCACAAATGCCGAACGCAACGCACCTGGCACTGGGCTTTGATTCCAGTTCGAAAATGAGCCGTGGTACTGCGATGACGGGTATCCGACGCCTTCATTTAGGTGGCGCGGTGCGCGAAAATGGTGAGATTAAGAACGTACCGCTGGCGTTTAATACGCGTCGTATTAACTTCGGTGATGGGGAAAAAATGGCGATGACCATCCCTTGGGGGGACGTCGCCACCGCCTATTACAGTACCGGTATTCCCAATATTGAAGTGTTTGTGCCTGCCAGCCCCAAACTGGTTAAGCGGATGAAGAAAATGAATTTAATCCGTTGGGCGTTTCGCTTTAAAGGCTTACGTAGCCAACTTGAAAAAAAGGTCGCCAAAGCACCTGCAGGGCCAGACGCAAAAGAACGCGCGTCTCATTATACCTGGGTCTGGGGTGAGGCGCGCAATGCCAATGGCGATATCATCACCATTCGCCAGAAGGTGTTAAATGGTTATGAGCTAACCAGCCGGGGTTCTGTCGAGCTGGCCATTTATGTGTTGCGTAATCAGCTAGCGCCAGGCTTCTACACCCCATCCCGCCTATACGGCGCCAAACTCATCGACCGTTTTTTGGTTGATTAATGGTAGGTCAGGCTGCGCCTGGCCTACGTTGTATTGACGGTCCACCATCGTCGAAATGCCCGGCTTCAGCGGGCCAGGCGTTAAATATTACTTGGCGTCAGGCGGAGCCTGACCTACGGCACCAACATAAAAAAAGCGCCTTAACAGGCGCTTTTTTCGTTTGCATTGATTGCGTTCATATATGGTGATACCCATATCGGACGCCTGGCGTGCGGGGTATGGCATGTTGGGTGGTGGGGGCGGCGGCTGCCGGGAGGCAGCCGTCGAGCCTACACGGACGTATTTACGGCGTCCCCAACAAGGCATATGCCATGGCCTGCATAAGCCAGGTATTTCCTCGATGTTGCTGCGGCGGCAGGCAAAGCATGCCACCGAGAGCGTTACGCTAAGTCGAAACGATCGGCGTTCATCACTTTGGTCCAGACTTTGACAAAGTCTCTGACAAACTTCTCTTGCGCATCGTCCTGTGCATACAGCTCAGAATATGAACGCAACACTGAGTTGGAACCAAACACCAGATCAACCCGGGTGGCAGTCCATTTCACGTCACCTGTATGGCGGTCACGAACTTCATACAGATTCTCCGCGACCGGCTTCCATACGTTATTCATGTCTGTCAGGTTGACGAAGAAATCGTTCGTCAACGCGCCCACACGGTCAGTGAATACACCATGCTGAGTGTTGCCATAGTTGGTGCCCAACACGCGCATACCACCTAGCAGTACCGTCATCTCCGGGGCGGTAAGCCCTAATAACTGCGTGCGATCCAGCATCAGTTCTTCAGCCGACACACTGTAATCTTTCTTCAACCAGTTACGGAAAGCATCATGCAGCGGCTCAAGTGGCTCGAACGACTCCGCATCGGTCATCTCCGCACTCGCGTCACCGCGGCCAGCTGCAAACGGCACTGTGATGTCCACGTTCGCCTTACGCGCTGCTTGTTCCACTGCTGCAGAACCAGCAAGGACAATCAGATCAGCGATGCTGACTTTCTTATCCAGCTCGCTTTGTACTTGGGCCAGTGCTTCAAGGACCTGCTGCAAACGCTCAGGCTCATTACCCTGCCAATCTTTCATCGGTGCCAGGCGAATTCGCCCGCCATTGGCACCACCACGGAAATCCGAACCGCGGAAGGTACGTGCGCTGTCCCATGCTGTGGCAATCAAGTCAGCTGGTGCTACACCACAGTTCAGCAAACGCGCTTTCAAGTCAGCAATTTCAGAATCTGTTAGGGTGTAATCCACCTTCGGCACAGGGTCCTGCCAGATTAAGTCTTCCTGGGGGACGTCCGGACCTAAGTACCGGTCTTTCGGGCCAAGGTCACGATGCGTCAGCTTAAACCAGGCGCGGGCAAAGACTTCTGAGAAGTACTCAGGGTCCTGATAAAAACGCTCTGAGATCTTGCGATACTCTGGGTCTTTGATCATTGCCATGTCCGCATCTGTCATTATCGGGTTACGACGCTTGCTTGGATCGTGTGCATCGATCGGCTTGTCTTCTTCCTTGATATTGATTGGCTCCCACTGCCACGCACCTGCTGGGCTCTTCTTCAATTCCCAGTCGTAAGTGAACAGCAGGTAAAAGTAGCCGTTGTCCCATTGGGTCGGATTAGTGGTCCAGGCGCCTTCAATGCCACTGGTCACCGTATCGCCACTATGTCCTTTACCCTGTGGGTTCTTCCAGCCAAAGCCCTGCTCTTCCAGCTCACCCGCTTCCGGCTCGACACCTAGCTTACTGGCATCTCCATTACCATGCGCCTTACCCACGGTATGGCCGCCAGCAGTCAAAGCGACGGTTTCTTCATCGTTCATCGCCATGCGCTGGAAAGTAACCCGCACGTCATGGGCGGTTTTCAGCGGATCGGGCTTGCCATCCACCCCTTCCGGGTTGACGTAAATCAGGCCCATCATCACGGCCGCCAGTGGGTTTGCCAGGTCGCGCTCGCCAGAGTAGCGGCTGCCTTCACTGCCGGATGGTGCCAGCCATTCTTTTTCCGAACCCCAGTAAGTATCTTTTTCCGGATGCCAAATGTCTTTGCGGCCACCGCCAAAGCCAAAGGTTTTTAAACCCATGGACTCATAAGCCATATTGCCGGCCAGAATCAT
>JAFIFH010000048.1 GCA_020832105.1 Idiomarina sp.
CCAGACACCCTCAGCCACCAGCACCTGTTGTGCTTTAGCGACATCCAAAGGTTCAGCCAGCTCAATTACCCCGATAGCCCCAAATACCCGTACATCGTTAACCCCCGGTAAGGCTGCGCAGGGTCGTAACTCACGTTCAAGCTGTCTTTCAATGGCCTGCACCTGGGCCTGCCATGCGCCGCTCGCGACGATATCAAGGCTGGCACAGGCCACCGCACAGGCCAGCGGATTGCCCATAAAAGTAGGTCCGTGCATCAAGGCGCCACCACCTGGACCTGAGCCGATGGTGTCAGCAATCTCACGGGTGGCCAGCGTCGCCGCTAAGGTCATGTAACCGCCACTCAGCGCTTTGCCCACGCACATGATGTCTGGCTGTATGCCAGCATGTTCACAGGCAAACAAGCGCCCGGTGCGGCCAAAGCCTGTGGCAATCTCGTCACAAATAAGCAGCACGTCATATTGGTCGCATAGCTCTCGCACCCGCTTAAGATATTGAGGATGATAAAAGCGCATACCGCCGGCACCTTGCACGATAGGCTCAAGAATCACCGCGGCTAACCCATGCTGGTGGTCACGAATCAAGCTGGCAAAAGACGCTATATCTGCTTCGTTCCAGTCATCACCGGGGGTTAACCCTGGTGGTTCGGCGAAGATATGCTGCGGTAACACGCCCTGAAACAAACCGTGCATGCCATTGACAGGATCACACACCGACATGGCCGCAAAGGTATCGCCATGATAACCACCACGTATTGTCAGCAGTTTGTTTTTATTGCCCTGCTTGCGACTGACCTGGTACTGCAAAGCCATTTTAATCGCCACTTCGACACTGACTGAGCCAGAGTCAGCCAGAAACACCGCCTCAAGATTCTGCGGCGTCATCGCCACCAGCCGTTTACCTAGCTCAATGGCGCTTTTGTGAGTCATTCCGCCAAACATCACATGGCTCATTCTGCTACTTTGCGCTAACAAGGCTTCGTTTAGCTGTGGATGGTTGTAGCCATGAATCGCAGCCCACCACGAAGACATGCCGTCTACCAGCTTGCGGCCATCGTCTAGCTCAAGGTGGACACCCTCGGCGCGCTGCACGGCATAGCATGGGAGTGGGTTGGTCAAAGATGTGTAAGGGTGCCAAAGATGTCTGGCATCAAAAGCTAAATCCAGATCTGTGCAAATATTGTTCATAAGTAAACTTTTTAAGATTGACTATGTTGACAGTGTACCTACAGTCCATAAGCTATGTCGATATTCATTCCGTTGCCAGGGCATACGCATGCATCAGTCAGAACAAACCACTACATCTTCTCAACCAGCCCAGCGCTGGAGTCGCCAGCAAATTGACGCGCTTTTCGCTAAGCCTTTTATGGACCTCGTGTTTGAGGCGCAACAGGTGCATCGCCAGCATTTCAAACCGAATCAGGTTCAGGTCAGCACCTTACTCTCAATTAAGACCGGCGCTTGCCCTGAAGACTGTAAGTACTGCCCACAGAGCGCCCGATATGACACTGGCCTTGAAAAAGAACGCCTGATGCAGGTAGAAACCGTGCTTGAGGCGGCGCAGCGAGCAAAAGCCATTGGCTCTACGCGGTTTTGCATGGGCGCCGCCTGGCGTAATCCAAAAGATCGTGACATGCCCTATATCATCAAGATGATCGAAGGCGTGCGCGAGCTTGGTATGGAAACCTGTATGACCCTGGGGATGCTCTCACCACAGCAGGCTATGGTTCTAAAAGAAGCTGGGCTTGATTATTACAACCATAACCTGGATACCTCAGCCGAGTTTTATGACCAGATCATCACCACGCGAACCTACGCTGATCGCTTAAATACACTGGACAGCGTGCGCCAATCCGGGATGAAAGTATGTTCTGGGGGTATCGTCGGTATGGGGGAGGATGCCTCAGATCGCACCGGGCTGTTACTGCAGCTGGCGAACCTTGAGCAACCACCGGAAAGCGTACCCATTAATATGCTGGTAAAAGTCGCTGGCACACCCATGGCGGATGCTGAAGATCTCGACCCCTTTGATTTTATTCGCTGTATAGCAGTCGCTCGGATTGTGATGCCCGGCTCTCATGTGCGATTGTCAGCTGGACGCGAAGACATGAATGAACAAATGCAGGCGCTGTGTTTTATGGCTGGTGCAAACTCGATTTTCTATGGTGAGAAGCTTCTCACCACTGGTAATCCCGACGCAGAGCGCGATCAGATGCTGTTTCAACGTCTGGGCATTACCCCTGAAGCCGTTGAAGACTATTCAGATGACGTGCATCAGGCGGTCGCTGAAGAGGCGATTGAGCGTCAGCGTCAGCCGGCGAGAGACGCTGAGCTTTTTTATGATGCCTCATGACGATCTAATGAACCGCTGGCAAAAGCGCCTTCAGCAGCAAGCGATTCAGCGTCAGCAGCAAGGTCTATGGCGGCAACCTAAAGTGCTACCGGGTACAGGCCTTAATTTTTGCTCCAATGACTACCTTGGGCTGTCGCATCATTCTCAGCTGGTCGAGGCTTATCAGGCGGGTTTACGTGAGTATGGTTGCGGCAGCGGTGGCAGCCCTTTGATCAGCGGTTATCAGGCGCCGCATCAACAGCTTAGCGAAAAGCTCGCAGACTGGCTGGGGCGCGAAGCCGTGCTGCTAACCGGCAGTGGCTATGCGGCCAATTACGCCGTGACCAGTGTATTTAACCAACTTGACCCTATGTATTACTTCGACAAGCGCAACCATGCGTCGATGTATGACGCCGTGGGCTACGAGTGGGGGGCGGATCAACGATTACGCCGGTTTAGACATAACGACCTGGCCCATTTAGCACAGCTTATAGAAGCCCATCCGCACCGCAGTGACAGGCAGCCAGTGATTGCTTCAGAAGGCGTGTTTAGTATGGATGGCGATGAATTACCGTTGGCGGAATTACTGCAATTAAACGCCTCCCATGGGGCCCGGCTGGACCCTGCAATCTGGATCGACGACGCCCATGGGATCGGGGTTAATGGCGAGCAGGGTGCTGGCATTTGTGGGCAGACCACAGCGCAGCAAGTTGCGGTGGTGAGTGCCACGTTTGGAAAAACTTTCGCTATGGGTGGGGCCTTTATTGCAGGGGATCGCAGCTTTATCGAAGCGGCCTGGCAGCATGCCCGGCATTATATTTACAGCACCGCATTTAGTGCCGCGCAAGCGCATGCATTGTGCACGGCCATTGATGTGATCAAGTCTGCCGACGTACTTCGTCAGCAGCTGCGCACCAATATCGAATATTTTAAGCAAGGTCTGCTCAGCCTTGGCTGGCGCCATCAAGCTGACAACCAGGGTTTGAATCACGCGATTCAACCCGTCGTTGCTGGCAGCGCCCATGCTGCCATCGCCTTAGGTGAGCAACTTGCCAGGCGGGGAATTGCCTGCCTGGCTATCCGTCCGCCAACCGTACCTTCCGCCCAAGCGGGTGTACGGGTGACATTGCGCGCCAATCATCAACGCAGCGATATCCATCAACTGCTTGATGCTTTGGGTCCATATCAGACCTTCATTCGTTCATTACCTGTCAGTGATGGTGCTTCATGAGCCTACCAACTGTGTGTTCGCCAGGGCCTGGTATGTCATTACCTGCCCCCCAACTAGCGACAGCCCCCCTTAGTAAGCAGCTTATTCGCCGGCGGTTTGATAAAGCCAGCCAGAGTTATCAGGCACACAATAGTGTCCAGCAACGCATTGCCCAGGCACTGCTGACCATGATGGCAGGGCAGGCTCAATCTTATCAGGTGTTGCTCGACCTTGGCTGCGGCCCTGGACCAGACTGGCATCAACTTACCCGCCACTGTCAGCAATATATTGGTATCGACCTGAGTGCAGCGATGCTGAATGAGCATCATAGCCGCCAGGGGAATGCCAATGGGCATCCTTCCTGGTTGCTGCAGGCGGACATGGAATGCCTGCCGCTACCCACTGACAGTGTCGATACGCTGTATTCGAGTATGGCTATGCAGTGGGCGGATAGCCGACAGCGCTTGGGCGAAGAGCTAAAACGGGTACTAAAACCGGGCGCAAATGCATTTATCAGTGTCCCATTGCAGGGGAGTCTGCAACCGCTGGCAGATATTCGCCAGGCGATAGACAACCAGCCTCAGGTAAATCCGCAGCCGCAGTTGCAGGACTGGCTGGACGATTTGAGCATAGCAGGATGGACAATCCAGGCTGTTGAACAGCGCTGCTTCATTGAGTACTTTGCTGATATCAAGGCCTTGTTGCACAGTATCAAGGGTGTAGGGGCGGGGGCGAATCAAGCCGCGCCACTTACCCGGGCGACCTTGCAAACCCTCAATGAAAAGTACGAACAGCACCGTACAGAGCTGGGTCTGCCACTGAAATATGAAGTCGGTTTGCTACAAATGAGACCATCGAGTTAGCTATTTGATAATATTAGTAAACATAAGCGATGATATAAAGTCATGACAAAATGTATATTCATTACGGGCACAGACACTGATGTCGGCAAAACCCATGTATCGTCGCTTATTTTAAAAGCCTTATGGGCGGAGCGTATACTAACATGTGGTTTTAAACCTATTGCCAGTGGTGGTTTACACGGGACAGATGAGGGAGACACCACATCCTACTTAAAAAACCCGGACGCAATAACCTTGCAGGCGCATTCAGGTCTGCGTGTACCTTACCAAGTCGTCAATCCGTTTTGTTTCGAGCCTGCAATCGCCCCCCATGTGGCAGCAGCAGAAGCTGGCGTGAAGGTCACAGTGGCGCAGCTTGATCACGCACTGACACAGGTCCAACAGGCCTACCCATTGCGCATGGACAAAATTGCTGCAGGCCAACCTGATAGCGATGCTGAAACCTTGCATCATCCACAGATCATCCTCAGCGAGGGTGCCGGCGGTTGGCATGTGCCGTTAAATGAACAAGAGCGCTTAAGTGACTGGGTAGCTGGCCAGCAAATGGGCGTGATCCTGGTGGTCGGCCTCAAGTTGGGTTGTATCAATCATGCGCTGCTTAGCTGTGAGGCGATTACTAACGCAGGCCTGAGCTTACTTGGCTGGGTGGCCAACCGGCCCGAAGCACACCCCATGAGCCGTGAGGCCGCTACTTTGGCGTACCTGAAGTCTGCAATCAGCGCACCACTCATTGCAGATCTGAGTTTTAGCAGCGACCCAGAGCAAGCCCGTTTGGATGATAGCGCGCACAGTGCGCTCATCGGGCTGCTGCGCTAGAGCCACTGCGAGCAGTTGGCGCCTGCTTTGATAGTCAGTTTGCGTCCGTCCCGAAACACAAAGCCATTCTTTTCACCGAGCAGGTGCATTTGCTGCGCTTTTATCTGCAACGCGGTGCCCTCGCGAATGGCGATGACCGGCGTGTGTGGCTCAATCGCCATGAATTCAGCCAGGCGCTGGTCCCGGGTTTCGCCGTGGAATCCTGCAGGCACGTAGTCTGTATAATGTGGATTTAACTGGAAGGGGACCAGGCCCAATGCTTTAAATGACGGCGGCTGTACGATGGGCATATCGTTGGTGGTTCGAATACTCAGGCCGGCGATATTTGAGCCTGCGCTCCAACCGGCATATGGGGTGCCTGCAGCGACTTTGCGCCGAATCGGGTCAAGCAAGCCTCGCTCGTACAGGGTTTTTAACAGCACATAGGTATTCCCGCCACCCACTGCAATGGCCTGTGCGTTCGCGATAGCCTGTTTAGGGTCAGCGTAACTCTCAATGCCACGCACTTGAATATATTGTTCGCCTGTTGCAGTGCCCGCTAATGCCGTTGCTACGCGCTGGGTGTAATCGGCATGTGACATACCAACCCCGGCGTAGGGGATGAACAGGACTTCGCGCGTGCCAAAGTGCGCCGTAAGCCAAGATTTCGCGTGCGACAGGTAAGGGGTATTATCAGCTTTGGAGGCACTGACCAGAAGTAGATTTGCTTGCGCGTACTGCATGATTGAAAAACCTTCGATGAATAAACACTTGTATAGCTTACCTTGCGCCTGCTCTGGGGTAAAATATCGTCGCCAGCATATTGAACCGGATGGCATAAAACCCCATATTACCGTTCAGGATGAATTGCAAAAGGATGCAATAGAAGATGAAAAGAATCGCATTACTCATTGGTACGAACCTGGCAATCATTGTCGTACTCAGCATTGTGCTGAATATTTTGATGGCCGTGTTTGGTTTTGATTTTGGCAGTTATCAAGGGCTCTTTATATTTGCCGCTATTTTTGGCTTTGGTGGCGCTTTTGTGTCGCTGTATATCTCGAAATGGATGGCTAAACGCTCGACTGGCGCACAGGTGATTGAACGGCCGCGCAACGAAACCGAACGCTGGTTGTTCGAAACAGTTGCCGCACAGGCAAAAAAAGCTGGGATAAAAATGCCGGAAGTTGCTATTTATCAGTCTCCTGAGCCCAATGCGTTTGCCACCGGGCGCAGTAAAAATGATTCTTTAGTTGCCGTTTCTACAGGGCTCCTGCAGTCGATGAATAAAGATGAGGTTGAAGCGGTACTGGCCCACGAAGTCAGCCATGTGGCGAATGGTGATATGGTCACCCTGACGCTGATCCAAGGGGTGGTCAATACCTTCGTGATTTTCCTCGCTCGGGTCGTTGCCGGGTTCATTAATAATGCTCTGCGCGGTAATCAGCAGGGGGGCGGTAATAGTATAGGCGGTGGCTTTGCCTACTACGGGATTGTGATTGTGCTTGAGATCCTGTTCGGTATCCTGGCTTCTATCATCGTGATGTACTTTTCTCGCCATCGCGAATTTCGCGCTGACGCAGGCGCCGCCAGGCTGGTAGGTGCGGATAAAATGATCAGTGCGCTGCAGCGCCTGGCTGGTGGACGCGAGTCGCAGCTTGACTCAACCATGTCGGCGTTTGGCATTAAGGGCAAACGGGCGAAAAGTGAACTGTTTTTAAGTCACCCACCTATCGAAAAGCGCATTGCGGCGCTTCGGGAGGGTAAATTTTGATATTGCATAGCAAAGACATGCAGGCATCAGAGATTTATCACACCACTACGCAAACCCTGTTACCCAGGCCGATTGCCTGGGTACTTAGCCAGCATCAAGAGGGGCACTTGAATCTCGCCCCTTTCTCCTATTTTACCGCTGTATCGAGCGATCCACCGCTGCTGGTTTTCTCGGTGGGCGATAAAGCCCCGGGGCAGGGCAAAGACACTAAGGTGAATATTGCGGCGCATCCTTTTTTCACCGTTCATATTCCGTCCTTCCGCCATGCAGAAGCGGTCACTGAAAGCTCACGGACCCTGCCGGCTGAGCAGTCAGAGCTGGATAACCTGACACTGGACACCGTGCCATTTGAAGGTTTTGCTATGCCGCGACTGGCGGATTGTGCCGTTGCCTATGGCTGTCGTTTACATGATATTCAAGCCGTTAAAGGCGCGCCGCAAAGCCTGGTGTTCGGCTATATTGAGAGTATTTACATCAGCGACGAGGTGGCACGAATGGACTCCGTGGAAAAAGCAGACGGGCGCCATAGTGAGCGATTAATCGTAGATGCTCGTGCAATCGATCCGTTAGCGCGCCTCGGCGGTACGCAATACGGTCGGTTGGGGAGTACGTTGAATGTGCCAAGACCCAAATAAATCAAGCCTTTGGCATTGCTTTTAGGGTGTCTAATGAATACATTGGAAGACTCAAAACAATAGCTCACATAAATTATAGGTAGGTGCTGTAGTATGACCTCATGGAAAGCCAATAGCTGGCGTCAAAAGCCGATTCAACAACAACCTGTGTACGCTAATCAGGCCAAGGTCGATGAGATTGAACGGCAGTTAAGCGGCTATCCACCGTTAGTCTTCGCTGAGGAGGCTCGTCGACTTCAGCAACACCTCGCTGCGGTGTGCAATGGTAAAGGTTTTCTGCTTCAAGGTGGTGATTGCGCCGAGTCGTTTAGTGACTTTAATGCGCCGAAAATTCGTGACACTTTTAAAGTGATGCTGCAAATGGCGGTAGTGTTAACTTTCGCTGGTTCTTGTCCAGTGACCAAGGTTGCGCGCACTGCAGGCCAATACGCCAAACCGCGCTCGAGTAACCTCGAAACCATAGATGGTGTCAGTTTGCCCAGCTACCGTGGCGACATTATCAACGGCATCGACTTTACCCCTGAAGCACGTGAGCCACAGCCTGAGCGTATGCTGACTGCATACCACCAAAGCGCAGCAACCCTCAACCTGCTGCGGGCTTTCGCCCAGGGGGGTCTTGCCGACCTGCATAAAGTGAACAAATGGAACATGAGCTTTGTCGCTGCGAATCCATTGAAAGACAAGTATCAACGCATGGCAGAGCAGATTGAAGAATCACTGCGGTTTATGGAAGTGCTGGGGATCAATGCAGAAAGCCACCCGACCATCCATGAAACTGAACTTTTCACCTCCCATGAGGCGCTGCTGCTGCCCTATGAAGAGGCGCTAACCCGGGTTGACCACCTGACGGGTTTACCTTACGACTGTTCAGCGCATATGATTTGGATGGGTGAGCGTACACGTCAGCTTGATCATGCCCATGTTGAATTTTTCCGCGGTATTCATAACCCGATTGGGGTTAAAATCGGCCCTAGTATGGAGCCTGACGAGTTGATGCATCTACTCGACTTGTTAAACCCTGGTAATGTGGCAGGTCGCCTGACCCTGATTACCCGGATGGGGTCCGATGCGCTGGCGGAGCGCTTGCCTGCACTCATCCGTCGGGTACAGCGAGAAGGTCGCCAGGTGGTGTGGTCAAGTGACCCTATGCATGGCAATACGGTGAAGGCTGACAATGGCTTTAAAACCCGCAACTTCGACGCCATTATTCGAGAGTTAAAGCAGTTCTTTGCGGTGCATCAAAGCGAGAACAGCTATGCCGGTGGTATACATTTAGAAATGACCGGCCAGGATGTGACAGAATGCACCGGGGGTGCTTACCAAATCAGTGAAGCTGATCTGGCTAAACGCTACCAAACTCAGTGCGACCCGCGCCTGAATGCCGATCAAGTGCTAGAATTAGCATTCTTAGTCGCAGAAACATTGCGTGATGCACGTAATGGTCGCGGCTAATTAACACTCAAGTTAAGTGATGAGGAATGAGCCGAATGTCTCAACAAGTTGAGCAGTTTTTTGAAAATTTATGGCAGGACTACCTGCAGAAAACCCCGTCTGCGGCCAAAGTTCACCAGGTTCTTGGTGGCGGCGCAGAGATCATCAATGATCATGTCGCTTTTCGGACCTTCGACATTGCGCCAGTGCGCTTAGAGAAGCTGGCTGAATTGTTTGAAAATATGGGTTATTTCGCCAATGGCGATTATCATTTTGAAGCCAAAAAACTGCGTGCTAAACACTATGAGCACATGGATAAAAATTTACCAAAGATCTTTATTTCTGAACTTATGGTGGATGAATTCTCTGAAGATGCACAGCAAATCATTGCTGACATGGTCGCTTCGATTGATCCACGCGACGTGGAAGACGACGCATTTTTGTATTCAGGCACCCACTGGAAAGTGTCCAAAGCAGATTATGACAAGCTGCTTGAAGAGAGCGAATACGCTGCATGGATGAGTGCGTTTGGCTTTTGTGCCAATCACTTCACAGTCAGTATTAATCGCCTAGAGGGCTATGACGACATTGAGCAGGTCAATCAAAAGCTGAAAGACGAAGGCTTTACGTTAAATAGTGCCGGCGGCGAGATTAAAGGCGACCCTGAAGTTTTCCTAGAGCAGTCATCAACCATGGCAGACAAAATTGCGGTGGAATTTGCTGACGTGACCGCGGAGATCCCTAGCTGCTTTTATGAATTCGCCAAGCGCTATAAAATGCCAGACGGTGAAATCTACACCGGTTTTGTCGCCGCTTCCGCAGACAAGATTTTCGAAAGCACCAACGCTAAAGCGTGATCTAAACTTCGCATCATATGATTCTTAAAAAAGGGCGTGTACTCAAGTACATGCCCTTTTTTTATGGGTCGCTATTGTGCTTCTTAATACCGGTGACGCTCAAGCTTCGCCTCATCCATGATTTTAGCGGCGAGCTCTTCTACTGAGGCGTGGGTAGAGTTTAAGAAGGGGATTGCCTCCTGGCGGTAGAGGTTCTCGATTTTATCAATCTCTAACTGACATTGGTTAAACGAGGCATAGCGACTATTGGCCCGCCGCTCCTGACGAATGGACTGCAAGCGCTCCGCATCAATGGTCAGGCCAAATAGTTTGTGCCGCTGCATTTTCAAATCATAGCCCAGTTGCAAATTATCCAGGTCATCTTCGGTAATCGGATAATTCGCTGCTTTTATCCCGTATTGAAGGGCGAGATATAGGCAGGTGGGCGTTTTCCCGGTACGCGATGCGCCAATCAGAATAATATCTGCCTGATCATATTCCTTCGTGCTGACGCCGTCATCATTGGCCAGGGTGTAATTAACCGCATCAATCCGAAAGTTGTAGTCCTGGTGGATACCATGAGTGCGATTGGTCTTCGGCTGGGCTTTGAGGCCAAGCTCTGCCTCCATCGGGCCAACAAAGTGATCAAGAAAGTCATAGTGCATGCCCTGGCTTGTGGTGACAATACGCTTGATATCAGTGTTGACGAAGGTGTGGAAAATAAGCGGTTTCTCGCCATCTTCATTCGCTGCGTGGTTGATCTGGTGACAACAGCGCTGGGCTTTTTCTACGCTATCAATAAATGGTAATGTCCGATGCTTGAATTTCATCGGAAAAAGAGAAAGCATCGCGTGGCCAAAGGCTTCAGAGGTGAGGGCGGTTCCATCGGAAATATAAAAAGCAGTGCGCATGGCAATTAATCCTTAGTCAAAGTCATCCAGATATTAACTTGTTGTTGAACACCGTGTAAAATGCCCAGACTCACTACGCATACATTAAATCTCAGAAAGGACTTTATTGTGCAAGATTACGTGCTTTGGTATCAGCAACTTGGTATGAACGATGTGGGTCGGGTAGGTGGCAAGAATGCTTCCCTCGGCGAAATGATTAGTAACCTCGCCGGAGCCGGCGTCACAGTGCCAGGCGGCTTTGCCACCACCGCCGATGCATTCAACGAGTTCTTAGAACAAAGTGGCATCAACGAGAAAATCTACGAACTTCTTGATGCCCTTGACGTCGACGACGTTAAAGCCCTCGCCGTCGCAGGCAAGCAAATCCGCCAATGGATTATCGACACCCCCTTCCAAGACAACCTCAATCAAGCCATCCACAGCGCTTACGACGAACTCAGCCAGGGTAACCCTGAAGCCAGTTTTGCCGTGCGTAGCTCGGCCACCGCTGAAGACATGCCAGACGCGTCGTTCGCAGGTCAACAAGAGACCTTCCTGAATGTCAAAGGCATTGAAGCAGTGATGGAAGCGATTAAGCACGTATTTGCCTCATTGTTTAATGACCGCGCCATTTCCTACCGCGTGCATCAGGGCTATGATCACCGTGGTGTTGCGCTATCTGCCGGTATTCAGCGCATGGTGCGCAGTGACCTTGCGGCTTCAGGGGTCATGTTCTCCATCGATACCGAATCTGGTTTTGACCAGGTGGTGTTTATCACCTCCTCTTATGGTCTTGGTGAGATGGTTGTGCAGGGTGCGGTCAACCCGGACGAGTTCTTCGTACATAAGCCTACGCTGGCAGCAGGTCGCCCTGCAGTGATCCGCCGTACCTTAGGTAGCAAACTGGTAGAGATGGTGTATTCAGATGACACCAGCCACGGTAAGCAGGTACAAATTCAGGATATCGATGCTGAGCGTAGTCAACGCTTCTCCCTCGACGACGATGAGCTGGCCGAGTTGGCCAAGCAAGCGGTGATTATTGAAAAGCACTATGGCCGGGCCATGGATATCGAATGGGCCAAAGATGGTCATGACGGTAAGCTGTATATTGTTCAGGCTCGTCCTGAGACGGTGCGTTCGAATGAGTCAAGCCAGTCCATTGAGCGTTTTTCTTTGCAAGAAAAATCAGACGTCATAGCCACAGGTCGTGCGATTGGTCAGAAGATCGGTCGTGGCCGAGTACGTTTGCTGAGCTCTATTGACCAGATGGATCAGGTCAAACCTGGTGACGTGCTGGTCACCGACATGACTGACCCTGACTGGGAACCTATCATGAAGCGTGCCAGCGCCATTGTGACCAATCGTGGTGGGCGGACCTGCCATGCGGCGATCATTGCGCGCGAGCTAGGTATTCCTGCGGTGGTCGGCTGTGGTAATGCCACTGACCTGATTACCGATGGCGAACTGGTTACGGTCTCTTGTGCTGAAGGCGACACTGGTTTGATTTATCGTGGTGAACTGGAATTTGACGTGATTCACTCTGAAGTGGGTGAAATGCCGAACCTGCCTTTAAAAATTATGATGAACGTGGGTAATCCGGATCGTGCATTCGAGTTCGCGCGCTTACCTCATGCTGGCGTTGGCCTCGCGCGGTTAGAATTTATTATTAACCGGATGATCGGCGTGCATCCAAAAGCGTTGCTTAACTTCGATCAGCAAAGCCCTGAGCTGCAGGCTGAAATCAAAACCATGATGGCGGGTTACAGCGACCCGGTCGAGTACTACATTCAACGCTTGGTTGAAGGTATTTCAACGATTGGCGCGTCATTTGCCCCTGAGCGAGTGATTGTGCGGATGTCAGATTTTAAATCAAACGAGTATGCGAACCTTGTGGGTGGGCGTCAGTACGAGCCGGAAGAAGAGAACCCCATGCTTGGTTTCCGCGGTGCGTCTCGCTATATCTCAAAAGACTTCCGCGACTGTTTTGCCCTTGAGTGCGAGGCGGTAAAACGCGTGCGTAACACCATGGGCCTGACCAATGTTGAGATCATGATTCCATTTGTACGCACAGTGGAAGAAGGTCGCCAGGTTATTGAAATTCTGGCTGAGCATGGCCTGGTCCAGGGCGAAAATGGGCTTCGCGTGATCATGATGTGTGAACTCCCTTCTAACGCACTGTTAGCGGATAAGTTTCTCGATATCTTTGACGGCTTTTCCATTGGCTCTAATGACCTGACCCAGCTCACCCTTGGGCTCGACCGTGATTCAGGGCTTATCGCACACCTGTTTGAGGAGCGCGATGAGGCTGTGAAAGCATTATTATCAATGGCAATTCAAACCGCTAAGCGCCGTGGTAAGTATGTAGGTATATGTGGCCAAGGCCCGTCGGACCATCCTGACTTTGCCAAGTGGCTGGTGGAAGAGGGCATCGATTCAGTATCCCTGAACCCAGATACCGTACTTGACACCTGGTTATTCTTAGGTAAATCGTAGGTCTGCTAACGTAATTCAGGCTGCGCCTGACACCGAACATTGCTCAACGTCAAGCGCAACCTGACCTACCAGCCTCACATTCCTGGACGGCATGCGCTGCATGCCCTACCTTATTTATTTAACCAGCAGAAAAGGTGGATAAAAGTTGTCACAAGCCAAGCCATTACCAGTTATCACTGCCGAAGAGGGCCTGGACCCTGCCTATCAGCAGTTTCTCCAGGCTTTGCGCAAGACTTCATTTCAGGGCGACATCGACGCAAGTTATGCGGGGCGCCTGGTTGCTGCCACTGACAACAGTATCTACCAACTGCTACCACAAGCGGTTATTTACCCAAGAACACAGGACGACGTCGGTATCATCATGAGCCTGGCGGCGTCCACAACCCACCAAAGCATTCAATTTTCACCGCGGGGCGGTGGCACTGGTACCAACGGCCAGTCGTTGACTGAATGGTTAGTGCTAGATCTGAGCCGCTATCTTACCCGAATTCTTGAAATCAACACCGCAGAAGGCTGGGTGCGCGTCGAGAGTGGCCTGGTAAAAGACGCCCTGAATCAAGCTTTGGCGGAACATGGCTACTTCTTTGCACCAGACACCTCAACCAGTAACCGCTGCACTATTGGTGGCATGATCAACACGGATGCCTCAGGGCAGGGGTCTTTGGTGTATGGAAAGACCAGCGATCACATTCTCGGATTGTCGAGCTACACCCTCCACGGGACCAGACTCGACACCCACCCGTTAGATCTGGCCCATGCACGCAAGCTAGCAACCATGAATACCCCCGAGGGGGATTTGTATCAGCAGTGCATCAAAAGCTGTGTCGATTTACGCGGTGCTGTGGTCAACAAATTTCCTCAATTGAACCGCTTCTTAACCGGCTACGATCTCAAACACGCTTATGACGACGAAAGTCAACAGGTTGACCTGAGCCGATTAATTGCCGGCTCAGAGGGTACCCTGGCCATTGTCACTGAAGCCAAACTGAACATTACCCGGATCCCCCATAAGAAAGTCCTGGTCAATGTGAAGTACAGTGATTTTCAATCGGCTCTGCGTCACGCACCAGTATTGGTTAATGCGGATGCAACGTCGGTGGAAACCATTGATAGCAAAGTATTGAACCTGGCCCGCGAAGACATTGTCTGGCACGGGGTTAAAGATCTGTTACGCGACGAACCGGACCAGGTGATGGACGGCATCAATATGGTTGAGTTCACCGCCACCTCAGACTTTGCCATCAAGAAAAAGCTACGTCAGCTTGAACAGCGCCTTGCTGACGATATGGAACAGGGTATTGGCGTGATCGGGTATCAGATTTGTGCAGACGGCCCCAGTATTCAGCGTATTTACGCGATGCGTAAAAAAGCGGTGGGCTTGCTGGGCGCGACCAAAGGACGTCGTAAACCCATTGCCTTTGTTGAAGACACGGCGGTGCCTCCAGAAGCCCTTGCAGACTATATTACGGAGTTCAGACAACTGTTAGATAGGCATAATCTGCAATATGGGATGTTTGGCCATGTGGACGCCGGGGTACTCCACGTGCGCCCGGCGTTGGATATGCAAGACGAGGCTGATGAGCGGCTGGTGCGCAAGGTTAGTGATCAGGTCGTCGAGCTTACCGCGAAATACGGTGGTTTAATGTGGGGCGAGCATGGTAAAGGGTTTCGCTCTGAGTATGGTCCTGAATTTTTCGGCGACCAATTATTTAACGAGCTGCGCAAGATTAAAGGGGTTTTTGACCCGCTAAACCGTCTTAACCCCGGAAAAATATGTACCCCGTTTAGCGACGAATCGCATAAGGCAGGGCTGGTGAGTGTCGATGCGCAAAAACGTGGCTGGTTTGATCGGCAAATTCCCATCGCCACGCAAAGCATGTACCAAAGTGCGATGGACTGTAACGGTAATGGCTTGTGCTTTAGCTTCGACGCGCATACGCCGATGTGCCCGTCCTACCGTGTCACCGGTGATCGCCGATACTCACCTAAAGGTCGCGCAAGCCTGATCCGCGAGTGGCTAAGACGGGTAGAAGGCAAAGGTTATGATCTATCCCATCCGCCCAAATCCACACTAACTTTTTCAGCTAAGCGCAAAGCCAATAAGCAACAGGACGACTTCAGCCACGAAGTGAAGCAAAGCATGGACGAGTGCCTGGCATGTAAAGCCTGCTCATCACAATGTCCGGTCAAAGTTGATATCCCGAGCCACCGGGCGAATTTTCTGGCCCATTACCACAGTCGCTATCCGCGTCCGTTGAAAGACTATGTGGTTAAAAATATTGAGCGCTGGCTACCGCATATGGCTCGTTACCCAGGCCTGGTCAATAGGTTGAGCAATGGCACCATCGGCCAGAAGCTTAGTCGCCAATGGCTCGGTTACGAAGATATGCCTGCCTTGTCTAACCCGCCACTAGCACGCAGAGATACCTTTCGCAAAGCATTTAGTTACGCACAGTTCAGTGAGATGCGTAATGGCAATGCACTGACCGATGCAGAGCGCAGCCATTTTGTTGGTTTGGTACAAGACCCGTTTACCAGCTTTTATGAGGCTGAACTGGTTGAAGACTTCCTTAAGCTTTGCGCCCGCCTGGGCGTGCAAGCAGTTATTTTACCGTACCAGCCGAACGGTAAAGCTGCCCATGTCAAAGGGTTCCTGGATGAATTCAAAAGCATTGCCCAAACTCAGGCCGAACAGCTGAATGCCGCTGCGCATATGAATTTGCCCTTGGTCGGCCTCGACGCCTCTACGGTACTTTGCTATGACGATGAATACCGCCAGGTACTTGGTACCCAACGCGGAGATTTTGAGGTTAAGCTGGTGCAGCAGTGGTTATTGCAGGATGTAGAAGAAAGTATTCTCAAAGACTTTGTTAAAATCATGCCTGCGCCTGTGGACCAGCGCGAGCCGGTGCAACTGTTATCCCATTGCACTGAGCAAACCGCGGTGGCGCAAAGTGCGAGTGACTGGCAATTTATCTTTGCTAAGGTGGGGGTAGAATGCCAAATCCAGGCGACCGGCTGTTGCGGGATGGCAGGGACCTATGGTCACGAACGTGAGAACCACCATAAAAGCAGAGCGCTGTTTGCGATGAGCTGGCAACCTACGCTGAATCAAAGCCCTAAGCCGTTAGCCACTGGTTTTAGCTGTCGTTGTCAGACGTCGCGCTTTGCCAACCAATCGCTGAAGCACCCACTGCAGTACCTGTTAAAGGTTTTACAGTAATTCAGCGTATATCAAGGCGGGTCGAGCGATTAAAAAAGGGGCACTTCATGACTGAGGCCCCTTTTTTTAATTTTGCCTGCGCTAGCAGTGGTTAGTGATTATGCAGCGCGGGTTGCAGCAGCTTTAGACGCCAGGATTTCACGCGCCAGCTCGTCAGCCACTTCACCGGTAGGGCGGTCTTCTGCTTTTGCACGGGTGAAGATACGATCCAGGGTGTCGTATATTGAGCGTACCCGAGCTGCAGTTTCTTCAAGGCTCATCGATGATGCTTCAGAGCACACGTGAATAACACCACCAGCATTGATCACATAATCCGGCGCGTACAGAATACCCATGTCTTTGACGATTTTATCGTGGGCTGGTGTGGCCAGCTGGTTATTTGCGCTGCCCGCGATGACTTTCGCTTTAATGCGTTGCAGCGTGGCATCATTGACCGTTGCACCTAACGCGCATGGGGCGTAAATGTCCATGTCCACATCGTAGATATCGTCAATGCCCACAGCCACCGCACCAAATTCTTCAACCGCACGATCAACCGCGTCCTGGTTGATATCGCAGACGGTTAATACGGCGCCGTCCTTCGCCAAATAGCGCGCGAAGTCATAACCAACCGCACCAAGGCCCTGGAACGCAATTTTCAGGCCTTTAAGGTCGTCACTTCCAAACTGGTGCTTGGCTGCGGCTTTCAGGCCAAGGTAGCTACCAAGGGCTGTATGCGGTGAAGGATCACCTGCTTTGCCTTCAGTGCCAGCAACATAACGGGTTTGCGTGGCAACCAGTTCAATATCACTGGTCCGAATATTCACATCTTCTGCAGTAATGTACTTACCACCTAAGGAGTCAACAAAACGGCCATACGCTTTAAATAATTCTGGTGATTTGTCGGTTTTTGCATCACCAATAATAACGGCTTTACCGCCACCCAGAGGTAAGCCAGCAAGAGCGCTTTTGTAAGTCATTCCTCGGGACAAACGGAGCACGTCGGTGAGCGCCTCTGCAGAGTCCGCATAATTCCACATCCGGGTGCCACCCAGTGACGGGCCCATGGTGGTGTCATGAACCGCGATGATAGCTTTCAGACCAGTGGCCTCGTCGTGGCAAAACACCACTTCTTCGTGGTTATCAAATTCCGCATGATCAAATACTGACATAAGTTCCTGTTGACCTCATTGTGTTGTAATTAAAGCCACTAAGTCCCGGTGGCCTTCAAATGCGCGTAAACTACCACTTTCAAAGGGTTAAGGCCAGTTTGTGTGATGCAAATATTTGGTATTTAAAACGCCTGTTTAGCAACTTCCGTTTACAGCGATAAAGCCCGCTAAATTTGTGGCCTGCAGGCTTCCCACGCAGGGTGATAGTTGGTAGGATTCAGTTTTAAGATGTAAATAAGAAGTAGAATTATGAGCGAACAAGAACAGCAAAATACACAACCAGCAGCATTAACCGAAGAACAGCGTCAAGCCTGGGTACGCGAACAGTTTCAGAATGCCAACAAATACCTCGCGGAGCGCGGCCTGTTGAGTGAGCAGATTCTAACCAAAGAGTCTCGCTACCTGGTTCCAGATATTGCAATTTGGAAGTTTAAGCTGCAAAACGGCAAGCGAGTATGGGTGATTAATGGCCGGGTCACCACCGACCATGTCAACGCTGATGTCGCCAAGACAGCGCGCGATGTGATGCGCCACTTTAGTCTGCAATGGCAACTGAAAGCAGAGAACATTCTGGCGTTAGGTGATGCCGCAGATCCTGCTCAAAAAGGTATGGTACAAATTCTGGTGCGCAATGCAGAAGCTTTGTACCAAATCAGTCAGGACGAAAAACTGTGGGAACAGGGGCAGGGCTAATCCTTTCCCCTGTCTCAGTCAGTGACCGTTTAAGACTCGTCCGGTGCTTCAGCGGCGAACCAATAACCTTCATTGAGCAATGTAAGCATCAACTGCCTGGCTGATTCTGTTTTTAACAGCGGTTTCAGCTCGGCACTGCTTATTTCAAGAGGGGTGTCGATAAGTCGCTCGAATAACGGCAGGCTTTGCTCATCCAGCGCTAAGACTTGCCCTTGTACCAGCCCCACCAACTCATGGTTGAGCTCGCTGGTAAGCATGCGCAAGCCTACCGCCCGCTGAATACTGCCATAGCGTTCAATGTAACGTAGCACACCCGACCCTGTCAGTTCCTCTTGTGGCCACACCAATAAAGGCGGCCGTGGGTTCTGTGAGAGTAACTGCGCAACCACTTTATCCAACAGCGCGTCATCGGCGAGGCTATCGCGTATCAACTTGCGAAAATGGGCTCTACTCGCGGCATCAATATGCCAGCTTGGGCTGTTAGTAGTGCGTGCATCGGTCGGGTCGCGATAACGGGTGGTTAGCGCATCTTTATCCAGGGCGTAATCGGCCAGCGCTGAAATCAGTTCCGCCTGACTTGGCGCACGAAAGCCCACTGAATAATTCATACACTCGGTGAGACTCTCTCCAGCGTGAGGCACCCCAGCCGGGATATAAATCATATCGCCTGGCTCAAGTACCACATCAATCAAGGCTTCAAACCCTTCAATTTGCTTTAATTCCGGATGCGGCGTTACGCTGGCATAATCTCCACGCGCACCAATTTGCCAGCGACGACGACCTTCACCCTGAATAATAAATACATCGTACTGATCAAGATGGGGGCCAACGCCACCGCCTGGGGTGGAATATGAAACCATCAGGTCATCTATACGCCAGTCTGCAATAAAGCGAAACGGGTCGAGCAGCGCCTGGGCTGGAGGAAAGTGTTCATTCACCGCCTGAACTAATAACGACCAATGATCGTCAGGCACGTCACTGAAATCTTCAATGGGCCCATGGCGCAGGTCCCATTGCCCCTCAGCGCAGCTGATTAAGCGTGAATCAACGCCAGGTTCCAGCGCCACGCCGGCAAGTTCATTGCCGTCAATAGGGTCGACAAAATCGACAAAGGCCTGGCGAAATACGCGTGGTTGCTGTTGCCAGTCATTGGCTAAGAAAAGTGCCGGATCAAATGCCGCGGGATTCAATTGGTAGGTCATATAGTCTCTGTGTATATTGGGCGGGGCAGGCGAGGGTTCGCCTGCCCAAAGGTATTAAGCCTCGAGCGCTTTAAGTTCAGCATCCAGATCTTCAACGAATGCCACTGCACGGCCAATATAAGTCGCTGGGGTCCAGCTTTTCAGTTCGTCCTTAACCTCTGCAGGCAGTGCCAGGCTGTCAATAAACTCTGCCATCGCAAGCTGATTCACGCGTTTACCACGGGTTAGTTCCTTGAGCTTCTCATAAGGCTTTTCGATACTGTAGCGGCGCATCACTGTTTGAATGGGCTCTGCCAGCAGTTCCCAGTTTTGATCCAGTTCATTGAGCAGATTGGCCTCATTGACTTCAAGCTTGCTTAAGCCCTTCAAGGTTGCCTGGTAGGCAATGACCGCGTGGGCCACGCCCACCCCTAAATTGCGCAGTACAGTGGAGTCGGTCAAGTCGCGCTGCCAGCGAGAAATCGGCAGCTTCTGCGCCAGATGGGCCATGATTGCGTTGGCGATGCCTAAGTTACCCTCAGAATTTTCAAAATCAATAGGATTCACTTTATGTGGCATCGTAGAGGAGCCGATTTCGCCGGCAACAGTCTTTTGTTTAAAGTGATTGAGTGCAATATACGACCATAAGTCACGGTCTAAATCGATGACGATGGTATTGAAGCGGGCCAGGGCGTCGAACCATTCGGCGATATAGTCATGGGGTTCGATCTGCGTGGTGTAGGCATTCCATGTCAGGCCCAGCGACTCAACAAAGTCACCGGATGCTTTGTGCCAGTCAACATTCGGATACGCCGCCAGGTGCGCATTGTAATTACCTACAGCACCGTTCAACTTGCCCAACAAAGGCACAGCTTTAATCTGTTCAATTTGGCGTTTTAAGCGAATCGCTACGTTGGCAAACTCTTTGCCCATAGTGGTTGGTGTAGCCGGTTGACCATGGGTACGCGCCATCATTGCCACATTCTTGTGGCTTTTCGCCAGTTCAACCACTTTCGCCAATAATTCATTCAGTAATGGCAACACCACCTGATCACGGGCGTCTTTCATCATTAAGCCATGGGAAAGGTTGTTGATGTCCTCTGACGTACAGGCGAAATGAATAAATTCAGTGACTTTAGCTAACTCGGCGTGATCCGCTACTTTTTCTTTCAGCAGGTATTCAACGGCTTTAACATCATGGTTCGTGGTGCGCTCTATCTCTTTAACCCGTGCTGCGTCGGCTTCACTGAAGTTGTCCACAATAGCATTAAGTGCCTGTTGTGCTGATTCACTCAAAGCGGGAACCTCTGCAATCTCGCTGATCTCCGCCAATGCCTGTAACCAGCGTACCTCTACCGTCACCCGGTATTTAATCAGCCCATATTCGCTAAAGATAGGGCGCAGAGCGTCGGCTTTACTGCCATAGCGGCCGTCAACGGGAGATATTGCTGTAAGTGCAGAGAGTTGCATGAGCGTGGGTTCCATAATGTTTAGAATGTATTGTCATGTGCGGGGCTACAGCCAGGCTGCGCCTGCACAACGTAAAAATCTCGGATCAGACCGAAGTCTCATCTGTTTGCGGTAAGTTATTGATCGTGGCGATCAGTTCCTGGGTCGCGTGGACCATCTGTCGGCGATTTAAAATAACCTGACGCCGCTTGCCACCCAGTTGACGCCACAACACAGCACTGCGAATACCGGCTAGCAAGACCGCGCGGATACGGTGCTGCACCGAGGTCTGTTTGAGAAAATCCGGGTTACCCTGGATTTGGATTCGCGGGCCAAGTGGGCTGATCACGTCGGAGTAGGTACTACCAAGGTTCGCTAATACCTCGATGGGCGCGAAATCAAACTCATCGCGCTGGCGTTTAATCTGGCTAATAGCACTGCCCAGACGATCCATAGCCGCGCCATTCTTTGCTAGGCGCCGTTCAAGCTGTAGCATACCGACCACGTAGCGAGTTTGTTCAACGTCTTTATCGCCCGGCGCATCTAATTGACGCAACAGCACCTGCAGTCCGGCTTTGAGCCCAGTAAGCGGCTGATAAATCGCCTCGGTACTCGACGCGTCCTGAATAAATAAAGAGTCAAATAACACATCAGCAGTGTCATGGGGGGTCACTTGTCCACGCCGAGCCAGTTGCTGCACGCATACTGCTGCGAGGCACACACCTGAAAAGGCCAGCATCCGTTCGTGCCATATCGTCGGTGCAATCTCACTCACAGGCTCACCTCATGATCAGTAATACGAGCGTCAATGATGGCACCACCAAGACAGACCTCGTTAAGATAGAAAACTGCAGACTGGCCGGGCGTCACCGCAGCAATGTCTTGTTCAAAGAACACATGCAATGTGTCTTCATCCACCGGTTCTACCCGACAAGGAATATCTTCCTGGCGGTAGCGGGTTTTCACTGTGCAGTGCAACGGTGCCTGCAGCTGCTCACGGTTCACCCAATGTAATTGCTTTGCCACCAGGCCTTTTGAAAACAGGCGAGGGTGGTTACGGCCCTGGGCGATAATCAGCTGGTTTGCGGCAACATCTTTGTCAACAACATACCAAGGGTCGTCGCCAGCATTCGCCAGGCCACCAATCAATAAACCTTTGCGTTGACCAAGTGTGTGGTACATCAGGCCTTCATGCTGGCCAAGCTGTTCACCGTCCACGCTGACAATATCGCCGGGCTGAGCGGGCAGGTATTGCTGTAAAAAGTCTTTGAATTTACGCTCACCTATAAAGCAAATACCGGTGGAGTCTTTTTTATTATGGGTGACCAGACCTTGCGCTTCTGCAATACGCCGGACTTCCGGCTTATCAATGCCACCCACGGGGAACAGGGTCTGGGCGATATGTTCGTGGGACAGGGTATACAGAAAATAGCTCTGATCTTTGTTCTCATCAAGCCCTCGAAGTAGCTCCCATGTCTTACCATTGAAGCGGCGCTGGCAATAATGCCCGGTGGCAATATAGTCAGCACCCAGGGCCTCGGCCGCAAATTCAAGAAATGCTTTAAACTTTATTTCTTTATTGCACATAATGTCAGGGTTTGGCGTACGACCTGCTTTATATTCCTGCAAGAAGTATTCGAATACATTGTCCCAGTACTCAGCTGCGAAGTTGACCGTATGTAACTCGATACCCAGCTTCGCACAGACCTTTTCAGCATCTTCGAGATCAGTGGCCGCCGCGCAATATTCGTCAGTATCGTCTTCTTCCCAGTTTTTCATAAACAGGCCTTCGACCTGATAACCCTGTTGTTGCAACAGATACGCAGACACTGAAGAATCGACACCGCCGGACATACCAACGACAACTTTTATCTGGCTAGGATCACGATGTTCTGACACTCGGCAATGACCTCAATTTCAGGAGAAACGATTAACTATACTGTCGGTAACGGTTTGAACCCTTAGCGAACAGATATTCCGGGCGCGAATTTTATCACTTTTTGTGCCCAGGTGCTATGCCTTGCAGGCTGGCAGGGTCCGCTTCCAGCCATTGCCCAGGGGCTACACCAGCAAGGTTCCAGGGGCCTATTTGATAGCGGATTAAACGCAGTGTAGGGTGACCGATAGCAGCGGTCATGCGCCGCACCTGGCGGTTTCGGCCTTCACGAATGGTCAGCTTGAGCCAGCGGTCCTGAATACTTTTTCGAATACGAACCGGCGGTGTACGAGGCCAAAGCCAATCGGGCTCTGCCACGGTCTCGACCTCGGCAGGCAGGCTTATCCCGTCTTTTAACTCGACTCCGTTACGCAGTTCATCCAGCGCCTCAGCACCAGGTTCACCCTCCACCAGCACGTAGTAGGTTTTCGCCAGCTTGAATTTAGGGTCACTGATTTTAGCCTGCAGGCGGCCGTCATTGGTTAATAGCAACAAGCCTTCACTGTCTTTGTCCAGGCGACCAGCGGGATACACATCTGCCACATCAATAAAGTCCTTTAGGGTGCTGTCGCCTGGTTCACCACTAAATTGAGTGAGCACTCCAAATGGCTTATTAAACATAAGCAGCCGCGACACTTGCGGGCGGGGGCGCCGACCACTGCGTGGAGATGGCTGAAAACGCTTCTTTTTATCGGTTTGCATAGGTCTAGATGACTCCGCCTGACACTCTGAACTCTATTGTACGTGGCCAAGCGCAGGTTTGGGAATGGTATTGCTCGCATTGAAGCGTTAACATGCACAGGTTAGGCACACAGGCAGGGTTTTCGGCTTGCCAATGGTGCTAAATATTTAACCACAGCTCTTACAACGGATACAGATTACATGAAGCAGGACAAACGTGTCGGTGGCAATTTGCAGCAAGCACTTGAAGATAAAAACACTTTCAACCCAGTGGAGGTGCTGAAAGAAGGCTTTAACCTGACCAAAAGCACGATTCCCAGCCTGCTTGGTGCCGCATTGCTTGCGTTGGCAATATTTTTTATCTTCTTAATGCTCGCCATTCAGGTGGTTGTGGGTGAATTTGACGTGGATGATCCGGTCACCGTGCTTACTATGCTGATGATTCAAATTATGGTGATGCCCCCTTTGTTCGCTGCTATTCACGTGATGGGAATGCGCCACAGTGTGGGTGGTAAAACTCAGGCCAGTGACGTGTTTGCTTTTATTAAACAGCCGTTTCCGTTTATTCTCATCGCCTTGATCACGCAAATCGCGACTCAACTGGCTGCCGGTATTCTGCCGGGGGTGATTGCGTTATTGGCGTTAGGCTTTATTTCAATCACGCTGTCGATGGCCATTCCGCTGGCTGCGGAATATAAAATATCGCCAATCCAGGCAATTCGTTGTTCTTTTGTGGCGGTGATTCGACGTTTTGGTTCGTTTTTCAGCGTTTACCTCGCGCTTTTTGGGCTATTTATTCTAGGTCTATTCACTTTTGGTCTGGCCCTTATTTTTGTCGTACCTCTTTTTTACAACGTGAAAGGTATTATGTACCGGGAAGTATTCGGTGTCGCCGTGCCCCATGACAGTGCAGAGCAAGGTGAACAGCGCCGTGATGGCAATGTCGCTGACACCACTGAAGGCGCCAAAGACAAGTCAAAAAGCTCAGACAGTGATACCTGGAGTGCTTAAAAAGCGTGCATTTTTAGGCTATTTTTTGTACGCAATCAGTGAGTTGAAACGTAGCTTTCATGCGACTAGTGAATTGTAAAGATGAATAATGTATAATCGGGTCGTTATATTGACTAAGGATTTTGCATGAAGTGGATGATTAGAAGCTTGACGGCAATCGCCGTCGCTGCCGCACTCGCTGTGCCTTTTGTTCAACAATCGGGTTCTGACGATGTTGCCAAGGTTAAACAGGTAAAAGATAACGCGCGTCAGGTTTCCTGGCGGGGCGGACGCGACCAGTTGCGGCTGCCGGTCATCGAACAACCACTTTCGCAAAGCACTCAGTACGTACCTGATTTTGCCGATATTTACGATATTAACGAACGGAAAAAAGCGTTTTTCGCTTACTTGCTCCCAGCTATCGAAGAAATGAACGATCGGGTGATGATTCAGCGTGAAGAGCTGTATCGCTTACAGGCGAAACGTTTAGTCGGTGGCAAACTGCTTGCTGCTGAGCAAGACTGGCTCAATGAACTGGTGCAGTATTATCGGGTTGATGAAGAGCAGCCTGAAGAGCAATTTGCAGTGTTGATGCGCCGGGTTGATATCGTCCCGAGCACTCTGGTACTGATCCAGGCAGCAAATGAGTCCGGCTGGGGAACCTCAAGATTTGCCCGCGACGGGCTTAATTTTTTCGGTCAATGGTGCTGGACTGAAGGCTGTGGCATTGTTCCCGCGTCTCGCCCGGCCGGTCAAAGCTACGAAGTACGCAGCTTCGCCAGTATGGAAGAATCGGTAGAGGCGTTCATCCGTAACCTTAATACGCATTTCGCATATAAAGAATTACGCGAAATGCGCCTGCAAGAACGTGAAGATGACGATACCGTTTCCTCAGGTACCATGACTGCCGGGTTGATGAGTTATTCAGAACGCGGTCAGGACTACATTGATGAGCTGAATCAAATGATCCGAATTAACCGGCCAATCATTGACGAAGTACGAGAAACCTACGTCGTCGATATCAGTCTCTAAAACGCTCGCTTTAATACCCGTATGAATGCCAGAGCCGACCCTTATGAGGTCGGCTCTGCTACATTTACCACCTGAATATTAAGCGACGTATCGTCAGCGTCCGCCTCAACAAAGCTTGCGGCTCCCGGCAACTGTGGTGCATCAAACGCGGTGTCCCCAGCCTCACTGTCCGCAGCCGCTGCCGCGAAATCAAATAATCGGGTATCTGCGAGGTGCGAGGGCACCACGTTGGTCATCGCGGTAAACATGCTTTCAACCCGCCCCGGAAATTGGCGATCCCACTGCTGTAGCATGTCTTTGATTTGTTTTCGTTGCAGGTTTTCCTGTGAACCACATAGATTACACGGAATGATCGGGTAAGCCTGCGCTTGGGCGTACTTCTGGATATCTTTCTCTTTCACATAGGCCAGCGGGCGAATCACTACATGCTCGCCATTGTCACTGACAAGTTTCGGCGGCATAGATTTTAAACTTCCACCGTGAAACATGTTTAACAACAAGGTTTCCAGCATATCGTCGCGATGGTGGCCCAACGCAATTTTGGTTGCCCCAATCTCCCGGGCGGTGCGATAGAGAATGCCCCTGCGCAGTCGCGAACAGAGTGAGCACGTGGTTTTACCAGGAGCAATTTTGTCGGTGACGATAGAGTAGGTGTCTTCTTCAACGATTCTATAATCGACGTCTAAAGCATCCAGGTAAGCGGGCAATACATGTTCGGGGAAACCCGGTTGTTTCTGGTCCAGGTTGACCGCAATCAATGAGAAGCGGATTGGCGCGACTTTTTGCAAATATTGCAAAGTAGCAAGTAAGGTGTAGCTGTCTTTGCCTCCAGACAGGCAAACCATGATCTTGTCACCATCTTCAATCATGTTGAAATCACCTACAGCTTGGCCGGTCAGGCGCCGAATGCGTTTCTCCAGCTTGTTCAGGTTGTAATCTTGTTTCGCTTCAATCGACATACTTCACCCATCAGCAATTGGTCACCGGCAAAGCTGCTTATGTTGCGAACGCCAGTGTCTGAAAAGGGCGCTAGTATACCTTTGCCACCAGCAACTGACAATTTCGCAGGCGGTTAAATACACGCCTGCGATCTGTCCGTGCCGCTACCTGATTGTTTAAACTAATGCTGCAGTGGGCTTTTAAACCCGTCTGGCTTGATAGCCAGTACGTCACAGTTGAGTTGCTCAATCACATGCTCGGCGGTATTGCCAAGTAGCGCAGCAGTGAAACCGGTGCGCCCAATAGTACCAATCACCACCAATTCTGCATCGATATCTTCGGCTAGAGCAGGGATCTGGTCTTCAGGCAAGCCTTCACGCACGTGCAGGCATTGGGGCTGTATATGATGTAAATCGGCAAGTTCTTGGAGCGATTTTCGGTGATAGTCCCGTACATTCGCCTGATAATCGCTGGTGTCAAATTCAGGGATCTCAATGGCCATGTTAAGGGGGGCAGTGGGGTAGCAATTAATTAAATGTAGTTCGGCTTTGAGCTGTTCACTCATATGCTGGCCAGCCCGGACGATACGTTTGTTCAAAGACTGATGCGCTTCGTCTTCAGCGCCGGCGTTAACCGCGCCAATGATTTGCCCTTGGGGCGGCCATTCATGATCTTTGACTAACAAAACAGCACCGGGGGCTTTGCGCAAAAGGTGCCAGTCTGTGGGGGTAAAAATAACACTTTGTAACTTGTCATGCCGGCGGGTGCCTTTGATAACTAAATCATGCTGGCCTTCAAGGGCGCATTTAATGATGGCTTCAAAGGGGCGATGATGCCAAACCACCTGCACGTCATAGTCAATGTCACGCATGTCATACTGTTTAAGCAGGTTCTCTACCCATTCGCGGCGTTCTTCAATCAATGAATGGCGCATATTCTCACGCTCTTCCCCTGACAACATCGTGGTCATCTCATAGGAAAAGTCATAAATCGATACAAATAGTGTCAGTGTCGCTTGCTCAAGACGGGCTAAAGTCACCCCTCGCGCAAGCGCTTTTTGCTGCTCATGTTCGGGGTCAAGTACAACTAACAGACGAGTATACATACAGCCTCCAATTTACTAATTTGTTATATATTTTTTAACAGTTTAGTAAATACTGGAGAGAATGCTATGCGCTATGACAAGCTCTGATCTGAATTCCGGAAATAGTTTGTAGCCGTTCAACATTCAACAGATAAATGAACTTGCCATCAACCCGTATCGCTTCTTCTTTATGCAGTTTACTAAGAAGCCGGCTTACTGTTTCTACTGTTAACCCGAGGAAATTACCGATTTCAGCACGGGTCATGGTTAACCGGAATTCGCGGGAAGATAGGCCACGGCTCTTAAATCGCTCTGAAAAGTCGAGCAGGAAAGTCGCTAAACGCTGCTCTGCGCTTTTATTGTTTAGCAATGACATCATTTGCTTATCAGCACTGATCTCAGAGCTCATCAAACGCATCACCTGGCGCCGCAACAAGGGTAGCTGATCACTTAACAACTCAAGGCTGCTAAAGGGAATTTCACATACCATCGAGGTTTCCAGGGACTCTGCGAAGGAGGTATAATTTTTGCTGTGCACGGAGTCGAAACCGATTAAATCACCGGGTAAATGGAATGCGGTGATTTGTGCATCGCCGTCGTTGCTGACAGTGAAACTCTTAAAACTACCTGAGCGCACTGCATATAGCGAACGCAAAGGTTCGCCCGCTTGAAACAACTGCTCACCCTTACGATAAGGTCGCTTGCGCTCAATAATGTCATCGAGCTTATCTAGCGAGGAATTGTCCAGGGTGTAAGGTAAGCACAACTGGCTGATGCTGCAGTTCTGGCAATTAATATTATTGTTAACCCATGTCCGTTCAGCCATACCGATTCCTTTACCCTTCCTTTTAAGACCATTGCCGTAACGCGACCAGGCAGGTCAACACACCATAAATGAATAGCAAACCGCCCGCGAACCAGCGAAAACCAGCGGAGCGTACTAAGTTGCTTAGTGTGCGGCTAAACAAACCGAAAATCAACATTGATGGCAGGGTTCCAAGGCCAAAAGCGAGCATCGTCAGCGCACCATTCACGGCATCTCCGCTGAGCGCCGCCCAGGACAGTGCGCTATAGACTAGCCCGCAAGGCAACCAGCCCCATAGC
>JAFIFH010000053.1 GCA_020832105.1 Idiomarina sp.
GATAATAGCTTGCCAGGTGCCCCCAGTGTACGCAGAATCAGCATCTCTTTTTCGCGCTCTTCCATGGTCGCCTGCACCTGCGCTACCAATACCAGAGCACCGGCTAATACCACCAGCACAAGTACGAAGGTAATCGCCAGCGAGACTTGATCAATCACGTCACGTAGCTGACTGATAATGTTATCCACGTCAATCAACGAGGCTTGTGGGAAGTCGCGAAACAGGTTGTATAACTCGCCTTTACGCTCAGCCGATAAGTAGAAGCTGGCAATATACGTGGCGCCACTGTCAGCAAGGCTAGCTGGGTCGAAAATCATGTAGAAATTCGGCTGCATGGTATTCCAGTCTACCTCGCGAATACTGGTGACAGGCACGGTAAACTCGTTACCGCCGACCATAAAGCGCAGCTCATCCCCCATTTGCAAGGCCAATCGATCAGCCACCTGGCTTTCCACCGACACCTCACCGGTGCTGCGTTCGGCATCAAACCATTGTCCCCGGGTTAACTCGTTGTGGGGCGGTAAGTCGCGGCGCCAGGTTAATTGCAATTCGCGGCCAAAGCCCTCGCGAAACTCACTTTCATCGCGCTCTTCTTTGCTCACTGCGTCACGCACCAGCTCGTCGTTGATCGCGACTAAACGGCCTGGCACGATGGGGTAAAGATCCGTGGCCTGAATACCTTCACGAGTAAACATACTTTGCAGCGGTTCAACCTGATCCTCAGCAACGTTGACCACAAAGTAATTCGGCGCATCAGCGGGCAGCTGGGCCTGCCAGTCTGCAAGCAACTCGTTGCGCAGCGCCAGCACTAACAGAAACAGCATCAATGCGGTGGCAAAACTGATCATTTGCACGGTATTTTGTTTAGCGCGCCGTTGCATACCTGCCATCGCCAGGCGCCAGCTACTACCGGCCTGCATACCAGCCTGTCGGCTCGCGCGGATAAACAAGCGCGAGATCCCCATCAGCACCAGTACCGCAACCGTACCACCGGCAAACAGCGCCAGTGACAACACCCAGCTGCCGGAATACAGCACCATAAGGGCATAGATAGTGACCCCACCAATGATCCACTGCAACCAGGCGCGTACTGCTGAATCGCCAATATCCCGTTGCAACACCCGCAATGGCGGCACCCCAATCAAGCGTAATAATGGGTATAGACTAAACATCACCGCACATAGCAGGCCAGTGCCAATGGCCAGCGCATAAGGCCCGCCACCGGCGGCTGGCAGGCTCTGGCCCAAGTGGTTGGACACATAGTAAATCACCACACTTTGCAGTAAATACCCGAGCACCAGGCCGATGCCAATAGAAAACAGCGTCAGTAACATCAGGTGCAAGGTAAAGATGCGCTGAATTTGCCCTTTCGAGCCACCCAGGGTTTTCATAATGGCCACGGCATCATAATTACGCTGACAATAACGCTGTGCAGCCACAGCCACTGCCGTTGCTGCCAACACCACACCGAGCAGGCTCGCCAGCAACATAAATTGCTCTGCACGTTGTAGTGAGCTTGCCAGCGGGGTGTCACCATCGGTAATCCCACGCCAGCGCTGATTAATATCGTCGAGCTGCGGCAGCAGCCAGTCCTCAAAGCGCGCAATATCGCCCGGGCTACCCGCAAACAGGTAGTTATAGTTAACTCGACTGCCTGGCTGGATCAGCCCGGTCGCGTCAAGATCCTCATACGCTATCAGCACGTTGGGGCTATCGGTAAACACATTGAGTCCGGAATCCGGTTCATGGGTGAGTACTTTGGTGACCACAAACTGGCTATTACCAATCTCTAAGGTCTCGCCTACTGACAAATCCAGGCGTTGAAACAGCTGGGTAGCCACCCAGGCCTCACCTGAGCCGGGCAGCTCACTAGTCGGCTCACCGTCCGCACCAAGGCTGTCCGCAACTTCAAGGCTACCACGCAGCGGATACCCCGTACTGACCGCTTTGATGTCCACCAGGGCGAGTTCGTTGGCCGCAAAGGCCATGGAGTTAAAGCTGGTCCGTCGCGCCCATTGCAGCCCTTCGTCTTCTGCACGCTGCAGCCAGTCAGTATTCACTTCGTCCCGCGACCTTAATACCCGGTCCGCAGCGAGAAATTCGGCACTGCGTTCCAGTAAACCGGCCTGTAAGCGTTCAGAGAAAATTGAGAGTGATAGCACTGCACATACTGACAACGCCACCGCAGCGGCCATGATAGTCAGCTCACCGCGTTTCAGTTCATGACGCAGCAGTCGCCATGAGATTTTATGCCACATCTTTGTGCTGCTCCTTCAGTTCACCCGCGTCCATCACCAGCATGCGTTCACATTTTTCAGCCAGGGCGTGGTCATGCGTCACCATCACCAGCGTGGTGCCATAGGCTTTGTTCATCTCAAACAACAACGCTTCTACTGTTGCGCCGGTTTTACTATCGAGGTTTCCGGTGGGTTCATCAGCAAACAGTATTTTTGGTTTTCCGATAAATGCCCGGGCAATCGCCACTCGCTGCTGCTCGCCACCAGACAACTGGTTCGGGTAATGATCCAGGCGTTCGGCGAGGCCAACTTTGGCCAGCAATTCGCGTGCTTGGGCCTCGGCGTCGGAGCGCCCGGCAAGTTCCGCGGGCAACATCACGTTCTCCAGTGCAGTCAAACTTGGGATCAACAGAAACGATTGAAAAATGAAACCAATCTTGTCCGCACGAATTTTTGCCCGTTGCTCCTCATCCAAATCAGCTAAATTTTCGTTATCTATAAGGACTTGGCCAGAACTGGCGATATCCAGACCCGCTAAAAGAGAAAGCAACGTCGACTTGCCGGAACCCGAGGCACCCACGATAGCGACACTTTCGCCTGCTTTTATCGCCATATCAATTGCGTGTAAGATGGTGAGCTGACCGGCACTGGTCTCAACCTGTTTAGAAACTGCGGTGGTTTGAATAATCATATGATGAAAAAAGTCCTTAGTTACAGCCTGCAATGCAGCATGTTAATCATATTAATGCTGGTTATACGTCCAGCCAGCGCAAATGTTTCACTTTTAGTTCTCGGCGATAGTTTGAGTGCCGGCTATGGCATTTCTCAGGCAGATACCTGGGTTGCCGAAATTGAGCGTCGCTGGCAACGCGAGTATCCCGAGTTTAGCATTATTAATGCCAGTATCAGCGGTGATACCACCCGCGGTGGACTCAATCGCATCGAAGACGTGGTGAATCGTCATCAGCCAGACGTCGTGTTTATCGAGCTTGGTGGCAATGATGGCCTGCGCGGATTTCAGCTCGACACAATCCGCGATAACTTGACGCAACTGATTGATTACCTGCACGCTGAAGGGGTCTATGTAGCGCTCAGTCAGATCGACATTCCGCCCAATATGGGGCGCCGTTACACCACTGAATTCAGCGCCCTGTTTGCCGACGTCGCCGACCAATACGATATCGTTTTAGTCCCTTTCTTTATGCTCGATATCGCCACCGACCCCGAGCTGATGCAAAGTGATGGTATTCACCCAAACCTTGCTGCACAAACGCTGATTGCCGATATCATGGAACCACAGTTACGCGCATTACTCGAAGAGGTCAGTCAATAATGAGTGGTAGATACGCCTACTTTCTAGGCTTTGGCAGTAATATTCGTCCATGTCATCATTTCAGCACCGCCATCAGCCGACTGCAAGCCGAGTTTGGCCGAATCATCGTATGGCCAGTGGTAGAGACTGATCCGGTGGCTATCGACAGCGACAAACGCTTTTGTAACACCCTGGTGGTGGTGCGCAGTGACTGGGCGCCGGAGCGACTGAAAGCATGGACCAATGCGCTGGAGGTAGAATGTGGTCGTAACCGTGCTGACCCATTAAGCGGGCAAAAGGATAGAACCCTGGATATTGATATCCTGGCCCAGCAGAGCACCCTGGATTTAAGTATTGTTAGTCAGTTTAACGAGCCCTATATTCAAACAGTACTCAGTGCGGCGACAGACTCTGTTGCCTCCGCACTGCTCACCCGTCACACGATTCACGTAGCAGGTCACACCTTAGGCCATCGCCCGGCCACCATCTACACGGATCACGCTAGCGGTCATATAATGGTTATCGAGGATAGCGTAGATAGCCTTTTCCAAAGCTTCGAAGCCCCCCTCCACAGCGAGGAGTGTCTCAGCTAACACGCTGTCCTGCTCCGCACTACTATGCTCAGGTAAAAACTTGACCGGCCCTGGCTGGATTGCATTTACTCGCACTTTTGGTGCCAGTTGCTTAGCGAAGCTGATCATCAGGTTTTCTGAGCCTGCTTTCGTTGAGCAATACAGTGCGTAATCGGGATTCGGGTTGTCGACGTAAATATCGGTAATGTGGATAATGTTACCTTGTTCACGAATACTGGCCTTGAGCAGGCCCGCAAGGGCATAATTCAGGCGTGCTGGTAGCTTCATGTGAATCGCGTAGAGGTCATCGTAGAATGCGCTGAGGGTGGCCTGATAGCCCTCGTCTTTTTCGTAAATGGACGCATTATGGAGCAGTAGATCGAGGTGCTGAACCTGGGCCTTAACCTGTTCGATGGCCTGATTGACACTTTTGTCGTCAAGAGCGTCACACTCAATACAGTGTAAGTTGGGGTTGTTGATAGCTGCCAGTTCCCCCGCATAAGCCCGGGTAAACACCACCACTTTCCAACCTTTGGCAAGCAGCGACTGCGTCATATGCAGGCCGAGGCGACGACTCGCTCCGGTGATTAATGCGGTCGATTGCGGCTGATCACTCATGCTTTGTTCCTTTATATCTGTTAGATAATATCTTATGTTCCAGATACGCAAAAACCCAGCGTTAAGTTCGCTGCACATAAGATAAATAAGATTGATATCGCGTAGGTCAGGCTACGCCTGACGTACAGGGATCATTAAATGTCAGCGTAGGTCAGGCTCCGCCTGACGTTAACCAACGGCGCAATGTCAGGCCCAGCCTGACCTACGACAAAAATCTGGAATAAAACAAGGAAAGGTCGTACAGAAATGATGGCGTCCCCTAGGGGATTCGAACCCCTGTTACCGCCGTGAAAGGGCGGTGTCCTAGGCCTCTAGACGAAGGGGACCCTGGACTTGCTGTGTTTTAGGTCTGGCTACTCCTGACGTTAAACCTTGTGCAGTGTCAGGCGAAGCTTTACCTACAATATCGCGGCATAACCGCAAATTCGTTTTGAAATTGGCGTCCCCTAGGGGATTCGAACCCCT
>JAFIFH010000065.1 GCA_020832105.1 Idiomarina sp.
CGGGGTCACCGAAACATACTCGCCATAGGCCATTGATTGCTGCACCAGCCACTTTACAGCCTGATCAGACGCTGCCAGCAGGCCCGATATGGACAATAGGGCATACGGCGAGAGCTTTTGCCAATAATGAGCATTATTTAACCCTTCAACGCCAGAATGCGTCTGGCACCGTTAAGTACAATGACCCCCGCGATGGTGCCGATAATCAGATCCGGATAATTGGACCCGGTCCACGCGACCAGGGCGCCGGCGGTGATGACCCCCAGGTTGATCACCACGTCGTTGGCCGAAAATACCCAGCTAGCCTTCATATGAGCTCCGCCCCCTCGATGTTTGGATACCATCAGCAGACAGGCGGTATTGGCAATCAATGCGACGAATGCGATGGCTATCATCACCAGCGATTCAGGCTCACTACCGAATACAAAGCGCCTCACGACCTCTACGAGTACGCCAACAGCCAAAACCAGTTGGACCACACCAGCAACGTGCGCAACACGGACCTGCCTTTTCACGCTATGCCCAACCGCATAAAGAGCGAGTCCGTACACTGCCGCATCAGCAAAATTGTCCAGGGACTCTGCAATGAGGCCAGTTGACTGAGCCATCAGACCGGCAGTCATTTCCACCACGAACAGAAGTGCATTGATGCCGAGCAACCAGCGCAGGGTCCCGGATTCTTGCTCAGCAGAAGCTGCCGAGAACTCGGCGGCCTTGATGGTCTCCGGATTTGCAGCAACGCTTTCCTGAAGCGCGGCTCCTAGCCCCAAGGTCTTCAGTTTCGATGTGACGGGCTCGACCTCGCCGTCATGCACGACCTTCAGCCGGCGGTTCGACAAGTCGAAGGACAGCGCTCGAATCTCCTCAAAGCCGCTCAGGGCTAGGCGAATCATTCGTTCTTCTGATGGACAGTCCATCTTCGGCACGGCATAAACACTGACCCATCTCCCTGGCGCCTCGGAGGAGGCCTGTATATCGGTATCCGCTGCGGACGTTGCATCACCGCCACAGGCGCCACCACAGGATTTACTCATGATACGACTCCACTTGAACAATGTTGTGGTACCATTTTAAACTATAAAGCTACTATAAGGTCAATAGAGTAAAGAATCCGTTGGGGAGGAGGCTGATGCGCATTGGTCAGTTGGCGCAGTTGGTAGGGGTCGAAACACAGACGATCCGCTTCTATGAACAGCAGGGCTTGTTGCCGCCGCCTGATCGGCAGGACAACGGTTACCGTGTCTATACCGAGAAGCATGGTGAGGGGCTGGCCTTCATCCGTCGCTGCAGAATCCTGGGCCTGTCACTGGCTGAGATTCACGAACTACAGAGCTATCAGGACGACCCTCATCAGCCTTGTACCGCCGTCAACGCCTTGCTCGATGATCACATCTCTCATGTGCGGTCGCAGATAACCGCTCTGCAAGCGCTTGAGAAACAACTCGTTTCACTGAGAGCGAGTTGCAACGATGACCGGGAAGTTGAGGCGTGTGGGGTTCTTGCTGGAATTAGCGAAGGAAACATGCACCAGCAGTAGGTGAAGCATCAACCAGATAATCCGATGAGATGCCGGTCTGTCTCACTCTCATGCAAAGGTAAGATCAACCATTTAATCCGCTTACCCTTAATTTGTAGCTTCACCCCATTCAAACACTCATCATTGAAGAGCATGAAACCGCAAAGATCACGAACAACGCGGTCATGGTACCTTGCACGAAAAACCTGGCGATTTGCTCACCACGTTCTGTGGTGACATTACCGTCTTTTTTCATGCGCTCGATGGTTCGCTCCGACTCGGCATAAATGGTCACAGCAGCGAATACGAAAAAAACGCCCATGCCAGGCTATGTGATTGCGTAATAATGACCAGCACTATAATGGTCAGGTACACTAATCCAACCATGTTGCCCCCCTATTCGTGGATCGCCGCGTTAACATGCAGCACACATTGACAACGCATAGTTAACTTGAACGAATAGAATACGGGCAACATGCGTCAGTTTGTGACGCACTCGATGCGGTCAAACCGAACCATCCACCTATTTCTTGTTACGATTGCGCTTGCTCAGCCAAATTGACAATGCAACGCCAATTACGATAATAACTAACGGCGCAATGACTATCATACTATGACTCATAGGCTGACTCCCCTCCCAAGGCTAACTGTCATCTCACTTGTTGCGATTCGCCATGCGAAGCACAACGATGGTGCCAACAACCGAGAATAGCAGTGCAATAAGGCCCATAATAGGCCTGACATGATGCGCACCTTACTCAACCAGTTTCGTTTGCGTTCGCTTTGGCAGCTGCATGGGTATCATATAACCGGTTTTCTCAAGTTGAAACGCAAGTGTCAGGTAATCATATATCACTCGCTGTTGCAGCTTGGTAAATTCAATCGGTCGTATGGTTTTTTGAAATGCCAAGCGATGATTGTCCGGCAACGCAAATCCCCAATTGGACAGGTGCGGCAGAACCGCACCCGTTTCAATACGCTGTTGCAGTTCACCGAGGGCCTCATACGCCTGCCATTCACTGTCCAATAAATGCGGGTTGGTGAGCCAAACGCCCTCATCGAATGTTTCGTCCATACAAGGCCGGTAGGCTGGCGTCCCGTACATCGAGCGTTTGCACAATTCATCCGCTTCAAAAAACCGCTCCCATAGCTTGAGGGCGCTTTTAGTTAACCCGGTTGTGTCTGGACTTAGTAACAAAGTTGGGCCTAAAGCCGCCATTGCATGCAAATACATGCAATAGCCATAACCCTTGCGACCCTGCAATGAGGCGGATTGTTGCACGCGCGCAATGATGTCAGCTTCAACATCGTAGTCCATGGCAGCGAAGATGGTGCCGTCGCGCTGTATCAATACGCCGAGCTTCGCCGCCGCATCCCATAAACACATAGTGTCTTCGGTGTTTTCACGTGCATTGTTAACGATATCTTGAAAAGGTTTTTTCATGTTTCACCTATGCGGTTGGTTGACGGAAACAAACCACGCTAGCATGAAACGAAATCGACGCTACTTATTGCGCACGGCCGATACATTTGAAATTCGGGGGCCGAAATTATACATTGGGCATAAAGGAAAAGTGACTACCGTAAAGGTGAAGGTGTTTAAATCATGAAAAGCATCATCTGTAAAATAAATGGGGAGGAAGGTGTCACGATACCCGGCATTCTACTCAAACAGCTGAACCTAAGCATGGGTGATGATGTTGAGATGTACACCGAAAACGGTCTGCTTATTATCGAGCCAGCCAGGCAGTACGAATATTCACTAACCGAGCTTTTGCAGCAATGTGATGCTCAGTCCACAGCGCTCGATCAAGACGACATCGCATGGCTGAATTCATAGCCACCAATTAGGAGCCAAATATGACTACTCTGCAAGCCTTTTTACTCGGCGCATTTCCATTCGTTGCATTGTTCATTGTTGGGGTTCTCATGTATGTATTTCGGGACCGATTGTTCATAAAAGACAATAAAGAGAACAAGTAGCGCTAGGACTTAGCATGCGTATCCACTGCACACAAAAACTCTGGGCTTAATTGCCTGAGCAAGTGAAACAAGCAAAGTTACCGGCAGAGCCAATTGGTATTCAAGCAAAATGGGTAAACTGGCACGCAAATCTCATTACCATCAAGCGTCGCCAATGCATTATCGCCGTTCACGACGCAACGCGCTTCCATCTATTTATGCCATGTTTGGTTAAAAAAGACTTCGCTGAACTCGACTGGATATTGTAATACCCCCGTCAGAGGAGCAACAGCTGGGAGAGAGCGGCGCTATTATGGCTCGTGAGTCCGGTTACCTGGCTACCGAGACCCACCGCAGGTAACCATCGTGGTTTAGCGCCGAAACTGCCGCTTTAACAACAACGAATTACCAATTACCGACAACGAGCTTGCGGTCATCGCAACCACACCAATCATTGGGTGCAACAGGCCGATCGCAGCGACGGGAATCGCGGCGACGTTGTAGCCGCTGGCCCAAATCAGGTTGTGTACGATCTTTTTGAAAGTCGCCTGGGACAAGTGCATGGCGTCCACCACACCCGTGAGCTCACCTCTGACCAGGGTTACGTCCGCAGCTTCTATCGCCACATCAGCACCGGCACCAATGGCAATCCCCACATTTGCTTGCTTTAGCGCGGGTGCATCGTTAATGCCGTCTCCTACCATAGCAACATAGTTACCGTACTTTTCTTGTAATGCGCGCACTGCATCAACTTTACCTGCCGGCAGTACGCCTGCCTGCACTTCATCAATACCAACCTCTTTGGCAACAGTACGAGCCGCGCGTTCGTTGTCCCCTGTAATCATCACCACATGTAGCCCGAGGTCGTGCATACCGCGGATAGCTTCGATTGACTCTTCTTTGATCGTATCAGCCACGGCTAACGCGCCACTCGCTTTACCATCGACCGCAACGAGCACAACCGTGCGGCCTCGCTCTTCCAGCTGCTCTAAATCTTTATCTAAATCTGTTAAGTTGGTTACACCTTCCTCATCCAGCAACTTACGGTTGCCAATCAGTACGAACGCACCATCGACCACACCAGAGACACCTCGTGCACCGGTGGACTTAAACTCGGCAACATTGCCTGGTTTTACTTTGCGCTCGCCGGCGCCCTCAACAATAGCCTGGGCTATCGGATGTTCGGACGCATTTTCAACCGTTGCAGCCCACTGCAGTAATTGCTCTTCGTTCACACCCTCAGCTGTTACCACCTCGGTCAGAGTAGGTTCGCCTTTGGTAATGGTGCCGGTTTTATCCAACACCATGACTTTAATGTCTTTGAAGGTTTGAATCGCTTCGCCAGAGCGGATCAAAATGCCGCGCTCCGCGCCAATACCTGAACCTACCATCAGTGCCGTAGGCGTGGCTAAGCCCAAAGCACATGGGCAGGCGATCACCAGCACCGCAATCGCGGCCAGTATTGCCAGCACAGGCGTTGCGGCTTGTGGGTCTACCCAGGGTAAAAAGCCCGCCCCCCATTCCAGAATAGGCCGTAAACTGTCAGCCGCGAACAGCCAAACCAGCAAACTACCCAATGCAATGAATAAAACAATAGGTACGAAGCGGCCAGTCATGCGGTCGGCAAATTCCTGAATAGGCACACGCGAGCCCTGTGCCTGCTCCACAAGTTTAATCACCTGAGATAAAAAGGTATCACCGCCAACCCGGGTGACTTTAACCCGCAAACGCCCTTCTTTATTGATGGTCGCACCAATAACAGTATCGCCAGAGGCCTTATAGACGGGAACGGATTCGCCAGTGGCAATGGATTCATCCAGATGGCTCTCACCATCCGTCACTTCACCGTCGGTAGGCACTTTGTCGCCAGGCCGGATGACCATAATGTCCCCTGGCTTCAACTCCTTCACCGGAATCTCTGTTTCTTCGCCGTCGCGTTCTACCCGTGCGGTTTTGGCGCCCAGCGTCAATAGCTTACGGATGGCCTGAGACGCGCTACCTTTGGCCTTGGCTTCAAGGTAACGACCTAGCAAATGGAACGTCATAATAGTCGCAGCCATTTCCATAAACGAGGTCATGGTGTAGAAAAAGCCGACAAGACCAATGATATAGGGGGGAATACTACCAAGGGAGATCAGCACGTCCATATTGAACGTGCGGTTGGTCAGGGAGCGCCAAGTGGACTTATGGGTAGCGGCGCCGCCGTATAGAAACACCACCGGAAACGCCAGCACCGCGATAATCGCAAGGTAGCCAGGAACCGGCTGCCAGAACATATGCGGCATCATCAGCAGCATGATTAATGTAGTTGGTATCGCGGCTATCCAAAGCCGTTTGCGGGCTTGTGCTAAATAGGCATGTTCAATGTCAGCGCCCTGCTCTTCGGCCTCGTCACCCACATTGGACGCTTGTGCCACGTCGTATCCGGCCTTTTCTACCGCCCGGCGAAGGTCCTCGACACTAAGCACCTCTGAATTGTATTCGAGCTCGACCCGGTGAGCGGCGATATTAACGCTCATATCGCCAACCCCTTGCAATCGCTTCAGAGACGTCTTCACTATACCTGCACAGTGATCTGAGCCCATCCCTGGTATTATCAAACGAGCCTGACTTGTGTATTCGTTTTTTGCACTGCCCATGATACCCCCGGCTGTAGTGAGGCATCGAGTGTGCACACTCACACAAAAATCACCTGCTGAGCTCGATACCTATAATCTTCTGCTTGGCTATTTCTCTAGTTTGGAACCCTCGGACGATCGCTTCTTCCCTTCTTCCAAACCTCGTTTATAAGCGTCATTGTCGTTCTGATGTGTTTCGTCATGCTGGTGTCCACCATGACTTTTGTGCATAAAGACATGCATCAGCGGACACAACAGTAAAATAAAGTAGGGTAAATAGGGCAGCACGTGATTCGCATGCTCCACAAACAGGAAATAAAGGGATACGACAATGAGAATCAGCACAGCGAGACCGTGCAGACTTTTCCATCTTCCACGTTTAGCTGCCATCACACTCTCTCCTATGTAGTTGAGCTCGACGAGAAAATCGCCGACGCTCAATCACGACCATTTACATGTCTGATAACCGGTTAGCTGCATGAACCATCCGCTTAATTTCGTTTTCTTCGACATCTTTTACTGCATCTAACAGGTCTTTTGCAGCGTTAATGTCGACCCGGGAATACAGATGCTCATACAGCGCAATCACCTGCTGATGCTGATCCACGATTTTTTCCATCACATGGTCGGTGTCCAGGCTTTTAAACGGTGAATCGCAGTGGCCGTGCTTCACAATAGGATGCTTCTCGAGATAGTCGTAACACATCGTATTCAGCGCCTTGCTGTCAGCTGTCGTGACAAAGCCTTTAATGATGCGCTCTAAACTCTCTTCATGTCCGGCCAGATAGTCTAACGTCATTCTCGCACGCTCGTCCTGATTCTCTTTCGCACAATCGCGCAGGCATTCTTTCAGGTTTTCATGGAACGCAACTGTCCATACCAGGACTTCACGTAGGTTTTCGACTTGCATGAGTGCCTCCTAAGTGTTCGTCAACAAGTACCGCTGACTTCCTTAGCCTAACGCCTTTTTCAGAAAGTACTATGATCCTGGATAAGGAAGCAGCGGGGTTCTTAATTTATCTATTTCTCTTGGCGTGGCCGTAAAAACAACACCTCACCAACAGTAATGATGATAATTCCAAGCAGCGACGCCCATATCACAAGCGGGTCGTTATTCCATTTGTTCCATAGGAACGCTGCCAGAACCACAACATCTAAAATGATAGCCGTCACTAAAATAGACGCTTTTGCGTTTATTTCGCTTCTTAAATGCCGCAAAACGCCCCAATGGATACCAATATCCATGATCAGGTAAAAAATGATGCCTAATGACGCGATTCTACTCAGGTCGAAGAATGCGGCCAGAAACATTGCCATTACAATGGTGTACACCAGTGTGTGCTTTTGTATGCTTCCAGGCATGCCAAAGTGGCTATGCGGCACTAGCTTCATATCGGTGAGCATCGCCAGCATCCGCGAGACCGCGAACGCACTTGCAATCACCCCTGACACTGTGGCGACAATGGCAAAGCCTACGGTTATCCATAAACCGACATTGCCATAAGCAGGCCGGGCAGCTTCGGCCAGCGCATAGTCTTTGGCCTCAACAATTTGATCAATCGATAAATTTGCCCCTACCGCTAGCGTAACCAACAGGTAAATAACTGCGCAAATGACCAATGAAAGAATAATCGCCCGACCTACGTTTTTTTCCGGGTCTTTAATTTCCCCACCACTATTTGTGATGGTGGTAAAGCCCTTATAGGCAAGTACGCTCAATGCAATAGCAGCCAGCAGCCCTCCACCTGAGGCGTCCTGAGGTACTGCTGAGATAGACTCAAAATTAAGCTCGGCAACCCATAAGCCCCCCGCAGCAAGCGCGATTAAGCCAGCGGCCTTAATAAATGCCATGAAAAATGAAAAGGTCTGAATGAATTTATTGCTGAGAATATTAATAAAAAACGCAAACGCCAGCAGGGCCACAGCCAGCGCAGGTATCAGCCAGTCCGCCTCAAAATCTATAACTTGAACGGTGTAAGTAGCAAAGGTTCTGGCGACAAGGCTTTCATTGATAACCATGGAGAAGTACATCAGCAGGGCAAAAATGGCCGTGACACTCCCTTTGCCATAAGCCTTGCTCAGGAACATGGCGATACCGCCTGCAGACGGGTATGCCTGCGCAAGCTTGATGTATGAGTACGCGCTGAACCCTGCGATGACCCCACCAACCATAAACGCAAGAACGAACCACTCGCGGGCCAATTCAGCAACCTGCCCGGTCAGTGCAAGTATGCCAGCGCCAATCATCACGCCGGTTCCAAGCGAAACTGCGCCCCAGAGGCTTAAACTATTTTTCTTGTAATTCGTATCATGTGAATGCTCGTGTGAGTGCTCAGTCATCGTAGCCCCCCGTTACTGAGTCGAGTCTTTAGTTTTCCAGGGCCCAAATGCGATAAAATATGGCAGTGTAGATTCAAGTTGTCAACGCAACACTCTTTTCAATTATCTGTTTCGGTGTATTGAACTTCAAAGTTTTTCGCGGCCTGCTATTTAACTGGTCTGCAACTTGATCCAGCACTTCCTGAGTATGCTGAGCCAAACATGTCTTTTTAGGGAAGTATTGTCGAATAAGGGAATTGGTGTTCTCATTTGTTCCGCGTTGCCATGGGCTTTGAGGGTCACAGAAATATACAGGCACGCCAGTATTAGCCGTAAAATCAATATGTTTCGCCAGCTCCATACCTCGATCCCAGGTGAGAGTTTTCCTTAGTTCGTCAGGCATTTGCTTAAACTTCATACAAAGTGCATCGTTCACAGAGGCAGCGTCTTTTCCTCTTACCTTCAGGATAATCGTAAAGCGTGACTTTCTGTCGACTAACGTGGCGATGTGGGAGTTCTTAGAACCTGTGACAAGGTCACCTTCCCAATGGCCAACGCTGCGGCGATGCTCAATGTGACGGTCGCGTTCATGAATAGAGATACCACTCACGATGTTAATTGTACCTCGTTCTCCACGGCGTGAATGTTTTTTGCTAAGCCGTAAACTATGCTTGCGGCGAAGATGTTGGGCTCAACTGTGATGCAAAGCCGAACGGCTTCGAAAATAAATAGTTTTATAAATCGTTTCGGCTGAAATTCGCATCGTTTTGCGACGCGGCATAGTCTTACGCAGCCAACCAGAAATTTGCTCTGGGGACCAGTTCAGTTGAAGCTTTTCCAATACGAGCTCTTTTAGCTCTTGATTCCGTTCAAGCAGGCATGGCTTAGGTCGCCTAGCCATCCTACTAGCACGATTATTCGCGTCTACAGCTTTGTAATAGCGCCTTCCACGATTCCGCTGAACTTCTCTCGAGATAGTTGAAGGTGAACGGCCCAATACGCTGGCAATAGCGCGAATACTTAACTTTGATGACAGTAGAACTCTGATTTCTTCACGTTCCGATAACGTCAGGTGCGACGGCGCTCTTTTTCGGGGAGGCGGTTTGATCCCGCCGCTGTCTCGCAAGATTGTTAAAATGTTTCCTGGCTTGGTATCTAGCGATTTCGCAATTGCGCTGAACCCAATACCGTTTTTCCACGAATCAAAAACAAATCCTTTTTCGATTGCTGTAAACATACGTTTCATCCAAAAGATCTCCAGTAACCCTTGTTTTACCATGGTTGTTGCATTGATCAATTGAATCTACACCAGAAAGTTGCTGGGATTTATTCAGCCAGACGTGATTTTTAAAGAGCAATTGCAACTAGCTATGAGCGGGTGTTGCAGTTATTAGTTGAATTCGGGAAGCGTTATAAAAAGCGCCTACATAAGCAGCGTGGCCATATTCTAGGCCGTCGCTCGATACATGACAGGCCAGCCATTATTGACCAGCGAGGTCGCTATGGCGACTGGGAAATCGATACCGTCATCGGGAAGCGCGGAACCGGCGCTATCGTGACAATATTAGAGCGCAAGAGTCGTTTTTATCTTGTGAAAAAAGTAACGAGCAAGCATGCTCAAGCAGTCGCCGAAGCTACAGTAGAAATGCTACAGCCTTTTAAGGCTCTGGTTCACAGCATTACCGCCGACAATGGTTTGGAGTTCGCTGATCATGCCGTTATGGCAAAGGAGCTCGATACAGACGTTTACTTCGCAGATCCATACGCTTCTTATCTGCGCGGAGCGAACGAAAACGCCAACGGACTGCTGCGACAATACGTTCCCAAAGGCACTGACTTACGAACGGTGACTGGTACACAGCTCTCCAAATATGAAAAGCGGTTGAACTTACGTCCCAGGAAGTTGCTGGGATTTATTCAGCCAGACGTAATTTTTAAAGAGCAATTGCAACTAGCTATGAGCGGGTGTTGCAGTTAATAGTTGAATTCGGGCTTTAAACGATGTCTAAGGTGCGTAAACAAGCTACCACCATCGTTAAAATCAGCCAGTACGTAGTTATAAATCCACTCGTGACTGACTGGAAAGCCTATTCTGGTGCAAATAGCTGATATTTGTTCAGGGCTCCAGTCGAGCTCGAGCATAAGTTCCACGGCGTTCTGAGTATTTTCACAAACCCGCCTGGGCTTTGGCTTTAAACGGCGCGATAACGTGCGCTGGTGAGCCATTTCAGGGTCATAAACCCCTGTTTTATCATTGTTACGTCGCAATTCTCGATGGACGGTCGAGGGTGCAATGTTCAGTTTTTTAGCAATCTCTCGTTGTGAAAATTCCTGTGAGAGGAACGTCGAAATCTGATATCGTTGTCCCTCGGTCAGCTGCCGATAACTCATGTTGGAACCTGTTTTTTTTGGTCGAAAAGCAAGCCTACCATACGAAGTCGGTAGCTGACCTCCCTTCGACCTATCCCCTTACATGAGTGTTGCGGTTATTATATGAATTCAGGAAATATTTCCTGTTCCTTCTGCCCTAAAACCAAGTCAAAACGGTGGAATTTTTTCCACCTAAAAACTCAGGTTTTTCGGAAGGTTCAGAATTTTTTGTCGCGAGGCAAAGGTCAAAAATTGAAATTTCAGAGTCGGTATCCTGTGACCAATTTTGTCATTAAACGGTCTCAAAAGTGTCGATTTCGACGCAACACAGAAAGTCAAAACATCGTTTAATCCCTTACCACGCCTAGCTTTAACGATTTACCACCGAACCCGTGACCGCCCCTCCGGAGGCGGAGGCCAGAGGTTCGAATGACGGCCAGGCATGCAAATATGCGTTTCATTGTATACATCCTTATATAAGCCCTACGGATTGTAGTGACTGTACCCTATCAACAAGCTACGACAGTTTGAGTCGCAACCTGTTTAGCTTAATTAAAGCGTCGCTAATGTATCACATCCGCAGGAAAGCATTTCGCATGTTGGTTAATTTGCGCGCTAACCGTACTTCGCTTTTTAGTTTGTTTGCATCAGGTATGAGACCATACATTTACCTGATACTCTCAAGCTCAGGCAATACAAGGAGGTCCACCATGGCATTCAGATTCCAGCGCAGAGTTACACTTTTCCCGGGGTTGCGGCTTAATTTTGGCAAAACCGGCGTTAGTGTGTCGGCGGGTATTCGTGGCGCGAGCGTGACTGCCGGCAAACGCGGTATTTATGGCAATGTTGGCGCGCCTGGCACTGGTATGTCGTATCGCACCCGCCTTGATAATGCCCCGGCCCATCGACGTCGCGTGCAGCGCTCGCAACACCAGGTAAAGGGCAACACTGGGCTCTCGCAAGCAGGTGGCAGTTCGACTCAGGGCGGGCATGTTGAGCTTAAATGCGATGCGCGCGGCAAGCTCACTATCTACGGTGAAGGTGGCCAACCTGCGTCGCCCGCGCTGGTTCGCCATATTTGGGCAAACCATAAAAAAGAGGTTCAGGCCTTTTTACAAAGCGAGCTTGAGCGCATTAATGATGATCATTCATTGTTACTGGAGATCCACCACGATACACCAGCGCCTGACACGCCGCCCCCTGCATTTTATGCGATGCCCTTCAGTGACCCTCAGCCGAATACGCCAGACTTACCATCACTGCCTGATAAGCCTACGCCGCTGGCGAAACGCTGGTGGCACGCCTTAATACCACCACTTGAACGCCGCCGCATCACGGAAAATCAATTGCAACATGCAAAATGGCAACAGGAGCACGCGCGTATTAGTGCGGTAAGAGAAGCGCAAAAGGCTGAATATCAGCAACAACACGATACCTGGCAACAGGGTAAGGCGGAGCATGAAGCCGTTCAGCAACAGCTCGCCGATGCCTTTGATGATGACTTACGTAACGATCCTGACTTTATGGCTCAGGTGTTAGAGAGCGAGCTGGCTCAACTGGATTGGCCGCGCGAGACTCATGTAGATTTTGACATCGAAGGTACGCTGATAAAGCTCGACGTCGACTTCCCTACCGCCGATGAGTTCCCCAGCCGCGAAGCGCGCTTTAATAAGTCCGGTAAACGACTCTTAGTGAAAGATAAAAGCGCCACCCAGCAACGCAAGGAATATGCCCAGCACGTGCACGGCGTTGTATTTCGTTTAATAGGTGTGGTCTTCGCCACCCTCCCCGCCATTGAACACGCACAGATTGCTGGCTACACCCAGGCCATCAATACCGCCACCGGCCATGAAGAAGACGAGTATTTGATTCAAGTGAAGCTCAGCAGAGTCGATTGGTCTGCACTGAACCTCGCCCAGCCCGAGCGCATTGACCCGATAGTGGCATTGGAGCAGTTTGAGCTGGCGAGGGAGATGAGCAAGACGGGTATTTTTAGAGCTCTAGATCTGGAGAGTGTTTAATGGAATACACAACCGTTGATATTGTTGCGATGGTGCTTATTCTGCTGGGCCCTTTAGCCCTGCTTATCGGTGGCGCCCTATTTATCTATCGCCACCGCGAGCAGTGGCGGCGAGAAAATAGCGATTAAAGCTTACGAAGTGCCTGGTCGAAAATGTTGATTAATGGAGATAGATTTAAGTGTACACCTGAAACATTCGCTTCGACCCATTGCTCTTGGGGGAGTTTAGGCCATATCAATTCATAACCAAGTGCAAACATGACTTCCTCGTAAAAAAATCGCTGTGTCCGACCATTACCCTCTCGAAACGGGTGCAACAAATTGATTTCACAGTAACTGTCCGCGAGAAACTCCAGCATTTCTTGTCGATTTCGTATTTGTGTCAACTCAGGCAACTGACTAAAAAGTCGTAATGCTTCAGCCTCAATTCGGGAAGAGGTACAGAATCGTGTATCCCCTTTAGAGATATCGATACTTCGTACCTCACCGGCCCATGTATACAGATCCTGAAAGAGATGATGGTGTAATGTTTTGAGATGATTGAAATTGTACTGAGTGATATTTAATGGGTTGGAGCGGTAACCCTGATACCGTAATGTCGTAAACTCAGCCTCGGCATGAGCCAATTCTTCTGCATCACGGATGTTCAATTTATTTATAAGAACATCCGTGCCTTCGTAACAATAACTGTCGTGCGATACGCCGTATTTATCGCGCATACTTTCGCTTGAGTGACTCGATAGTTTGCCCTTCAACAGACCCCTTCAATTTAATCCCCTCGTACATCAGGCTGGTTTTGAAGTTCTCTATGTTCGGAACAAAACGAGATTTCTTGGTTGCTGCGGTTTGATTTTTCATCACCACTCCTATCGAACTATCGTGTATCAATTATACCTTAAAACACTCTTCATCGCGAAGATGGAAAGCAAGCTGCGTTTTGTCCTGAGGTGTATAGCTGCTCCTAACTATGTTTTATCACGCCCTCGGCGCGCCGCGATACGAAGCACGACAATAGTGCCGAGAACCAAAAACACCACGGGTAACAATGCCCAAAATAAATCCATCTTCTAACCCCCTACTCGGTTACATTAGTTTGCGCACGTTTTGGCAGCTGCATGGGTATCATATACCCTGTTTTCTCCAGCTGAAACACGCAGGTTAAGTAGTTATAAATCACCCGCTTTTGCAAATCGGTAAAATTAATCGGCCGCACCCTCTTGGCAAACTCCGACTGATACGGCTCAGGCAAGGTAAAGCCCCAATTGGCTAAGTGCGGTTGCACATCACCGCTTGCAATGCCCTCATGCAGCTGGCCAAGTGCTTCATAGGCCTGCCACTCCTCGTCAAGTAGGCTTGGGTTGGTCATGATAACGCCCTCGTCATAGACTTCATCCATACAGGGTCGGTACGCTTGGGTGTCATACAGCGAACGCCTGCATATACCATCCGCTTCAAACAAGCGCTCCCACAGGCGCAAGGCACTTCGGGTTAAGCCTGTGGTATCTGGACTTAACATCAACTCAGACCCCAGTGCTGCCATGGCATACAAATACAGACAATAACCATAGCCCTTTCGCCCTTGAAGCGAGCCCGATTGCTGGACCCGGGCCTGTATGCCCTTTTCAATGTGGTAGTCCATTGCTGCTAATATGGTGCCGTCACGCTCAATCAAGACACCGAGTCTTGCTTGCTTATCCCAAAAGCATGCGGCATGAGCGGTGTTGGCGCGTGCAGTTTTTATGATGTCGTCCAGCGTTTTTTTCATGATTCACCTTGACCAGTTGTGTAGGTTTCAACGACTACGCTAGCATGAAGTGAAATCGACGCTACTAATTGCGCACGACGAGTTTATTTGAAAATCGCTGAGGGACAATATAGATTGAAACAACAACGCTTGTATCCCAGCAACTCATTACGGAGCCATCTATGACAACGTTCCAAGCTATTTTACTCGGTGCTTTTCCGTTCGTTGCGCTTGTTAGCGTAGGGGTTGTGTTTTATTTGATCCGAGAGCGTTTTTTTGCGGAGTTGGAAGAAGAGAAAAAACAGCGCTCAAAGTAACCACTGATTAAGCTGACCATGAGGAACACTATTAGCGCATCATCGGTCCTGGCACCCGTGATTATCGCCGCCACCTTTTTGTATCTGGTCAAATGAACACAGCCCAACTCTTGTAACCATGGTTCAATAAACTCTACTTTTACGCCATTAACTCCCTTGTTTTTTCTAAGTTGTTAAACCAAGCAATACTGGAACTGCTCAGTGACGTACCTCAAACCATCAGCTTTGAGCATGCGGACGAGCTCATGCAAAATTTACGCAATCTCTCTCCTCGTAAACTCGACCCGTTGCTTAAATCATGTCGTAATATTAAAGCCAAACGACTCTTCTTCTGGTTTGCGGGCCGACACCAACATCCCTGGTTAAAGCATTTAAACTCAGAGGAATACAATTTTGGTTCAGGCAAACGAGTCGTAGCAAACGAGGGCCGCCTGGATCCGGCATGGCAAATAACAGTACCCAGGGATATGTGACAAACATGGACAAGAAAATAATCTATTATCGACAGGTACAACTTCTCTTCATGATGCTTACAAAAATATAGTCCATCCCTGAATTGATTAAAAGCCATCTTCTCCAACTATGCTATTATGATCTGGCTGTCCAATTCTGTACAAAAATTAGTCCTGATTTGCACCAAATTCAGACCCAAATTAAACCAGAATCGTGTGACCAAACTCGACGGTGACCACCAAAATACACATTAATGAACCTCAATAAAATAGCGCTTGAAAATTCGATAAAAGCCATTAAAATCAATGCATGTAGAGCAATTACACATTAACGTAAATTAGTGTGTTTTTCCTCGAACTATCTTGACATGGCAGAGGTCGGTAGTTCGAGTCTACTAGGACGCACCAGATACTGAAAAACCCCGAATGCATGGTTAACACCGGCTTCGGGGTTTTTTGTTTGGTTAATTTACGAAATCTAACTCCCCTTCTGTTTTCCCGGTGACCAAGTTATAGAGCGTCAACTATCTTGACCGGTCAGGTTAATTGCTGCTGAAAACACCACTCCGCCGGTCTTTGATACCCAGTGTAGCCGCTCAGTGCAAGGCACTCATGCTTCCTTGCAAGCCATTGTTCTTCAGGTAGCGTTGGTAACCACCGCTAGGATTATGACCGATATGGTTAAGCGATAAATAGCCCTTGTTTAACTCGGCGAATTTGGAGCTCCACTTTGTTTCGATTTGGATACCTGATGCTTTGGAGTAGCCAGCCACTCTTTGCCTTTTAACATTAGATTCCAATAGATAAAAGGCAGCATTTTTTCTTTTACAAACCATGAGATACGCGAAGGTTTTGTACCATCTACAAGCCATGTAGGTAAGGTGGGCTGCAATGCCCCTCCATAACCAAACTCCGCAAGAATAACTTTGCCCCTTTCGACCGTGAGCGGACAAGAGCCATACCCTTCATAAAGGGCCATAGCAGGCTTATTAGAGAGACTCGATAAAAGGTTTTCTGCAACAACTGGAGCCTGCTTGCGAACTGCTGCTGCAGTTTTGGCATTCGGCGCGTTGATCACATCACCCACAGCGAAGATATTTTCAAACTGCTTGTGTCTTAAGGTTGCAGGGTCTACATCAACCCAGCCACTCGCGTCGGCCAGCGGGCTAGCGGCTATTTCATCGGGGGCTTTTTGTGGAGGGCAAACATGTAACATGTCAAAGGACTTAACGACCTCTTTTGAGTCACCATTCGCATCAATAACATTGAAAGTCGCTAATCTGTTGGGACCATCGACTTTGATCAATGTATGTTGTAACTGCAGACCAATTTTGTACTTATTGACGTACTCTTCTAATGCCGGCACATAATCTTTCACTCCAAAGAGTGCGGTTCCCGCTGAACAAAATTCAACGCTGATGTGCTCTAAATTTTGGTGCCGCTGCCACGCATCACAGGACAAATACATTGCTTTTTGTGGCGCGCCAGCGCACTTAATCGGCATTGGCGGTTGAGTAAATAAGGCTTTGCCAGATTTTAAAGACTCGACCAACTGCCAGGTATAGGGCGCTAAATCGTAGCGGTAATTCGAGGTAACTCCGTTTTCGCCCAAGCTTTCTTTCAGTCCCGGAATAGCATCCCAGTCTAGTTGTAGACCTGTCGCTACCACCAAGGCGCTATAACGCAGCACTTCTCCACTGTCCAAGACAACCGCATGCTCTTCAGGTATAAACTTAGCAACTGAGTTCTGGTACCAGGTTACTTGCTTCGGCATAACCGATTGCATGCTGCGCTTTGTTTGCTTTTGCTTAAACACACCCCCACCAACGAGGGTCCAGCCAGGCTGGTAATAATGAGATGATTGGGGCTCTACCACCGCAATATCTAAATCAGGCCGGCGTTTCAATAAGCTGCTAGCGACAGCTAACCCCCCTGCTCCCGCTCCGATAATAACTACAGTACGATCACCCATTTAATACCTCCCGCATTATATTTATGCGCTTTTACCTAAAGCCTCGGTTTTGACCTTCGCGCTTTGCCTATCAAGTGCAATAACCTTATGCACAACGTTGGTTGTCATTACAACATTGTCGTGCAGAGGGCAGCGCGCACAGACCTCCTGCAGAAACTGTTCCTTCTCTTGTTGCGATATGTCAGAATCTATAACTGCACTCACTCGTATTTGCTGAAACCCGACCCGATCATCGCTTGCTTTTCCCATCAGGCCGGCAGGGTTATAGTCACCCGCTACTTGAATTTTCATTCCTTGTAAGTCAATTTTTTTCTGAAAGGCGATGATGCGCGCAACCGTACCGATACAACCCCCAATCGCGAATAAGAAATGCTGAAGAGGTGAAGGACCAAGCCCTGTTCCCTTTGCCGATTTAGGCTGATCGATGATAACTTCGTGACCATCAATGATACTTTTGATTGCAAATCCTGACTCCAAGTATGCATCGATAGCAATTGTTTTACTTTGACTCATGGCACTCACTCGTATTTATTTCGCATAATACATTATATATTTATAATATATTAAAATACCGATAACCGCATCATCTAACGTCACTTCAGTTCGCATCAATGTGTGCTACAAAAAGTCGCACCCCCTTCAAGTCTTCCATAACCTACAGAAAGATGTGTTATAAAGTAACAACTAACCGTTCTATCGAATCAACAAGAGGTTTTGGTTATGAAAATCTATGTGCTATCACTTGCAGCTGTTATGACATTAGCACCTGCTGTCGCAACGACGATGGAAGAGGGAACTAAGCTTGCGCAAGCAATGAAAAATGAATTAGGCGGTGTACTTTGGCCCACATTTTATAATGAAGGCCCTATGGCAGCTCTGCACACCTGCCATGAGCAAGCTCAAGAGATAGCAGATAATCATTCTAACAAGAATGTCACGGTGTCACGTATTTCACACAGAAGTCGTAACCTAGACAACGCTGTACCGGATTACCTGGCGGAGCAGTATCAGCAGCTTTTTGACGCTTACAATGATAGTAACGGCAATCTAACTAACACTGAATTTAAAACCAATAACGACGAGCAAGTTGAGCTGATAGCAATCAGTACATCGACTCAGTGCCTGGCGTGTCATGGAGAGTCTATCGATGACGCACTTGCTAAAGAGATTCTTCGCTTGTACCCCAATGACCAGGCTATCAATTTTGTTGAAGAAGACATGCGTGGCGCGTTTGTTATTCACTGGAGTCAAAGTAGGTAAATTTGATCGACTTGCGCTACCTCACTCTATCAGCTTAACCTCGGGCGCGTTTTCAACAAACCAGGCTCGCACACTGTCGATTTGCTGAAGAGGGAATAACAACGGGCTGGTGATACGGCTGGTATAAGGAAAATCGATAAACGCCTGGTCGCTATTGCGCTGGCTAATCGCCACTTTCTTCACTACGGACAACGGCGCTTCTTCCATACCGAGACGCAAATATCGCTCATCGCCACGCAGTTCGATATGCAGCATTGCGGGCATATTGCGCACGGCGTCAATGGACTCGCCACCTGTAAAGATGTAATCGGGAAACACAATCGTTAGTGCAATAAATATAGCCAGAGTGGAAAATTGCAGAGGAATAAGACCAGCCCACCCGAATACAGTTAGTAAGGACAAGGCCAGAAACGCACGCATTGGCCAGTCTATCCTCGCCATGAATGCACGATAGCCTGTAGCTGGCAATGAATAGGTGTGCGATTCAATCATCTTGCGGCGCTTAGCAAGCAAGTTGTCGATAACTTTAAAGTCCATTTTCTGAAACTCATGCCACTATTTACTGGATAAACCGAATCATAAACTACTTTTTAATAGCAAACACATTTTACCGCCATGCAGCAACAACAAAAAAAGGGTATGCTGGTAGTCAGTTTTACAAAGGAGCCTCATATGACCATGGGTGCACTGCTCACGCTGATTTTCTTTCTGGTTGTCTTCGTGCTGATAATGCGCCGCGCTAAACCAGTGCGACCAGCGCGTAACAAGGCAACCACTGATTCGCCTGCCACCACTCAAACCCGTTACATCCCCACAGGCAACGACGCCACGCTAGCGGTACTCACGACATCCGCGATTTTGGCTGCCTCCTCGAGTAGAGCCACTGAAGATAGCCTTGATTCCGGCGAACTGCTCGCGCAAGGTTTAGCTATGGATGACCCTTCCTTTTCGGACATCAACCCAGCCACGGGCCTACCCATGGTATCCGAGGGCGGCGTAGACGTTCGTGGTAATCCCTATGGCTCTGACCTGAGCCAAAGCTTCGATACAGAAAGCACCTTCGCATCAAGTTCAGACTTGAGTGACAGCTTCAGCGATCCCTTCGATATCGACTGGTAATCCGCTTGGCCAGCACTTTCATTAATGCGGCGCGGTCTCGACTCGGTTGCGACCGTTGCTCTTGGCGCTGTACAGAGCCTTGTCGGCTCGCTCAATTAATGCCTTCAGCGATTCGCCACTGCTAAAGTCCGCCACACCAAACGACATAGTTACCTGCCCTACATCAGTAAAAGTATGTGCGGCTATCTGTTCACGTAAATCTTCTACCTGCGCTATGATGTCACTGCTTTTGCAGTTCTTCAGCAGTACCAGGAACTCTTCACCACCCCAACGGATAGCGGTGTCACTCGACCTGATTTTATGTTTAATCAACTGGGCGATCTCGCGCAGAATTTCATCACCTTTTTGGTGGCCGTAGTTGTCGTTAACTGGTTTAAAGTGGTCAATGTCAGCCATGATGACGCAAAACGGCTGGTCTTTCGCTGTAGCGTTTTTAAATGCCAGCTCAAGCTCTTTATGCCCGGCTCGCCGATTATACAATGACGTAAGTGGGTCAGTAGATGCTTGCTCCTGTAACACCCTTTCACGTTCGATATGTTCAGTAACATTCTTCATCGCTGCAACGTAATGGGTGATATTGCCGTCGCAATCATAAAGGGGAGATATTTTTTCGTCGCAGTGCACAACGGTACCATCATGATGCACGTTCACAGAGCTTGCTTCATAGGCTTTGTCTTCTTTAAGACTTTTAACGATATTTTTAAAGTAAATATCATTGCCTTCTTTTGCCTTAACAAAGCGCGCGTCTTTGCCTTTCACGATATGTGATGGGTATCCAAATAAATCGCTAAAACCTTGATTCGCGAATTCAATAGTGCCTTGTTTATCGACAATTATAATCGCCACTTGGGATGCGTTGAGAGCCTGAATAAGTAATGCTTCTGATTTTTTCGCCGCAACAAAGGCGCTGATGTCCTGTTGCATGGAAATGAAGTGCGTTATTTCACCAGTTTCGTCAAAAATCGGCGAGATGTGCCATTCAACGTCATAGAAGGTGCCGTCTTTGCGGTAGTTCACTGATGCACCAGTAAAAGGTTCACCCTTAGCAAGGCTCTTGCGCAACTCTGCAATGACCTTTTGGTTGGTTTTTGGCCCTTGTAATATCCGCGGGGTTTTCCCTAGTAAATCAGCTAGGGTGTAACCTGTCATGTCACAAAACGCTCGGTTCGCAAATAATATGCTCTGACCTTCCGGCCCTGGCTTAGCGTCAGTAATCAATACCGCATTAAATGATTGCTCAATAGCGATATTCACCAGCAAATTTAAGTTAGGCAAATCCATGCTGCCAGCAGAGCGCTCAATAATTACATTGTTTTTCATTTGACCTCCATGCCCACACCTAACACCGCAAAATAAACTTTAGAATGACGAGAAATCAACATCTGGTAAGTTTTCGAATCCAGGACGGGCAAAAAAGTATCCCTGCATCAACTCCACACCACGTGATTTGAAATATTTAAGCTCTTCCAGGGTTTCGATTCCTTCAGCTAACGGTGTGACGCCCAAGCGCATGCACATCGTAATGAGTGCATCTACAATAACTTGCTTTACTGGTATCTTTTCAATGTCACGAATGAGTTCCATATCAATCTTCATCACTCGTGGCTGAAAGCTGGCCAATAGATTTAACCCCGCATGGCCAGCACCGAAATCGTCAATGGCAGTAATAAACCCCTGCTCTGCATAACTTTTAAATATTTTGGTCAGATGCTTAGCATCATGAACCTGTTCAGACTCGGTAATTTCGAACATCAACTGCTCAATTGGGAAGTTCGCATCCCTGGCCGCTGCAAGTGTGCTGCGAATACAATGCGCAGGCTCATATACAGCATTAGGTAAAAAGTTAATGCTGAGCACTGACTGCAGATTCAGCTTTGCCGCAAGCTTAATAGCGGTCACCCGGCACGCCTGGTCGAACATATAACGGTTGTCATCATTAACCTGACTTAAAATTGACCAGGCAGAACTGCCATCAGTACCCCGAACCAAAGCTTCGTAGCCAAAAATTGAACGTGTAGCGACGTTGACGATAGGTTGAAAGGCAAACGTAAAAGTGAATGGCAAATCAACGGCGCAGCGGTTGCAACCAATCACCGGCGCCATGTCTGCTGGAAAATTTGTAGCCATTAGGATCTCTATATAAGTTGGGTTTAAAGTTAGTGTAACGTAGTGGCTATAGCATACAAAGTAGTATATTAGTATCAGTCAATATAGTGATTCTGCGGCAAGTGATTCACTATCCAACGGTCTACAGCATCAATCGCGCCGGCCAGGTATCCGGGGAATTGCGGCGACCATTCACTTGCAATACCAACAAGACGCCCAGACCAATAGCCAGAATCAACCTCCGCAGGTGGTGCTGCGTGGTAACCAAAACCGTCACGATCGGCAGCGCTCGCTACATATTCTGCTTGTGCCCAGTCTTTAATAAAGTCTCCCACGGTGTGTGCAGCAGCAGGCCCAAATAGCCGTTCGAGCTGCGCCTTGCATTGACGTTTCAGCTCATCCTGGCTCATTTTTTGGCGCTCATGAGCGCTGATACCAATAAAGCCAAACAATGCTGCGTTGCCGCCTGGCATGGATGCGTCATGCACTTCCACCAACGGGCCAACTGCACTGCGCGCAGCACCGGACAACCCGTTCTGGCGCCAAAATGCCCGCTCATAGACGGCCAGGTACTTCGCATGTGGTGCCATCCAAGTGGCGGTCGCCTGCCATTGGCGTGCAAGCACTTCAGGTAATGGCGGTGAGAATGTAATGCGCTCCGCGGCTAAACGCGGAGGCAAGGCGAGCAACACATGGTCTGCTTGCCAGTTAATGTTTAATTCGCCATGACGCACGCCAATCTCAATCGTTGAATCCTTACGTTCAATGGACTGCACCGTGCAACCTGTCACTACCAAGCCTGGATCAAGTTGGCGATACAGTGCGTCAATCAGGCTTTGCATGCCGCCTGCTAAACGCTGCGCCGCCGGGGAGCTTAGATAACCCTGGGTGCGCCGCGCTAGTTGATCTGGCTGACGCTCGACCATCATCTCTCCGCTTTCAAATTGGGCGAAGCTAGGTAGACCAAGATCGGCAATAAGGTCGTTTAACGACTTCTGAATGCTCGGCCAATACCAGGTCGGTCCCAGATCAAACCGATTCTGCGTGCTGTCAGAATCACCAATAGGCTGAGAAACAATCCGTCCCCCAGGCGTTTCCGCAGCTTCAAGCACCACATAGTCATGCATACCCATCTGCTCAAGTCGGTATGCCGCGTACAAGCCACTTAAGCCAGCACCAATAATCGCAATCTTCGCTCGCTGCATGGATTATTCAGCCGACGCTGCTGGCAAATGACCAGTTTTTAAATAGAAGGTAGCGCCCTTATCGCCGGTACTGACCTTGAGCGCTGGGTCGTGTGGCAACCGCAGCCAACTGCCTGGGCCAAATACCTCACCTTCATTGAGCAATTCACCCGCCAACACGAAAAACTCGGCGCCCCCCTGCTCGATGCCCATCACTGACCGTTGCCCATGCAGTCGCTGCATCGACACCTGCTCGTAATCAGCATTGAATAAATGACAGACCTCACCACCTGCTATCGTTTCCCAATGTTCAGGGTTATGCGTATTCACCACTACCTGCCGGCCTTCTGTCGACGGCATTTGCCATAGTTTGACCAGTATTTTTGCGCCCTCGACGCTGTAAGGTTTGTGCTCTGAGCCCGGTGGATTGCGTACATAGGTGCCTTCAGGATAATCGCCGCTCTGGTCCGAAAAGGTTCCGCTCAGCACCAGGATTTCCTCGCCACCTGGGTGCTGATGGGCAGGAAAAAAAGAGTCCGGGGCGTAGGTCACAATGCTTGTCGCTCGCGCTTTTTCAGCACCAATGCGATCCAGCATCATTCGCTCGACGCCCGCCTGTGGCGACGCCACCCATTGATATTGTTTGTGGGTTATGACTGCACGTTTAGATAAATCTGCATGAAGGTGCATAGGGCTCACTATCGTTAGATTCTTAGAATATTAAGCTCAGTACGGGCACGCTCTGTAAATGGTGCATTTTAATTTCAAATCTCCCTCTGCCGTTGATGTCATTCAGTTGGTAAATAAAAAACAGTGGACCCCCAACTTCGCAGAGTAAACGCGGCGCAAAAAAATTTGCATCGACACATGTGATCCTGCAACCTGCTCAATTAAAGGTTCTCACGCCATCTGCGTGCATAGTCAGCGAAGTAACCCATGCTTTTGCTGTATACAATTTAATCTAGTAAAACCGTTCGAAGGAATCGAGTACCAATATGGAAGTTTCACCTAACCTCAGCACGTTATGCAGCGCATTCGATATCAGCCAGGCGCCTTCTATCCTGCTCGATGCGCAATTACGTATTCACTGGTGTAACCATGCATACGTGGACTTGTTAGGTCTGACTAAAGCACAGTTACTCAACCATTATCTTTTCGACGCTTTACCTGAAGAAAGTGAGCATAATAAACACCAGCTCATACAGTCGTTTGACCATGTGATTCGCAATAAACAGTCGCATCGAATTGCAAAGTTACGCTATGACCTCGAACCCACTGTAGGCGAAGCCCCTGAATCTTCGAACGTTCGTTACTGGGCGGTGATTAACAGCCCACTACTCAATAGCGCTGGTGAAGTTGCTTACATTCTTAACCAACCCACGGACATTACTGAACTGGTTAAGCTCGACGCCGAGTCAGGACTGCAGGTATTTGCTCGCCAAAGTAGTGAATTCACCATGGCCGCTGACCGTGGCTTTTTAGCGTTGCTATACCAGGAACGTAGTCGTTTAAATGAACTTTTTCAGCAGGCACCAGGGTTCATTGCCGTACTTATGGGGGCTGATTACACCTTTGAAATGGCCAATAATGCCTATCGGGAACTGATAGGCGGGCGGCCCCTCATCGGCAAAAAGCTTGTAGACGCATTACCAGAGGTAATCCCTCAAGGGTTTCTAACCTATCTTGACAATGTGCGGGCTACCGGCGAGCCCTTTATTGGCAAAGCAACGCCGGTCAACGTTCGCCGGGGCAAGAACTTCGAGATTCAGCAACGCTACATTGATTATATTTATCAGCCGTTCAAAGATGTGAACGGTGTCGTGTCAGGTATTTTTGTGCAAGGTCATGACGTCACAGAGGCCCATGAACTGCATCAACTGGTGACCTATCAGGCCACCCACGACCCACTCACCAACCTGCATAATCGCCGGGCGGTGCAAGACTATGTTAAGCCGCTGCAACACACCAATGGCCCTCACGTTGTGCTCTATCTTGATCTCGACCACTTCAAAATTATTAACGACCGCTGTGGCCACCATGCCGGGGACGAAATGCTGGTAAAAGTGGCAGAAGCGCTGAATAAAGAAGCCCATCGCGGGTTCCTCGCACGCATCGGTGGTGACGAATTCCTCATGGTGCTTGAGGGCCACAGCATTGCTCAGGCCTATGCAACAGCAAGCTGCTTAATTGAACACATTGAGCACATCGTGTTTTTCTGGCAAGGCAAGCGCTACTGGATATCAGTCAGCATTGGCGTCGCCGCCTTCGGGCACACCACCAATGTGAGCTTTTCCGAAGCAATGAGCATGGCCGATTCGGCGTGTTTTCTAGCGAAAGACAAGGGCCGTAACCGAATTCAGGTGAGTGTGCTGGATGATGGCGACACTCGGCAGCAGCTCAACGATATGGACTGGGCGACCCGCCTGAAAAGTGCAATGCTGGATGACCATATTGTGCTCTTTGAGCAGCGCATCATGAACCTGAGGGATAACCATGCGCCGCCGCACAAAGAAGTCCTTGCCCGCTTGATTGAGCCGTCTGGGGAAATTGTGATGCCAGGTTCCTTTATCAAAGCGGCTGAACGCTTTGGGCTCATTGGGCAACTGGACAGACACATCATTCGTAAAACCTTTGCTTACCTGGCGGCTCATCGTGCACCGGTTAAGTTATTCGTCAATGTGTCAGGGGTAACGTTAAGTGATGAGCGCAGTGAAGACGGTTTTGCTACCTTCGTTGAATGCTTACTCAAAGAATACCCACAGGTGAGCGCTTCAAGTATCTGTTTTGAGATAACTGAGACAGCAGCCGTCACGCATATAGAACGTACCGCTCGTATGATGCAGACACTCAAAGACCTTGGGTTTGAATTTGCGTTGGATGATTTTGGTAGCGGTATGGCCACCTTTAGTTACCTAAGTCAGTTGCCGGTTAGCTACGTAAAAATTGACGGTTCTTTCGTTTCAAAAATCCAGCAGAATGCTATTGCAGAGGTCATCGTCAACGCTGTCCGCGATGTCGCTCAGGTGATGGGTATTCAAACCATCGCCGAATGTGTGGAGGAGCAAACTTTAATCCCTCGCCTGCAGTCCTTACATATTGATTTTGCCCAAGGCTATGCGGTTCAACGTCCACAACGGCTGGTTTAATGCTCATTCAACGACTGGCGTAAATATTCAGCATGGAAGTTCACTTACTGCTTCAAACAACTAACCCCTTGTTGTATAGTTTCGAGCCGAACTGATGAGGCCTCTATGCAATCAACGTCCTTCCTAATTGTGCTCAGCGTATGGCTAAGTGTTTCATTTAGCGTCACTGCCAATGTAACGCAATCGCCGACAAGCACCCCAGTCATACATCAGGTTGAGTTTAGCCAAGTGAGCGCTTTAACCAGCCGTGAACCTGATCAGGTGATTCGTTATGGCGATCAGGCCCCCCAGTTTATTGAATTCTGGCAAGCCCGTGGCGCTACCTCGCCTGCACCATTGATTGTAATGGTCCACGGCGGGTGCTGGCTCAATGCTTTTGGGGTCGATCACACTAGGGCTGCAGCGACCACGTTAAGTGAGCAAGGGTTCGCTGTAGGGTCTGTGGAATACCGTCGCCTTGGTGATGAAGGGGCTGGCTGGCCAAACAGTCGCGATGACATTATTGAGGCCATCGACCGATTAACTAGCATGCCCCTACCCTCGATTAATATCGACCAGGTTGTAGTTGTCGGTCATTCAGCAGGGGGGCACCTGGCGTTGCATGCGGCAGAGCACACTCAGGTGCGTCCTGTGCTGACCATTGGCCTCGCCGCCATTACCGACCTGCTTACCTACAGCGCAGGTGAAGGTAGCTGCCAGCAAGCTGCTACGAGCTTTCTCGATACCGCTGCTAGCGGCTTACATGAGCAGCTCAACGTGCAGCTACATTCACCACTGCAACGGGTGCTATTTTCTGCTCAGGCCGATACCATTGTCGATCCTCTGCAGGCTGAGCTGGGTACTACTAAGGCAATGACAGTGGCGCAGGCCGGTCACTTTGATTTTATCCACCCTGATACCATGGCCTGGAACCTCTGGCTGCAATATATTAAAGACGCTCTTGGCGAATAAGGTATTACATCGTATATGAATTCAATGTCTACAGACGCTGGCTTGCTTGATCAGCAAGACTCATTATCCTCGTTACGCAGCAAGTTCAGCCTGCCTGAGGGCATGATTTACCTTGACGGCAACTCCCTGGGCCCACTGCCCAAAGCGGTCAAAAGCCGGGTAGACCAGGTGATGACTGAACAATGGGGCAATAGCCTGATCACCAGCTGGAACAAACACCAATGGATTAACCTGCCCCAACGCACCGGCGACCGTATCGGTGCGTTAATCGGGGCAGCGCCGGGGCAAACCCTGTGCTGTGATTCTATTTCGATTAACTTATTTAAAGTCTTAGCCGTGGCACTTCAGCTGCGCCCGGGCACTGTGGTGCTAAGCACCGAAGATAACTTTCCCACTGACCTTTATATGGTTCAAGGCTTACGCGACCTGTTCAGTGCGCGCAGCATTGAGCTCAAACTGGTTGCTGAAAGCGAACTTACTGCGTCTATCAATAACGATGTAGCAGCCGTATTAGTCACCCATGTGAATTTTCGTACTGGCGCGTTGCTTGATATCGAACAACTGACAGCCAAGGCTCATGCCTGTCATGCGGCAATGATTGTTGATCTTGCCCATAGTGCCGGCGCGCTGCCTGTAGCGTTGGATGCCTGGCAGGTGGACTTCGCGGTTGGATGTACCTACAAATACCTCAACGCAGGCCCTGGCGCGCCAGCATTTTTATATGTTGCCAAGCGTCATTTGGGTAAGGCTGCGCAGCCCTTATATGGCTGGATGGGTCATGCCGACGCATTCGCCTTTTCGCCAAGCTACCAGCCAGCTCAGGATATTAGCCAGTACCTTACCGGCACCCCTTCCATTCTGGCCATGTCCGCTGTCGATGCGGCATTAGATGTATTTGCGCAGACCAATATGCAGGCGATACGCGATAAGTCGATGCAGTTAGGCATGGTGTTTCAAAGTGAAATAGCGCGCCGCGGCCTGGATCAGTATTTGACGCTAATGTCCCCCTCTGCGCCACAAGCGCGCGGCAGCCAAATCAGTTATGCACACCCCCATGCCTACGCGATATGCCAGGCGCTCATTGCAGATGGCGTGATTGGTGATTTTCGTGCGCCGGATTACCTGCGCCTGGGCTTCACCCCGCTATATACCAGCTTTGCAGATGTGTTTATGGCGGTCGATCGGCTCGAGCGAATTATGCAGGATGAGGTGTATTTAGAGGATAAATTTCAACGGCGGCAGAAAGTGACATAAAAGTCTGAGGCCGCTTGCGCTGCGCCCCAGACTTCGTCCCATCATTAGTCCAGTTCAAAGGTGCCGGCTGGGCCAGGAAACACCACCGGGCTTTCAATGCCGTCGTGGTTAACACTGGCAACGCCAAAGAAGTAGTTGTCGATGACGACATTCTCTAAGGTGAACTCGGTCACTTTGCCTACTTCCCGGCTGAACTGCCATTGCGGCTGGTCCGTATAACGCCAGTAAATTTTATAGCCTTTAATATTGCCCTCGTCGTCCGCGCGCGGTGCGTTCCAACTCAAGGTGGTGTCTGGGGTGACTGCGCCAGCGATATCTACACCATGAGGTGGTGCCGGTGCCCATGCCATGCTCGCCAGTGCAACCGCATTGAGTGCGGTCAGTTTGGCAGCGTAATCAAAATCAACGTACTCAATGGTGTCGCCAAAGTGGCGGCCGTCTTCGTTACGCAGGTCCTGATGCTGGCGGTCATAATGCTCGTTGGTTTCCATAATACGCACGCCTGGGTAACCCAAGTCATTAAATGGGCGGTGATGTCCGCCCCGACGGAAGCGGTCTAAGCGATAAACCACCATGGTATTTAAGTTAGGAATATAGCGGTCTGCTACCCAATCAATATAACGCGCCAGGTTACGGCTCGGTGAATCCACTTCACCACCCGTAAAACGACGCAAGTTGGCTTCTTCAGGGGTTTCATTCATCCGCGTACCTTCGGCAAAGATGCGCGCTGTGGTGTTATCAATGACACCATTGATGCCAGCGATATTACCGATCATGTCATTGTTAAGCACCGCATGTAAGCGCCAGCCTTCTTCTTTGGCTTGTTTGGCTAGAATCTCACCGCCAAACAGGCCTTGCTCTTCACCCGCCAGTGCAGCATAGACAATCGAGCCATTAAATTCATACTGGCTGAGAATACGCGCCGCTTCCAGCGTGCCCGCAAGGCCCGAGGCGTTGTCGTTAGCGCCCGGTGCCGCCGACGTTGCATCCATAATGTCGGTGGCCCGTGAGTCAATGTCTCCGGACATCAGCACATAGCGCCCGGGGTCGGTTGTGCCTCGCTGAATAGCGACCACACTCACCACGTCCGCTGGGTCCTGAATACGTGGTGTACCTTCAATAACATCACTGCTGTAATAGACTTCAAGACAGCCGCCACAGGCCGCTGAAATTCGCTCAAACTCATCGAAAATCCAACGCCGTGCAGCGCCAATACCTTGGGTATCAGACTCAGCTTCAGACAATGTGTGGCGTGTACCGAAACTAACCAGTGTCGCAATATCGCTCTCAATGCGCTCGGCCGAAGGCGCGACGGCAATCTCATGAAGTTTAGCCTGGTCGGTGTAGGGTACATCCGCCTGGGCGCTTAAGCTGAATGCCGCAGTGGCGCCCAGCAGCATAGCTGTTGCTTTTTTCATCCGAAATCCTCAGTGGTTTAGTTATTATAGTTGCTTTGAGTAACGTACTAAGTGCCATAAGCGATCAGTAAACGCGAGCTTTTTAAGGTAGACTGCGCAACCATTGCTATAAACCACCGATTCGCGGTTACTCAAGCTGCCGCCGTGCGTGTGTTTCTCCTCAGTGAATGGACCTGACAAATGATTCAGTTTTATCTGCGTAAGCATCCGTTATTGGTCATCGTGCTTGCTCAACTCTTTGGCACTTCTCTCTGGTTTACTGTGAATGGCGTGTGGGACGGATTGGCCGCTGACCTGAGTTTCAGCGAACGGGATCTGGGCTTACTGATGCTGAGCGTTCAGGCTGGTTTTATCGTCGGCACTCTATTGATTGCCATAAGCGGTATCGCCGACCGGTATCGGGCAAGTCATATTTTCGCGCTTTCCAGTTTCATCGGTGCATTGTTCAGTTTGTTATTTGTGGTGCTCATCACCACGCCTTCTGCCGCTATGCTGATCAGGTTTTTGACCGGGCTTTGTCTGGCTGGCATTTATCCCTTGGGCATGAAGCTTGTCATATCATGGACACCGAAGCACGCTGGCGCAGCGTTGTCCTGGCTGGTCGGTATGCTCACCCTGGGTACGGCTTTGCCCCATTTACTACGCGGGCTAACCCTCAATCTTCCCTGGCAGTGGCCACTGATGGTTGCAGCGCTACTCGCCGTATGCGGCGGGCTATTGGTTCTGGCGTTGGGTGATGGTGCCTATTTGCCAAAAGCACAGCGTTCCTCAGCGCGTCGAATTAAATTAGGTGATGGCTTTCGCGCTATGCGCAAACCGAACTTCCGTGCCGTTGCCGGTGGCTACTTCGGCCACTGTTGGGAGCTGTATGCGTTTTGGATGTTAGTGCCTTTGCTCGTCAACCATGCCTTGCAAGACACCAGCCTGTCAGCCTCAAGCCTGGTTCCATGGCTTTCATTCCTGATTATTGGTCTTGGTGCGCTCGGTTGTATCGCAGGTGGCTGGTTGAGTCGGCGACAGGGCAACTACTGGGTCGCAACTCGCGCCTTATGCGCTTCAGGGATTATTTGCCTGCTGTACCCGATGCTGAGTTGGGCACCCGCATGGCTATTGCTGCCATTACTCATGGTCTGGGGGATTTGTGTGATAGCCGATTCGCCGCAGTTCTCGGCACTTGCGGCCAACGCCGCACCGTCACAGTATGTCGGCTCCTCACTTGCGATGATGAACGCCATTGGCTTTGCGCTAACCATTCCGGCAATTTGGATAGTTAGCTCGCTATGGGAACTGCAAGGGGTGTGGAGCGTATTGTGGTTATTACCGGGCCCGATGTTAGGCCTTTGCGCCATGCGCGGATATCGCCCTATCTAACTGGGCACCCATGCTGAACTCTCATTCAGTAGTGCCAGCTACCGCGAACGTTATAGATGTCTTCACAACCAAGGTCGCTGCATTGTTTTATGTGTAACTGCCCATTTTCGAGAATTCGATATGCGTAGTCCTGGTCACTCAGGTAATAGCCTAAAAACCGGCAGGGTGTCATCCCATCAGCGCACAACGTATGCATAGTGCTGCCGTTTAGTTCACGGGCTTCACTGCCTGGTTGCTGTAACTGCGCAGATATCTGATCACAACTTACCTCCCCTTCAGCACAACCTGAGTAAAGCGCTACCTGATATTCCGGCGTGGTCAGTGTACCGATAAGCTGGCCTTGCCCTTCAATGCCCTGCTCGTCTGGCGTGTCCGCTGCTGCACATGCAGCTGACAGCAAGATCAGTCCGGTCGTCAAACAACGGGGTAAATAGGTCATCTTAACTTTCCTCTACAATATGCGGGGCACAGAACTGTTGAACAATAGATACAGCATAAAATACCTTTTCTCTAAAAGTTGAAAGGCTGGCCATGTAAATATCGGTTAAAGATGAGCTAAGCGTTTGCTCTGATTGGTTTTTTTAAATATAACGGGACTATCTTTTTGCTCCACACATACTTTTTATGTGTGCTCGCTTTTCATATGTACACGGAGGTCATATGCACGCTGTCTCCCCGCTCCCTTTAACCCTGTCCGCTTGCGCGCTTACGTTACTAACGCTGAGCGCCTGCTCAGACTCAGAACAAATGCTTGAGTTCAACCCTCAGGATGGCGAATCCCGCAGTTACCAGGTCATTGCCGACACCTTCGTTGAAACCGATTCCAGCTATGGTCGTAGCACCGATTATATCCGCAGCATGATGCTAACGGACTATCAGGTGGAAGAAACGGAACACACGATTCTGCATATTCGCCCTAACTTCATGCTGATGGAATACCGTAACGGCAGTTTTGCCAGCTCCAGGGAGCCGGGTGACTTTGATAAAGAAGTGCGCGAACTGATGAGCGCAGGTTTCCAAATCCACCTGGATGAGAACATGCAGGTCGCCGACTTTATCTACAATGCGTACGATAGCGATGCTCAACAGGCCCAGCGTGACATCATGCTGGATATGTTCAAAGACGAGTTTACCCGCCCTGGCGTCGCGCATGGACTCCGGCTTCGCGAAGGTGCTTCACACATAATTGAGGCGACCGACGAGATCCCTGAGGTGACCATTACCCTCAGCGAGATACGTGGCGACGAAGCCTTAGTCACCATGCAGGGTGACAATGACAAAGTAAAAGTGTTTGGTCTTGCGGTCATCGATGTCGACTCTGGCTGGGTTGCGCGTGCCACCATGGTCACTGATATTGAAGAAGAGCATCAGGGTTCCACAGCAACCGTGCGCTCGGTGATAAGCATGTACCCGGGTGACTGGGCGATGGGGATGGATCTGGAGTATCTCAGTGAAACAGGCATGATGCCTTTGCAACAGGAGTCGGGAGAGCCCCTGGATTTTAGCAACGTCAGCGACCCCGCCAACGAGCAACAAGCGCTGCCCAACCCTACAGGCACCATTGAGAGTCGCAACGACCACCTGGTGCTCAATTACCACCATGACAGCGACGATGGCAAGCTGGATGTGAATGCGCTTGGCCAGTTTCGCTTTCGTGACGCTCAGGCCTTTACTATAAATGGTGAGCCCCTCGAACTGGCGTTACAGCTCAGTGAGGCAATGACCTACACTTCTTACGGCAGTGGATACACTTTAACCATGGCGGATGTATTCCCCCTTGGCTGGGAGAGCACCTATGCAAAGCTAGCGGAACTTGGCTATATTCAGGCCACCGTAGACTGGTATCCACAAACCCAGCAGGTTGTCGAACTTGAAGTCGGTGACGATGCCACTACCGTGAGCGTGGGTGATGCCAAAGCAACCTTACAGCCCACCGACAACGACGGTGTCTATCAATTGATCACCGAGCAAGGCACTAACACCCATTTTGATTATCGGGTAATAGGCGCAACCGCAGTGGGAATTGGCTACAAAGCGTTCGGCCAGGCACCTGACTGGCTTGATGTAGGGGAATCGCGCCTGTTAACGGTTACCAAGTATGGCTACCACCCTGGTTATTATGAAGTGTATTTTGAAGGTGAAGCCCCATCCCACATTCAGCTGCTGGCATTCACAGCTGCCGATACTCCAACAGCGCATCGCCAGATCAGCTTTTATGATGCCGAAGCAATGAACGCAAACCCCTATGTGGCACCTGCGGACAACACCAGTTTATATGCCAGCAACAGAGAGCAGGAGACTGCCAAATACGGCACGTTGCCACTCGACGCCCTGACCTTTACGGCCCGCCCTGAAGGCGCCTTTGAGTTAGAGGACTTTGGCCGTGCGCAGCTTTACCTGACACTGACCCCGGAGCAGGCTGGCTTATGCGATATTGCTGTCAACGCTGATGATCTTAAGCTCAATGAATTGCCAGCCCCAGAGGGACAGCGCCTGCCGATGGGCAAACTAAACAACCCGGTGATTCTGCAGCTGCAAAGTCATGATGAGCGCCAAACATTTTTTTACCAACGCGACATTGAAGTCACCACCTCGTGCCCTGCTGACTATCAGTGGCAGCCCATAGACTGGCAAGCCAGCGAACACCCCTGGCTAATAGACATCAGTCAACTCGATGGGGTCGACGCTGGCATGCCAGTTAGTAAACTATTGCGCACCTATGCTTTCTTACCCGTGGCGGCGGATGCGGCACCAGATTCCGCTGAAGGTATCCGTGCTTTGAGTCTGGCGTTGATGGCCCCTGACACCGACGACAACATCAATTATTTTAACGCTCAGGTCGCGGACTACCTTTACGAAGACCGTTATCTGCGGGTGTCAGGTACGGTGAAGTCGGTGCAGCAGTTGAGCACCATTGAGGGAAGCGAAGACGAGCGTACGCTAACGCATCAGTTCCCACCGCTACCAGATATGGATACCACATTTGCCGAGAGCGAATCCGCAGAGGGAGCGAGTTATGAATAAGTACATCATTCCATTCACTGCCACTGTGTCTTTACTCGGCTTTATGCTCCCCGCTCAGTATGCCTATGCGCTGGAATCTACAAACTCTGTTCAAGGCGAAGTCAACAGCCAGGTATGGCTGGATAACCGCTACTGCCCAACGCCCCAGGGCGAAGCAACTTACTATCTGAATGATTTCAATGCCGTTGACGGTGGTTTTGCGGTAACCCTTAACTACGCTGATACACATACCCTGCGCCTTGAAACCAATGTAAGGCGACTTACCTTCTGTGCGCCCGAGTATTTTGGCCCCTATCGCAGCTACTTCAAAACGGGTGAACTGCTTGAAGAGGGAGAGTTTGACGAGGATGGCCTGCGCCAGGGGTGGGTTCGGGTCTACGACCGTGAAGGCAAGCTCGTTCGCGACATTCCCTATGTTGATAATCAGGTTCATGGCACCTACACCACCTACGCTGACGGCATCGTTAGGCGGGTTGAAGAGGTAGTCGCTGGCGAGCGCCATGGCATTAATCGTCTTTATCAGGCCAATGGCGAACTGGTTCGCGAACTGAATTTTGTCGAGGGGCAGCGCCACGGTGAACTCAAAGAGTGGGACAGCGAGGGCAATCTTTCGCGCACCGCGACCTACCATGAAGGCAACCTGCATGGCGTAGATAAACGTTTTTTCGCCGATGGCGAAATAGGCTTCATTGGTAAATATGATCATGGCACCCCAGTTGGCAGCCAGCGTAGCTACCATAAACCGGGGCAACTCAGTAATGAGCAGGTCTTCAATGACTCTGGCACACGTATCAGCGAACACAGGTATAACGATGCGGGTGAAATTACCTATGCCCGGGAGCCCGTTGACACGCCACACGGCAGCGGCGTAGAAACACGACATTATCAGCCGGCAGGAATCCTCGACGGGGTCACTACCGCAAGTGACGATGGCAACTGGCAGTTGCGCAAAAGCTATACCGCTGAAGGTGACGTGATTGAGCGGTCCGAACGGTATCAGGGGCGCAACACTGGATCATTCGTGCGCCGCGGTTGGGGTCGTGATCTGCAATATGGCACCTTCAAAGACGGCAACCTGCACGGGGAGTATTACACCACCAATGACGATGGCGAGGTCATGAGCAAAGGTGAGTACGATCGAGGCACCAAGGTTGGTCGTTGGGTCGAGCGCACTGACTACCAAAAGGTGGTCGAGCATTATAACGATAGGGGCGAACTCGACGGTATGCGTGAGGAGTTCAACGCGGAGGGCGACCTTGTCGTGCGCGAGCAATACGCCGATGGCGTGCTGCACGGTGACTATCTGCGGTACTCTGACGAGCAACTCGTAGCCAAAGGAGAGTTTGTTGCAGGTAAACGCGAAGGCGACTGGGTTATCTCTCTTTTTTATGCTGGCGGTTTGATTCAGCACGGTCATTACGTGAATGATAAGCAAGTTGGCCGCTGGACCCTGTATGACGAGTACGGTCACCGCAGAGCGATTAACCAGTACAATGATGAAGGCCAGTTGCATGGCAGACAGCTCGAGTTTGCAGGCAATGGGTCACTGCGCATGCTGAAAGAATATCGTGCTGGGCGAGAGCATGGGATCCGGGTGTATTATCATCATGGCAGTGCCCATGGTCGTTCCCGCTATGAGGACGGCTACTACGTTGAAGATATCGACGATAACATTGATTGGTAACCTAGTTGTCACAAAGCATTTAACTGGCGGGCTTTCACAGTTATAATGCGCGCACCAACGCACTCCATATAATCGGGCGCTGCACTTTAATCCCATTAAAAACGGGGCCTGTAGCGTACCAAATGGCAAGGGTTTAGCGCATGACATATTCGTTTTTCGACTTCCTTCAGTTAATTGGTTCATTGGGTATTTTCATTTTCGGCATGAAAATATTCAGTGAAGGCCTGCAAAAGATGGCAGGCAGCCGCTTAAAAGGTATTCTTGGCGGCATGACCCGCAACCGGGTTACAGGAGTCGTTACTGGCTTCGCCACCACCGCAATCACCCAATCGTCCACCACTACCACCGTGATGGCAGTCAGTTTTGTTAACGCTGGCTTATTAACCTTTGTGCAGTCCACCGGCGTGATTATGGGGGCCAATATTGGTACCACTATCACCGCCTGGATGGTTTCGCTGTTTGGTTTTAAGTTTCAGATTACGCCCATAGCCCTGGCGGTTATTGGTATTTTCTTTGCCTTCTTGTTCTCCAAAAACACACGATTCAGAAATATTGCCGAAGCCATGGTCGGCTTCGGGATTATCTTTATCGGCCTGGAGTTCATCAAAGGCGCAGTACCCGACATTAATACCAACCCCGAGATGTTTGCATTTTTGGATAGCTTTACCGACATGGGCTATCTCTCGCTCATTCTGTTCGTATTTGTTGGTGCTATATTGACCTTGCTGACGCAGTCATCGTCTGCGGCCACTGCGATTACGCTGGTTATGTTATTTGAGGGCTGGGTATCCTTCCCAATTGCCGCTGCAATGATTCTCGGTGAGAATATAGGGACCACGGTGACCGCCAACATTGCCGCGCTGGTGGGTAACGTGCATGCAAAGAGGGCCGCGAGGTTCCACTTCTTTTTCAATGTCATTGGCGTACTGTGGATGATGGCGTTGATGTACCCATTCCTGCATATGATGGACAGCATCATTCAGCACTTTACCAATATCAGTGTGTCCCTGCTGGATGAAGATGCGCTTGCGGTGGCAGGGGCCGACGGCGCACTGGCGGAATCAGTGCAGCAAAACTCAACGTTGGCACTATCACTGTTCCACACCTCGTTTAACATCCTCAACGTGGTCCTGCTATTTGCTTTTGTGCCCTACTTGGTGCGCTTCGTTGAATACATCCAGAAAGACAAAGGTGGTGAGGACGATGAGTTCCACCTGCGCCATATCAGCGCCGGGCCGATGACCTCGCCAGGCTTCTCTGTTGAGCAGGCCAATAAAGAAATTCAACACTTCGTTGGCGTTGTCGAGAAAATGCACGGTCAGGTGCACGAGTTGCTGTTTGACCCGGAGGCCAAGAAAGATAAGCTGCTGGAAAAAATTGCCCAGGCCGAAGACGCAACCGACGAGATGGAATTAGAGATCTCAGATTATCTGGTGCGCGTGAGTGAACATACCAACCTTGAACACTCGATGACCGAGCGAATTCGTTTTATGCAAACGATGATCAATGACCTTGAGCGTATCGCGGATATCTATTACCAGATCTCAAAACTGGCGGAGAAGATGGCTGAGTCGCGTGCAACCTGGCCAGACGACGCGTCCACTGAAATGGAGACCATGCTTAACGCAGTTCATAAGGCAATTTTGAACATGAAAGCGAGTGTTGCGCTGCCTCCAGAGAAAGTAAGAATGCAGCTGGCTATTGACTGTGAGAATGCCATTGACCAGATTCGTGACGAGTACCGCGATAATCATTATGCGCGTTTAGATAGTGGCAACTACCCTGCCCGTGCAGGGGTTACCTTTATTGATATGTTGAATCGTCTGGAACGTATTGGCGACCATATTCTTAACGTGAATGAAGCGGCTGCTGGTAAGCGCCTGCGAGCGATGCGGGTCAATCGGGACTGATTGATTTGCACGCAGAAAAAAAGGATGCCTTTTGGCATCCTTTTTTATTGTCCGGTATTATTTAATCGTCATCGGGCAATTTCACATTCAGTTCCAGTACCGACAAGTTATCGTCAGTATGTTCAAGTGAGATATTCACCATGCTCGGGTCCGTATTCACATACTTAGCAAGCACCTCAAGAATATCGTTTTTTAACTGCGGTAAATACGCGGGCATGGCTTCGCCCTGATTACGCCGTTCGGCGACAATAATCTGTAAGCGCTCTTTTGCTGTAGATGCACTCGACGGCTTGCTGGTACGAAAAAAATCTAGCAATGACATCTGCCGTTATCCTCCAAAAAGTCGTTTTAAAAATCCCTTTTTCTCCTGCTGGATGAAACGGAACGGTCGTTCCTCACCCAACAAGCGCGCAATAGTATCCTGATAAGCCAGGCCAGCATCAGCTTCGCCGTCAAACACCACAGGTACGCCTTTATTCGACGCATTAAGCACCGCGGTGCTTTCTGGAATAACACCAATCAGCGGAATACTTAAAATTTCAACCACGTCCTCAATACTCAGCATTTCGCCCTGTTGCACCCGCTGCGGGTTATAACGAGTCACCAGCAAGTGCTGCTTGACCGGCTCTAAGCCCTGCTCCGCCCGTCGTGATTTCGCGTCGAGGATACCTAAAATGCGGTCTGAATCGCGCACCGATGACACTTCCGGGTTGGTGGTGACAATAGCCTCGTCAGCAAAGTACAGCGCCATTAAAGCACCCTGCTCAATGCCTGCTGGAGAATCACAGATAATGAACTCAAAACCGGCAGCATCGAGCTCTTGAAGTACCTTCTCCACGCCATCAAAGGTCAATGCGTCTTTGTCTCGGGTTTGCGATGCAGGCAGGATAAATAGATTGTCGCTGCGCTTGTCTTTGATTAACGCCTGTTTCAATGTTGCTTCGCCGTTTAATACATTGACGAAGTCGTACACCACCCGGCGTTCACAGCCGAGAATTAAGTCCAGGTTACGCAAACCGATATCAAAATCGATGACCGCGGTTTTTTTGCCCTGCAGCGCAAGGCCAGATGCGATGGCGGCACTTGAGGTGGTTTTGCCGACCCCGCCTTTACCTGAGGTCACAACTATAATGCGAGCCATATTGTTATCCTTTGTCTTGTTATTTTAAAGTTTTAAGGCGTCAATCTGCAGACTGTCGTCACTGCGACTAATCAGCACGGGCTGCTGCCAATATTGTTCATCAATTTGATCACTGAGCCAGTAGCTACCGGCAATCGAACACAGCTCTGCCTGCAGGTTATGGCAAATAATACTTGCGTCGGTATCACCGTTTGCGCCGGCAATCGCTCTGCCACGCAAGGTTCCATAGATCTGCACGCTGCCATCGGCGATAACCTCAGCGCCATTACTCACCGAGCCAAGCACCACTAAGTCGCGATGTTTGGCGTAAATTTGCTGACCTGAACGCACCGTTGCTCGAACCACTTGAGTAGCCATGTGCTGACGAGGTTCTGGCTCGTCCGGCACTTGCAAATCATTGAGTCCGCTTTTGGTTTGTAATGCTGCAAGCCCTGCAGCGAAGATGCGTTGTTTCTGAGTATCTGATGCCCAGCCAGTCACACCAATTGGGCGCATCTCCAGCGCTTCAATGACCTCTTTTAGCGCCACATAATCAAGCTCACCGCTGACTTGCTCAACGTTCAGCACCACCGGGGCAAATTTAAAGAAACTCGGGGCCTGACTGATTTTTTGCGCCAGGTAATCTGCAGCCTGTTGAATATCATTATTGAAAAGCTGCAAAATAGAAAAAGTAAAACTACTGCCTTTAAGCACAGGCGTACTGCTCATGATTGGTTTCTCTCCAGTGTCCTTACTTAAACTTAAACGTAAGTTAGCGAATTCATGTTGGACAAATCCCTGCAGGTTGGGAAGCCAGCAAGTGAAAAGCTTTAGTAAATGCGCTGCAGCTTAGCATAGGCACGGCGGTTAGGAAGCGCCGAGGCCTTTGTTTTTAGGCTTTTCCAGCTTAACTGCTTAGAAATCGTTCAATCCACCAAGTCAGCTTGGGACAGGCCAGAATGAACCCCCTCAAAGCTAGACGCAAAGACCCGTGAAAGCACTGATATCAGGATAGCCAATCACCCTAATCGTCAAAACCCATCTACTTTCGCTGGCTTCATTGCGCATATCGCCTAGGGTTAAAGCAACACTAATAGGAACCCCCAATGGAGGAAGTATGCGAGTTGCAGTCTTAGGTGCTAATGGTCAGATCGGTCAACATATCGTCAAGCTACTAGAAGCCGATGAACAACATGACGTGGTGGCCCTGGTACGTAAAGAAACTCAAATAAGCCAACTTACCGAGCAAGGCATTAATGCCTGCCTTGTTGATTTAACTCAGGAGGTTGCGCAGATCAAGAACGCCCTTGAAGGAGTCGATGCGGTAATATTTAGCGCCGGTTCAGGTGGCGACACGGATGGTGATATGACCCTGCGGATCGATTTAGATGGCGCGGTTAAAGCCATGGAAGCGGCTGAACTCGCGGGGGTAAAACGCTTCGTTCAAGTCAGTGCTTTACAGGCTCATAACCGTGAGTTCTGGCACCCGGACATAACGCCCTATTACATTGCTAAGCACTATGCGGACCGTGAACTGATGCGCTCCGATTTACAATACACCATCGTCCGTCCGGGTTTGCTGACCAACGACGACGCCACTGGCAAAGTGACCTCGGGAAGTAATATAGAAACCGGTGAAATCCCACGCGCCGATGTGGCCAAAGTGATTGTGGAGTTACTGGATAAACCTAACGCGGTTGGTAAGGCTTTTGATTTAGTCTCAGGTGACACCCCTATTTCTCAGGCCGTACAGACATTATAACGAACAATCGTCCCTTAAGGTTGCACACACAAGAAAGCGGCTTTATCAGCCGCTTTCTGTCTTTTTACTGCAAAATTTTTATTCAGTGACTGCTAGAGCAAAAGCCTAAAAGCAATCACCGGGCACTCGCACAGTACCTTCCATCAATATCCGCGCGCTGCGGCTCATGATAGCTTTCTTCACTTGCCATTCGCCGTTTACCAGGGTCGCCTCTGCGCCGACTTTAAGCGTGCCAGACGGGTGACCAAAGGTCACAAGCTTACGCTCTTCGCCACCTGCAGCGAGGTTTACCAAAGTGCCTGGAATCGCCGCAGCGGTACCGATAGCCACCGCTGCCGTGCCCATCATCGCATGGTGGAGTTTACCCATGGATAACGCCCGTACCAATAGATCAACGTCGGTTGCAGCCACTTGCTTACCACTAGAAGCCACATAGCTTTGTGGCGGTGCCACGAACGCGACTTTCGGCGTATGCTGGCGTTGCTCGGCTTCCCCAAGCTCGTTGATCAGGCCCATTTGCAATGCGGCGTGGGCACGAATACGCTCAAACATCAGTAAAGCGTCAGGGTCGCCATTTATCGCTTCCTGCAGTTCAGTACCGTTGTAGTTCACTGCGTCGGCGTTGATAAATACCGTCGGAATTCCCGCATCAATCATCGTCGCCTGCAGGGTTCCAATACCCGGCACTTCAAGTTTGTCTACCAGGTTACCGGTGGGAAACATTGAGCCCCCCTCACCGTCTTCATCAGACGCCGGGTCGATAAACTCCACCGGGATCTCAGCTGCCGGAAAGGTCACCCCGTCCAGCTCAAAATCGCCGGTTTCCTGAACTTCGCCGTTGGTGATTGCTACCCGGGCAATAATGGTTTTTTCAATATTCGCCTGCCAGATGCGAACTTCACACACACCGTTTTCAGGTATTTGTGCGGCATCGATCAAGCCATTGCTAATCGCAAATGGACCGACCGCTGCAGACAAGTTGCCACAGTTTCCACTCCAGTCGACAAACGGCTTATCGATAGACACCTGACCAAACAAGTAGTCTACGTCGTGGTCAGCACGCTCGCTTTTGCTCACAATCACGGTTTTACTGGTGCTCGAGGTCGCCCCCCCCATGCCGTCGGTGTGCTTGGCGTATGGATCCGGACTGCCAATCACCCGCAACAACAGGTTGTCACGGGCTTTGCCCGCTTGTTGGGCGGCTTCTGGCAAGTCCTGCAGGCGAAAGAATACACCTTTGCTGGTGCCGCCACGCATATAAGTAGCGGGAATTTTAATCTGTGCTGGATAACTCATGTTTTATCCTCTTACATATACATAAAAGGGCCTGTGAAGGCCCTTCATTATGATTCAAACCTGAACCTCAAAACCTGCTGATTGAACTAAGCAGGTTGCTGCTCAAGAAAGTCCTTGGCAAAGCGCTGCAACACACCACCTGCACTATAGATACCGAGCTCTTCTTCGGTGTCCAGGCGACAGGTCACTGGTACTTCCACCTGCTCACCGTTTTTACGGTGAATGATCAGGGTCAGCTCTGCCTGTGGTGACGGTTCACCTTTCACATCAAAGGTCTCAGTCCCATCAATGTTCAGGGTTTTGCGTGTGGTACCGGCTTTAAATTCCAGCGGCATCACCCCCATACCAATCAGGTTGGTACGGTGAATGCGCTCAAAGCCTTCGGCAACGATGGCTTCAACACCCGCTAAGCGCACGCCTTTGGCTGCCCAGTCACGGGACGAGCCCTGACCATAGTCAGCACCAGCAATGATGATCAGCGGCTGCTTACGCGCCATGTAGGTTTCAATGGCTTCCCACATGCGGGTTTGCTCGCCTTCAGGTTCAACCCGGGCGAAAGACCCCTGCTTCACCTTGCCCTCTGCATCCGTCACCATCTCGTTAAAGATCTTCGGGTTCGCCAGGGTTGCCCGCTGTGCGGTCAGGTGATCACCGCGGTGGGTCGCGTAGGAATTAAAGTCCTCTTCCGGCACGCCCATGCTGTGCAGGTACTCACCGGCAGCACTGTCCATCATAATCGCATTGGACGGCGACAGGTGGTCAGTGGTGATATTGTCGCCTAATATCGCTAATGGCCGCATCCCGGTCAGTGACGGGGCAGTAGCAAGGCCACCTTCCCAGTATGGTGGGCGGCGGATATAAGTCGTGTTAGGACGCCACTTATACAGCGGATCATTCTTCTCGCCATAATCTACCGTGAGATCAAACATCGGCTCGTACACACTGCGATACTGCTCAGGCTTGACCGCCTGCTTCACAATGGCGTCAATCTCTTCATCACTTGGCCAGATGTCTTTTAAGGTAATGGGGTTACCTTGCTGATCATGACCTAACACGTCTTTTTCGATGTCAAAACGGATCGAACCGGCAATCGCGTACGCCACTACTAGCGGCGGAGACGCTAAAAACGCCTGCTTGGCATAGGGGTGAATACGCCCGTCAAAGTTACGGTTCCCAGAAAGCACCGCGGTTGAATACAAGTCGCGTTCAACAATTTCCCGCTGGATATCCGGGTCTAGCGCGCCACTCATGCCGTTACAGGTGGTACAGGCAAAACCGACCACACCAAAACCCAGGGTTTCCAGCTCTTCCATCAGATCCGCTTCTTCAAGGTACATCTTGACGGTTTTCGACCCTGGTGCCAGCGAAGTTTTTACCCATGGCTTGCGGGTTAAACCAAGCTTATTGGCGTTACGGGCTATCAAGCCCGCCGACACCATATTGCGCGGGTTACTGGTATTGGTGCAGCTGGTAATGGCCGCAATGATCACTGCGCCGTCAGGCATTTCGCCTTCAACCTGATCATATTTCCCAGCAATGCCGCGGCTGGTCAGTTCTGATGACGGCAACAACGCATGCGGGTTTGAAGGGCCAGCCAGGTTGCGACCTACTTTCGACAGGTCAAACTTAAGCACCCGCTCGTAGTAAGCCTCGGTCATTTGAGATCCCCACAAGCCAGTTTCCTTGGCATAGGTTTCTACCAGCTTAATTTGCTCGTCGGAACGACCTGTAAGGCGCAGGTAATCGGTGGTCTGCTCGTCGATGTAAAACATCGCCGCAGTGGCCCCATATTCCGGGGTCATGTTAGAAATCGTTGCACGGTCACCAATACTCAGCTTGTCCGCGCCTTCGCCGTAAAATTCCAGGTAGGCACCGACCACACGCTCACGGCGCAGGAATTCGGTGATTTCAAGCACCAGGTCAGTACTGGTGATACCAGGTTGTAATTTACCGGTCAGTTCAACGCCCACGATATCGGGTAAACGCATGTAAGACGCACGTCCTAACATCACGCTTTCCGCTTCCAGGCCACCCACAC
>JAFIFH010000076.1 GCA_020832105.1 Idiomarina sp.
GATAAACGAAGCAAATCGCAGGTATCAGGCTTATCTTGATGGTGGCGAGCAAACGATCTCGTCTGAAGACGTATTTGCGGACCTTCGGGCTGATGATCGTTGAAATCTGTACGTTTTCTTGAATCTGCGCGAGAGGACGGCACCTGCGCCGAGCGTTCATTGTTCACTTTCACTGGTCGCCCGCAAGAAACAGGATTTACTGAAAGTTAGTTATGAGTTTAGGCATGATGCCACAATGCAGCCGACGTACCGGGCTTCAGGCGATTGAAGCATGAGGTAAACGTAAATATTGTGCCAGTGCTTTGCAGCCACTGAATAAAGCACTTATCTTTAACAGGGCGCTTTAATCGGAAGGGAGCACGGCATTGCAGCACGCATTATTAGTGGTTAATCCGCACAGTCGGAATGGTCAGTCCGAAGCGTTAGACGAAGCTATTGAGGTACTTAAGGGCTCAGGCATTGAGGTCGAAGTGTGTGTATCTGAAGGCGCGTCCCACATGGCTTCAGCCATTGCGGATTACGGTCAGGAAGATGGGGTAGTGATAGTGGCCGGGGGTGATGGCACTATCAGCTCGGCATTGGAATCAATCTATAAAAGCCAGCGCACCTTAGCTATTTTCCCCATGGGGACTGCCAATGATTTGGCGCGCTCGCTAGGGGTTCCCCAGGACATCGTCGAAGCTGCCCGCGTGATTGTGGAGAATAAGCGCAAGCGCATCAACTTAGCCATGGTCAATAATCAGTATTTTGTGAATGTCGCACATATAGGCCTGGGCGTAGATGTTACTCATGAGCTGACACCTGAGACGAAAAAGCACTTGGGTGTGTTTGCATACTTTGGCGCCTTTATCAGCGCTGTTAAGCGAAAAAAGCACTTTAGAGTTGAAATACAGGCGGATGATTGGCAATGCTCTGTCAGAGCGATTCATCTGGCGGTAGGTAATGGCCGCTATTATGGCGGCGGAAATATTGTCGATGACGAGTCCACTTTGGTGGATGGGCAGCTAAACTTATTTTGTTTGAAGACACAACGGTGGTGGCAGCTCCTGATGCTTGGGTCGAACTTGCGTAGCGGCACTTTGAGATCGGCAGAGCGGGTTATTTGTAAAACAGCAAAGAAAATCAGAATCAAGACCTCTAAACCTATGCAGCTCGAGGCGGATGGTGAGTTTAAAACCGATACGCCTGCTGAGTTTGAAGTGATACCGCAGGCGATTGAAGTGATTGCTGGGGATATGCCATTACCAAATACCAACGAGGATTAGTATGTCAATAATACGCACCGAGAATGAAGCCGATGGCGTGGAAATTCTAAAATTGGTCATCGAAACTACAAATTACTATCGAGAAATGGCGGACGTACTTGAAGACGCAACGATAGCCAGCAAGCTTGATAGCATTGCCAATGAAAGAGCTACGTTTATTGAGCCTTCGCGAACGATGGTGATAGCGCTAGGCGAATTGCCCGCCAGACCGGATCCCGATAAAGAATTGATGCAAAAAATTGGCGGTGAACTCACCAATATGATCTCTGCGGACTCTAAAGACGCCATTTTAGACAAATGCCTGCGCGAAGATGAGAAACTTGCAGAGGCGATCAAAGTAACTAAATTGGGTGAGAAAGAAGCCGAATTTGAAAAACTGTTAAGCGCGCTGGCCGACAACCTTAGCAAAACGGAGCAGGCGCTTCAGGCATTAAAAGATTAGTGCACCATCATGCTACGCTAAAGCCTGAGCAATGCAGCTAAAACCTGATACCCGCCGATAATCGAACCGTCTCATAATCCGAGCTGGTGGTTTGGTACTCGGCTGAAACGAAGAACGCCTGGCTGAGTTGGTAGCTAATGCCAAGACCATAGATTAAATCAGTTTCACTGTAAGAGGGCAGCAACGGACCTGCGGATACCTCAGTGCGAGCTGCACCCACAGTAACAAAGGCCACGGTGTTTCGGTAAACCTCAAACTCGGGAGCGAAGACTAAAGCAAAATGCTCCATACTGCCTGATTCAGTGATTAGGATAGCGGGGCATACGCCGTTGTCCGGGCACTGATTGACGGTGCGGTAATCGGACCCCCGCTCATAGGTGGCGCGTACGCCCAGGTTGCGCCAAGGAATGTAGGTGACCGACAGACCATAGTTCATGTTGCTGTCATCATGCTCCCCCCACCATAAACCCGCGTCGTTAACGGTGCGTCTGGTCGTCGCGTCAATGCTGGTATAACTGGTGTGGGCAGAAAACAACCATTCGTTCTGTAGGGTTTGTGCCTGTGCTGGCTGCATCGCCAATAGCAACCCAGTGGCTATCGTCGCAGGTATGATGTAGTAGGCGCTTTTCATAAGAACCAGCCTTAATGTGTGAGCAATGTTATATTCTATTAGCTGATTAATGCCGTTTAAGCAACCGGTGACCGTTAGTGATGTGCACGTATATGGTCATTGATTAGGTTATGTTGGTGCTCATAACGACACCGCCGGTTAATTCAAGCACCGGCACGCTTTCACCAGCCCGTTCATGTAAGTACCAGCCAGGCGCTGCTCACCGTTGAGGATATCCTCAATCAGGCTATCCTCAACGGAGCAGAACGCGCCGCTGGCATAGGGGCCAGCATAGATCAGTTGCTCACCGTCAAATATCAGTGCTGCCGGGCTGGCGGGCAGCTCAAATCCCAACGGTTCAAGGTCACCGGCTTGGATCCAGTGTTGAGCCACATGCTCAGGTACTGTGTTGCTATGCGCATTGGCCAGCGGATTACAGCTACAGTAGGGCGCACGCACATGGACCAGGCTTAGTGAATCAGTAACTGGTAAGTCGAGGTCCTGTAATCGCAATTGAGACTGAACATTGAGCCAGCGCTGCTGGGGGTCGAACTCACCATAATTACCAAAGGTGAAGTGATACAGTACGCCTGCTGTGGCGAGAACCCACAGCGCACAGAATAGATACCACAGGGTTTTCTTCATGCGCCACTGTCTGTTGCAGGAACTAACAGGACTTCACTAAAAGAACCGTCAGCAGGGGTCCAGCGGTGGACAACCTGCCAACCTGCGGACTCTACCAGGGCGATGATCCGCTCCGGTGTGTATTTATAAGAGTTCTCTGTATGAATACTTTCACCTTGGCTAAATTTTATCACCTCACCCGCGATACGTATCTCTTGCGCGGAGCGACTCACCAAATGCATTTCAATCCTGCTTTCTGATTCGTTGAAGCGCGCCTCATGTGTAAAAGTATCAAGATCAAAGTTTGCCTTTAACTCGCGGTTCATGCGCAGCAGAATATTCTTATTGAAATCAGCAGTCACCCCTTCCTGGTCATTATAAGCGTTGTGCAGTGCCTCGCGATCTTGCTGAGTATCTACGCCAAGCAAAAAATAGCTTTGCGAGCCTAATGTCTTGCGCGCGTTTTTTAAAAACCTTATCGCTTCCTGTGGGGTGAAGTTCCCTATGGTCGAGCCGGGGAAAAAGCCCAGTCGTGGAAGTGACAACACATCGCTGTTGCTGAGTTCGGCTGAGTCACTTACCAGCGCGATGGGCTGAGTGAAGTCGCCTGCTTTGGGCACCACACTTAAGTGCGGGAACGCTTCGGCTAATTTGTCGCCCGCTGTTTTCAGGTGATCATGGGAGATATCAATGGGGATAAATCCATGAATGGCGTCACAGTGCTGCAGCAACGGCCTGATCTTATGCAGCGAACCCGCGCCGAATTCGACACAACAGATTTTGTCTGGCAAGAAGCCTGCTAGTTCTTTTGCAACCTCTGGCAACAGGGTCATTTCGGTGCGATAGGGGTAGTACTCGTCCAGCTTGCAGATTAAATCGAAAAAATGCGAGCCGCGCGCGTCGTAAAAATACTTCGGTGACAGCGCTTTAGGTTGCGCCTGTAAACCTGCCATGGCGTCAGCGAGAAATTCTTGATCAAATATGTCGTCCATTGAATCTTCCGGGGCTCGATTGGTGGCCTTTAGATGCATCATTAGCGATCCTGAGCTAGTCGCAAACCACTGAATTGCCAGCGCTGTTGCGGGTGAAAAAAGTTACGATAAGTGGCACGGATATGCCCTTGAGCGCTGGCACAGGAACCGCCGCGTAGTACAAACTGATTGACCATAAATTTGCTGTTGTACTCGGCTAAAGCGCCGTGCGCGGGGCGAAACCCGGGGTAGGGCGTAAACGGGCTTTGTGTCCACTCCCAGACATCGCCATACATAGCGACCAGGGGCTGCCCTTGGGTGTTCGGGTCGTTTAACGAACGTGGGTGATACAGTTTGTCTTCAAGAAAGTGGCCGCCAACGTCCTGGTGCTTCGCCGCATGCTCCCACTCGGCTTCGGTGGGTAAGCGCGCACCTGCCCAACGTGCGAACGCATCGGCTTCAAACCAACTGATATGAACCACCGCTTCGGTTATATCCAGCGGCCGATAACCTCCCCAGGTCATTACTTTAATATCTTCAGCTTTGCCACTTTGTAGATAGCGTTTCATGCACCAATAGAGGGGGCTTTGCCAGCCTTCTCGCTGGGCCAGCTCAAAACCCTCTGACATCCAATAGTCGGCAGTTTGGTAGCCACCATCTTCAATAAAATCGAGGTAGTCCTGGTTGGTTACCGGGTATTTACCCAGCGCATACGGTGCGATACAGACCTGATGCTGTGGGCCTTCGATATCATAAGCAAAGCTGTCTGTCGCATCGGTGCCAAGGTGCTTGAGCCCGCCGCTAAATTCAACCCAGTTGCTGGTGCCACTGTGACTGCTGGTTGCAGAGTTTTGTGCAGCCAACTGAGTCAGCGCATAACGGTTATGCCACAACGCATGTTTGAAGTCGGTGATCATCAGTTCCTGGTGTTGCATCTCATGATGCAAACCCACTTCTATCACTGCCAACTGTGCGTCATTGAAGGTGTCGAACAAGGCGGCCATTTGCTTGTCCACATGGTTGCGATAGGCCATCACGCGCTCTAGAGAAGGCCGTGAGATTAACCCTCGTTCGGCTCTGGGGTGGCGGCTACCGACACTGTCGTAATAAGAGTTAAACAGGTACTCAAAAGCGCGATCAAATACCTGATAGTCGTTAATACCTGGCTTTAATACGAAGGTTTCAAAAAACCAGCTGGTGTGGGCAAGATGCCACTTTAACGGGCTGGCATCGGCCATGGATTGGACTTGTGCGTCTTCAGCGCTCATTCCCTGCATGAGTGTCAAACTGCGCTGGCGGACCTCTTTGAAGCGTTCGAGCATGTACCTTTCCCTAACCTGCTAAATGACAAATTTTGATGGCAAATTACAGATGTAAATAATTAAACCATGATGAAAAACATAGCCTCTGCACAGCCTATTGTCGAAGGGGAAGTGACAAATTTTCTGTGGTGGGCTGACCTGTACTTAAAAAGCGTGCTGTGATACAAAAATTTAAGCTCGTCAATCAGGTATAAAAAAATGACTAACAAAACTCGGCACAAATCACTTGCCCTGGCCGTAGCGGCTGGGTGTATTACCCTGGGTTTAACCGCCTGCACGCAACCAAGCACTGAGTCTGCGGCGCATTCGTCAGCGGATCAGCCCATTCGTATCGGCGCTACTATGTCACAAAGCGGCGCGTACGCCACGCAAGGGCGGGCGGCGAAGAATGGATATCGCCTGTGTGAGCGCGACCTGAATGCGTCCAGCGGTGTGCTTGGCCGCCAGGTGGAGTTCGTGATTCATGATGATGAGTCGGACAGTGAAAAAGTGCAGGCACTGTATGAATCACTGATCAGTGAAACCGAAGTGGATTTGATTATCGGGCCTTATGGCTCAACGTTAACAGAGGCGCTGGCGCCAGTGACCGAAGCACATCGCATGGTCCATATTACGCCCTTAGCGGCGACCAGCTCTATTTGGGAGCAGGGCCGCGAATATCTGTTTATGGTGCTGCCGCCCGCTGAACTCTTTTTAGCTGGGTTAATTGATTTGGCGGACGCCCAGGGTTACCAACGCGTTGCGGTCTTGCACGAAGATGCGTTGTTCCCCCAAGCCGCCGCACAAGGTGCGCGAGATGAAGCCGAGGAACGTGGCATGCAGGTGGTGTCATTTGCCAGTTATCCGAGTGGGCAAACTGAGTTTGACGCCATGGTTGAGCAGCTTGCTGCTGACGAGGTCGAGGTATTGGCGATGGCCGCATCGAACCTGGATGACTTCGTTAAAGTACAACGCGCATTGAAAGCCCATGGGGTTGAATTAAAAATGTTTGGCACCTCCGGCGCAGTGCAGGAGTTTGCTGATGCGCTGGGTAATGACGCCGACGGCGTATTTGGCTTGTCGGCCTGGGAGCCCTCAGCACCTAACCCGGGTGCAGATGAATTCACTGCGGCCTATCAGCAGAAATTTGGTCAGGCACCGGCGTTTCATTCTGCCGGGGCCTACGCCAGTTGTCAGCTGTTAGCTCAGGCGGTGGAGCAGGCGGGGTCGCTAGAGCAGGACGCAATTAGGCGGGCACTGCTTGATTTAGACACGACGACGGTATTTGGTGGCTTTAAAGTAGACGAGCGGGGCTATCAAATTGCCCATGAAGGTTTGTTTATTCAGTGGCAGGACGGTCATAAAGAGGTGGTGTGGCCAAGCGAAGTCGCGACGAGCGAACCTCGCTGGCCTGCAGATCATCGTTAGTTCGCGTCACGTGAATAGGTCGCAACAAAACCGGCGCGGGCGATTTCATGTTGATTGATCATGAAACCTGCCAGTGCAGCAGACGCGTCCTCTGGTAACTCAATGGACTCTACATCCAGTGCATGGACCGTGAAGTGATAGCGGTGCGGCCCAGCACCCTCAGGTGGGCATAAGCCGCCCCAGCCTTTATCGCCATAATCGTTGCGAACTTGCACGGCATTCGCCGGCAGGTTGTCTCCGCCCACGGCACCTGCGTTACCGCTTAACGAGGTGGTGTCTGCGGGTAGGTTTACTACGCGCCAATGCCACCAGCCCGAGCCGGTCGGCGCATCGGGGTCGTGCACGCTAATAGCGAAACTGCGGGTGCCCGCTGGTACGTTGTCCCAATGCAACTCCGGCGATCGGTTTGCGCCAGAACAGCCAAAGCCGTCGTACTCAAAGGACGAGTCAATTTCACCATCGGATTCCACGTCCGGACTATGCAGATAAAAGCCCGCCTGCTGACTTTGCATATTATGATCCTGAGCAAGGGTGAGTGGAGAGAACGCGAGGGTGCTGCTAAGACCAGCTAATACGCTCATGAGTACAGTTTTTTTCATCTTTAACTCCTTGATTGTCATCAGTCTGACATCGAAAAAAAATGGGGTCAGAGGTATAGTGTAGACCAGCATGGAATATGCTAATTTACTTTGATACCAAATAGACTAATAAATTGATGACTAAGGAACCGGTTTTATGAGCAAGGAATCATCGCTGAGCCTGCAACGGACCAGCTTACAGGGCTTAAAGTTAGACTGGACCTACCAATTCCTCACGCCAGCTCAGCTGGAGGAGTTCGCGGACGACCGTTTACCGCATAATTTTGATGAATTGCGTACGCAGCTTATCAATGGTGTGTTTGAAAACAAAACTGAAGGTCGGCACGTTAGTCACGTGCTCAGCCGCTCGACGGAATCTGTTGTTAAAGACCCGAAAACCTCAAAGTTTGCCGGCATTGTACGCAAATTGCGCAGCGGCAATTGGTTAGGGGCAACTGGCAAGCCGATTACCGATATTGTCAATATTGGCGTGGGGGGCTCTGATCTTGGGCCGCTGATGACCAGTTTCGCGTTGTCTGAGTTTGCCACCGATGTGCAACAACATGTGGTGCGAACCCATTATGTCTCATCCATGGACGGCGGTCAGCTGTACGCGGTGTTGCCAATCGCTGACCCTGAAACAACGTTGTTCGTTATCGCCTCTAAATCCTTCGGTACCATCGATACCTTCGCCAATGTGGACACGGTCAAAGAATGGATTAAGCCCGCGTTTAATAAAGCTGGCAAGAGTGAAGCGGACTGGGTCAATCATCATGTGGTGGGCTTGTCAGCCAGCGCCCAGGCGATGACCGATTATGGCATACCCGCTGCACATCAATTGACGTTCAGTCAGTCGGTGGGTGGGCGTTTTTCTATGTGGTCAGCGATTGGTTTATCCATTGCAACGACCTGTGGGGTGCGTGTATTTGAGCGTCTATTAACTGGCGCTCGGACCATGGACGAGCATTTCGCCAATACCCCGGTCAGTGAAAATATTCCAATGATTATGGCGCTAACCGGTGCCTATAATCGTGAAGTCCGCGGCATTAACAACCTGGCTATCCTGCCGTATGACGGTCGTTTCCGCCATTTGCCGAGCTATTTACAACAGCTTGATATGGAGAGTAACGGGAAGCAGTGTGACCATGCAGGGAACGCCATTGATTATCCAACTGGCCCGATTATCTGGGGCGGTTTTGGACCTAATGGTCAGCATGCATTCTTTCAACATTTACATCAGGGTTATGACGCATTCAGTGCTGATTTCGTGTTGGTTAAAAAGCGTGAGGCGGCAAAATTTACCGAGGCGGTACAAGAGTCTTTAGCGAAGCAACAAGATCTTTCAGTCGCGAACTGCCTGGCACACCGCCGTCTGATGGCATTCGGTTATCAGGGCGACACACCTCGCGATCAGTACCCCGGCGGTCACCCCTCAAGCTTGCTGGCGATTGATGAGTTAACGCCAGAAACGTTTGGCGCACTGATTGCGGCATACGAGCATAAGGTCTTTGTTCAGGGCGTTATCTGGGGTTTAAATTCGTTTGACCAGCCGGGTGTTGAACGTGGTAAAAAAATTGCGGTTGAAGTGCTCAAACGTATGCATGGTGAGAGCGATGCCACCTACGATGCGTCCACAGAGGCTGTGTTAAATAACGGCAACGCTCAGTGAAGGGTATTGGGTGATGAGGCAATGGTTGATTGCCGGGTTCAGCTTGTTGTTTTTGAACAGCTGCAGCTTGAGCGCTGACGACTGGCGAACCATTGCCGATGAGAGCGGGCTTGGTAAGCAAGCCCGGATCATCTTAGAAGAAAAGCTTGAGCCCTACGGTGGCACCGACATTTTGCGGGACATTGGCGACCTTGGGGAATTGATCGAGGCCCTCGCACGGGTACTGGAAGGTATTTGGGGCGATGAGGAAGAAGAGGTCTCGTCGGACAAACGCCTGGTCAAGTACAGCAACGACTATCAAGCCCGTGCCATTGTGGATTTTGAGCAGGGCTACCTGCAGGTGGAAACCATTGCTGAAGACGCACCGCTGGCGCAGCTCAAGCGCGCATTGGTGCTTGCTCTGCTAACCCCAAAAAACCTTACTCTGGAAGATATATTCTCAGACGCTGAACCCGAGCTTGGTGACGAACCCTTTTTGTATAATCAGGTGCTTGATCAGGACCAGCAGGGCATTCGTTATGCGTGGCGCGCTGAGCGCTTCGCTGATTATCTGATTGCGAACCATTTAGCTACCCGGCGCAGCGACGGCCACCGGATCCGTTCGGTGCGCACCGACCTGGTCAGCGATCATCTGCATTTGCGCAGCCTGCAATTTTCTGACTCGGTGTTACGTTATTCCAGCGAGTATGGGGTGCCGCCTGATTTAGTATACGCGGTCATTGAAGTGGAAAGCGCGTTTAACCCTTATGCAGTAAGTCATGCCAATGCATTGGGGCTGATGCAAATTGTTCCCTCTACCGCCGGGCGTGATGTCTTCGAACGCGTCAAACGTATTGACGGCCAACCCACCCGCGAACAATTATTTGTGGCTGATTTCAATGTCGATATCGGTACTGCATATTTGTATATTCTGGATGATTTGTACCTGAACCGGATTCTTCATCCTCAAAGCCGCGAATACGCTAAAATCAGTGCCTACAACGGCGGTGCTGGTAACGTGTTCAGGACCTTTTCTACGGAGCGAGAACAAGCCATTGCAAGAATCAACGGGATGAGCCCAGAGCAGGTCTACCAGCAGCTGGTGACCACCCACCCGTTTGCCGAAACCCGCAATTACTTACGTAAAGTGCGCAGCGCACGGAATAATTACCGCGGCTAAACCCGTGGCCTTGACTGGCAAAAGCTTATATCAGGCAACGGCAGGCCTTTACCAGGCCCTGCAAGTAGGTACCTGCAAGTTGGGTGCGTTGGTCGAGCAAGTCATTTATCAAACTATCTTCACTGGCGCAAAAAGGGCCACTGGCATAAGGCCCGGCGTACACTAAATGCTGCCCCTGAAAAATCATCGCCATTGGCGCTGCCGGTACCACAAACCCATACTCGTTGAGGGTATCTATGGATGCGTCAATTTGGTCAACGCCGGAATGCTCACGGGTTAAATCTTGCAGATGGGTTGTCAGGTAACTGTTACAACTGCAGCCTTCACTACGTACATGCACAATCGACCACTGGCGGTTGTCGTCTGCCAGGCTGAGCTTGGCACCTAAATCTGCCGGTGGTTGCCAGCCCAGCCACTGTTGCTCTGGGTCAAACTCTCCATAATCAGCGAATACGAAATAATACATGGCGATGGAACTCAGCCCAAGCCAGGTAATCAAGACCAGCAACGCCAGTCGGGTACGATGACGATACGCGTCAGGCCGGTTTGGTGGACTCATCTGCACGTGTCTCAGAGCACAAAGCGCTCTGATTGCCGGTCCAGGTCATCACTGACGCTTTCAAGGGAGCGAGCTCTAGAGACCACTTTATCGCTTTGCACGGACTGCTCCTGTTCAATTTGATTGAGCGCCTGCGCGCTCTGCGCGATCTCATTGCTGGCATTGGATTGTTCCTCCAGGGCACTGGCAATTGTATGCACCGCATCACGCACTTGCTGAGCATGCTGCTCAATGGTGCTGAGCATTTCATCGCTATCGGTAACCGCATCAAGGCTGCTTTCAGCATGACTTAAGCAACGGCTTACGGTTGCAACAGACGCGTCACTGGAGGTCACCAGGCGACCTATATTCGACTGGATTTGCTCCGTAGAGCCGCGGGTTTGCGATGCCAGCTTGCGCACTTCGTCAGCCACGACCGCAAAACCACGCCCATGGTCACCGGCACGAGCTGCTTCAATCGCCGCGTTGAGCGCTAATAAGTTGGTTTGTTCTGCCACTTTATCAATGACCTGTAACACGGACTTAATATCTTCTACCGAGCTTGCCATGGTTGCCACGTTTTCACGGGCTTCACTGAGTTCACTGGTGAGCAGGGTCACAGATTGTTGGGTCAGTGAAACTGCCTGCTTACCGCGAATCACTGACTGCGAGGCTTCAGCCGAGGCATCATTCGCTTGCTGCGCCATTTCGGCGGTTTGTTCAATACTGGCGGACATTTGTTCGGTCGCGGTGGCAATGCGCTCTACCTCTTTGAGCTTGTTGCGCATCGCTTGCGATAACTGCTCGCCGTCAGATAGTAAGTGGTTAGCATATTCACGTGTTTTACCGGTCGCGCTTTCAATGCTTTGCATTGCTTGCTGGATGCGATCAAGAGCCGTATTGAATTGTTCGGTGACCCGTGACCCCGTTGGTGGGCAGCGTTTGTCGAGGACTATCTGCCCATTATCAGCGACCATCGCCTTGGTCACATCATAAAACGCCTGACCAACTTTAGCCTCTTTAAAGCTTGAGCGACAAATGACCACCAGAACTGCCGCCTCGATGACCACGTAGGCTGCGTGAATCGCTACAATAGTGAGGGTGGCATCGCTTTGCGGGACCAGGTAGACGCTGGCACCATTGCTTTGTAAGTACATAAAGAGCAGATGGTGTACGGCAATGACCGCGGCAGCCACTACGATGACCAGATAGTCACGAAAGGCAATTAAAATAGCCAGCAGGACAAAAATGCCAAAATGGATTTCGGTCATGCCCATGCCCTGATGGATGTGCAGGGCACTAAACAACATAAAGCTTACACCGTAGGCGGCGCGGGAAATCTGGTGGTCATCGAGTAATTTCAGAAGTGCAAAGGGTACCAGCAATGCCGGAATACCAATCAAAAGGGCAGCTCCCCAGGTTTGGTGCCAGCTAGCCAGTAGCAGCGCCACCAAGAACAGCAACACATTAATAGCATTGCCAATGCGAAACGCCTGGGCGCGAAAGTTGTAGCGAGAAATTGCTAAAATTTGATTACTCAAAGGTGTTTCCTCAAAGGTGTTTCCTAATCTAAGATGCTTGCTTGTATAGTTATCGGCCGTTTTACGGATGGGATGAGTAACAAGTATTCATTTGATATGTTAAATTCTGGTCAGACTATTTTACGTGATTGAGCATGATTTGGTTTACCGCTAGTAAATATTATCACTCGTGCTTATAGGATGATTTGGATCATGGTAGAGAAACATTTGTTGGAGAGTGCGCGACGCCTGTCAGACAGGCTGGTGCAATTACAGTCCCCGATTCGGGTGCTTGATGCGATTAACTGGGACCGGAGTGTGCGTGAAGAGTTTTTTCGCAACAATGCGCAGAAGCTGCCAGATATCACTGCAGCCACCTATCAAAACAAAGATCTCGGCTTTGAGCCCGTCGAGCTGCGTCATGCGTTCTCGCAATTACAACGGGAGATTACCCGTGAGCTAGGTCAGCTTAGCCCGATCACCCAATTAATGAGCCGTGCCTGTCGTGAATATAAAGATGTTGTGCGGATGCTGGAAAGTCGAGGCACTGCCGACTTCCATGAGCTTTCAGTAGAGCTGTATGGCCACCCTGATGATGTCTTTCATGCCGGGGAGCCGAGCTTAAGTGAGCTTGCTGATATGCTGCGTCAGCCACTGTCTGGCTTGTTAAGTACAGACGCCTTACCTGAAGAAGCGAAAGACATTGACGCCGCGGACGCGGTGAAAAAACTGCAGCACCAGTTAGATACCAGTATGTCGGAGCTGGAGGTGCAAGTCATGCTCTCAGACGGGATCGTCAGTGACGCGTCGGCAGGGAGTGATCGCATTAAGCTTAATCAGGGGGTGAAGTTTTCTCAGCGTGAACTGGATATTCTTGAAGTCCACGAAGGCTGGATCCATGTGGGTACCACTCAGAATGGGCTCAGACAACCTTACCTGACTTGTTTAAGTAAAGGCATCCCGAGTGCCACGGTGACTCAGGAAGGCCTGGCGGTGCTCACCGAGATCATCACCATGCGTTCGACCCCACGGCGCTTAGATAAACTGGTGCGGCGCATTGATGCCGTGGCTATGGCCACCCAGGGCGCTGATTTTATCGAGGTGTATCGACAAAATCTTGAGTATGGCATGAATAAAGACGAAGCTTTTACCCTGACTCAGCGGGTCTTTCGTGGCAGTACTCCGGATGGTTTACCCTTTACCAAAGACCTGGCCTATATCAAAGGCTTTGTGTTGGTATACAACCTGATTCAGGTAGCAATTCAACGTGGCAAAATCGAGCGTTTACCCTTGTTGCTGTGCGGCAAAATCTCCATTGACGATTTTGCGACCTTAAGTGAGTTACATGACCTTGGTGTGGTGACTGACCCGGCTTATGTACCGCCGCACTTTAAAGATTTACGTGGGCTGGCGACCTGGCTTAGCCTGAACCGGTTCCTTGGTGGCTTTTCGTTTGCTCAGTTGGAGCACGATTACCGCGGCTTGATTACGTAATGTGAATGCTCAGTATTCAATTTCTTTTTCACCGACAACAGGACACCTTTGTGACCCATCCACTCATGGCTTGTGCCATCGCGGTGCTGGCTCTAACCGCCTGCGCGAAACCTCATTCACCCGCTCATGACGGGCGCCCGTACTCAGAGAGCCAAACGATGACGACACTGCGTATCGCCACCTTCAATGTCAGCATGGAAGCTGAGAATTACCTGCCTCGGGGCGAGCAGGGTGACCAACAGGTGTTGATTGACCGCCTGGCGAGCGGTGATGAACCACAAGTTCAGAACATCGCAGAAATCATTCAACGCACTCGCCCTGACATACTGCTGTTGACTGAGTTTGACTATATTGCTGACCCGGCACAGGGTGTTGAGACCTTTCTGCGCCACTACTTGCAACATAGCCAGGGTGGTCAGGCGCCGATTGATTACCCCTACTACTTTTACGCGCCAGTCAATACCGGTCAGCCAAGCCCTTATGATCTTGATCGCAGCGGCGAGGCCACCGGGCTTGGTGGCGATGCCTGGGGCTTTGGTAAGTATCCAGGGCAATATGGCATGCTGCTGTTATCCAAGTACCCCATTGACGAGCAAGCGGTGCGCACCTTTCAGCACTTTAAATGGAAAGATATGCCCGGCCACCTGAAAACCATGACTGCTGAAGGTGAACCCTGGTATAGCGAGGCGGCGTGGGCGGAATTTCCGCTGAGCTCGAAGTCGCATTGGGACGTCCCGGTTGGGGTCAATGGCCAACACGTACATATTCTTGCCAGCCACCCGACGCCACCGGTGTTTGACGGTGACGAGAATCGTAATGGCCATCGCAATCATGATGAGATTCGTTTTTGGCAGGACTATATCGAAGGCAATGTCGAAGGTAATGTTGAAGGCAATAGTGAAGGCAATAGTGAAGGCCAGGGCGCTGGGTATATGTATGACGACCAAGGCGGGCAGGGTGGCTTAGCGGACCATACCGCATTTGTGATTGCTGGCGATTTAAACGCATCAGCGGACGAGGGCGATGCACTGCGAGCAGGTATCGCAGCGTTACTAGCCAGCAATAAAGTGCAAGGTTCGGTAGTGCCGGCAAGTCGTGGAGCGCTGGAACATAGTCAAACACATATTGCTGAGGGTCGCACTCAGCAAAGCTGGGCTGCAGCGCACACCGCAAGCTGGCGAATGCGCGCAGATTATGTGATTCCGTCGAGCTTTGGCCTTCAGGTAACCGACAGCGGTGTATTCTGGCCGGCAGCCGATGAGCCAGGTCACCACTTAGTGGCAAGCCGGGGTGCAAGCTCAGATCATCGGCTGGTTTGGGTCGATGTGGTACTTAATCTACGTTAGTGCAGGATTTGGGCTTAATTTTCAATTTAGCACTGGCATTCAGCGCGTGCTTTGAGTATCTTGCCGCCATTAAGCACGCCTTGCCAGTTATTGACTAATGAAAGGGATATACCATGCCAGAGAACATGATCAACGAGTTAGAAAATGCAGTTACCCGTTTGATTGAACAGAACCATCAGTTAAAAGCAGAAGTTCGCAATTTGCAGGAGCAAAACGAGAACCTGCAACTGGAGCATATGGAAAAAGAAGAAACCTATGCCCAGCAACGTTCGCGCATTCAGCAGTTACTGGGTCAACTGAACGACCTGTAACCTGCGCTTTCTCTCTCCAGCATTACATCATACCTTTTAAGTGCGCCACGGCGCTGCGGCCAAGCGCACTTAAATTATATCCACCTTCTAATACCGAAACGATGCGCCCATTGGCGTACTTGTCTGCAATGCCTTTGAGTTTTTCTGTAATCCAGAAGTAATCGTCTTCCACCAGAAAGAATTGGGCCATCTCCTCCTCTGCATGGCCGTCAAAGCCGGCGGATATCAAAATGAGCTCAGGTTGGTGCGCTTCCAGTGCCGGCAGCCAGTTATAGTAAACAGCTTCACGCCAGGGCAGGCTTTTGCAACCCGCTGGCAGCGGCAGGTTTACGATATGTGGGCTATCAGTGTCTTCGCCGGTGAAAGGGTAGAACTGACTTTGAAACGACGAACAAAAGAGTACCCGGTCATCGTTTTTAAAAATATCTTCAGTACCGTTACCGTGATGAACGTCGAAATCGATAATCGCCACGCGCGAGATGTCATAGGTATGCAGCGCATGGGTGGCGGCTACTGCAATATTATTGAGCAGACAAAAGCCCATCGCCTGATCATAGGTCGCATGGTGACCTGGTGGGCGCACAGCGCAGAATGCCTGAGCATTGTCTTCGCGCATCACTAAATCCACCGCATTGATTGCAGCACCTGCGGCAGCTTGTGCGGCCTGAAAACTGTGTGCGGTCATTGGTGTGTCAGGGTCCAACCAGATATGGCCCTCAGCCGGAGTTTTGGCAATGAGCTCGTCGACATAGGCCTTGCTATGCGCCCGATACAAACTTTCTAGTGGAGCTGGCGTGGCTTGCTGCTGGCGCACCACATAATCAAGGCCGGAGCGAATCACTTGATCGAGCACCGCTGCTATGCGCTCAGGGCATTCCGGGTGCTCAGGGTCTGGATTATGTAATTCGCAGTCAGGGTGAGAAAAAATGGTAATTGCCATAATTATGACTCGCTTGATTGAGAGCTGTCAGTGGAAGGGGAAGCTGCGCTATCGCTTGCTTCAACGCCTGGTGATTGCAATTGCAGGGTGAGGGACACTTCACCTGGCTCATCCGCAGGCACACGCTTAAAGCCCGCCCGTTCGAACACATTCAGCATCGGGGTGTTGTCTGCGCGCACGACTGCTTGCATGGATGTTAGCCCGCGCAACCTGGCAATACGGATCATCTCTTCGAGTAAGGTGGTGGCCATTCCATAACCCTGGACCACCTCGCGGGTGACAAAGGCCACTTCGCAACTGTTTTGCGCTTCGATCAGGTAATATCGGCCTACCGCCTGAATTTGCGCTGCAGAACCTTTTTGTTTAACGATACACAAGGCGAGATCTTTCGATTGGTCGACGCTGACCAGGGTACAGGACTTCTCCCGGCTCATTTGTGTTGGCACGGCGTTGTAGCGCAACTGCAGGGTCTCTTTGGTATGTGAGTAGAAAAACTCCTGCAAGCGGCGCTCGTCGGAAGGATAGAGCGGGCGCAGGTCATACTCATGACCATGTATATTCAGCTCTTTAAAACCAACGTCGCCAAGTTCAGGTACATCCACCGGCGTTTGTTGCTGATAGTGGGGTACCCAAAAGTGTTTACGTACTTGTTTAAGTAGCCCTTCACGAAATCTCGGGTGGGCGACACGGATCAGCTCCAGAGCGCGTTCACGGATGCTTTTACCGCGCAGCGACGCCACTCCAAATTCGGTGACAATGTAATGCACATGGCCGCGGCTGGTGACGACCCCGGCCCCTTCACGGATATACGGGACAATACGGGAAATCGTGCCGTCCTTAGCGGTAGAGGGCATCGCGATTATCGGCTTACCGCCGACACTCATGCTGGCGCCGCGGCTAAAGTCCACCTGGCCGCCGATACCACTGTAAAATTGCGAACCGATGGAATCGGACACCACCTGACCGGTTAAATCTACTTCAATGGCACTGTTGATCGTAATCATATTGTCGTTGCGCGCAATATTCACCGGTGAATTGACATACTCACTCGGGTAGAAGCCGATATGGGGGTTGTGCGCTACAAAGTCATATAAGTCCTGTGACCCAATACAAAAACTGGTCACGATTTTGTTCGGGTGAAAGGTTTTGCGGCGGTTGTTGATCACCCCGTCGACCATCAGGTTCATGATATCGTCGGTGATCATCTCACTGTGCACGCCTAAGTCTTTATGGTTCTTCAGGTAGCGCAGGGCCGCTGAGCTAATTTTACCGCTGCCAATTTGTAATGTTGCCCCGTCGTCTACTAACAGGGCGATGTATTGACCTATCCGTTCAATAATTTTACTGCCTTCGGGTTCAGCGGTGAGCATGGTCGGCAGTTGAGTTGCATGGTCCCACAGATAGTCAATTTGATTACGATGTAAGAAAGACTGGCCGTAAGTCACAGGCATGTGTTCATTGACCTGCGCAACCACGATATTGGCCGCTTTCGCCGCGGCGGAGACGATATCAACGGAAACGCCCATGGAGTGATACCCGTATTTATCGCCAGGCGCTACCATAATGAGCGCTACATCAAGGGGCAGAATGTCGTTACTGAACAGGTTAGGGATGTCTGAGGTAAATGCGGGGGTATAATCGGCGCGACCCTCATTCACAGCATCGCGAACGGTACCCCCGCCGATAAAGAAGGTATTGACCTTAAATCGGTGTTGATACTCGGGTCCAGCCCAATAGTTGTCTGACAGAGTAAACACTTGCACGATTTCGATGTCATGCAGGTTTTTGCAGTGCGCAACAAGGTCATCAATCAAAGCCACCGGCACCGCGGCGTGGCTGCCAATAAAGATTCGCTGGCCGGATTTAACTATTTTTGACCAATCCAGCTTGGTCGTTACGGTTGGCGTTTTCGTCATGGTCACCCTCTGAGAACTGTCATTAGCCTGACGCACATGGCTTATCAATACTATTCGACTTTAGCAGATACTCTGAGATCCATGACGGTCTCATTCTCATCCAACTGAGTTAAGTTTGCGCAATCGCAAGTTGTTGCATAGGTTTATGTCATCAGGTTAACAAAAACAAGAGGTTGCGCGTGGTTAAAGATCGCATCAAGAACGAAGAAGACTCCAACGAAACCATCATTCATGATCAACTTCCGGAACATAGCGAAGACGTCATGATAAATTTTCTCCATCATGTCATTCGCTGGACGGTGAAATTCCTGTCCTGCCTGATGGTATTGGTGATTATCTGGGGCGCCATCGACGTGGTCTTTGTGATGTATGAGACGGTCATCGCGGATCCGATATTTTTAATCGGTGTGAACGAAATGTTCACCCTGTTCAGCTCCTTTATGGTGGTGCTGATCGCCATCGAAATCTTTATTAATATTCGGCTCTACCTGGGCACCTCGGTACTGCCGGTCCAGCTGGTCATCGCTACGGCGCTCATGGCGATTGCCCGTAAGGTCATCGTGCTTGATGTGGAAGCGGTAGATGCGTCATACCTGGCTGCCATGGGGCTGGTTATTCTTGCACTTGGTCTGACATACTGGTTACTTGCCCGTAAAACCAAACATGCCAGCAATAAATCTGCAAATGACCCTGCACCAAAAACGCAGCAAGAAGAAAAGTAACGAATTACCCGAGCTAAAAAAGAAGCCAGTTATGGGTATCAACTGCCCACAACTGGCGTTCTATTTAACTATTCTCCGCGCGCAGCTGGTGTTTAAGCACTTTGCCGTTGGCGTTATGAGGAAGTTCCTTTTTAACCTCAAAATGACGCGGAATTTTATAGTCTGCAAGCAGCGCTTTGAGGTGTGATTTTAGGGTGGCTTCCGGGTCTGTGAGGTCACGGTTAAGTACCACGTAAGCTTTCACCGTCTCCCCCCATTGCTCGTGAGGGATGCCAATGACCGCTGATTCAAGGACTGCCGGGTGACTTGCCAGCGCGTCTTCAATCTCCCGCGGGTATACGTTCACACCGCCACTAATAATCAAATCTTTTTGGCGGTCTTTAACCCAGTAGTAACCGTCTTCATCCTGAATTGCGATATCACCAGTCTTTAACCAGCCATCGTCGGTCAGCACGTCGTCAGTGGCGTCCGGGTTTTGCCAGTAGCCTAGCATGATACCTTCACCGGTTAACTGAAGCTCGCCAGCTTCTCCCGGTTTAACCGCTTCATTGTTCTCATCCACCAGGCGGATCTCGGTGTTAAAGGCTGCGCGCTTGCCAATGGAACCAGCTTTAGCACCATGCTCATGAGGCAGCAGTACAGAACCGGTTGGGCCTGCTTCGGTTAACCCGTAGACACAGTAAAAATTGTTGCTGTTAAAAGCTTTGCGCGCGAGGTTGGCATGTTCACCCGCCAGTGGGCCGCCGCCGTATATCCAGTGGGTCATCGAACTGAGGTCGCGCTTAGCGATATCAGGGTGCTGAGCGGTAAGAATGTAAGCTACTGGAGCGCCAAAGAAGTGAGTCGTGCGTTCGTTTTCGACCAAATCGAGCAGTAAATCCGGGGTGAACGTTGGCGCAATCACATGGGTACAACCCACCATAGTGCCGCCGATAAGACTCAGGTTGAGCGGTGCTGAATGGGTAAAAGGCATCAGGCTTAACAAGCGGCTCTCTGGCTTATACGCCATTTCAACCGCGAACATGGTACCTACTGCGAGCAAAGACGAATGGTTAAACAACACGCCTTTCGGGCGCCCTGTGGTGCCTGAGGTGTAGAGCAGGGCGCAGGCGTCGTCATCATCCATCTTCACGTCCACAGCCTCGAAGTCGAGACCGTTGAGCAGCTCATCAATGTTGTCCATCCAAATAGCGTTGGTGTCTTTTTCGTACAACGGCTGTACCGCAGTGCCAGTGAGTTCACAGGTGATCACCAGATCGCTACCGCTGTCTTCAAGAATGTATTCAAGTTCTGGCGTGGCAAGGCGCACATTCACCGGCACGACTACGGCGCCAAGGCGTTGAATAGCAAAATAGCTGACCACAAAGGCGAAGTTATTGGGTAAAAACAGGGCTACCCGATGACCGGCTTCAACCCCATGTTCGTCATGCAGATAGTTAGCAAGTTGGTTTACCCGCTTGTCCAACTGGGCCCAGGTGTGACGGGCACCTGGCTCTACTACCGCTTCATGGTTGGGGTATTTGCGGGCGTTGCGAGCGACATATCCTGGTATATTCATGGTTGTTCTCCGTGTAGTGCTAGGTGAGCGTTTACTGAGTGCTGGCGCGCTTTATAATCGCTGCACAATCAAGGCCTGTTGGTAAGTTACCGTAGTTCAATCCGCTGTGACCGTCGAGGCGGCCCGCGCAAAAAGCATCGGCAACGCAGTCTGGCGCATGCTGCACCAGCAATGCTCCCTGTAACCCCATCGCCATACGATCAGCTAAGTTACGTGCCTGATACTGTAACGTCTGCGGTGACTGACTGGCGCTGGCAAAACTATTTTTCAGCTGCTCAATGAACCGATCAAGACGGCGGTCTGCACCTTTGGCTTTGGCGACTTCTGCAAAATACGCGTCAAGCACCTCGGGTTGCCTTTCAATGGCGCGCAGAATATCCAGACATTGCACATTGCCACTGCCTTCCCAAATCGCATTGACTGGTGATTCACGAAACAGGCGAGGCATCATGTGGGTTTCCATCACGCCGCTGCCGCCAATCACTTCCATCGCTTCATAGGCATGGTTGGGCGTGCGTTTGCAGATCCAATATTTGCCCACCGGGGTGGCGATACGACTAAGCAGTTTGTCATGCTCATTATCCTGGTTGTCCATGGCCCGTGCCATGCGCATAGTCAATGTCATTGCAGCTTCGCTTTCCAGCGCCAGGTCTGCCAGCACATTGGTCATGAGCGGCTGTTCACTCAGCGTCGCGCCAAAGGCTTTGCGCTGACTGGCGTGATGCAATGCCTGCACCAGCGCCTGGCGCATGCCTGAGGCGGAACCGATCATGCAATCATAGCGAGTGGTGGCCACCATTTCGATAATGGTGCGTACCCCACGACCTTCCTCACCCACCATCCAGGCGAAGGCACCGCGCAACTCAGTCTCTGAAGACGCATTCGCGACGTTGCCCATCTTGTGTTTCAATTGCTGAATTTGTAGCGGGTTCTTGGAGCCATCCGGACGCCAGCGCGGCAATAGAAAACAACTCAGGCCTTTGTCGGTTTGCGCAAGTACCAGAAACGCATCACACATCGGTGCAGAGACAAACCACTTGTGGCCGACCAGCTCATAGGGCTGGCCTGCGCCGGGCTTGCTTATCGGGTAGGCGCGGGTGGAGTTTAAGCGAACATCTGAGCCACCTTGCTTCTCGGTCATCGCCATACCAATGGTGACGCCTTGTTTTTGCTCGTGCGACACATTGCGTGGGTCATAAACCGGGGCGGTAATCTTAGGTGCCCAGGTTTCAAATAAGTCAGGTTGGTGGCGTAGCGCGGGAATGGCTGCAAAGGTCATCGTAATCGGGCAGCCATGGGCAGCTTCGACCTGAGTATGCAGGTAGTATTTGGCAGCTCTTGCCACATGGGCACCAGTTTTAGGCTCGCGCCAGGGGCTGGCATGCAGGCCATGTTCTATGGCAGTGCGCATCAACTGGTGATAAGCCGGGTGAAACTCGATGTAATCGACCCGATGACCGTAGCGATCATGGGTATGCAGTTGTGGCTTATGGGCATTCGCCTGAAAGCCCAGCTCAATGCTGTCAGCAGACCCTGCAAGGTCACCAAAGGCATGTAAATCAGCATTGGCATCATCGGCACCTTCGCGACTGACTGCCTGCTGCAATGCGGTGTCACCAGCGTAACTATTATAATTCTGCAAATACCCCGGCTGATTCACCACCTCATGGGTTTGCGCCATGAGCTTGTCGGCCATGGGGTAAGCGTTGTTGGCCTGCTCATCTTGTTGGCTGGACGGATACTGTTCACGCATGGGAGCTCCTTACACTTAAGCCGTGTAAACAAAAATAGATAATGTCATCAATCAGTTGTTGTTGAGTGGCAGGCACTAGTGGCGCTTCAGCTTTGTGCGCTAGCGGACCGATTAGCGCTTCTGCAATAGCCCCGACGATGGCTGTGCTCGTGAGCATCGCGCGTTGTCGCGAAATGAGCTGATCGCTCATCGCACGTTCAATCGTGTGGGCAAAGAGGTTGGCGTACTGTAAGCGGTACTCGAGTCGTTTTTGGTCGACCGCAGCGTCAACGGGTTCAGCGATGAGCGCCCAGGCCAGGGTGGGCGCCCGCAGTGCGCGCCTTGCGAAAACCCGTAACGCATTTTCCAGGGCCGTAAGTGGGTGGGGGTCACTGCATAATGCTTGCTCAACCTGGGCTACTTCAATCCGGGTCGCGCGCTCAAAAGCCGTGCAGGCAAGTTGCTCTTTACTGGTGAAGTAGCGGTACAAAGTGCCGGTTGCGATACCCGCACGGCGGGCCACCTCGGTCATT
>JAFIFH010000077.1 GCA_020832105.1 Idiomarina sp.
GGCATCAAAACCGTCTGAAATATTATTGGCGAGCTTTGCCAGGGTGCGCTGAGGATCATGCTCAAACACCGGCTCGAACGCTGCGGTTTGGAAGTAGCGTTTGAGTTTTACATCGTAGGTGAGGTTGTTCGGTGCCAGCTCTTTGTAGAGGTTGAAATCACGCGAGCCTGCGGACAGCCCCACCGCGAATTTCTCCACCAAGTCGATACGGCATAGTGAGCCTTTGAAGAGCAGACAGAAGTCAATGTAGGCAAGGCGCTGCTTTTGCGCGTAAGAAATATCTTCGAGCATAGTCCATAGTTTTTAGAATTATTATGAGCCTAGTGTGGGTTATTTTGATTCGGGAGTAAAGCCTCTGCAATAAGGGCCTTTTTCAGAAGTGGATTTGGCAGTCTGGGCTCAACCGCTAATCGCTAGGATTTTTTTCATCTTACTTCTCCTACAAACCTAATTGTGGGCAACTTTAGGGAACTTGCCCATATGGGCATAAAATCCGTTTTTGCCCACAGTTAGTTGTGGGGAACAGTGCAAAAGGTGACGCAAATGACGTTCAAGATTTTTTTCTGCCCACAGTTAGTTGTGGGTTAATTTCATAAATCATTGCAAAACATCTTTAACATTTTTTCTGCCCACAGTTAGTTGTGGGAATTTCTCGTTCTTTTTGCTTTTTGAAGCCTCATATACCGAATAACTTTTTTTGCCCACAGTTAGTTGTGGGTGGATTAAGTTAGGAGCGAAATGAGTGCATCAAATCATCCTTGGTGTCTTCATGCTAATGGAAAAGCTCTACTCATTAGAGAGCGACACGTTAATGCCCTTTAAAAAATTGGATGCGTGGAAGCTTGGGGGATTGGCTTACTCCTACCGGCCCCAAAACAGCTCGATTCGGAATAAGTCCTATTGAATTCTGGCCGTTTTTGGCCGTTTTTGGCCGTTTTTGGCAACTACATAATACCTCGAATATTTGAGCTCACTGCTTTTGGCCAGTTTTGGCCAATTCTGGCCGCTTTTGGCCGCGAATAGAGATGCTCCTGTTACTACCGTTTATAAGTTTTGGCCATTTCTGGCCGATTCTGGCCGATTCTGGCCGATTCTGGCCGATTCTGGCCAACCAGAAGGCTTGGCTGTGTTGGCTTCACTCCCTCAATAGCATTTTCAAGACGCGCGAGCTAAAAACCGCTGCCTGAGCCAATTGGTCCACATCAGAATCTTCGGCAACTGTGGCTTGCGGTATCGGCTGATAAGGATATGCTGAGTAGTAGTACTAAAAACTAGAGCTAGACCATGCAAACACAGGCGCTAACACTCGACCTAAAGCAATTTCTTCAAGCCCATGAAGGCAAAACACTTGCAAAAGACCAGCAGGCGTTTCAGATGGCAGTTAAAATATTAGATGTTTGGGCGTTTACGGATAGAGAAAAGTCTGTTGTTTTGGGTGACATACCCATCACCACTTTTCGTCGTATGAAAGCAGGCAAAATGTCTAACCAGCTGAATGTCGATCGTCGCACTCGTCTGTCACTGATTTTGGGTATTCACAAATCGCTTCGCATCATGTTTTTGCAGACTAAACATCAGCTTGAATGGATCAGTAATCCCAACCGTGCATTTGGCCAATATTCACCAAAAGACGTCATGCTCTCGGGCGCTCTAGTTGGACTACACGACATACGACGGTATCTGCATGCCGCTCGAACTTAATCGCAGCAACGCATTCATTGTCGAGCCCTTATTCTGAGTCAGCCACCTGCGTGTCGAATAACTCTGTGACCACCTCTCACGTTGGCTGCATGCTCGTTAGTTATCTGCCCTATTTATGGTTAACGGAATTTCCTCAGGCGCCTGAAGCAGTGGCTCTAATTCAGGAGCATCACTATTTAACCAAAACAAGACCTCCGCCGGGCGGACTAGTAGTGGCATCCTGTGATGGTATTTAGCGCAGTCTACTCTGGGCTTTGTCGTTAGCGTCACCAGCTTCACTGAATCACCATCAACCGGGTAAAAGATTCCGGCCATATACAGCGGGTTATCCTCTGCGTGGCGAAAACGGTATTTAAGCTTGCGAGACTGGCCATCAAGCTGCTGCCATTCATACCAACCGGAACAAGGTACGATGCATCTATGTAACCTAAACGCATTTTTAAAGGTGGGTTTGCTCGCGACCGTCTCAGACTGTGCGTTAATAATGATGCGCTTCGCCCACCCTGGCTGTATCCCCCACTCGGTAGTGATTTGATGCAACTGGTGATCTCGCATGCCAACGACATCCACACGTTGTGTCGGCCTGAGATCTCGGTTTGTTGAAGTGGTGAAGTCTAGTCCTAATTGATCCCAAACCTCCTCGCACAGGGGGTTTGCTATGACGTCTAATCGTCCGCACATGTGCTCTCCCGTTCGCAGGCTTCTGTAAAAGTAAAAGCTACCCATCGACATTTAAGCAAATGATTCAGAAAAACACCACGCCCACAACGTTAGTACTACAGACCAACCAGTACTCCTAATTCAACCAGTAGCCAGATTTTTCGATTCTGATCAAATGGGTTTGTCTTTTCTAATCTAAAGGAGATAAGCATGAAAGACATTAAAGCTCATCAGTCGAGCATCCTGAGCGACGAGATCGTCAGAATCATCGCTGGCAAATCTGACTACACCCATTTGGTTACTCACGGTTGCCTGTCGGTTTCTGGGTTCACGAAGGCACTGAACGAGAAGTACGAGACAAAAGGTTTGCCGAAAATAAAAGGGACACTTGGTCTGTCTCGCACAAGCCATCTATATGCCCTTGTGCGCGAACTCAAGCTGCGTGTGCAAGACATCGACGATAACACTCTTGATTATTACAAGCAGGTCATTACCGAAGCCACCGTACTCGTTAAAGCAGGCGAAAACAAAAGAGCGATTAGATTAGTAAAAAACCGCGTCATCGCGCCCCACCGCGCACTTGTCGCTATTGCAGCTGGTGTGTCAATGCCAAATCCCGACTATTGGCTTTTTACGGATCGTCAATTACTAGACCTAGCTTCGGGTGTCAGCTCGCTGAGCGCGCTTAAAAATCACTATTGCACGCTCCATGCTCATCTTAAAGGGCGTGAACTGGAAACGCAGTATCTGCTTGAGAATCCAGAGGCCATTAATAATTTTTACATTGATGCGGAAGGTCGACGCTTCTTCTCTTACCCTGAAGTGGTGACGGCGAATTATCTTCGTTTGAATAATATCGAGCATATTTCACAGTATCAGGTTCCAAATTTAGCGGAAGGAACATCTCCTCGTCAGGCGGATTTCTTCCTGCCCGGAGCAAACCTGCTCATCGAGATTTCGCAAAATCATGATCGTGGAACGGGAACGCGCAAAGGTCGCTACGTTGAACGTATGGCCGCGAAAAAAGCGCAATATGCCGATGCTGGTTACAATGCAGTGTTCATAAACACGGAGCCGTTCTTTAAGAGTTTGGGCTTTGATGTCAAAGCCTTCACTGAGTCGCTCAAGCAGGTGCTTTGCGATCTGCGTATTGGCTCAAAGACTAACTACCCCATTGATGACCTTGGCTATACCAACAATGAAGAAAAACACTTGCTGGTCAGCTTGCCGCTCAACGAACTCGTCGCCTTTTTGGAAACTCAGGGCGTCGATGGCTTAGCGACGCTCAAGAACAACTTCCACTTCTACCTAGAGGCTCTAAACCTGCGCAACGATGCTGAAAAGATTTTTGAGCATTTCACTGCTCTTGGTAAGCGCAATCGTCAAAAGAAGACCAAAGCGCATATGAAGTCACGCGACGAAATCTATGCAAGCCTGGATGAAGTTAAGAGCTTCATGCGCGAGCATGGCATCAGCAGTCAAAAGCAGTGGTTTGCGTTTGCACCTCGCCACAAGGAAAAGTTAAAGGAGGCTAGAATTCCAGCCGCCCTGCCACCTGTGTATACACGCTTAGGGACTTGGCAAGGCTGGGGGGCGCTTTGGCCCGAACCTTTGAAAACAGGTTAATATACTTGCCAAGCAAGGCCTGGGGGCATGTTGATGCCCCTTGTTTCTTATGTCGGCCTGTCAATAAATCTAAACTCTCATTGAAAAAATGATGTTATTTCAGGAAAAACGTCAATGTGACAAATTAGGCGTCGAATGACCTAAATGGGGCCTGAAAACCGGCTTTAAAATCAGCCATCGATTCCCTTTTTTTCTGTGGCATTTTAAAGTAAGGGGCTTAGCTAAAAGCCCCTTTTGTCAGCTACGCTCGTTTGATTACTAAAACGAGCACAGTCAACGCAATTAGCGTCAATACAGTGACCATTGAACCTCCGAAAACCATGATGTTGATATCAATGGTGAGCTGATCCATAATGAACATGCGACTGAACATTACTCACGCCAGCTCACCATGCGGCTCTTGTCATTTGGTGACTGGTGTGATTAATTTGATTTTTTAATCATATTTTTTCCCTCCTTCGCAATCCCCTGCCATGTTTAGAGTTTCCGCCAAATCCCAATTATTCTCAAGGCATAAAATTGCAGCTTTTTACGCTTTTCAGGCTTGAGATTTGAGGATTCTCGCTATAGGCCAATCCTGCCTTAGTCTGATGAGCAGTAATACTTTTTGGTTTTAATGAAACTTAACCAAACTCCACCGAAACAATAATTACCTATAGGGTTCTACCCGTTAATACGGACACTTCAAAGCAGCGAAATACTGTGCCCAAGGAGTGTTTACAACCAAATTTCGTCTCTCAATACTCGTTAGCTTTTCGTCGATAATTCAACTCGTAACCAACCTCCCTTGTGAGTTAACAACCCAACTAGCTAATTCCGGATACCTTTCCTTTACACTCCGTGATAATCTCAATTATTGATTAAATTTCACTCAGGAACTTTTATGCAGGACGCATCTTCAGACATCGTTTTTGTCTCCCTTTTCATAACTCTCATTTTACTTGTTATTGGCGGCCTATTGTTTTCAAAAAGCCGCGGTTACAAAGCCTATATTGACCAAAACCAAGCTCAACTCGATGGAAAAACCATTGCGCAAGTCGTTCAAAAAATTCAAGCAGATAAAGCTGATTTTGACGCAAAGGCGCTTAGCGGACGAGAGGCTCACCGCAGTTTGAAGGAGGTACTTCGAGGCATATCTAAAGAGGTTTCTTGTATCAAAGTTGGGCTAACGCCACCCACCTTTTCATTTGATGACAGCGAAAAGCTAAAGTCTGAGATTATAGCTTGTCGCAGTCTACAATATGACTGCGCTGCCAAGGGCGATGCCACCAACGCATACTCTAACTGGGACTGGTTCGGTAGCGCAAAAGACGGGAAGCAAATGATATCTGATTATCGCCTGTTGCTACTTCAGGCATTCAATGCCGAATTTGAGTCCATACGCAAACAAATGCGAGCTCCAACTTATGAAAATGCAAAGAATAAGCTTTTCAAACTGAAAGAGCAGTTATCGAAACTAGGAGAGACCGCCAATGTTTCCATTTCTGTGAAATACCTAAACCTTAAACTTCAGGAGCTAAAGGCATGGCATAACGAGCTGCAGCGAAAGGAAAAGCTCAAAGAAGAAAGAAAAGCACAAAAGGCCGAGCTCAGGGAGCAAAACAAACTCAATCTGGAGGATACCGAAGAGCTTGATGAGGAGATTTCAGTTCGCGAAAGTGAACTCAAAAAAGCCAGGTTAGAAGCAGAAAAACTCGCTGGCCCCGACAAAGCCAAATTAGAATTACTGATTGAGAAGATCCAAGCTGAGAAAGCTGAGCTCGAAGAGAAGTTTTCCCGAGCCACATCACAGGCCCAAATCACCCGTGCCGGGTACATTTACGTCATCTCCAATCACGGATGCTTCGGAGAGGATATCGTAAAAATAGGCATGACCCGTCGCTTGGAGCCGATGGATCGAGTTAACGAATTAGGAAACGCGAGTGTCCCCTTCAAGTTTGATGTTCATGCAATGGCTTACGTGGAAGATGCCCCCACCATTGAGCGAGCACTTCATGCTCACTTCAGTGACTTGAGAGTCAATACTGAGAATCATCGCAAAGAATTCTTCCGGGTTGCTCCCGAAGCGGTGAAAGATACTCTGGAGCAAATGGCGGTAGAAACTGACTGGTACCTGCAAGCTGAAGCACGCGAATTTCAGGAAAGTACTCTTTTACGCTCAACACTTAAAGCCCGAAAGCAGCCAAAGCGTGAAATTATTAACCTACCCGACCACGTCTAAGGAAAAACTATGATGCTTTATATCCCTTTAGTCGGAGCTCTCATTGCAAGTGCCGCTTTTACTGTCTTTTCCTATGTGCAGCTCAGAAAAATTAAGCCGTCTTACCTCGATGCCAAGCAAATGTTCGCAGAGGTAGATGAAAATGAGGCAGGACTAAACAGGTCAACATCCATCTATCGAGTGCTTCAAACTGATTACAGCGAGGATAGACGCGAGTTACTGAGCCACCAAAAGCTGGTTAGCCAGTACGACATAGGCATCGGTACGGTTGATGAAAGAACCTTCAAAAGAACCACTGACTTTGCAAAATTGGATACATTAATATATCGCCTCCAACGAACCAAAGACCTTGCCAAGTCACTAATCAAAGATAAACAAGCTTGTGTCTGCCTGCTTGGAAGTGACCTCCAGGTAAATGGCAGCAAGGCTAAGGCAAGAACGCTCATTAATCGTGAAATTAAGCTAAGAATTCGCTGTTTCGATAATGAAGTCAAAGCGGCCATAGCGCTCGCTGACTGGAATAATATTGGCCGGCTCATCGCTCGCGTCAAAAGACGCTATGAAGAGATTAATGAGAACGGACGCATTGCGAAAACTCAACTTCGAAGCGAGTATCGCGACCTGAAAGTTACCGAGCTACAACTTGAGTATGAAATCAGGCAGCTTAAAGCTGACATCAAGGAAGCCGAAAAAGAGGAGCGCCGCTTGGAACGGGAAGGAGAGCGTGAAGAGGCGAAGATAAAACGAGCTGCGGAAAAAGCAAAATCGGACAGGGAGCGGATGGAGAAGCTAGTTCAAAAAGAGCTGGATAAACTAGAGAACGCTACTCAAGAACAAAAGGAGTTATATGAGTTACACCGCCAAGAACTTGAAGTCTTAAAAGAACGCGAGAGCAGAGCTATCTCGATGGCCCAGCGCACTCGAGCAGGTTACGTTTATGTGATTTCAAACCCTGTTTCATTTGGCCCAGACATTATCAAAATCGGTATGACTCGACGAGTTGATCCTCAGGACAGAGTGAGAGAGCTTGGGGACGCTTCTGTGCCCGAACTTTTCGATGTTCATGCATTTTTCTACAGCGAAGACGCGCCATCTTTAGAAGCCGAAATTCATAGAAAATTTGCTGACGATAGGGTTAATCTTGTAAATCGGCGTAAGGAGTTTTTTAATGTGCCGGCAGACAAGGCTATCAGCGCGATTGAAACCTCAGGGGTTTCAGTCGAGCGAACGGTTTAACTTGATCACGGTTTTGTAGTTATTCAGTTTATTCTAAATAAACTGTAAGACCTTCGTGGTGCTATAGTGATTTTTACCAACTAAATGGAGAAAACTGATGGAACCATCAACTCCTGGACAGCCAAAAGACATGCAGTTGACCGATGTTTCTGTAAAAATGCGAAGATCATTGCTTGAGCTGTTTGAGGGTAATGAATCCGACGCTACGCATTGGCTCAACCAAAGCTGCTGTGCGCTTGGCCAGAGAACGCCAGCTGATTTCATCAAAGAATCACATGAGGGCGAGACGGCTGTTTTAAACGTTATCTACCGGCTTGAGCATGGCATCCATCAATAAGACGTGTAATACCTATGCGTATAGTCACGACTCAATAGCGTTCTCAGCTTCTCGATCGTTTGCTGCTGCACCTCTGAGTTTTTGAAGTCACGTTATCGTTTTGACGCATACGTACCAGAAAAAACTTATGCCAGCGGTTTCTCGATGACAGCCGCAAATGCATAATCCCTTGCTAATAAGAGCAAAATAATTTCTGTCTGCAGGCCATGTTCGTAAAGGGTTAGAGGCGTACCAGGAAGCGCTTCCTAAGCGCCTAATAGGAAGTCCCCTCAAATGTCAAAATGAGCTATTAGTTAGTGTGATTATGAGTAAGGAATGGTGCGTATTGGTAGGTTAAATGACCTAGGTTTTCCCCATCCTCAATCCCTCAATACTTACAAGTAGCTGATCGAAACAATCTTCGCAAAGGTCATAATGAAATTTATCGCCATCACGCTTGGAGCCATACCCGAAAGATGCGATTAGCTGGGCATGTTCTGAGAAGCTATTTAAGTCGTCGCTATGCTGCATGCGTGCGCTCGGAATAACGCTTTCATTGCAGATATCACAACAAATATCTTTAACTACCATGGTAGTGGTGGGCGCCTCTTTTTTCATGACAATCGATTTCCTTAATTTACGGTTACTTTGGCTTATTAACATGGTTCATGTTTAGCAAAAAGATATAGTTTGATCGACTACCGCACTTTCGGTATCTCCGCCCAACGCGTGGTATATGCCGGCGACAAACGCTCTCGCTTCATATGCCAATCGGTTTTGCTTTTTTGAGACGCAAAGTAGAGCGTTCCAGTCTTTTGCTTATTTAATGTATCCAAAACCGCCATCAGCTCTTTGCTTTTCGGCTTGGCATCATGCACCTCAAACAGCGACGTCTGAAATACTCCTGGCTCGTAAAAGTCAGATAGCATGACCCCGGCCTTGGTGTATCTGTAGCCTGGCCGATAAATGCGAGCGCACAGAACTTGAGTGAGCGCCAGCAACTCGCGTGTGTCTTGAGTCGGCATCGGCAATTCGCTGGTCACGCTGTTGCTGTATTGGGCATGGCTTTTGTTAAACGGGTTAGTGCGCATAAACACCGTAACCTGTTTCGCTGACTGCCTCTCATACCGCAATTTCTCAGCCGCTCGCACGCTAAAGGATGCAACCGCGGATTCGATGCTATCCAGCGTTTCAACGGGCGTACCAAAGCTTCGCGACACCACAATTTGTTGTTTGGTTGGAGTGATCTCTTCCATCGATAAGCAAGACTCTCCGCGTAGCTCCCGTGCGGTGCGCTCGAGCACCACCGAAAAGGTTTTACGAATGGTTTTAAGGTCCGCATCCGCCAGTTGCAGCGCGGTTTCAATACCCATCGCATTGAGTCTTTTGGAGATTTTTCTCCCCACGCCCCACACTTCATCCACAGGCGTAATCGCCATTAATTTACGTTGGCGTGCCTGACTGGTTAGATCCACGACCCCACCCGTTTTGACGTATTTTTTAGCGCCGTAGTTAGCGAGTTTGGCCAGGGTTTTGGTCGGTGCCATTCCCACACAAGTGCGAACACCCACCCAGCGCTCGATTTTATCGTAAAGCTCGCGGCCAAAATCTTCCAGCGATACCGCATTGGCAAGCCCGGTTAAATCCGCAAAGGCCTCATCAATGGAATACACCTCAAGCCGTGGCACCATACCTTCAATGGTGGTCATGACACGGTTCGAGATATCGGCGTACAGCGCGTAGTTGGAAGAAAACACCTGCACGTCGTGCTCACGAATGAGGTCCTGGATTTTGAAAATCGGTGTACCCATTTTAATGCCAAGGGCCTTGGCTTCTGCCGAGCGTGCGACCGCGCAGCCGTCGTTGTTGGAGGCGACAATCACCGGCTTGTACTTTAGGTCTGGTCGAAACAATCGCTCACACGAGGCGTAAAAGTTATTGCAATCAATCAGAGCAAAGCATTGCACTGGCTTTTTGAAAGGAACAACTGGCTTAGCGGAGCCCATGGAGGACATAGCTCACCACCCCAAAGACATCCAGCTCAGCGCTGTCCGGAATGCGTATGATTGGGTAGTTGTCGTTGTGTGATATCAGCGCAGGAAAAGGCTTTAGTTGCAGTTCTTTCACCGTCAGCTCCCCATTCCAGCCGGCAATGATAATGTCACCAGCGTTCGGTGTCAGCGACCGGTCCACCACCAGGATGTCATTCTCATGAATGCCAGCACCTATCATCGAGTCTCCCGTCGCGCGTACAAAGTAAGTCGCCGACGGGTGCTTGATACACAGCTCATTCAAGTCGAGCTGCTGCTCCACATAATCCTGCGCAGGCGACGGGAATCCAGCCTGGACCGCTTCCAACAAATACGGAATTTGCAGCTTGGGGTACACCCCTGCTCTACAGATAATTTTTACTGGCATAAAACCTCAAATACTGTTTATACATACAGTATCCTGATTTTTTATCCGCTCGGCAAGTGTGTTGTGCAATACTTTGTTGAGGGCTTAGGCGCATTCGATTTTATGGAGGTTAAACATGGTGGATACCATTGCAAAAATCCTTATCATCTTAGGACCCATTGTATTCGGTATTGTGATGATTTGGTTTTATCGCAAGCACCACGATGATTAAGCACGTGTGCCACTATGTGCGCACGACGTTTTAAAAGTAGTGCTGCGATTATGAAAGACAATGCAGATACTGCTCAAGTACGCACTGAGCTTCTACAGTTCTTTGGCAACGACCGTATGGTTACACACACCTCTACCAGCACTTGATGGAGAGGCGCCATTTACGTTGATGAGCAGTCAGCAAGGACGTGCCAGATTACGGGAAGTCTTAGATGCGATGCGTTATGGTGATTTAGCCTGGTGTTGAATCTAGATGCTATTCAGCCGAAGTTAACTAACGCTTGTGCTTAGATTGGCGCTCTAAAACTTCATTCTGTGCAACGATAGCTTTTTCGATAACGTGATTGTACACACGCTTTTTCTCACGCGAACTAGCATTACGAACAAACTCCGACAGCGCAGAGTTTGCTTGAGCTTTGGTTCCAAACAACTTCCTGAGCATAATTACCTCCTGAGCAACTTAGTAACAAAATATAGCGTGTTTTTGAATGACTCCAGCGGCAAATATTTGTCCGTTTCGGCCCACGAGAATGAATATAAAGTTGCTCCCCGATATCCAACCAGTATCTCAAACTCACTCAGTAGCCAGATTCACCAATAATGATCAAATGAGCGGGTCTTTTACTGACCTTAGAGGAGCAATATATGAAAGACATCAACGCTCAACAATCGGGCATGCTGCGTGAACTAAGTATGAAAATTATCGCTGGGGAAGTCGATGTACCCGGGCTCTTGCCTGACGGTTGCTTGTCTCTCAGCGCATTAACCAATTGTCTCAATGAGAAACTAATGACCGCTGGTCTGCCAACTATTTGCCCCGTCTTTGGCTTAAATAGTGCGCCACATCTCTACCCCCTGGTTCGCGAGCTTAAGCTGCAGGTTCAAGATATCGATGCGGATACAGCAAAGCGCTACGCCCAGGTCATCACAGAAGCATCGGTATTGGTGCAAGTTGAAGAGAACAACAAGGCGCGGAGCCTAATTCAGGCCCGTGTCATCGCTCCCCACCGCGCACTCGTGGCGATAGCTGCCCAAGTGCGAGTGCCTGAACCCGATTATTGGCTCATGACCGATGAACAACTGATAGACAAAGCAGCGGAATTTAAATCTGTGACGATGATGAAATACTTCTACTGCACCCTTCACGCTCACCTACGAGGCCGAAACCTGGAGGAGAGCACGTTAAAAATGAAGCCTGCCGTCGCAGAAGGCGAATACATTGATGTTGAGGGCCGGTACTTTGCTAAGTATTCAGAGTTAGTGACCGCAAACTATCTGCGTTTGAATGATATTAAGCATACTGCGCAGTATACAGTGCCCGACTTGAGCGACGGCAAGATCTCGATTGTAGCTGACTTTTATTTGCCCGATGCCAACTTACTGATTGAAGTCACACAATCTGATGAAGTCCAGAGCAGTAAACGTACAGCACTCTGCAGCAAACGTTTAACAAACAGAAAAGCGCAATACCAAGCGGCTGGCTACACAGTGCTCTTCATCAACTCGGTGCCATTTATAAAAGAGAGTAGATTTAATATCGCTGGTTACGTAAACGCGCTCAAGGCCGAGCTCGATACGCTGGGAATTACTACCGGAACGAACTATACGCAAGGCGAGCTTGGCTTCCCCAAGAGCAAGGAAGAGCGTGTACTCGCCTTACTTCCTGTTAATGAGTTCATCGGTTTTATGGAGAGCCAGGGCGTTGACGGACGGGAAAGCCTGAGTGGGCCATTTCGCTTTTTCCTGGAGGTGATCAACTTGCGGCCTGATCGTGATTTTATTCTTCAGCATTTCGCTAAGCTGGATGCTCGCAGTCAAGCAAGGCCACTAGCGCAACCAGAAATGGCCCGTAGGTGATGATAGTCCACAGTGTAACCTGTGCAAATTAAACCAGCATTTGGCTCAAACCAACTTATGGCCGAAGGGCGCTATCTCAGCGCCTTTTTTGTTGGATGAATTACCTGTGTTTTGCATCCGGCACTCGCATCAGCACTTTGAACAACAGTTTTGTAGTGCAAACTAGCACACTTTTTAAGCATCTTGAGCATGTTATCGTTTGCCCACGAATTTGAAACCTAGTAGAGTCAGTAACATAAAAACAACTTGCCAGGGATATCAGGCATAGCGAATCAGCAAAACGAGCATGCTTAATTTGTATTCTCAAGGGAATGAGTCCCCTTCGATTTATCTTCGCTATTTCAAATTCTTGCGAGTTACAGCACTTAGATATCGCGCAGCGAAACCGTGCGTGCGCACAATATAAATGTTAGTGCAATTGAGGAAATCGAGTGATAGAAAATATTCCAACTCATGATGACTTCTACAAGACTGGAAGAGAGCTTCTTGACCTTTCATGGGGTATGATCGCAAAGCTTCTTGTCAATCTGGATGACGCTGAGTATTACGGAATAGACCCAGAAGAAGTGTCAGAGGAATATTGGAGTCTGGCTCATAGGCAACTGACTACGTCATTGGCCATAACTCAGCAAGGTATCGAATTTTTGATCAAGGGCCGTATTTGTGAAATATCCCCTTATCTGTTGATAACAGACTCGCCGACGAAGTGGCCATCACCACACGAAGGCATTCCAATAGACTTTAGCAAGTTTAGAACAATTGATGCACAAGATTTAATTCGGGTACATGACACTTTTGCGGCAGTAAATTTCGACTCTGAGTTTGTTAATAAATTCAATGAATTGAGAGAGTCACGGAACGTGATTATGCATTCAATTAGCGCATCGCTAGATGTCCAAGTAGGAGAGGTTATCGACTCTCTGCTGTATATGCATAACTCCCTTTTTCCTGATGAGTCATGGGCTAAAGTAAGAAAGCAAGCGCTAGAATCATCACCGAACAGCGAGCTTGGAAGTGTAGATTTTTTAAGCAATGAGGTTAATCGTGAGCTTTCGATAATAGTAAACCTGCTGTCTCCTTCTAAAGTAAAGAACTACTTTAAGATTGACAAAAAGATGCGAGCGTACTTCTGTCCCGACTGTTATTACGAAGCTAACCATGATGTTGATTTCGATTATAAGCTAGCTCGTCTTATGTCCAAGGAAGAGAGTTGCGAAGAAATATATTGCCCTATATGTGACCTGGATTATGAAGTATCGAGGGAAAAATGTAGCAATGAGGAAGAAGAATGCCCCGGAAACGTAATAAGTGATGTTTACGGAATTTGCCTTACCTGCGGGCAGCACTAACAAACAGCTGCAGCGGAGCAATTTACGCTGCGCTTCAATTGCCCGCTGAGCTGGACGTTAGGAAGCAAGAAAGCGGAGTAGTGATGATTGAGAATAAAATTAATGACGGCTTAAGCTATATCCGGAAATTTGAAGAACGATTAGGTATAGCTGATGGCTTCTTTGAGAGTTTATACCGCGAAGATGATTGGTCTTTTATAATTAAGCTTCATGCTCTAATTGAAGCGGCGGCTGCTGATATGATAGTAACTTCATTAGGACGCCCAAAACTTAAGAAGGCTTTGTCTCGAATTCCGTTAAGTGATGCAACATATGGTAAGGCTTCTATGCTTGGCTCTTTGGATGTACTCAGCAGCTCCTATGTTACATTTATTCGGAAATTATCTGAGCTTAGAAACGACGCTGTCCATAATGTAGAAAATACCAATCTTAATCTGAAATCAAAACTTGAAAAGCTCGATAAACAACAAAGAAAATCGTGGGCAAAAGCGCTAGCAGTCTCAGTCAAAGGAAATGATCAGGATAAGATAAAAATCCTGCTTGAAAAACCCAAAGGAATAATTTGGATTTCTTCTCTGTGCTTGATGACACAGATTGCACTTAATACACGGCTGGTTGAGTCGGAAGACGAGGTTTCTAGGCTCGAGAAAGAATTATTTCATGCTTTAGAGCAAATGCGTTCCTAATAAACCAAGGCAGTGGAACATATTTTGCTTCGCTGCGCTAAAAACGCAAAATACGCCCCTGCTTGGGGCGTTAGCTATTCCAAGGATCTATGAATGTCATCACCAAAAATAATTCGGTTAAAAGAATGGAATCAAATAGCAGAACACAATCCTCAAGATCGACAATTCATTTATCGTGGTCAGTCAAACGCTAACTGGCAGGTAGAATGTGCTTTAAAGAGGACTCTGGAATTCAACCGAAGAAGATATGAGGTCAATGCTTTTGATCTTCGTATGGCGGAGCGGAAAAGCCTAAAGACATTTAAAACACGAGCACATCTATATCTGGACAGGTTGCCTGATGAAGATGATTATGTGGCATGGTTGTCGGTAATGCAGCACCACGGAACTCCTACACGGTTGATTGATTTTAGTAGATCATTTTATGTGGCTATGTTCTTTGCATTGATCGGGGCGAGTGATGACTGCTGCATATGGGCGATTTACGAAAACTCGCTAATGAAGGCTGGTGCTAAATATGCGAAAGAGAATCATAGTATTGAAAACACGCTAAATGGTTTAAGGTATGGAATGCTTGGTGCTTCCTATGAAGCGGCTAATGCTATCCTTAAAAACAATAGATTTGGCAATTCAGAGGATGAGGTTAATAGACCTGGCCTGTTGATGATTGACGTTGAAAAGCAAATTCCTCGCATAGCGATACAACAAGGGTTGTTTTTGTTTCCCTGCTCACTGGGTACCAAATTTCATGAAAATCTGGATTCTCTCAACCTTCAACAAGAAGGAGTTATACCCCCGTTGATCAAATTTGTAATTCCATATGAGAACAGGGATGACTTCCTGGATCATTTGGCCGTCATGAACATTACGGCCGAAACCATCTATCCGGGCATTGATGGGTTTGCGCAGTCGATTATTCAACATGATATTTTATAGCGAGCAGCGGAGCTAACAATGCCAATCACGGCGACAGCTTTTTCGTTATGGCTTCGCCTTCACTACAAAGCTGCGCGTGTTGGCGGGCGTTAGCCATTTAAGGAGAGTATGTGCGTTTTTCCGAGAGGTATGGACATAAAAAAGTTAGAGATATAGTTCAAATCGAATCTGTAGATGAACCACTGAAAAATGCTTTATGGAGTATTCTGAAAATTCACATCTGGGATTATGTTCGAGCATCTACAGGATATTATAGTGGTTATTACCTATCAGATAATGCAAACAGAGAATTAAATGCGCTGTGTAAAAAGATGTGGTTTAACTACTTTAAAGAACCATTAGATACATTAGAGGACGATTGGCAGCAGGTTATATTGCATTTGAGAGCCTATTTCTTTAAGTGTGAATGGTATGAACTTTATGATTTCGTTGAGTTCTGTGCGAATAATTATGAGCGATATGAATTTAAAGATGCTTTTACTTCCGCATGCAACGCAGCTCTGGAAAAAGAAATGTCTGCGTATCGATTTGTTGCTGGACAAATTTCACAAATCACTGAGCAAGAGCAGCTTGATGAAATTGAACAAGCGCTGGAAGTAACTAGAGGTCCTGTTCATGCTCATTTGATACGAGCTTTGGAGTTGTTGTCCAGCAGAGAGAAGCCTGATTATAGAAACTCAATTAAAGAATCCGTCTGTGCTGTTGAAAGTCTTGTTAGTCTTGTTCTCGGCTCGAAAGGTACGCTTGGGCAGCTCATAAAGAAGCTAGAAGACGAAATAAACTTACACCCTGCGTTAAAAACTGCTTTTAGCAGCCTTTACGGGTATACATCTGATGAGGGTGGGATACGGCATGCTTTGCTTGAAAGTGAAAAGCTTCGATTTGAGGATGCGAAATTCTTTATGGTTGTTTGCTCGGCTTTCATTAATTTTGTAGAGAGTAAGGTTGGACAAAATTGCTAACAAGCGCATGTTAGCGGGCTTGTTTTCCGCTGCGCTTCAAACCAGCCGCAAATGCGGGCGTTAAGCGCTAAGCAATAGAAGGAGTGTCACAACTTGATTGATGAAAGTAATCCTGCGGGAAGATTGCACAAGATTTTATCGGATGCGAAAAAACGAAAGGATCAGGACAAAGTTCGGGTCGTTTGGGCATCCGTGTTAGATATCGAGCAAGATGAAGTGGTAATCACTAAAGCGGTAGTGGAACTGTACTCTCTTTCCAATGAAATTCAGTCTTTAATAAAGATGAACAACCAGTTGAATCATGAACTGTACTTGAAGTCTTTCAATCAAATTAACCGGGCATTTTTTCCGCTTAATCTGGGCACTAATTGGAGCTCAGTCAAACAACACCTAACCGATGAGGCACTTACAAGATTGCAGTTCTGTGCTGAAGAATTATCTACATTTTATACGGAAGATACGCTATCGGATGAGGACTTAGCGGAAATCATTGCAAAAACAGAGGCCTTGTTTGAAGCGGTTTTTAGTTCGTCTCTACCGGATGTGTTGCGATTGTCACTCCTTGAAGAGGTCGAGCGCTTAAGAAGCTCAATAAACATGTATCGAATTAAAGGTGCGAAAGGGCTTAAGGAATCGCTTCAAGGAACTATTGGAGCGGTAGTGGCCAACCAAGAGGAATTGAAAGAAGCTTCCGCCCAAAACCCTGACGTTTTGCAACGGTTAGGAGAGCTTATTGATAAGTTAGACTCATTCACGGCTAGAGCTCTCAAGTTGAGAAAGATGGTAACTAAACCCATCCGGTATTTACTTGAAAAAGTTACAGATGCAGATCTATCGGATGGTGATCAAGGACCGGACGCCGATGCTTAACAAAGCATTTTTGTAGTGGTCAACTAATATTGGCCACCTGATAAGAACTCTTGATATGCCTAAATTCAAAGTGACGCCAGCCAGTTTCCCTTATCCGAGAGAGAACCTCCACCCAACCCCTAGCCAAAATCCCATTTTCTGATCAAATAGATCCTAAGGGTGCGGCACAAACCTCAAAATCCGGCCACAAAAGTCGGATTTTAGAACCCACTTAAACACCCCTTCTAAATACTTAACATCCGAAAGTCGCTGCCGCAAAATGGGTTCAACTTAATCATGGAGAAACACTATGTACCAAGAACCCAGCACTGAGCATCGTTCAGAAATTTTAAAGCGTTATGGCGAAAACGAGCGCATGCTGCGGAGCTGTGAAGTCCTTAGCATGCTAGCTGTTAGCAGAACCAGCTGGTGGCGCTATGAACGCGCTAACTTAGTTCCCCCTGCACAAACCCTTGGCAGCCTTAAGTACTGGCGTCTGTCGTCGATTCTGCACTTTATTGAGACTATGCCGTCGAATCGTCCACAGCAGTTTGCAGCCTAAGTTACTAACCAATGCGCCTCTAATGCTTAAATAGCATAGAGGTGCACTTACAATAGTTCTACGATTTCAAACAAGCCCCACTCCTCACCCATCAATTCTTGCTCACCAGATCCAGAACCAACCAATTGCGCGGTCGCTAAGCTGTGGTAATCTTTATGTCGATGGTGAGATGAAACACAAGAATGTGGTTTTTGAATGAGGCACGCGCAGGCGCGTAAAACACAGCGACAGTGCTTAGGTAACCCTATAGGGTACCCCAAGCGAAACCGGGTAAAACTCAAAGTGACGTAAGTCATTGAAAAGATTGGTGGCCCCTCCCAGATTTGAACTGGGGACCAACCGATTATGAGTCGGGTGCTCTAACCACTGAGCTAAGGGGCCGTTGCTGCTAACGTTGAAGAACGTTGTGTTGCTGAGGGTGCTTAAGAAAAGCGTTGCGAGTATACGAGAATGCTCAACCTGACGCAACTTGGTGCGGCTCAATTGGCTAAAAAACGTCTTTCTTAATCCAGCACAACCCTGTGCCTGGCTTAGCTGGCTATACTGTGGTTAAACATGGTGGGGACAAACAATGAGCCGGCAGGTCTTTAAAGCACGGGGCTTAACTAAGCTGTATCAAATGGGCGATGTGGAGATTCAGGCACTACGTGGTGTCGATTTGGATCTCTTTGCCGGTGAGCTGGTGGTCATGCTTGGCGCTTCGGGCTCCGGTAAATCGACGCTGCTCAATATTCTTGGCGGCTTAGACGCCCCCACTAGCGGCGATGTTCAGTACTTAAGCGACCCTGTGGTGCATCTGACCGGTATCAGCGATCAGCAATTGACACGCTTTCGCCGCCAGCATGTGGGCTTTGTGTTCCAGTTTTATAACCTTTTACCCAGCCTTACCGCCCGTGAGAATGTTGCTATTGTCACCGATATTGCCAGTAACCCGATGACGCCCGAAGAGGCGTTGACCATGGTGGGTCTGGGGGAGCGCCTTGATCACTTCCCGTCTCAACTGTCCGGTGGCGAGCAGCAGCGTGTGGCGATAGCTCGCGCCATTGCCAAGCGCCCGGCGGTGCTGCTATGTGACGAACCTACCGGCGCACTGGATTCACGCACTGGGCGCAAAGTACTACAGGTACTGCAACAGGTAAACCGTGAACTTGGCACTACGGTGGTGGTGATTACCCACAACGAGGTGATTGCCAATATGGCCCATCGTGTGATTCGTCTCAGTGACGGTGCCATTGCGCAGATTGATGTGAATACCAGCCAGGCCAACCCAGAGGCACTTAACTGGTGAGTGCCCTGCATCGCAAACTCGGCCGCGAACTTCTGCAATTTGCAGGGCAAATTATTGCGATTGCCAGTGTGATTGCCGCCGGGGTGCTGGTACTGGTCATCACCACCAGTAACTATCAGAGCATTGCCGACTCCAGGCAGCAGTTTTATCAGCAATATCGCCTTGCTGATCTCTTTGTTTATGTCAATCGGGTGCCACAGCAGGTACTTCAGCGCGTTGCGCAATTACCCGATGTCAGCACGGTGGAAGGTCGTATCGAGACCCTTGCGCGCTTTGAGGTGGAAGGCTTTAGCGATGTGATTCAGGGCCAGCTATTGTCGGTGCCTGAGCATCAGGCCCTGCTTAATCAACTGCACTTAACGCAAGGGCAACTGCCAGACAGCCGCCGATTTGATGAGGTGGTGATCAGCCAGACCTTTGCTGATGCGCATAACTTGCAGCTGCACGATACGATTCAAGCCGTGATCAACGGTCGCTATCAGCAATTGCAAGTCAGCGGTGTGGCGTTATCCCCGGAGTTTGTCTACCAAATGGGCCCGGGCGATATCATGCCCGATTACGAGCGCTTTGGTACTTTCTGGATGAGCGAGCGTGCATTGGCCCAGGCGATGGACATGGAAGGCGCGTTTAATCATATCAGTGTCGGCCTGCAAAGCGCCGCCTACCCGCCAGACACCATCGCCGCGCTAAACCAGTTACTCACACCTTACGGTAGCTTGGGCGCGATGCAGCGCAGCGAGTTGCCATCCGATATGTTCCTCAATGAAGAACTCGACCAGCTGCGGGTGATGTCGGCCTTGCTCCCAACTATTTTCCTTGGGGTGGCTGCGTTCCTGCTAGCGGTAATGATGCGCCGTCTTATCACCACTCAGCGCCAGACCATCGCCGTGCTTAAAGCCTTCGGCTACTCTAACGGTGACTTAATGCGCCATTACAGCCTGTTTGCACTGATGGTCACCAGCATTGGCCTGCTCGTTGGTGTGGGTATTAGCTTATGGGTGGCGGAGCCGGTCGCGCGTATGTATGCGAGCTACTTTTACTTTCCGGAATTTATCTTTGGCTTGCAGCCGCGCAGCCTGCTGATTGCCGCCCTGCTCTGTCTGAGTGCGGCGTTTGTTGGTAGCTATCAGGCGGTGGCGGATATCAGTCGTCAGGCGCCAGCAGAAGCCATGCGACCGCCAATGCCGACCCACTATCATCAGGGCGGCCAACAATGGCTGCGCCTCACGCCAGTGGCGCAGATGATTGTACGGCACATTCGCCGCTATCCGTGGCGATCGATGTTGTCAGTCACGGGCATTGCGCTGTCCGGATCGCTTATTTTACTCGGCAGTTATATGTTCAGCGCGATGGACGAAATGCTCGATAGCCACTATCAGGACAGTGTGCGCATGGACATTGAAGTGCAGCTACATGAGCCGGTTCATCGCATCGAACTGGCGAACTTTCGTCAGCTGCCGGGGGTGTTGGCGCTGGAGGGTTTTCGCCAACATGCAGCGATTGTGCGGGTGCAGGGGCGTGAACAGCGCGTACAACTCTTAGGCGTACCAACGGACAGCAGCATGCGCCCGTTAGCATTACCCCCAGAAGGTCTGGTGGCGACGCGTTATCTGGTGGATTACTTAGAGGTCACACCTGGTGACTCTATTGATATTGAGCTGCCTGCTGCACGGCGTATTCACCAGCAACGCCCGTTGGTGAATGTGGTGGACGAAGCCCTTGGCCTTGGCATCTATGCGAGCATCGAATACGTCAACCGTATCTTGCAGGAAGACACCCTAATCAACGGGGTCTGGCTGCGCAGTGACCCGCAGTATCAAAATGAACTGCAACAAGCGCTGCGTGATATACCACTGGTGAGCGGGGTGACCAATGTACGCCAGGCTCATCTCAATATTCAAGGCTATATTGACGATACGGTATTGGTGGTTATGGCAGTCCTGCTGCTGCTGGCGGGGTCCATCAGTTTTGCGGTGCTGTATAACAACGCGCGCATTATGCTCGCCGAGCGCCAGCGCGAGCTGGCTACTTTGCGGGTGCTTGGCTTTAGCCGGGCCGAGATCAGTATCATTATTTATGCAGAGCTGGCCATTCTGGCACTGCTGGCGATTCCTTTGGCCTGGCTGATCGGGAGCTTATTCTCCTATGCGCTGATCAGCGGTTTAAGCACTGAGCTGTTTCGGGTGCCTTGGTCCTGGGCCACCGCACCTTATCTGAATACCCTGCTGGGGGTCCTGGCAGCGACGTTCATTGCAATGTTGGCGGTGAGCCGGCGACTGTTAACACTCGACATGATGTCGTCTTTAAAAACTGAGTAATGGTTATGAACTGGATACTAAAACACAAATATTGGCTAGTCGCTTCGCTGGTAATATTAGCACTGCTGGTATGGGCCCTGCGCCCCTCGCCTGTTGAAGTGCGGGTCACTCAGGTGAGTGCCGACCACTTTGCCGAAACCCTGGAAGAAGAGGCGCGAACCTGGTTGCGTGACACCTATAATATCAGCGCGCCCATTCAAGGGTTCTTGCAGCGGGTGACGCTAAGGGTCGGCAACGAGGTAGAGGCTGGTGATGTACTCTTCGTGATTGAGCCTACGCCAACCCCCGCCCTCGATGCGCGCACCAGAGAACAAGCCGAAGAAGCGCTCTCAGCCGCCCGTTCTCGCTTGCGTGCTGCCGAAGCTTTTTACGAAAACGAACAGGATAGCCGTGAGCAGGCTGAGCGTGAGCTCGCCCGCTTAACACCTCTATACGAGCAAGGTGTGATTTCGCAAACTGAGAAAGAACGCGCAGAGCATACTTTGCGCAGAGCCCAGGCCAGTGAACGAGCCGCGGAAGCATCGGCACAGTCAGCATTTTATGATGTTGAGAATGCCCGCGCGGTATTAGAGGTCACCGAGGGTACCCGTGACCCTGCGCAAACCAGAACCTTACCGGTGCTATCGCCCATATCTGGGGTGATTTTACGCCGTGAACGCTGCTGTGAAGGCATTGTCGTGCCAGGTCAGAACATCATGGAGCTGGGTAATTTAGCCGAGCTATCGGTGCGTATCGATTTACTATCCACCGATGCGGTGCGGGTGCGCCCCGGCATGCCCGTGCGTTTCGAACGCTGGGGCGGCGAAGGCGTGCTTGAAGGCCGTATTGAGCGTATTGATCCCGCCGGTTTTGTGCGTTACTCGGCACTTGGCATTGAAGAGCGCAGGGTTGCGGTGTATGCCAGCTTTCAATCGGAGATGGAAAAGTGGTCGAGCCTCGGCGAAGGTTTCCGCCTTGATGCGATAATTACCCTATGGGAGGCCGACGATGTGCTCAGCGTCCCCTTAAGTGCACTGGTGCGAGAACAAGGTGACTGGCATGTATTTGTGGTGCGAAACGGCCGGGCAACCTTAATCCCGGTTGAGCTTGGCCGGCGCAGTGGTTTACATCAGCAAGTGCTCAGTGGCCTTGATGGTGGCGACACTGTGGTGGTTCACCCACCGGCGAACCTCAGTGACGGTCAGCGTGTTCGAGGTAATAGGTAGCGGCCAATAAAAAAGCCTGACTTCGGTCAGCAACCAAAATCAGGCTTTTATTTCTTTAAAGCGGCTTAAGCAATAGGCCGCTTTCCTCTTAGCACTGCGGTACCGGCAACGGACGCCCGCGCGGATGCGCTGGGCGTGAGTTTAAGCCTGGAGGGCAGCGACGTACGTTCATGTCGATGATCAGTGGGTCATGATCTGACGAGCGGAACACATCTGGCTGGTAAAAGCTTGCGGGCTTATCAAGAAATCCACCCGGCAAGCTGCCTTCAGTGTAATTAAACGCAGGGATCTCATCACTGTTGATCTGCCAGTAGCTGGCATTCAACACCTGCGCTGCAAGGCTTGGGCTTGCAAGGGCATGGTCGAGGCTCCCTGCCTGACCAAAGAAGGTGTAGCTATACACGTCTGGCTCTCCGTTGTTGTCTTCAATCGCCAGGTTCAAATAACCAGCGTCATACAGCGTGGTCATTGGGTCTTCCATAGCGTAGGCATTAAAGTCACCAAGCAATAAGTGGTTTACCGTGCCCGCATTGGTTGGGTCGGTTTCAATCCAGCGTGCTAATGCCGCCGCAGACAACGTACGCCACTCGTTCCAGCATCCCTGGCCGTCGCCTTGGTCGGCATTTGCGCCACTTGACGGGCATGAAGCTTTCGCACGTAAGTGAACATTCACTGCAGTGAAACGGCCACCGCTATTCGTTTCGAAACTCTGCGCCAGCGCCGGGCGCTGTCGTGACGTATCGAAACCAGGGTCAACGCTGCTGTCCAGTACGGCGATATCACCGATCGGGCTAACCCGACGTGGGCGGTAGATGTATGCATTTTTTATCGCATCAGTCCCTAACCAACCCGTGGCAATGTATGCCCAGTTGTCACGTGGGTAAGCATCATTCAGTGCCGAGACTAAGGTCGCCAGCGTTGAATCATCAGCGTCATTTTCAACCTCGACCAATGCCACCACATCTGCGTCAGTCTCACCTATAGCGCTAACCAGCTTCGCCAGCTGACGCTCGAGTTCACTGAAGGACCCGGCTCCACGACATGACAAATTATTTGGCCCACAGCTACTACCAGAGCCCTGTAATGTGGTGAATAAGTTCTCCACATTAAAGCTAGCAATCCGCACCTGCCCTCGACGCCGCTCTGCGTCTTCACGCGGGTTGGTACTGGTATCGAACTCTGGGTCAGTTAACGCACGAACGCGGTACTCGCCAAAGCTGAATCCCATCAATCCCTGGAAGCCAGCATTCACCGTATAGCCTGCACGAATTGGGTTACTTGCTGACAGCTCGTTCATGCCATCGGCTCCGGTTAATAGCGGTAAACGGTTGGCGCCGGTTTTGGCGTTATCGATGATCAAGCGATCGCGGTCATTGGCTGCCTGCAATGCACGGCTTGGCTCACCAGGTGCAACCACCTGGGTAGGCTGGAACAAACGCTCAGACGACACGTAAATCTCACCAAAGCGTACTGCGTTGAATACGTCGGTCACCACTAAGTCTTGCGCAGTCTCAACCCACATACCTTCTAATGACTCAAGTTCAATAAAGTCTTCAACCGGCAGCTCTACATACACAGGGCTTACACGGTCAAGATGGTTGGCAGCACAGAGCTCAACGTCGCTGACATTGCGGATCTGGGTTTCGCTGAACTGCTCCTGCACGATACCGGCAACACGCACCACATCCCCCGGGTAGACACTGCGCCCAAAGTTATTGTCATGCACAAAGATACCTTCCGAAGTGAACGGGTTACCATCCTGCTCAGCATCTGCCATTTGCATGAAGAACCCGCCAAGGCCCCCGTCCTGGGTGCTTTGGAATGATCCGGTTACGATGCCTTCAAGGTGGACAAAGGCATTTTGCACTGGGCTTTGGAACCCTTCGCCCTGGATAAAGTGAATGGGGGTTGCTGGTGCACCACAGAAGAACTCATCCGGGGTGTTTAAATCCACATTAGCAGTCATGTCCATTGCGCTGATGCGCCAGGTACCGCAATCACCGCTGTCATAACTAAAGCGCACTGCCACATAGCCATAACCTTCGATATTCTGCAGTTGCTCTAGTCCATCAAAACGCACCGGCACATTGTTCTGATTAAAGTCATCACTTTCAATCACGGTGATCAGCTGCCACGCCGCAGGGTCGATGTCACCCTCTCCGTTGTAACTGTCGCTGTAATAAATTTCTAACGGGTTGTCACCCGGGAAGCCGCGGGCAATATCCAGCGCCAGGCGCTCATCTTGCTGACGCGAGAAATCAAAGCGCGGTGAAATTAGCCAGCTTTCGTTGCTCTGGCATTGGCCACCGACGAAAGGCGCGAAGCTGATATTGTTAAAGCCTTCGTCCCACTCCCAGCGCTCGTTACCGCTAACATTGACCTGATACCAGCCCTGATTAAACGGGTCTGCACTAAAATCGTTGTCGTAAACCGTAATGCGGTCAGCGTCGTCAGCATTAATCGCACTGACAAGCAGGTTATCAAAACGGTTATTGCCATTCTGGTTAGAAGCACCATCAAGGGTAATGCGGAAGTACACGTTCGGTTGGTCATTGAGTGCGCTCACAGCGGACAGGTCATACTCCTGTACTGACCATGAGGAGCCAAGTGCTCCGGTATCGGTTTCAACTACGGTGTAATTGCTGCCGTCCACTGACCAGGCAAATTCACGGCTGTTGAAACCTGTGCCGGTGCCACGCTGTGCCCAGCTGACTTGAATGTCCTGTAAATCGGTGGTCTCCACCTCCATCACAATAGACATGCCGTTGTTGCTGTTTCCTGCTCCGCCCTGTGGTGACAATGAGCCACCTGAGCCGAACCCCGGCAATGCGTTGCTGGTAGAGCCCGCAAAGCTTTGAATAAAACGATAGGCACCATTTTGCACTTCGTCATTGAAGTTAATCAGGTACAGGCTGCCATTGCCCACATCGGCTGGCATCGGGAATGAAGCTGGGGTAAATCCGTTACCGCCGTCTACTAGTTCGTTGTCATTTTGTGCCCAATAAGCAATGGGCTGTGACGCAAACGCAGGCGCGCTTAACGCCAGGGTAGCGACTGTGAGTAAAACTCTCATCAGTATTCTCCGGTTTTTTATTGTCATGATGCAAAGCTACTCGTCGTACCCCAAAACCCTGATTTAGCTTCGCAGCGAGTTTAAGCCTTGGAATGTTAACGTATTGTTGTGTCTTTTTGGTGACAGATGGACCGGGAGAGGTGTTAAAAAAGGGTTAATTTATAGGTGGGTATGAAAAACCCGCCTGATGGCGGGTTTTGGGTATTGATTTCAGATTTACGTCGCCGTTGGGCGGGGTTATTCGTCGAGGAAGCTTTTGAGCTGCTCGCTGCGACTTGGGTGGCGCAGTTTGCGGAGGGCTTTGGCTTCGATTTGACGAATACGCTCACGGGTGACGTCGAACTGCTTGCCCACTTCCTCAAGGGTGTGGTCAGTGTTCATGTCGATACCAAAACGCATGCGCAGCACTTTCGCTTCACGTGCGGTTAAGCCACCAAGGACTTCTCGGACTGCGTTCATCAGGCTTTCTGAGGTTGCAGAATCTACCGGTAAGTCGAGCGTGGTGTCTTCAATGAAATCACCTAAGTGCGAATCTTCATCATCGCCGATTGGCGTTTCCATGGAGATTGGCTCTTTGGCGATTTTCAGCACTTTACGAATTTTGTCTTCTGGCATCATCATGCGCTCTGCCAATTCTTCTGGCAGTGGCTCACGACCCATCTCCTGCAGCATCTGCCGTGAAA
>JAFIFH010000003.1 GCA_020832105.1 Idiomarina sp.
ACGCAACGGGCAATGATTTGGATGATTCAGCTGCCACCATGGCAGCGGTTGGCCTGGATTATTACATCAGCAAAGAGCTGACTCTCTACGCCATTGTCGGTGTAACTGACAACGAAGATCAAGCCGCTTTTAGCGTGTCCGATGGCGGTCGTGACACTACGGTGTATCCGCAGTTGGGTAATTCGGCAAGTGGTCTGTCACTAGGGTTTATCTATAACTTTTAGAACTTGAACTGTAAATGTGAGGCGGGCAAAAAAATAGTCGGCCTTGTCATAATTGTGACATATAAGTGAGTCACAATTGACACAATTAAATTGTGCTACCCAGAAGGGACAAAAGATGAATATGAAACGATTAGCCACAGTATTATGTGCAACGGCAGCTACCTTAACTGCATTCAGTGTGCAGGCCCAGCAACGTGATGTGATCCAAATTGCTGGCTCTTCAACTGTATTGCCCTTTAGCTCAATTGCAGCCGAAGAGTTTGGTAATAACTTCAGCCGTTTCCGTACCCCGGTCGTCGGGTCAGGTGGTTCAGGCGGCGGTTTACGCCAGTTCTGCCAGGGTGTTGGCGTTAATACTGTTGATATCGCGAACTCCTCACGCGCCATTCGCCCTAACGAACTTGCGAACTGTCACTCCAATGGGGTGCAGGAAGTCATCGAAGTTAAGATTGGCTACGATGGTATTGTTTTCGCCTCACGTGCGGGTGCTGGAACATTCGAATTAGAGCCTGAGCATGTTTTCCTGGCCCAGGCCCGTCAAGTACCAAGAGACGGTCAGATGGTCGCCAACCCGTATACCCGCTGGTCGCAAATTGACAGCTCGCTGCCAGATCAGGACATCGTGTTGGCCATTCCAGGCTCTAACCATGGCACGCGTGAAGTGTACGAAGAAAAAGTGATTTTAGAAGGTTGCAAAAAATTCTCTGAAATTACTGATATGGACAGCGGCGCACAAAATGACGCCTGTCTTGCCATGCGTACTGATGGCCGGGTGGTTGAAATTGCCGGTGACTACACCGAAACATTAGCTCGCTTGGAGTCTAACTCGAACACAGTGGGTGTATTTGGCCTTAGCTTTTACGAAAGCAACCGTGACCGCCTGCAGGTCGCCACGGTGTCAGACGTTGTCCCTACCATTGATAACATTATTTCTGGTGAGTATCCGGTATCGCGCCCACTGTACTTCTATATCAAAGGTGAGCATATCGGCGTGATTCCAGGGCTGCAGGAATTCGCGATGTTTTTCATTAGTGACATGACCTCAGGCTTTGGTAGCATCCTTGAAGATGTCGGCTTAATCCCATTAAGTGATGAGGAGCGTCAGGAAGTACTGACCACTATCCGTGAAAAGCGCGCGCTGTAAGTAACGTACTGATATGAAAGTATTAAAAAAGGCCACTTTTTAAAGTGGTCTTTTTGTTTTTGTCATATTGATGTCACATTTGTGTCTTAGACTCGTCATCATAACGTCATTAATCTTGTTGCCATTGCTGGAGCATTCATGAGTAACTTGTTCGTCATCGCTGTGCTACTTGCCGTCATGACTTTAGCCTACCAATTAGGTATGGCCAAAAGCAGTAAACAAGCATCACGCCTGGCCCGTGAAAAAAACACCCAGGCGATGCACTCCCGCCCGCATCACCACGGCGCGTTAGTTGCCTTTTGGGCCACCGCCCCGGCATTTGCATTGCTGTTGCTATGGTCGTGGTTTTCACCCTGGTTGGTCAACCAACTGGTGATTGCACAGCTACCAGAACATCTCGCGCAGCTATCGGGCAATGAGCTTAACGCGATATTGCGCCGCATCAGTAATATTGCGAATGACTTTGTCAGTGGTGGCGTGCTCGCCGACTGGGAAATCGCTGCCGCGCAATACTATCGCGAAGTGGAACAAATCAGCCGCGCGCTGATGGTCGCGTTAGTCAGTGGTGCAGTGGCACTTGGGTTGTTTTTAAGTTACCGCCGGGTGAATCCTCAATTGCGCGCACGCAATGCGATGGAAAAAGTCATCAAAGCGGTACTCATTGCGTCCTCTACCGTAGCGATTCTAACCACCATTGGTATTGTCTTGTCGATGGTTGGCGAAACCTTGCGTTTCTTTAGTTTTGTCAGCCCCATGGATTTCTTCTTTGGTACCACCTGGAACCCTCGCTTTTCAACGGTTGGTGGCGGTGATCAAGGCGAGTTTGGCCTGTTACCACTGCTGGTGGGTACATTGCTGGTGGCTTCCGTGGCCTTGATTGTAGCGATTCCGCTGGGCTTGCTCTCGGCGATTTACCTGGCTGAATATGCACCGCCGAAATTTCGCAGTGCTGCTAAACCTATTATTGAGATTCTTGCGGGTATCCCGACCATTGTGTACGGCTTCTTTGCGCTAGTCACCGTGGGGCCATTTCTCGCCTCCATGGGCGACACATTTGGGCTGGATATTCGTGCAACCTCGGCATTAACTGCCGGGGTGGTCATGGGCATCATGATCATTCCATTCATATCGTCATTGTCTGACGACATTTTAACTCAGGTCCCAAAAGCGTTACGTGACGGTTCCCTGGGGCTCGGTGCGACCAAGTCTGAAACCATCCGTAAAGTGGTTTTGCCAGCGGCGCTGCCTGGTATTTCTGGCGCGGTGCTGTTGGCCGCGAGTCGAGCTGTCGGTGAAACCATGATCGTGGTACTGGCAGCAGGCAACAGTCCCGTATTGACCGCTAACCCATTTGAAGCGGTCTCCACCATGACGGTGACTATTGTTAACCAGCTGACCGGGGATAATGATTTTTCCAGTCCGCAGTCATTGGTCGCCTTTGCGCTGGGCCTTACCCTCTTCTCAATTACGCTGGTTCTGAACATTGTGGCACTGCTGATCGTGCGCAGGTTCCGCGAGCAGTATGATTAAGGGGTGGGCATACGCATGAATCAGCAAAAGAACGCAACACAAGCAGAGTCAACCACAGGGGCCAGCGGTATGGCAGCACAATCGGATGTTCAGGCTAAAGTTACAGCGTCGCTAAAGCGTCGCCGCCGTAAGGAGAAGATTTTCCGCGGCGTGGGGTTAGGTAGTGTATTAATCAGCCTGACCCTGGTATTGATACTTTTTATCAATATTTTCAGCAAAGGCGTGCCGGCATTCTGGCAAACCAGCTTTGAAATGGATATCTACTTTGATCCAGCGGTAATTACCATTGCTGACAAACCCGAGCAACAACCTGGTGAAACCTTTGCGGATTTCGACGACCGTCTACAGGCCTGGGAAACCGAGCTTGGCTTTGTGAATTTCAATCGCCTGATGACCGATGCAGTGGCGCCATTACTGCCGGACTTTGAGCGTTCGCAAACACGCTTTATTATGCAGATGATCACCTCAGGTGAGGCCCATGCGCTGCGTAATATGGTGATGGAAGACCCGTCTATCATTGGCGAGACAAAAACCCTGCGGCTGTTAACCTCGGCAAACGTGGATGTGTGGCTAAAAGGCAATATCGATCGGGACTTACCGGACTCCCGCCAACAGCTGCCCGCCGTGGTGCGCGATTGGGCGGATTATTTATATGCTGAAGGCCATATTCAGAATCGGTTTAGTACCGCATTGTTCATGAACCCAGATTCACGTAGTTCGCTGGCGTCGGCCGGTCTTGCCGGGGCATTTATCGGCTCATTTTATATGATGCTAATAGTGATATTCCTGGCGATACCCATGGGTGTGGCAGCAGCCATTTACCTGGAAGAGTTTGCGCCGAAGAACAAGATTACCGATGTGATTGAGGTCAACATTAATAACCTCGCGGCGGTACCGTCGATCATTTTCGGTCTGCTGGGTGCGGCAGTGTTTATCAATTGGTTTAATTTGCCGATGTCAGCGCCTGTGGTGGGTGGCCTGGTGTTATCGTTGATGACACTCCCTACGGTGATTATCGCGACCCGTGCGACGTTGCGAGCGGTACCCCCGTCGATTCGCAGCGGCGCGCTGGGCTTAGGTGCCTCAAAAACACAGACTGTGTTCCACCATGTATTGCCGCTGGCGATACCGGGTATTCTGACCGGTTCAATTCTGGGTGTTGCTCAGGCGCTTGGGGAAACAGCGCCGCTGCTATTGATTGGGATGAAGTCCTTCGTCGCCAGTATTCCGGAAACGCCATTTGATCAATCCACAGCGTTACCGGTGCAAATATACTTATGGCAGGGTAACGAACTGCGCAACTTCTTCGAAGCGCGTACCTCGGCGGCGATCATTGTCTTACTGATGCTGATGATGACGTTGAATGGAATAGCCATCTGGCTGCGGAAAAAATTAGAAGTGCGCTGGTAGCCTGCACTGGCCGGTCACTTCGTCTTTATTTAATGAATAAGCGGTTTAAAGTAGGAATATTATGACTCAAGCACAAGCGACTCCACAGTTGACGGTACAAGCGCGTAACGTTGAAGTATTTTATGGTGACACCCAGGCTATCAAAGGCATTGACCTTGATGTGCGAACCAACGAGGTGCTGTCATTTATCGGGCCGTCAGGTTGCGGTAAGTCCACCTTCTTACGCTGTCTGAACCGGATGAATGACACCATTCCGGGTTGTCGCGTCACGGGTAGTATTGAGCTGGATGGTGAGGATATTTATCATCCTTCAGTGGACGAAGTATTGCTGCGCGCACGGGTAGGTATGGTGTTTCAAAAGCCGAACCCATTTCCGAAGTCAATTTATGAAAATATCGCCTACGGACCTAAGCTTCATGGTCTGGTTGAGCGCAAGCCAGACCTCGACGATGTGGTAGAATCGAGCTTACGTCGCGCGGGTTTATGGGATGAAGTAAAAGACCGCTTACAGGAGCCAGGTACCGGCCTGTCTGGTGGTCAGCAACAACGCCTATGCATTGCGCGCACCATTGCAGTGAGCCCGGAAGTGATCTTGATGGATGAGCCATGCTCAGCCCTTGACCCTATAGCCACTGGTATTATTGAAGAACTGATTCATGATCTAAAAGAGAAATTTACCATCGTCATTGTCACCCATAATATGCAACAGGCGGCACGGGTGTCCGATCGCACCGCATTTTTTCACTTAGGTGAACTGGTTGAGGTAGGTGGCACCGACGACTTATTTACCAACCCGCATAACAAGCGCACGGAAGACTACATTACTGGTCGTTACGGTTAAGGCAGAGGCAATTATGGATTACACAAAAAGTGGTAAACACATCTCTTCACAGTTTGATGAAGAGCTGAAAGAAGTGCGTAACGCGGTGCTGTCGATGGGCGGCGAAGTGGAAAAGCAGCTCACCGATGCACTCCGCGCAATCAAAGACAGCGACCATGAGCTCGCCGATAAAGTGCTGTCGAATGATAGCAAGGTGAATAGCTTTGAGATGGATATCGATAATGCCTGTACCCAGCTCATCGCCAAGCGTCAGCCCACAGCGCGTGACTTACGCCAGATTATTGCGACTTTTAAAACTATTGCTGACTTAGAGCGTATTGGTGATGAAACCAAGCGTATCGCCGGGGTTGCAAAAGAAACCTTTAGTAGTGAACAGCAGCATTTATTAGCCAGCCTGGAGAACTTAGGCCAGTTAGTTTTGACCATGCTGCGTACGGTACTCGATGCCTTTGCGCGGATGGATACGGAAGCGGCACTCGATGTTCATCGCACCGACAAGGGTATCGACCAGCAATATGAAGCGATGCTGCGCCAGCTGATGACCTACATGATGGAAGACCCACGCAGTATTCCAAAAATTATGGACGTAGTATTTTCAGCGCGCTCGTTGGAACGTATTGGCGACCGTTGCCAAAACGTTGCTGAGTACGTGATTTATAACGTGCACGGAAAAGACGTACGCCACACCACACCGCAAAGTATGGAAGACACTGTACGCAAAGGACGCTAAATGATAGCTCAGCTTTCGCCTGCGATTCGCCAGTACTTGCTGGTCACTGGTAACTATTGGGCCTTTACCCTGACCGATGGCGCATTGCGCATGCTGGTGGTGCTACACTTTCACCAGCTTGGTTATAGTGCGCTTGAAGTGGCGATGCTGTTCGTGTTTTACGAGTTCTTTGGCATTGTCACCAACTTGTTTGGTGGTTGGCTTGGCGCGCGCTGGGGGTTGAACCGCACCATGAATATTGGGCTCGGGCTGCAAATCCTTGCTCTGTCTATGCTCCTGGTGCCGGCTGCGATGCTCACTGTGGTCTGGGTGATGATCGCCCAGGCCTTGTCCGGCATTGCTAAAGACTTGAATAAAATGAGTGCGAAGAGCACCATTAAACTGCTGGTGCCCGACCAGCAACAAGGCCAGTTATATAAGTGGGTGGCGATTCTCACCGGGTCGAAGAACACGCTCAAAGGCGTTGGGTTTTTTCTCGGCGGCTTACTGCTGACGTTGCTCGGCTTCACCGGTGCAGTGTTGGTCATGGCGGTGATGCTGGCTGTGGTGTGGGTTTGCAGCCTGATCTTGCTGAAAAAAGAATCAGGCAAAGCCAAGTTTAAGCCAAAATTCAAAGACATCCTGTCAAAAAGTAAACCCATTAATATCTTATCCGCTGCCCGTTTCTTACTGTTTGGTGCTCGCGATGTTTGGTTTGTGGTGGCACTGCCGGTTTTTCTTGCCAGCCAACTGGGTTGGGGCAACTGGCAAGTAGGTAGCTTTCTGGCGCTGTGGGTGATCGGCTATGGCTTTGTGCAAAGCTTTGCCCCCCGTTTTACCTCTGGCGAGAACAGCAGTGCACAAAAGCAGGCGGTCATTTGGGGGGCATTATTGATCCTCAGCCCCGCGCTGCTGTCGTTTGCGCTATGGTACGGTTTGCCCGTGGCCACCAGCATTATCATCGGCCTTGCCGCATTTGGTTTCCTGTTTGCGGTCAACTCTTCGTTGCACAGCTACCTGATAGTGTCGTATGCCCGAGCAGATGGCGTGTCACTGGACGTGGGCTTTTATTACATGGCCAATGCCGCAGGGCGTTTGCTCGGCACTTTACTGTCGGGCTGGGTGTATCAGGAGTATGGCCTGGTGGCCTGTCTGGTTATTTCTACCCTGCTAATTGTGCTCTCAACCCTGGCCATTAGCTTCTTGCCCCAACGGGAGGCGGCAGCCTCGTCAGCGCCATAGCTATCATCCTCGCGCAGCCTGGTTGGATCTGATATATAGTTGCAGGTATCGGATGACAAAAAACTAACAAGGCGACCTTATGAAAGCGAAGAACTACCTGGCGATTGCGATAGCATCGGCACTGACTCTGGCTGGTTGTAGTACCAGCGATGACAACTTAACCAGCACTCAGCCAGGCTTCGAACTGGTGGAGGGCGCGCAAGAGCGCCTTAATATCTATCAAAGCGTGCGCCTCGACACTGACTTGTCTCACCTGAGCGATAATCAGCGTGCCCTGGTAGGCTTGCTGATCGATGCGTCTGAGATTATGGACGAACTATTCTGGCGTCAGGCCTATGACGGCGATCGCGTAGAGCTGCTGAATCAAATTCATGACCCTGCGGTGCGTAAGTTTGCTGAAATGAATTATGGGCCATGGGACCGGCTGAACAACGACCAGCCATTCTTACGCGGTTTTGCAGAGAAACCTCTAGGCGCCAATTACTATCCTGCGGATATGACCCGTGAAGAGTTTAATGAAGCTGATTTTGATGGTAAAGACAGCCTCTACACCTTGGTTCGCCGCAATGCTCAAGGGGAGCTTTATGCGCGCCCTTACCATGAAGAATACAGCGACGAGCTTGAGCGAGCAGCTGCATTGCTGCGAGACGCAGCAGATCTTGCTGAATATGAACCTTTCGCCCGTTATTTGCGTGCCCGCGCAGACGCCTTTGTCACTGGCGAGTATCGGCAGTCGAAAATCGACTGGATGGATATGCAGGACAATCTGATTGACGTCATTATTGGCCCCATTGAAGTGTATGAAGACCGTTTGTTTGGCTACAAAACCGGTTTTGAATCCTACGTGTTAATTAAAGACCTGGAATGGAGTGAGCGCCTGGCGGTGTACGCAGAACACCTGCCTGCGCTGCAGCGCAACCTTCCCGTGGCCGATGAGTACAAGGCAGAAGAGCCTGGTAGTGAAGCGCAGCTGAATGCCTATGACATTGTCTATTACGCAGGCCACTCTAATGCGGGTAGTAAGACCATTGCGGTGAACCTACCCAATGATGAAGAAGTGCAGTTGCTAAAAGGTACGCGCCGCTCACAGTTGAAAAATGCGATGCAGGCGAAGTTTGATGAAATTTTAGTGCCCATTGCAGATCAGTTGATTGTCCCTGAGCAGCGTCAGCACATTACCTTTGATGCGTTCTTCGCGAATGTCATGTTTCATGAAGTGGCCCATGGCCTGGGTATTAAAAACACCATCAATGACCGTGGCACCGTGCGCGCAGCGCTACGCGAATACTCCTCGCCGCTTGAGGAAGGCAAAGCCGATATCCTCGGCTTATATATGGTCACACAACTGCTTGAAGAGGGTGTGATAACCGAGGGCACCCTGGAAGACTATTATGTTACCTTCCTCGCCGGTATTTTCCGTTCGGTGCGCTTCGGTGCGTCCAGTGCGCATGGCCAGGCAAACATGGTGCGGTTTAACTACTTTGCTGACGCAGAGGCGTTTAATCGTGACGAGAACGGCCATTATTCGGTGAACATGGACAATATGCGCACCGCGATGAATGACTTGTCTGCGCTGATTTTACAACTGCAGGGCGACGGTGATTACCAAGGTGTGAGCCAGTTGTTTGCGGAGCAGGGCCATGTGGGTGAAACTCTGCAAGCGGATCTAGCACGCCTGGAGCGCGCTGAGATCCCGGTGGATATTCATTTTGAACAGGGTAAACAGGTGTTGGGCCTGTAAGCGGAGTTCAGCGAGCCTCCGCCAGTTAAACATGGTGGGCATAGCAAAAAGGGTTACCCGAATGGGTAACCCTTTTTAATTGAGGCGCGGTGCTTTAGCGTCAAACGACCCGGTGCTTAGTTGTTCTTTGCGCCGCTCTTATCCAAGTCATCGCTGTCAGTTCCCGCCAGTTTGTCTTCCCAAATCTCTTCAGGGTGCTCTTCCACATCAAGATCATCGTCATGCTTGGCCATGTCCCATGGCAATGTGCTTGGGCTGATTTTGACAAACGAAAGATAGTTTTCAAACTGGTTCAGTACGTCATCAAGCAGGTCTCGCTCGCTGTAGCCAAAGATGTCGTACTCCTGGCCACCCTGGCGCAGGAAAACTTCTGCGGTTGCGTAATACTCGATTTCTTCTTTCTTGCGCCAGCGTCGTAACATGGGGTACGCATAGTCAGGCACCTCATGTTGACGTACGCGAATTTCATAGAAAAAGTCAAGCTGGTCGTCGATTTTCACCTCAAGGTAAATGCGGTTATTCGATTCGTCCCAGGTGACCTCTGCCGGCCATTTTTTCTCGTTTAGCGACTCTTTCATTTTTTCCAAATACGGCAAGGCTTTGTCTTTCAGGTAACTGAGCACGTCCTGCTCCCGCGGGAAGTCCACCAGGCCTTTCAAGCGGCTTTCCCACGAGCCCTTACCAGTACCACTATTGGTACGGGCACCTTTCATGTATGCCTTCAGGCTACCGTGCTGATGCCCTTCAATGATCAGCGCTCGCCACATACCAAATGCGGCGATTAGCATAATAATCGCGAAGGGCAACGCACTGACAATGGAGGCGGTTTGCAGCGCACTGAGCCCACCTGCGATGAGCAGTACTGCAGCCACAACACCTTCCAGGGTTGCCCAGAACACACGCTGCCATACAGGCGTATTCAGGACGCCACCAGATGCCAGCGAGTCAACCACCAGTGAACCTGAGTCAGACGAGGTGACGAAGAAGGTGATAATCAGTATCACGGTGGCAATTGAAATGACCGTGGTAAAGATCGGTGGGAACCCTTCAAGCAAATAGGCGTACATTCTGAACAATGCCACCGCCTCGTCGGCCTGAACTTCTTCAATCAGCGAGGTGTAACCCTGTTGCATGATTAGGTTAAGCGCGGTGTCACCAAACACGCTGAACCAGAGGAAGGTGAACATGGTCGGCACAAACATCACACCGAAGACAAACTGGCGAATGGTGCGGCCGCGGCTGATTTTCGCGATAAACAGGCCAACAAAGGGGGCCCAGGCGATGGTCCAGCCGAAGATAAATAAGGTCCAGTTACCAATCCAGTCACTGCGCTCATAGGCTTGCAGGTTGAAGGTACGCTCGACAATGTTATTCAAATACGAGCCAGTGTTCTGTAGGAAAGTTTCCAGTAAGAATACCGTCGGGCCAAAGATAAACACCGAAATTAACAGGAACAACACCAAGGTCATGTTAATGACTGACAGTCGCTTAATTCCTTTGTCCATACCCGCGACCACTGACGCTATAGCGGCCAGGGTAATGATACCGATAAAGATGACCTGAACCGTGGTATTGACCGGTATGCCCCAGAGTTCGTTAACCCCCGCATTGATTTGCGCGACCGACAGGCCCAAGGTAGTGGCAATACCGAACATAGTGCCGAGGATGGCAAACGTGTCCACAGTATGTCCGATGGGTCCATAGATCTTATCGCCAATTAATGGATACAGCGCAGAGCGCATAGACAGGGGTAAACCATGGCGGAACGCAAAATAGGCGAGCACCAGACCAGTCAGGCCATAGATGGCCCAGATATGGAAACCCCAATGGAAAAACGAGATCTGCATGGCTGCTTTTGCCGAGTCTAAGGTTTCGGCTGCACCTACTGGAGGTTCGGCGTAATGCAGCACCGGTTCAGCGACACCGAAGAATAGAAGCGCAATACCATAACCCGCTGAGAACAGCATCGCGAACCAAGCCGGGAAGCTGTACTCTGCTTCAGCGTGATCAGGGCCGAGCTTGATTCGCCCCCATTTGGTAAATGCGATGCCTACGATAAAGACCAGAAAAATCGCCACGGCCAGCATGTAGAACCAACCAAAACGTTCAGTGATTGCTGCCAAGGTGGTGGCAAAAATTTCCCCAGCTAAATCGGGATTGCTAATCGTACCGATGATAAGAAGCGCAATAACTATAATTGCAGGCAGAAAAACGGGTAAAAGGAGTGTACTCTTTATCTTTGAGGACGAACCCTTATTAGACGTTGCACCCATGCAATAACCCCCTAAAATGAACAACTTAATGTATTAATAATCTGTAAAGACTAGCACCACCTGAGTTGATTACAAGAACCGAGGAAGGCCGATGTTCCATCTGCGCATGATTGATCACGTGAAGTTCTACCTTGAGCGTCAGCTCGCAAAAGGGGCTTTTTATCAGCTTCTGGTCGCCTGGTTTATGGTGGTTATTATTTCTGTTGTCGGGGGCGTGTTAATCACTGCATTCCACGGGCCAGAGGAAGTTTATAGCGAAAATATCTGGTGGGCTTTCTTGCGTCTAACCGACCCTGGCTACCTTGGCGATGACGAAGGGGCATTTAAGCGAGTCATCTCGACCGTCCTTACCGTGCTTGGCTATGTCATCTTTATGGGTA
>JAFIFH010000005.1 GCA_020832105.1 Idiomarina sp.
AACCCAGTCTTTCGGGTTATCAAATTTCTGCCAGGGCTCGAGATCATCATCATCCTCCTCGTCACCTCCTTCCAGCTCGTCACTGTCGATGCCAAGTTCATCCGCAAGCTGCTGATAGCGAGTCAGTTGCTGCTCAACCCAGGTGTTGTCGTCTTCGGACAACTCGTCACCGGCATCTAACTGCGCCAGGAGTTCCTGCAAGCGAGGGTCGTTCTCGAGTTTTGCGAACTCATCTTCAGCCTGTGCGACATCCGGCGAGACCGACTGGCGCGCAGCAAGGTCTGCACCCGGAACGGCTTGAGCCGTTACCTTCTCGGTTACCGCTGGCGCCGCTTTAGCTGGCTTAGCTTCAGGTACCTTCAATTCGATCTTACGCTTACTACCCACGCGTGGATCCTTTTGCGTACTGGAATGATCGCCAGCCTGCTGCTTTGCAGGCTCAATGCTATGTCGATTTCCAGGCGGTTTACCCTTATTCTTCGCAGGTTTTTTACTTGCGTCAGGGTCTTTATGCTCACGCATATTTTTTGGTTGAGATTTCGACCCCAACGGGCCTGTTTTACGACTTTTCTTTTGCCGCGTCATAACGCTACCTCGATTTCTCTGATTACCCTATATGGTAACGCATAACGGCAGGCAACGCAGATCCTTTCAAGCGGATTTGCTACGAAAGCAGACTTATGGAGGGGGCGTGGTGAAGGGTGAATGCTAGAAATAAAAAAAGGCGATGTTGCCATCGCCTTTCTAGTGAACCCAATATACCTGATTGGTCTTATCGAGAACTGTTGTCGCTACTTTCGTAGTTATTATTATTATTGCACTTTAAAATCTTGCGCCTTTATTGATTTCGACCACGGTCACCATTAAATGACTGCCGGGTCCCTTTGTTGGCTGTCGACCACATCCCATGGTTAACTACAAAGCGCCTCCTGGCGTTATTATTATTCCATTCATAAAAAATTTACATTTGTTATTGGTGTACGAATCTGGACCGCTTGCATACTAAACGCAAAATTTGTTAAGTAGCGTTAACCTCGCTTTGCACATTTGCCAGGACTATAAAGTGCAGCCCTTGTAGAATGTGGCGTGGTGTTAACGGTGAAGCAGTTCGTCACGCTTTATGGGATGTAACTTTACGGGTTTTGAGCGTTGAATCAACAACTTTATAGCTATAAAAATCTCGTTTCTTATTACCAAACGTTAACATCATGTAAAGACGTCCGCCTGAAAGGCATATAATACGGGCACCATTCCTTACTCATTTAGTACTTTTAACTCCCTGTTGTTCATACTGTTTTAATGTTAATTACGCGATAAAAGGAGGCCCCCATACGGCCAACAATGGGTACAACCCAGGTTAAAACTGATATGTTAAGCAATCGCTCAAATGATTTTTTTAACTCACAATTACCAAGGAGTACCGCATGCGTTTCGTTCTAACCGGGCTTACGGTAGCCATTCTCAGTGCTTGCGCGGCACCTGCCAGTCATGACACTCAGCCTACGGCCGCACAACACCAATCAGCAAGCCAGCAGGCCACCGAATTCACCAGCGTTGCGGAAAGCGCCTGGCAGTATCAGCGGGAGCAGCGGCACCCGGCTGACGGGTTACTTGATATTTCACCTCAGGCACTCGCTGAACGACATGCGGCCCGCCTGGATTACTACCAGCAATTGGAAGCGATAGCCCCTGCCAGCCTCTCAGAACAAGACCAGATTAATCGCGACATGATTATGTATGCGTTGGCGAATGACATTGATCAGTATGAATTTAACGCGCACCTGATGCCATTGACCAACGAATTTGGCTTTCACAGTGCCATTGCCAATCTGCCCAATCAGGCAAGCCGCCGGAATGTTGAAGATTTGCAGAACTATTTAGCCCGCTTGCGTGCTATTCCTGCTTACTTTGAACAACAGATGGATTACATGCGCGAGGGGCTCGAGTCTGGCATGTCACAACCAGCGGTAGTACTTCAGGGGCTGACTGACGGTATTATGGCCTATGTCACTGCTGACCCCCGTGACAGTGTGTTTTATCGTCCATTTGGTGAGCGTCCGCGCAATATCAGTGAAGCGGAGTTTGCCGAGCTAGAGATGGAAGCACAGACCCTGATTGCCACAGAAGTGAATGCAGCATATCAGGACTTTTATGATTTCATGCGTGACACTTACGTGCCGGGCGCGCGTCAGAGCATCGCAGCGGCTGACCTGCCGCACGGGCTGCAGTATTACGCAAACCGCGCCAGACATTACACGACCACCGACATGAGCCCCGCTGAGATTCATCAGGTAGGTCTTGATGAAGTTGCCAGAATCCGCGCTGAGATGGATGAGGTTATTGCTGAAGTCGGCTTTGAAGGTTCATTTGAGGCGTTTACTGAGTTCCTGCGCACTGACGCGCAATTCTATGCTGAGACACCAGAGCAGTTGCTCAAAGAAGCAGCCTATATTTCTAAGCGCGCAGACGCGGGTTTGCCTGCTCTATTTAAGCACCTGCCACGCACACCTTATGGGGTCACTGAAGTACCTGCGGAGATTGCGCCAAATTACACCACTGGCCGTTATTCTCGCTCCAGTCGTGACGACGAAGCGGGTTATTATTGGGTGAACACTTATGCCCTGGATCGCCGCCCGTTGTATGAGCTCGAAGCGCTCACCCTGCATGAGGCCGTGCCTGGCCACCATCTGCAAATCGCGCTGGCCCAGGAAATGGATGAATTGCCGGACTATCGTCGCAATATCTATATTTCTGCGTTCGGCGAAGGCTGGGGACTCTATGCGGAGCATCTGGGCCTGGAAATGGGCTTTTATACGGACCCATACAGTAACTTCGGCCGCCTATCCTACGAGATGTGGCGGGCAGCGCGCCTGGTCGTCGACACTGGTATGCACACCATGGGCTGGAGTCGTGACCGCGCCGTAGAGTTCATGGCGGGCAATACCGCCTTATCCATGCACAACGTGAATACTGAAATCGACCGCTATATCAGTTGGCCGGGTCAGGCGCTGGCGTACAAGCTAGGGGCGATCAAGATTAAAGAGTTGCGGGCCAAAGCTGAGGCAGAGCTTGGTGAGGACTTTGATGTACGAGAGTTTCATTACGAGGTACTGAAGCACGGTAGTGTACCGCTGTCGCGTTTAGAAGCGCATTTGAACGAATATATTGAAGCAGCTCGGTAGATTGTTGCGCCTGACGTTAACCATCGCTCAGCGTCAGGCGCCGCCCACCCGACAAAAAAACCAGACCCTGAGGTCTGGTTTTTTTTTGGTTACCCTATGTGCGTGTAGGTCAGGTTTGACCTGACACTTCACAATGCCTGCTTAATACAAGCCGCTCAGGTAACGCGATAATAACTCGATATCGGCATCAGTCAGCTGACTCGAAACATCGCGCATCATCCCATTCGGGTCGTTCGCACGCTCACCGCTACGGAACTGTTCAAGCATCTGACGAGTATACTGCGTATGTTGCCCACCAATCACTGGGAAGGCCGCTAAACCCATGCCATTACCACGTGGGCCATGACACGCCGCACAACCAGTGATGTTGCGATTCTCATCGCCACCAAGGAATAAACGCTGGGCTTCAGCAATTTCTTCTTCAGAGAGGTCAGTACCAACGATGTCGTGTTGTTGTGAAGAGAAGTAAGCTGACAGATCCAGAATATCCTGCTCGCTCAGGCCTTCGACCTGATCAGCCATCAGCATATTGTAACGGCCACGTTCACCGTTGCTCTGGTTACCTAATTGATAATCACGTAACTGCTTGGCCAGGTACTTGCTGTGCTGCCCTGCAATTGTCGGGAAATCGCCACTTGGACTATTTCCGTCAGCGCCATGACATGCGGCACAAGTCTGGGATAATTCCTGACCACGCTCGGCATCGCCTTGTGCTGATGAACTTTGTTGAGCCAACGCTGCATTGCTGGCGAAAAACACTAAACCACATAAAATCGCGAATTTCTTCATGACCTGTATCTCTGCATCCATTGTGGGCGTTTGCCCAGACCTAAAGTCGCTTTACGCATAATTGTGGAATACATTTTACACGATTCTGCGTGTGAATAAATGCCTAATCCACAATGAGATTTTAATCCGGTGGCTGATTGAGCGTAAATCCGTCATAATACGCGACCAATTTATCAGCTGAGGTGTACTGTGACAGACTCCCCGATTAATTTCAGTCAGGCGCGGTTTTTAACCAGTGCCCCTAATATTCGTCAATTACCTGCAGATGCAGGCCTTGAAGTGGCGTTTGCCGGACGTTCCAATGCCGGTAAATCAAGCGCTTTGAATGCATTAACCCGTCAACGCCAGCTGGCCAGAACCAGTAAAACCCCTGGCCGGACGCAACTTATCAACGTGTTCACGTTAAATGAAGATAAGCGCTTAATTGATTTACCAGGCTATGGTTTTGCCAAAGTGCCAATTGAAATCAAGCTGAAGTGGCAGAAATCTCTGGGTGAATACCTGCAAATGCGTCGATGCCTGCGCGGCCTGGTCGTATTGATGGATATCCGCCATCCATTTAAAGATTTGGATCAGGAATTGATCCATTGGGCGGTTGAAAGCGATATACCTGTACTCGCAGTGCTGACCAAAGCGGACAAATTTAAGTCCGGAGCGCGCAAAAAGGCGTTAATGGAAGCGGAAGAGGCGATTCCGGGGTTTGGTGGCAATGTCAAAGTCATCACATTCAGCTCGTCCAATAAGCATGGCCTGCCGGAATTAGAAGCAACCCTGAACGAGTGGCTACATCAGCCATTGGTCGTCGAGCAAGCGCCTGGTCCTGACGAAAGTGAGTCCGAGACGCCTTAATCATCTATTACTAAGCGATATAAGCCTCACAGCCCTATGAACGAAACATCTTTCCCCCTTTCTTCATGGCTTAAACTTATCCTCCTGACACTAGTCTGGGGGAGCTCTTTTATGCTGATTAAAAAAGGCCTGATGGTGTTCACCCCCACAGAGGTGGCGGCGATCAGGCTTGCTGCCGCTGCGGCCACACTGGCCCCCTTTGCGTTGATGAGGCTGTATCGCGTCAAAGGCAAACAATGGTGGGTGCTGCTGTCGGTGGGTATGACCGGCAGCCTGTTACCTGCTTTTTTATTCGCCTTTGCGCAAACTCAGTTAGACAGCGGTATCACCGGCGCGCTCAATGCGCTCACCCCGCTGTTCACCTTAATTGTTGGGGTGGTGCTGTTTGCCCAGCGTATTGCCTCGCGTACATTGATTGGCCTGGTGATCGGATTCGTTGGCTCCGCGGTGCTGGTTCTGGTGCAAAGTAGTGGTGAACTCACCCTCAATGCCTATGCGCTGTTTATTGTGCTGGCGACGATCTGCTACGGCCTCAACCTGAATTTTATCAAACAGTATCTTCCCAATCTCAGCCCGGTCACCATTACTGGGGTGTCGCTATTAATGGTATTGCCAGTGGCCATTTTATATCTCGCCGGGCCTGGCGAGGTCGGCGCTAAGCTGGCGGCAAGTGAAGGTATGCAAGGCTGGTGGGCATTCGCTGCCGTCATCGCGCTTGGGGTGGTGGGTACCGCGCTGGCATTAATATTGTTTAACCATCTGGTGCAAATCACCACCACCACTTTTGCAAGCTCAGTGACTTACCTGATCCCTGTGGTTGCGGTGGGCCTGGGAATGATCGATGGTGAGGTGATTTCGCTATTCCAGGTGGGGGGCATGGTGCTTATTCTTATTGGCGTCTGGATTGCCAACCGCCAGCGTACGGCGCCGCCAGTAGAGCCTGTTGAGGTAGAGAGCGACTCAATAACGCCACTGGAAGCCGGCAAACCTTAGCACCTGGCAAGCTCGGGGCAACCGCGACAGGCTGCCCCAGGCTTATCTATTAGCTAGTGCGCTTCGTCCCAGTTATCGCCGACACCAGCCTCAGCTATCAGTGGCACATCAAGGGCTGCCGCAGTTTCCATCACTTTACACAGCTCGCTTACCACCCGGTCGACAGCGTCCTCTTTAATTTCAAAAACGAGTTCATCGTGTACCTGCATCATCACATACACCTCGTCCGCCGGTTTATGCTGCTGCATCCACTCGTCCACTTTAATCATCGCGCGCTTGATGATATCCGCAGCGGTACCCTGCATAGGGGCGTTAATAGCCGCCCGTTCAGCGGCTTTTTTGCGTGGAATATTGCGCGCTTTGATATCCGGTAAGTACAAGCGACGACCGTAGAGGGTTTCAACGTAACCCTGCTCGGCTGCCTGCGCACGAGTGCGCTCCATGTAGTCCTGTACACCTGGGAAACGTTCAAAATAAATATCCATATACTGCTGCGCATCATTGCGGCCGATCCCCAACTGGCGCGCCAGACCAAACGCAGACATACCGTAGATAAGTCCAAAATTCACCGCCTTAGCCCGACGTCGTTGTTCACTGCTCACTTCCTCAAGCGCCACACCGAACACCTCAGCTGCGGTCGCCTTATGGATATCTAACCCCTTGGCAAAGGCATCCAGCAGGCTCCTGTCCTGGGACAGGTGGGCCATGATGCGAAGCTCAATTTGGCTGTAATCGATGGCGACAACCTTGTAGCCTTTTGGGGCCACAAACGCTTTGCGTACCCGGCGGCCCGCTTCGTTACGAATCGGTATATTCTGCAAATTTGGGTCGCTTGAAGATAACCGGCCAGTGGCCGCCACCGCCTGATGATATGACGTATGGATCCGCTGGGTGGTCTTATTCATTACCTTTGGCAGTTTATCTGTATACGTCGACTTGAGTTTCGCCATGCCGCGCTGACGTAAAATAAGTTCAGGCAGCGGGTAATCTAAGGCGAGCTCCTGCAGCGTCTCTTCAGCGGTACTCGGCGCACCCTTCGGCGTTTTCTTGCGCACCGGCAAGCCTAGCTTTTCAAATAAAATACGCTGTAACTGTTTGGTCGAGTTTAAATTAAATTCCTCGCCGGCAATGGCGTAAGCCTCTTGTTCAAGCGCCTGTAATGCCTTCGCCAGTTCTTTGCTTTGCACCGCCAGCAGTTGCGGGTCGACCATGACGCCATGGCGCTCCATGGACGCGAGAATGCTGAGCACGGGTAATTCAATATCTTGCAGCACACTTTTCAGCTTAGGTTCTTGCTCCAGGCGCTGCCACAACTCATGATGCAGCCGTAAGGTGACATCAGCGTCTTCGGCTGCGTAGGGTGCTGCGACGTCGAGCTCTATCTGGTTAAAGGTCAATTGCTTAGCACCTTTACCCGCCACATCGGTAAAAGCTATCGGCTTATGGTTCAGGTACTGCAGGCTCAGTGTGTCCATATCATGCCGTGAACTCACACTGTTAAGCACGTAAGACGCGAGCATGGTGTCGTTAAGAATACCCTTTAGCTGAATCCCGCAGCTGGCCAGAATATGCATATCATATTTGAGGTTTTGCCCAACTTTGCGCGGGCGCTGGTCCTCCAGCAGGGGTTTAAGTTGTTGCAGGGCCCAGTCGCGGTCCAGTTGTGCCGGCGCGTCCAGATAATCGTGCGCCAATGGCAAGTAGGCCGCCTCCCCCGGTGCCACGGCGAAAGACAGCCCTACCAGCCGTGCATCCATATAATTGAGGCTGGTGGTTTCGGTATCCACTGCCCAAACCTCGGCTTGCTCCAGCTTCGCCAGCCAGCGCGCAAACGCCTCTTCACTTAAAATGGTTTCATAGGCGCTGGTATCGATATCAGACACCGGCACTTTATCGTCGCTGTGGTCGCTCGCGTCGCCCTGTGGCGCCTTCTCGTCCGGCTGAATACCCAGCGCCTGGTCAGTAGCCGCGCCTTTCTCCAGCACCTCGCCAAGCCAGCGGCGAAACTCGCACTGGCTGTACAACTCAACTAAGCGTTCGGTATTGGCGGGCTGAATCGTCAAGGTCTCTGGTTTAAAATCCAGGGCCACGTTTTCATCAATGGTCGCAAGATCCCGCGAAAGTAATAACTGCTCTTTAAATTCAGCGAGTTTCTTCGGCATCGACTTCGCGCCACGAAACGTGAGGGTGGTCAGCTTGTCAGGGTCAGCCAGCATCGCATCAATGCTATACATGCCCTGCAGCATCGCCTGGGCCGTCTTATCCCCAACGCCAGGTAGCCCTGGAATATTGTCCGAGCTATCGCCCATTAATGCGAGGTAATCAATAATCTGTTCTGGGCTGACACCAAACTTTGCATGCACGCCCGCCACATCGGTGACTGTGTCACTCATGGTATTGATCAGTAGTGTATGCTCACTGACCAACTGGGCCATGTCTTTGTCACCGGTACTAATCAGGGTCATCCGCCCTTCCCGCTCGGCTTGTCGCGCCAGGGTACCAATTACATCATCGGCCTCCACGCCGTCAATGCACAGCAATGGCAAACCCAACGCCTGGACAATTTGATGCAGCGTTTCAATTTGACTGCGCAAGTCGTCCGGCATCGGCGGGCGGTTGGCTTTGTACTCAGCATACATATCGTTACGGAATGTCTTACCCTTGGCGTCAAACACCACCGCCATATGACTCGGTTTATAGCGCTTCAATAAGCTGCGCAGCATGTTAACCACACCATAGATAGCACCCGTAGGTTCACCGGCGCTGTTGGTCAGGTGGGGTGGTGAATGATACGCACGAAAAAGATAAGACGAACCGTCTACCAGGATAAAAGGATTCTCGGGGATCTGGGTCATGAATTCGATGGCCTGCCTGCTAAAAAATATGGTTTATAGAATGCCACGAAGCGCTTATTTTTCCTAGGCGGCGACGCATAATCTCAGTGTCGCACAAAGATTCAACAAGGGGGATGCACCAACCTAAGCGGCCATGTACTGTTTATGCTGAGTACGGGATAAGCTGTGGATAAGTCTGTGGGGAACGCCCAAAATACCGATTCCGCGAAAGCAGAGTCAGTCTAAGAGTGGTTTTATAAATCATTGATACATCAAGGCTTTACGACAGGTGCCTACTTGCAACGAGTTTTTTATTCACTATATTCTGGTCTTTTCTGGGTTGTGGAAACTTTAAGAGCGAATGTCTTTTGAATCCATCTACAACCGCGTCAGCAATTGCGTATTTTCGCAATGTGGTGGATTAGACTACCACAGCGAAATGCAAGCGCCAGCACTTTTTAGCGATAAAAAGGCTGGCGCTTATAGCCTGAAATAATGAAGCGCAGCCTCTATGGGCTGCGCTTAGATAGGTAGGGCAAACATTTACATTTGAGGCAGATTTAACGGTTCACCGTTAATCAATAAATCACCTTCATTAAGTTCCAGTGTCCAGGGTAGCTCACCTGAAATCATCCCCGACAAAGGCATCAGGATCAGCAGCGGTAAATCTTCGATTTCCATTCGGCCTGCGAGGAAATCTCCGGCTGCCGCGGCGGTAAAGCCCTGGTTGAAGTCAATGTCGTTGCGCAACCAGAATTCACCCGATGCACGCAAATCACCCATCTGGCCCATGGTCAGGTCCAGTGTTTCGATGACCAACCTGCTATCGTGCTGCTGCAGGTCATGCAAGAACGCGTTAAACACAGCTGGGTCTTCGATATCCTCTTGCAAGGCCTGGAAACTGGTATAAGGCACCGGGCCCATCTGCATGATAGCGGTCAACTCACCCTCAACACCATATACATCATACGCATCGACGGTCAGCCGGTTGTGAATTTCAACGTCCCCATTGTCCCGGGTCATTTCTGTCTCATTGTGGAACCCGTCGATACGGATGGTCACGTCGTTGCTCTGACCTTGCGCTGGCAGACCAAAAACTACCTGGCCCACACTAAAGCTTGTCTGCGCATGGTCAAATTGACGGTCATCTTTGTTCAAACGCGACTGCGACGTACCGGCTAAATTTTCGAAACGCATGGTGTCAGTGGCACCGTCTTCAGCAGACCTCATTTCAATCCATTCAATCTCAAACTGGGTATGTTGCTCGTGCTCGCGCAACACCACATCAATCTCAAATGGTGCGGCTGTATAGCGTTCGCCGAGGTCTTCATCAAGATAATGGGTGAAGTTTAGCGCCGGAACCGCATAAGTCAGACGCACCCCTCCCAAACCAATCCGGCCGTCGAGACGGATTGGTTGATCCGCAAACAACATGTCATTCAGCGCCACGTCACCCAGGAGGCCGGTCACCTCTCCAGAAATACCGGCACGCAACGCACCATGGCGAAGCTCAATACTGTGGACAACATCAAGGGTCTCCCCTTCCATTGGCGTCACCAGGCGCACTTCTCCCACCGAACGCCAGAAGCCTGTCTCATGCCAACTAATATTGACCTCAGCTTCAGGGGACTGCGCGTTGTAAGTCTCCAGCTGGTCCTCGGCAATGCTGCGCATTTGCGAGCCGGTGACCGCGACCAGGCCAAGATAAATAATCCCGGCGATAACCACCAAACCCACCAGCCACTTAATTAAACGAGCCATATTTTGTCCTTTTTACATGCAGATTCGCGGATGTCTGCATCAATAACACAAACTATCCATAGTGATACTGACTACCATCAGTACCTTATTTGCGTCGTATCATACCCAAAGCCACCGCGTCATGCGACAACAGCTCTGGGCAGAAAATCAGCTGCGCCGAAACAGCCGGTTAAGCACGCCTCCTGGCGCCTCCTGTTTCTTGGTTTGAGTACTGAACTGTTGCCACTGCTGGCTTAACCCCTGACGAGCGGAACGGTCGAAATCCGGTTGCAGGATTTTAAAACTCTGCCCTTGCAACAGTTTTTCGATGCTCTTCGGCGGGTGGCATACCTGCCACTGTCCGAGGAGGTAGGCATAGCTTTGCATCAGCATCGCTTCCACATCTTCGGTTTGTTGCTCATCGAGCTGCAAGTGCAAGCGAATCGCTTTCGCCGCGCTTTTAAAACGCTGGGCCAGCTTGGTTTTATAAGACAGCAGCTCTTTACTATCTATATTGAGTTCAATAATGGCGTGACTTAAGCTTGCCAAAGTCCATAGATTTGGTTGCGCTTCATTAAAGCCCATCAAGGTATCAACCACCGAATCTATCGAGGCTGAAGGCTCCTCGCTCAGTTGTTTCTCAATGCGTTCAAGCCAGCCATGTAGCTCATCTTCCAATAAGGCGAGGTAAATCGATTCTTTGGTATCGAAATAAATATAGGTCGTACCCTTAGATACCCCAGCCTGATTGGCAATCGCATTCATCGTAGGTAGCGCACCCGGCTGCGCCAATAATAGTGACAATGCCGACTGCACGATGCTATCGCGGCGACGGTCTTTTTCCTTGGCTGTGCGGGCGCGTTGCTTATCTCCTAGTACCTTGTTCATCCGCGTAGTCTCCATCTGACTATAAATTAATGTAAAAGTGACCCGTTATAAGGGCCAGAAAAATAACAGCGCCGGAATACCGACCACCACCACAATCACTTCTAAGGGCACCCCTAGACGCCAGTAATCGCCAAATTTGAAGCCCCCAGGGCCTAAAATCAGCGTGTTGTTCTGATGCCCAATGGGCGTTAAAAACGCACAGGACGCACCAATTGCCACTGCCATTAAAAACGTATCGCTATTAACACTCAGCACATTCGCACTACTCAGGGCTATGGGGCACATGACCGCCGCCGTGGCGGCATTGTTCATAAAATCAGACAGCATCATGGTAATAATCAGAATCGCTACCAACGCGATAATGGCATTGTCCTGAGCTAATAAGGTCAGCATGCCGTTCGCCAGTAAATCTGCAGTGCCCGTGGAGGTCATCGCCCCCGCTACCGGAATCAAGGCGGCGAGCAACACCACCACTGGCCAGTCAATGGCGTTATAAACACGTTGCGGGGCAACGACCTTGAGCGCCATCACCGCCAATACCCCTGCGGCGAATGAAATCGCGGCCGGCAACAAACCCAGAGCCGCCCCTGCGATAGCCCCTGCCATAATCACCGTGGCCAGAATCGCTTTACGTTTATTGGGTACCCGAATTTGCCGCTCAGCTAATGGCACACAGCCAAAGACAGACGCGAATTCGGCGAGATCCTCTGCATGCCCCTGCATTAACAATACATCCCCTGCGCGCAAGCGCGTATGGCGGATGCGGCGAATCTTATGCGCGCCCTGACGGGATACTGCCAACAAATTGACTGAATAACGGGACCGCAACGCCAGGTCGCTTGCCGCGCGCTTAATAATATCGCTATTCGGTAGCACGGTGAGCTCCATTAACACGACCTCAGCCGAGTTTTTGGGCTTCTCCTTTGGCTTGTCGTCTTTATCTTTATCACCGGCCTGGTCCTGATCAGACGCGCTGGCTACCGATTTTTCCGCTTCGCGGCCCTGGGAATAGGCGGTGATCCGGCGGCCCATGTAAGCTTTAGGATGCTGCTGTTTGATTGCGTCCTGAATGTCGTTTTCCTCAAGCCCCTCTTCGTCTTGATCCTTATCTTTCGGCTTTTGGCTTTCTTCTAATTTTAGACCCAGACTGGACAGCGCGCCGCCTAAAGATTCAGGATCGGCTTCAATGATCAGGATGTCATCGGCTTTTAACATCCGCTGAGGGTGAGGCGCAGTAACCTGCTCGTCACCACGTAAAATGCCAACCACCTGCGCATCATGCTCATCCAGCTTTTTCTCCAGCTCATGAATACGCATGCCAGCGCTTTTACTACCCTCGCGCACCCGAACTTCAGTAATATATGCCGCCGTATCGAACCCAGAGGCATCGGTGCGTTCTCTGGAGGGCACCAAACGCCATCCTACTAAAGCGACGAACGCCACCCCCGCAATAGCAATGGTGACGCCGACCGGGGTAAACGCAAACATACCAAAACCAGAACTACCATTTTCAATGCGAAAACCCGACACAATCAGGTTTGGTGGCGTACCAATCAATGTTGTCATACCACCAAGAATAGAGCCAAAAGACACCGGCATCAGCACTCGACCTGGCGGGATCTCCAGGCGTGATGCCAACTGAATGGCAATCGGCATTAGCAGGGCCATAGCGCCGACGTTATTCATAAATGCCGACATCACGGTGGCCACACCGGTGAGCGCAGCAATACTGACCGTCGGTCCGCTAGTCTTCGGCAGGATACGCTGTGACAATACATCCACCGCACCAGAAGACTGCAGCGCGCTACTTAGCACTAACACACAGGCCACCGTAATGACCGCCGGGTGGCCAAACCCACCAAACGCGATATCTGCAGGCACCAGTCCAAGAAACACGCAGGCCAGTAACGCGCCAAGTGCAATCATATCGTGCCGCCAGTGACCCCAGATAAACATGATCATCGCGGCGGCGAGAATCAACAAAATCAGAATTTGCTCTAAGCTCATGTTGCGTCCTGTATGCCTTTTTTTAATTATTACAGGTGTTTGGTCAAGCGTAGCAGTTTGTTGGGATATTGGCTTTAAACACTTTCACGAAGTACTCGTAAAGCTTGTGTAAACTCGACCTCATGCCCGGTCCAGATAGCGAAACTTGCTGCACCCTGGGCTGCCAGCATACCCAGGCCATCGCTACTCGCCAGGCCAGGCTTTAGCTGCTCAATATGCTGGAGAAAAGGCTGCGCTGCAGCGCCGTAACTTAAATCATAGGCAAGTGCTGCATCTTTTAGCCAGGCAGCTTCGTAGTGGGCCGAACCGCTCGGGCCCTGGTGACCGGATGACACTGCGTTAATGACAATATCAAACCGCTGGTCATTATCTTCGCTCTGATACATACGCACCCGCCTGGTAGCAGAGGGCCTGAACAGGTCAATAATTGCCTGGGCCTTATGCGCGGTTCGGTTACGCAGCACCAATTCTTTGCAACCAGCGTCTAACAGTGGCCCGACAATGCCGCGGACTGCCCCACCCGCGCCGAGGATCAAGACCCGCAATCCGGCTAAGGCTCCCAATTGCCGCGACAGATCAGCCACCAGACCGGCACCATCGGTGTTATCGGCAACCAGTTTGCCAGCGTGCATTGATAGCGTGTTGGCTGCACCTGCCAGTTGTGCACGGTCACTGACCTTATCCACTAACTGCATGACCCTGACTTTATGTGGCAAGGTAATATTGGCACCTACACCGCCCGCTTCGAAGAAAGTACGAAGCTGCTGCGCGAAGGTAGCCGGAGGTGCTAAAATGGCCCGGTAATCCACCTCAATGCCCGCCTGACTGGCAAATAGCTGGTGCAATTGGGGTGAAAGACTATGTCCGATGGGATCGCCAAATACGGCTAGAGGTATCATGTTTTCTCGCTTATTTCGTCAACGTCCGGCGCCAGCTGAACAAGCGTCGCAATACCACCAAATCGGTGGTGAAGAGTCAGTACGCGCGCTGGCGCATCGGTTCTACGATATCATGGCAACCGACCCAGCAGCGGCTGAATTACTTGCCATGCATCCACAGCCGATGGATGGGATCCGTCAGCGCTTTTTCGAATTTCTCAGCGGCTGGCTGGGGGGCCCACAGCTATTCGTTGAAAAGTATGGTCACCCACGCCTGCGCGCGCGCCATCTTCCCTTCACAATTGATATCCGTATGCGCGACCAATGGCTGCACTGCATGTACCTGGCGCTCGATGAACAGGTGCCAGACCCGCTATTGCACCAGCAATTAAAAGCACAATTCACCCACCTGGCGCATCATATGATCAATACTGACGAGCGTGGCGAGCGCATGTAAGCGCTTGCCACGGCTAAGCAACTGCCAGCAGGGTTACCCCTGCGCCTTTGCTTTCAGCTTTTCAATCCGCTCAATCCGGCCCTGATAGCCGGTCTTGGTGCCATCCTTCAAATCATAGGACAGCGCCTGCTGGCACACCGCAATCGCTTCGTCGTATTGACCAGCATCCGTTAATACCGCCGCATAATGTTTGAACGTAGCCACCTGGGGTAACTTACCGCCGTTTTGCTTTTTCAGCGGACCACTGATGTCGCCAAACTCCGCAATATGCGCCTGAGCGTAATGCAGTAAAGCGAAGCGAAATGCCTTGTCTTCGCGCCCTCGGTAACATTGCTCAACAACTTGTTGATACAGACGGTGACGTGCAAGCGGATCGTCGGTTTCCTCCAGCGCTGCCGCCTGGGTTTGCACCTCTGGCGGAACAGTGGGTGCGTTGTTACTGCCAAGACCACTCCCTGCGAACTGTTCAAGCTCACTTTTCGTGGATTCCGCAGCGGTCGCCATATAGGCTTTTTCAGCAGCTTTCGCCTCAGCTTGATGCACTTCCCGAACGGCGTCTTTACCCACTGGGTTCTCTGCAGCGGGAACTGCGGCCTGGCTTTCCTGCGAGGTCACGTCGACGGATGGGGAGTCCTGATGACTCGCCGCGGGTTCAGCTGGATTTGGATTGTGCGTGGTCAGCGGTTTGCTGTCTGTAGAAGCGCGCTGTGCCGTTGAAGTCGACTGAGCTGAGCCAGGCGTACTCGCAATGCTGGTTTTTTCAACCTGCTGCTTGCTTGCCTGGTTGTCATCGTCAGTGGGCTGACGTTTAATAATTAAACTGCGATAAAGTAAGTAGCCAATTCCTACGATGGCAATGATAATCAGAATCTGATTCATGTGTGTGTCCCAGGTTCAGCGCTACAGCCAGGCTATAGCGCAACGCAGACTAACGTTTACGGGCTCGAAATCCAGGTTTACCCCGTTGGTCTGCTGGTTTTGATTGGCTCGCTTTTGACTGCCGACCCGGCGAGCTGCGTTTTTGGTTATCTTTTGCGCCGTGCTCTTTATCCTTACCTTTGTCTCTGTCTTTCGCTCTGTCCTTGCCTGCCCCAGCATCACGCTGCCCCTGGCTGTGGCTGCGGCGACTTCGTTGTTCAGGTGCAGGCCGTCTGTCGCTGGTGCTTTGCCGTGCTGGGGTGACCGATGCCTCTTCCGTCTTAATGGAGTGGCTGAGCACCTTCTCCAGCACCGCGAGCTCTTTGCCACCAAGCTGACGATACTCACCAGGCTTCAACTCACCCAGGCCAATATGCATAATACGCACGCGCTTGAGTTTAACCACTTCATGCCCAAGGCTTTCCGCCATACGCCGGATCTGTCGGTTAAGCCCCTGAGTCAGGATAATCCGAAACGTCTTTGCACTGACCCGCTGGGCATCACAAGGCTTAGTTACCGTGTCGAGAATCCGCACGCCTGAGCGCATCCGGCGTAAAAAATCATCTTCAAAACGTTCCGCAAGCGTCACAATATATTCTTTTTCGTGTTCATTACCTGCACGCAGAATCTTGTTTACAATATCACCATCATTGGTCAATAAAATCAAACCCTCTGAAGGTCTGTCAAGTCGGCCAATAGGGAATATGCGTTGTGGGTAATTGACTGCGTCCACAATATTGCTACGGATCTTACGCTCGGTGGTACAGGTCACCCCAATCGGCTTATTGTACGCAAGGTAAACCAGAGGCGGCTTGTCACCAAGCAGCTTGCCACGTACTTCGACCTTATCTTGCGGACCAACGCGAACCCCCATTTCGGCGATTTCACCGTTTACTTTCACTTGCTGCTCAGCAATCAGGGTATCAGCCTCACGCCGTGAGCAGATGCCGGTTTCACTAATCCATTTGTTCAGGCGTACGCCTGTCTGTTCATTCACGCCAGCCAATCCTGTGGTTGCAGATATCGTTCATACAAGCGCGCTTCCGCGCTGCCAGTGGCGGGTTCATACATATACTGCCAGCGCGCCAACGGCGGCATCGACATCAGTATAGACTCTGTACGCCCCCCCGTTTGCAAACCAAACAAGGTGCCCCGGTCATATACCAGATTAAATTCGACATAGCGTCCACGGCGGTACAACTGGAAATCACGCTGCTGCTGGCTGTAGTCTTCGTCTTTGCGCGCCTTGACAATAGGCACGTAAGCTTTGGTGAAATGATCTCCCACCGAACGCATAAAACCAAAGGCATGCTCGAAGTCGATATCCCCTGCCGGGTTGGTATTTAAATCATCAAAGAACAAACCACCTACCCCGCGAGTTTCTTTGCGATGGGGTAAATAGAAGTATTCGTCGCACCAATGCTTAAAGCGCGAATAATATTCGCTATCAAAAGGGTCGCAGGCTGCTTTTGCTGTCTGATGCCAATGCTGGACATCCTCCTCGCGGGGGTAAAATGGCGTCAGGTCAAAACCACCACCAAACCACCATACAGGGGCCTCGCCATCTTTCTCGGCGATAAAAAAGCGGACATTGGCATGGCTGGTGGGCACATGCGGGTTATTCGGGTGTAATACCAGCGACACCCCACATGCATGGAAGCTACGCCCGGCAAGTTCAGGTCTGTGCGCCGTTGCCGAGGCAGGCATTTGTGCGCCATATACATGAGAGAAATTCACCCCACCTTGCTCAAACACCCTACCGCCTTTAAGTACCCGAGAGCGGCCACCGCCGCCGTCTTCCCGCAGCCAGCTGTCTTCAACAAAACGTGCGCCGCCGTCAAGCGCTTCCAGCTCGGCACAAATCGCGTTCTGCAGATCCATCAGGTAAGTTTTAACCAAGGCTAAATATTGGTGCTCCTGAGTGTCATGTTCACTCATCCGCGAATCACCTCATTGTTGAGTGGATTAATAATTTTGCTCGGTGCAGCTGCCGGACCTACATCACCTTCCATGATCCAACCCACATCATCAGCAAACGCATCACGCACCGCCTGCGCGGTGGTTAATGGTGGTTCTCCGCTAAGGTTGGCGCTGGTTGAGACCAATGCGGTGCCTAATGCCCGGCAAAGCTGCCGAGCTGGCTCATGGGCAGTGACCCGAACGGCAATCGTATCGTGGTCGCCTTTTAAAAATCGTGGCACGTCGGCACGGGCAGGTAACAACAAGGTGATATGCCCCGGCCAGTGCGAGAACACTTTAAAGCGCACGTCCTGACCAATTTTATTGTCATCTACGTACTCCAGCAGCTGGGAATAATCCGCCGCAATCAAGATCAAACCTTTGCTGATATCCCGTTGTTTAAGTGCCAGTAACTTGCGTACCGCAACTTCGTCATAGGGCGCGCAGCCAAGGCCAAAGACTGCCTCAGTTGGATATGCAATTAACTGATGCTCACGCAATGCATCGCGCGCCTGAATAAGAGGATCGACGTGTTGGTTCACCAAACAACTCCTGTACCTGGGTATGTGCGCTTAGACAAGGTTCAAAGCGCACGCAATAAGACGGTTCATTATAAAGGCTTTGACTTGTAACTACAGGCTTTTTGCGGGCACACCAAGCGGGTGCCCGCGGTGCTTGCCTTTTCAATTAGTACGGGGTAACTACAATCCGGACATGGGCTGGGGTGTGGCTTATGATTGAGGGCGAATTTACACTTAGGGTAATGATTACAAGCGTAAAAAACCTTGCCAAACTTATTAGTCCGCTCAACCAGCTCCCCTGAGCGACAAGAAGGACAGGCACACAAACTCGCTGTGGGCTCCGGTTGTGGATCCGCCATGTAGTCACACTCAGGGAAAGCACTGCAGCCAATAAAAAAACCGTAACGGCCTTTTTTCAACATCAGTGGCGCATCGCAGCGCGGGCAGAAGTTGTCCGGGAGCGGCTCAGGGCTAAAGCTCGCTTCTTCGTGCAAAGAACGAGTATAGGAACAATGCGGGTAATTGCTGCAACCGAGAAAGCTGTTGCTGCCAATATGTTTTACTTTCAATGGGCTTTGGCACAGCGGGCATGGCTCGCTGTGCCGTGTGTTCGGGTCTAGCTCAAATAATGGTTTATGCTCGCTCACTCTTCCCTCACCCAGAACGCATATTTACTAATGTAAAAAGCCGTCTGGTTCTTCAAACAACAGACCTTCCATCTGTGAGTAGGCATCTTCCCGGCCTGGAACATTAAATAACACCATCAGCACCACCCATTTTAAATCTTCAAGAGTGAACTGCTTAGCATCAAGTTCCATCACCCGATCTAACACCATCTCACGGGTGGTAAAGTCAAGCACGCCGATTTGTTCAAGGTAAATCAGAAAGCTCTGACTCGGCGTGTCCAGACGCGCTTTTTCAGAATCGGTAAAGATTCTTACTGCGCCTTGTGGCGCACGATTCAGATAAGGCGTCTTCTGGCTATCCTGTAAATCAGCCAAACGCTCTAACCATGCCAGTGCTTTATTTATTTCCTGATGCTGAAAGCCTGCACGGGTAAGCTCATCAGTCAGCTCATCATGGTCAACAACCACTTCCATTTCTGAATGGATATAGTTCTCGAACAAGTACATGAGGATATCAAACATTGCTTATTCCCTCCTCACCCTGACGTAGCCGCCAGGCACTGCAGTTACCCATCCATCCAACTCAAGACTAATGAGCTGGTTCATTAAAGCAGCCACTGGTAGCCTGGTACGGGTAACCAGACTGTCAATGGACGTGGTTTCAAATCCAACGTTAGCTAACAAATCTTGGTTTGCCAAGGGCTTTCGCTGGTTCTCTTTCTGACCCTCTATATCGGGCTTAGTGCCAGAAACTTCAAGATCCTGTGTCGATTTTAACACGGGAAGCTCTGCTAATATATCTTCTGCCGAGGTCACCAGGTACGCACCCTGCTGAATAAGCTTATGGTTTCCAGTGTAGCTTTGCTGGGTCACTGGCCCTGGCAGAGCAAAAATCAACCTGTTTTGTTCCAGACCAAAGCGTGCCGTCGACAGTGAACCACTACGCAGACCGGCTTCAACCACAAACACGCCCTGACACAGGCCACTTATTATACGATTGCGACGCAAAAAATGATCGCTTTTTGCCGGTGCCCCAGGATAAAACTCACTGACCACCAATGCATGTTGCTTAAGTTCTTGATATAACGAACGTTGTCGTGGTGGATAGCAAATATCCACACCGCACCCCAGCACTGCCACGGTGCTGCCACCAGCTTGCAGAGCGCTCTGGTGAGCCGCACCGTCGATACCCATCGCCATGCCGCTACAAATACCCCAACCATGGCGGACCAGTCCACTACTAATCTCTTGTGCCTGATTCAAGCCATAAGGGGACGCCCGACGACTACCAACGATTGCAAGCATAGGCTGATGCAGCAGCCGAGTGTCACCACAGGTATAGAGAAGCCGCGGGGGACAACTAATTTCACCCAGAATTGCTGGATAATGAGCGCTAGCCTGACAAATCACCTGATGCGACTCGTCTTCGTCCAGCCATCGCTTTACTGCATTGAGTACGCCAGGCTCCACCGGCGGCATTTGTTTACGCCAAAAAGGGTTAAGTTGCGCGAACGGGTCATTCACACAGGCGCCAAGCGGGACATCGTGCTTGTCAAGCAGGTGCAATAGGCTCATTGGCGCGAAACTATATGACAACCAGGCCTGCAAAGCGGCGTCTGAGAGTGTCTCTGTTTGCTTGGGGCCGGGGGCGTTGGGCAACATTGCCTGAGTTACGACGGTCTTCATCATGGTAGGTGCATCCTTGCATCGAAAAGAGCGAATACCCTAATGCTAGTCTTAGATTGCCAGGCTACTAGGATTTCTGCGGCTTACGGGTTAAAATTAAGCCATAGCGTGCAAACTGTTCCTTATGCGTGCTGCGCAGGAGGAACAGTTGCTAAAATTTTGCGGTAAGCCCGAGGTAGAAGTATGGCCAAGTTAGACATTTTAGAGTACCCCGATGAGCGCTTGCGCACCGTCGCCACACCGGTAACGAGTGTGGATGATGAGCTGCGTGAGATCATCGATAATATGTTCGAAACAATGTACGACGCTAAGGGCGTAGGGCTGGCCGCTACCCAGGTGGACGTGCACAAACGTCTGTTTATTGCCGATTGCTCAGAGCATAACGAGCAGCCGCTGGTATTTATCAACCCTGAGATCATCGCTCGTGACGGTATCCATGAAAACGAAGAAGGCTGCCTCAGTTTCCCTAACGTTTATGCCAAAGTTGAACGCGCCAGCGAAGTGACTGTAAAGGCATTGGACCGCGATGGCGAAACATTCACGATGCAAGCGGAAGGCCTGCTCGCTATTTGTATTCAGCATGAACTTGATCACCTTGAAGGCAAGCTGTTTGTCGACTACCTGTCGCCGTTAAAGCGCACGCGGATCCGCAAAAAGCTGGAAAAAGAAGCAAAACTGGCAGCGCGTTACGCATAATCTTGCAAACGCTGAAGCCGCCAATGCTGCGTTGTTGAGACCACTAGAAATAGCAAAAGGACCCTTACTGTGCGCATTATTTTTGCCGGTACCCCCGATTTCGCAGCGCGTCATTTAGACGCGCTGATCACATCTGAACATGAAATAGTCGCGGTATATACACAACCAGACCGTCCTGCAGGGCGTGGTAAGAAGCTGCAAGCCAGTGCGGTTAAACAGCTCGCCGAAGCGCATCATCTCAAAGTGGAACAACCTGCTAATTTTAAAGCCCAGACTGATCTTGATACCTTAGCTGCACTGCAGGCTGATCTGATGGTTGTGGTTGCCTATGGCTTGCTGTTGCCACAAGCAGTGCTCGATACCCCAAAGCTTGGCTGTATCAATGTGCATGGCTCACTATTACCCCGCTGGCGCGGCGCAGCACCGATTCAACGGGCGATTTGGGCCGGTGACCAGATCACCGGAATTACCATTATGCAAATGGACGCTGGCTTAGATACCGGCCCGATGCTGCTCAAACACAGTGTTGCCATCGACCCACATGACACCTCCGCCAGCCTTTACGACAAGCTTGCCGAATTTGGTCCGCAAGCGATGCTTGAGGCGATAGACCAGCTAGCGCTCAAAACATTGCCCCCTGAAGTGCAAGATAACGCTGCAGCCACATACGCAAAAAAACTGCACAAAACAGAAGCGATTATTGACTGGCAACAAGGTGCGGCCTTTATTGAGCGCTGCGTGCGAGCGTTTACCCCCTGGCCTGGCACCGAGTTTTACTTACAGGGCCAGCGCTTCAAGTTAATTCAGGCAGACGTGGTGGAAAAACCTGTTGCCCAACCCCCAGGCACTATTGTCGCCGCCGATAAACGCGGTATCGCTGTCACCACCGGCGAAGGGCTTCTCTTAATGACCCGCATTCAGCCTATCGGCAAAAAGCCAATGTCCGCAAGTGAGCTGTTGAACGCCCGCAGTGAGCTTTTTGCACCGGGTCAGCAACTTGATGCCGGGCCTGGCGAGGCGCATTCGTGAGTTTGTCCCCGGCCAAGGGCGCGGCTACCCGTGCTGCTGCCGCATATAGCCTGCAGCAAGTGTTACAGCACCAGCGATCATTAAACCAGGCGCTGCCTGAAGCTGTCAGTAAGTTTAAACTTTCCCCTGAAGACAAAGGGTTTACCCAGGCGATAGCTTTTGGTGTTCTGCGAGAATTACCAACCCTGGAATGGTTACTTAGCCAATTACTCGACAAACCGTTAAAGAGTAAGGTGCGGATTGTCCACTATTTGCTGTTAACTGGTATTTATCAGTTACGGGCGATGCGAACGGCGGAACATGCTGCGGTATCAGCTACGGTGGACGCTACGCCGATACTCCGACAAAAGGCGTTTAAAGGCCTGGTCAACGGTGTCTTACGCAGTTTTCAGCGCCAGCAGCAGGCCCTCGAAGCACAACTCAACAGCACCCCAGGTAAATCGAACAACCACCCGGGCTGGCTGGTGAAACGCTTACAGCATGCGTATCCAGACGATTGGCAAGCCATCATTGAGGCTAATCAGGTGCAACCGCCAATGTGGCTGCGCCTCAACCAGCGTTACTTAACTGAACAACAGTTAAGCAGTGAACAATATCAGACCTTGCTGGCAGACAATGGCATTCAAGCGCAGCGTATAGAACCACTGCCGGATGCCCTTAAGCTAGTTGAACCCTGCGATGTGACTCGCCTGCCAGGCTTCACCGACGGCGCAGTCTCGGTGCAGGACGGTGCCGCTCAGTTCGCCGTGCAACTATTACCCATTCAGCCGGGTCAACGAGTTCTCGATGCCTGCGCGGCGCCGGGCGGTAAAACGGCTCACCTGCTTGAACACTATGACATCAAGCTGGATGCACTAGACATTGATGAGCAACGCATGCAGCGAGTGGCCGAAAACCTGTCCCGCCTAAAGCTGCAGGCGCGCACTCTGGTTGGTGATGCAAGTGAGCAGGGCTGGTGGAACGGTGAGCGCTACGACCATATTTTGCTCGATGCCCCCTGTTCGGCCACTGGCGTGATCCGTCGCCACCCTGATATTAAATGGTTGCGCCTCGACGCTGACATCGACGCTTTAGTGCAGCTCCAGCGCGCTATTCTCGATAACCTGTGGCAGCTGTTACAACCTGGTGGCACTCTGGTCTATGCCACCTGCTCGGTTTTACCTGAAGAAAATCAAGCACAAATTGCAGCATTTCTGGCCACGCACAATGATGCGCAGCTGATTCCCTTTGCGCCGATCACCGATGAGCAAGCACTACAAGTGCGTCACTTGAATGCACGGCAGCAGCAGGTCGGTGCAGAGTCTGCGGTTGGTTTGCAATGGTTACCGCAAATGAATGGACACGACGGATTTTATTATGCACGCTTAGAAAAAGCGCAGGCATAAACCCACCCATGCCTTACACTGGTAGCCATGAGCTCAGCTGCAGAGTCGATTAAAAAGGGTAACACTAGACGATGAAGATCATTATTGTAGGTGCAGGACAAGTCGGCACCACGCTTGCTGAAAATCTGGTTGGTGAGCAAAATGAAATCACGATTATTGACCCCGACCGTCACCGCCTGGCCGAGTTGCAGGAAAAGTATGACTTGCGCGTTGTTATCGGTAACGGCGCTCACCCTGATACCTTGCAAATAGCCGGGGCCGAAGACGCTGACATGCTCATTGCGGTCACCAGTACCGATGAAGTAAACATGCTGTCGTGCCAGATAGCTTATAGTATGTTCAACACCCCGACGAAAATCGCCCGTATTCGCTCCGAGCAATATATCCGTTACAAAGACAAGCTGTTCCACAACCAGGATATGCCGGTGGACCACCTGATTGCCCCAGAGCAACTGGTAACAAACTACATTAAACGTCTTATTGATTATCCCGGCGCACTGCAGGTGATGGAGTTCGCATCCGGTAAAGTGAGCCTGGTGGCGGTGCGCGCATATTATGGCGGTAAGCTGGTCGGCCATGCGATTTCGACTTTAAAACAGCACATTCCCAATGTAGATGCCCGGGTCGCCGCTATTTTTCGGCAGGGCCGTGCCATTCGCCCAATGGGTAGCACGGTGATTGAAGCGGACGACGAAGTCTTTTTCGTGGCTGACACCAACAATATTCGCGTGGTCATGGAGGAGTTACAACGGCTCGAAGACACCTACCGACGAATTATGATCGTTGGCGGTGGCTTAGTTGGTGCCGGGCTTGCTAAAGCCCTTGAACGTACGCACCGGGTCAAGCTGGTAGAAGCCAAGGCGGAACGCGCTGAATACCTCTCAGCCAGCTTAGAGCACACCCTGGTATTACAAGGGGATGCGTCTGATCAGCAGATGTTAAGTGAAGAGCATATTGAAGACATTGATGTGTTTGTCGCGGTAACCAACGACGATGAAGCCAATATTATGTCGGCCATGCTGGCCAAGCGCATGGGGGCCAAGAAAACCATGGTGCTGATCCAGCGCAGTGCGTATGTTGATTTGGTTCAGGGCGGAGACATTGATATCGCCATATCGCCGCAAAACGCCACAATATCGGCGCTGTTGAGACACATCCGCCGCGGTGACATCGTCAACGTATATTCACTGCGTAAAGGCGCAGCAGAAGCCATTGAAGCCATTGCCCATGGCGACGAAAAGACCTCTAAGGTCATCGGCAAATCTATCAATGAAATTAAACTTCCGCCGGGCGCGACCATTGGCGCTATCGTACGCGGTAGCAAAACCATCATAGCCCAAGGCGAGACCGTCATTCATGCCGACGATCACGTGGTGATGTTTTTGGTTGATAAGAAATATGTCAGCGACGTTGAGCGCTTGTTCGAACCCAGCGCGTTATTTTTCTAGCGTCTGCCGGCAGTCAGGCTACCTGAGTGCAAGGCTCAGGTTTAGCCACGCCAGAAAGTTGGTGTAAATAGCACCAATAGAGTGAATACCTCGAGGCGGCCAAACAGCATCGCCAGAATAGCCACCCACTTACCCATATTACTCACATCCTGAAAGTTCGCAGCCACCGCACCTAAGCCTGGGCCGAGGTTATTCAGGGTTGCCGCCGTCGCGCCAAATGCCGAGTAGTCATCAAGGCCGCTGGCAATAAATGCAAGCATGATACAAACGAAGACCAGTGCATAGGCGGCAAAAAAACCCCAGACTGCCTGCACCACCCGGTCGGGTAACGGCCGGTTACCATACTTAACCACAAACACGCCGCGCGGGTGGACCAGTCGGTTAAGCTCGCGGACGCCCTGGCGGAATAGCAGAAGCACGCGAATAACCTTTAAGCCACCACCGGTAGACCCCGCCGAGCCGCCAATAAAGCTGGCGAATATCAACAGCACCGGCAAAAATACTGGCCACACTGAATAGTTATCGGTGGTAAAACCCGCGGTCGTCGCTATAGACACAGCCTGCAGCGCACCGTGTGAGACAGACGCCCAGAGGTCGTCATGCCATTGGAATAACACCAAGGTCACAGTACAAACCAGAATCAAGACGAACTGAATCAGTATAAACGCCCTCAGTTCCGGGTCGTAAAAATAACCTTTGACGGTTTTTCCGCGCACAGCGCCGAAATGCAGTGCAAAGTTCACCCCAGCGATCAGCAAAAATATAATCGCTACCAGGTTCACCCAGCCACTCTCGTAATAGCCCAGGCTGGCGTCATGGGTAGAGAAGCCACCAATCGCCACCGTCGACATAGCGTGGCCCACCGCATCAAACGCGTCCATACCAGCGACCCAATAGGCCAGCGCACAGGCAGTGGTAATACCTAGATAGATGTACCAAAGGTGCTTCGCCGTATCAGCAATGCGAGGGGTCATTTTATTATCTTTCATTGGACCCGGTGTTTCAGCGCGGTACAGCTGCATGCCACCGATGCCTAATAACGGCAGAATAGCCACCGCCAGGACGATAATCCCCATACCACCAAACCATTGCAGTTGCTGGCGATAGAAGCGGTAGGAATGTGGTAGCTCGTCAATACCGGTCAGCACTGTGGCCCCGGTGGTAGTAAGTCCGGAAAAGGCTTCAAACATCGAGTCAGTAAAGCTTAAGGTGAACTCATCTGGCATCCAGAAAGGAATCGCCCCCACTGAAGCAAGCACCACCCAGAACATCACAACGATAACAAAACCTTCGCGGGTTTTGAGTTCGTTCTTTTGATTTTTATTCGGATACCAAAGAATGAAGCCAATGAACAGGCTGAGTAAAAAAGCGAAGAAAAACGCGCCTGCGCCACCATCATCATAAGTAAGCGCGATCGCGATAGGTGGCAGGATAGTAATACTAAACAGAGCAACAAGAAGCCCTAAAATACGCAGTATACTCCGAACTTGCATTAGCCAAAGCCTTGTTGTCTGGTTAGGTTTGTGGGGCCACTTTCGCCCACAACAACATTGTCTTCGATACGTACACCACCGTATTTGCGCATCGCATCTAATGACCGCCAGTTTACATGGCGGGCGAAAGGTCCGCTAGCCAGTTGTTCTAATAGAGGGTCAATAAAATACAGGCCGGGCTCAATCGTCAAAACGTGGCGTGGCTCGATTCTACGGGTGGTTTTAAGATTTGCAAAGCGTTCAGGAGGGTTAATAGTTTTCCCTCCAGCGTCAGCCAGATTACCACCGGGGTCATGGACCTGCAGTCCTAACATGTGGCCGAAGCCATGAGGCATAAATGCTCGGGTCACTTGCTGTGCGACCATCTCTTCCTCATCCATATCCACCCAACCCATGCCTTTGAGGATCTGCGCGACACCCAGGTGAGCCTGTTCATGCAGTGCTGCATAGGTTCGATTCGGTTTTATCCATTCAATTAAGCGTAAGGTCAACCCGTTCATCGCCTCAATCAAGGCTGCGAACTCACCGTCATGATGGGCATACGTACGGCTAATATCAGCGGCGTACCCTCGGTAGCTCGCCCCTGCATCAATCAACATTGAGTAGCGTTTATCTTCTGCCAAGGTGGTCGTCGTTTTACCGCGGTAATGTAAAATAGCGGCGTGCTGGTTGTGTGCAATGATGTGCTCATAAGGTGCCTCGCGTGGGCTTTGCTGCGTGGCGTTCAGGTACGCCAGCCAACACCCGTACTCGCTAAGGCCATTAAAGTACGCAGCCTCTGCGGCCTCATGGCCACGTATGGCAATTAAATTAGCCTGCTGAATACAATCTATCTCATAGTCTGTTTTAAATAATCGCTGATAGTGCAGGTAATTGACCACCCGCTCTGGGTTTACATCGATAATACCAAGCGCTTGAGCCACCTCGATGTGCTCACCTAAATATGCGGTTCGTGACTTTTCGTAAGGTAAGAAGCGCTCAATCTCATGTGGGGCGGAAATAAGTTCCACGTGGAACATGGAAAGCCAGTCAGCATGGTCGATTTCGGGGCTTGGTTGCCAGTAGTCCTGGGCCGCGAACAGCACCAATGTTGGCTTCTGCCCGGCACGCACCAGAATCCACGAATGCACCGCATCGAGCATGGGGCAAAGCGCCTTAAAATGCGGATTCACCCGGAACGGGTATTCGCTGTCATCCATAAAGTGACGCTTAACCTGGCCTGCATGAATAGCCAGAACATCAAGTTCATTGGCTATCAGCAGGCGGTCATACCGGGTTCGCAATTGCTCAAAATGTTCGGTAAAAAAATTAGCAGACTGCAATTGGTTGGGCGTCGGTCCTGGCATCGTCACAGAGGCCTCCATCAGGGTTCATAAGCATACTATGCATGTGTTGCATCAGCTTGTCATCACGTCCAAGCAGATTCGTATAAATCTGCTGATAGGTAAGGACCGCTTTCACATAGTCACGCGTTTCCTGATAGGGGATCGTTTCAATCCAAATATCTACCGGTACCTGTGCCTGTGGGATCCACTCCTGCACTCGGTAATAGCCAGCATTATAGCTGGCGGTCGCCAGCAACCAGTTGTTGTCGTTACGACGCAGTAAGTCGGCAAGGTAGCGGGTACCTAAACGGATATTATCCTCTGGATTATTCAGGTCTGTTGGCCGTCGAGGGTTGCGCCCTACCCCTGAACGCTCCAGATGAGCCGCGGTGTCCGGCATGATTTGCATCAGCCCTCGCGCCCCAGCAGGTGACAGCGCGTCGGTTTGAAAGGCACTTTCCCGACGAATAATCGCAAACGCCCAAGCGACATCAATGTCATTGGCGCCGGCCTGATCTCGTAGCGCCGCCTCAAAACCAAGGGGGAAACGACGATCCAGATCCTGGGTTAAGCCCAGCGCCGCGAACTCACGAATACTCTGATCAAGCCAGCCCCAGTCGTACATTAGTAACGCAGCAGCAACCTGCTCGTCTGAGGTGATCCGGGCACGTGCCAGGTTCCACTCACGGCGCGCATCAAAATAGCGTTCAAGCTGGCGTAATTCAAAGGCTCTTTGTACCTCAGGCCGATTCATTAGCGACTCTGTATGTTGCGGTTCTGCGGTAACCCTTTCGCGAGTGAGATTAGGTTCAATATCCAGTTGCGCAGCCGCCATAAACCCGTAGTAATGGCGAGATTCGGCCAGTTCGCGCCACTCTGCCTCACTTTCCACAGGGCGGTTGAGCTCGCCCAGTGAACGTGCTCGCCAATACTGGCGTTGTGCACCTTCATCCATTAACTCAGTAAACTCAAGTACGGCGGTAAAATCACGCTCACGTAATAATGTTGCTAAATACCAATGCTGCCCGGCTGGCCGTAAAGCCGCCAAATCAATTTGCTCGAACCATGCTCTCGCTTCAGGCTCATTACGCACAGCGAGCACCACGCCAACCTGGCTCTCGGTCACATTGACCTGAGCAGGCGTAAAGTCGAAATGTTGGCGTAGCTGTGGCCATACACGTTGAACTAACCCGACATCACGCCAGGCCATCTGTTGCAGCGCAGCGTAAACGTGATCACGGGCGCGCTCAGAGTCGGCGGGAAATTGAGCGAAATTAGCGACCCTTGCTGGTCTTTGGCGCAGGGACATAATATCGTTTGCTAACTGGGTAGCGCCGGCTTCGTATTCATCGTCCAATAAGCTTCTTATGTAGCGGGCCATGTTCCAGTTACTGGCCTGCACAGCTTGGTCAAACCGCTGCCAAACAACGTCCTGGGTACGTTGCCCTGCAGCCGTCCACTGGCGAAACACCGGATCGCATAACCGCGGCTGGCTCGATGGCTGAACCCAACGTTGCTCCACTAAGGGCCAAATCTCGTCCTTAAGCTCTGTCGCATCATCAGTTAACTGCAGTCGGTACCCAAGATAACGGCACATTTCGCGGGTGCTGCCACGGTTCACAAAATCCCTGGTGTAGCGTTCGGCGTCATTGCGCCGTGCCAGGTAATTAAGCCATGCCTCGCGCACCGCGCGCTCAGCCGGACTTCCATAATACTGCTGCAGGAACGATAATATGAGTGGTTCCTGATCCAGCGACAGGTTGTTTTGTAGATAGGCTGACTCTATATATGGCCATAGCGGATAGTCGGAAAATTCTTCATACAGCGCAGCGAACTCATATTCTGTTGCGCGGCTGGCACGGCGCTCAGCGTCTGCAAATCCTTCGCGCATACTTTCTATATGATTAGGTAATAGACTGAGCTCTTTAGCGACCGACTCATTTGCAACAACAGGTTGGGCGATAAGCAGGCAAACCAACGGCAGCGCAATGCTTTTAAACACCTGTTTAAATCTCTGTTGCAATATGGGATGATTAGTGCCACATTTTTGTTCCATACTTTAAGCACCATTGAACGTAGTAAACGGTTAACGGCATGGGCCGTAAACAAATGGGAGACCCACGATGATCTACCAAGGTGAAAACCTCCACGTCGATTTTATTGAAGACGGTATTGCCGAACTTCAATTCGACGCTCCAGGCTCCGTCAATAAGTTTGACGAAAAGACCCTGAACGAATTAAACACTGCTTTAGACGCACTGCATAAACAAAGCGACCTGAAGGGTGTCATCCTGACCAGCAGCAAGTCTACATTTATTGTAGGCGCTGATATCACTGAATTCCTAACCCTGTTTGCAGATTTAGATAAAACTAAATCCTGGGTGCATATGGCGTCCCGTGTATTCGACAAGCTTGAAGACCTGCCAGTTCCAAGCGTAGCAGCTGTAAGCGGCTTTGCATTGGGTGGCGGCTGTGAAGCGATACTCGCCTGTGACTACCGGGTTGTAGACGACACCGCGGTGATTGGCTTGCCAGAAGTGAAGCTTGGGCTCATTCCTGGGTTCGGCGGCACCGTTCGCTTGCCTCGCGTGATTGGTCCGGACAATGCACTAGAAGCGATTACCACTGGTGCCAACCATAAGCCTGAAAAAGCACTCAGCATTGGCCTGATTGATGCCATTGCGGTCGAGGGCAAACTTAAGCAGGCCGCGCTGAGCATGGTCAAAGACGCCATCGCAGGTGACCTTGATTGGCAGGCAAAGCGCCAGCCTAAGCTGGAAGCACTGAAGGCCAATGACACAGAACGCTTAATGACATTCAGCACCGCTAAAGCCTTAGTGTTCGCTAAAGCCGGCAAACATTACCCTGCCCCGCACGCCGCCGTTGAAGTAGTTGAGCGTGGTGCTGGTGAAGGTCGCGAAGGTGCCCTGAACATCGAAAACGAACTGTTTGTAAAACTTACGCAAACGGACGCAGCCCGGGCCCAGGTTGGTATTTTCCTCGCTGACCAGATGGTGAAAGGCAAGAGCAAGAAAGCAGCGAAGTCTGCTAGCAAAGCGATAAAGCGCGCTGGCGTTTTAGGTGCAGGCATCATGGGTGGCGGTATCGCTTACCAGTCGGCGTCAAGAGGTGTCCCTGCAGTGATGAAGGACATCAAGCAGGAGCAGCTGGACTTAGGCCTGAACGAAGCGGCGAAGATTCTCGGCAAAGGCGTACAGCGCGGTAAAGTAAAGCCAGAGATGGTTGCCAAAACGCTGAATAACATCGTGCCTACGCTGCACAACAACGAGCTTGAGAACGTCGACATTATCGTTGAAGCCGTAGTTGAGAACCCGAAAGTGAAAGGCGCGGTACTGGCTGAGATTGAAGGCGTGGTAGCGGAGGATGCGATCATCACCTCAAACACCTCGACGATTTCAATCGACCGCCTGGCGACTAACCTGAAGAACCCTGCCCGCTTCTGCGGCATGCATTTCTTCAATCCGGTGCACAAAATGCCACTGGTTGAAATTATCCGCGGCAAAGACACTTCAGAAGACACCATCGCAGCGGTCACTGCATACGCGCTGCAAATGGGTAAAACCCCGATTGTGGTCAATGACTGCCCTGGCTTCTTTGTAAACCGTGTGCTGTTCCCATACTTCGCAGGCTTTAGCATGCTGCTGGATGACGGTGTCGACTTCCCGAAAATCGATAAGGTGATGGAGAAGCAGTTCGGCTGGCCAATGGGCCCTGCTTACTTAAGTGACGTCGTGGGTATTGATACCTCTGATCACGCCACGCACGTGATGGCAGAAGGCTTCCCGAGCCGCATGCCTCGTGACGAAAACGGTGCCATTGCCAAGCTGGCAGCAGCGAACCGTTATGGTCAGAAGAACGGTAAAGGTTTCTACGAATACAGCACCGATAAGCGCGGTCGCCCGGTGAAGGAAGTCAACGCCGATGTTTATGACGTGATTGGTGAGAAAAAAGGCGATGCAGACGCGGACGAGATTATCGCCCGCTGCATGGTGCCAATGATCAACGAAGTGATTCGTTGCTATGAAGATGACATTATCGCTAGCCCCGAAGAAGCGGATATGGCGTTACTGTACGGCATCGGCTTCCCTCCATTCCGTGGTGGCGCATTCCGTTACCTCGAGACCCTGGGCTTAAAGAATTTTGTAGAGTTGGCTGACAAGTACGCTCATTTAGGTGAGATGTATCAGGTAACCGACGAACTGCGTAAGAAAGCAGAAGCCGGCGAATCCTACTTTAACAGCTAACTCGAACGGAGAAGATTATGAAAGACGTAGTCATTGTAGATTGTATCCGCACGCCAATGGGCCGTTCGAAAGGCGGCGTATTTCGCAACACGCGGGCCGAAGACCTTTCAGCTGAATTAATGAAAGGCCTGATTGAGCGTAATCCGGGCTTTGATGTCAACGAAATCGAAGACATCTACTGGGGTTGTGTGCAACAAACCCTGGAACAAGGCTTTAATATTGCGCGAAATGCATCATTGATCGCCGGGCTGCCGCACAGCATTCCTGGGGTCACCGTGAACCGTTTGTGTGGCTCGTCCATGCAAGCCATTCATGATGCAACACGCGCCATCCAGACCGGTCACGGCGACATTTATATCGCTGGTGGTGTTGAGCATATGGGTCACGTCCCGATGATGCACGGCGTTGATTTCCACCCGGGTATGAACAAGTCTGTGGCTAAAGCATCAGGTTCTATGGGCATGACCGCAGAGCTGCTTGGCCGTAAATTCGGCATCAGCCGGGAAATGCAGGACGAATTTGGTGCCCGGTCTCATAAATTAGCGCACGCAGCTAACGTTGACGGCGGTTTTGACAATGAAATCCATGCCATCAATGGCCATAACGCGGACGGTGCGCTGCATCGCGTCAAGCACGACGAAGTGGTACGCCCGGAAACTACCGTTGAAGGCCTTGCTGGCCTGCGTCCGGTCTTTGACCCGGCCAATGGTACGGTGACTGCCGGTACCTCGTCTGCGATTTCTGACGGTGCTGCGGCGACTTTAATTATGTCAGCGGATAAAGCCAAAGAACTGGGTTTAACGCCGCGCGTTAAGATTCGGTCGATGGCGGTGGCAGGTTGTGATCCAAGCATTATGGGTTATGGCCCGGTTCCAGCAACGCAAAAAGCGTTGCAACGTGCTGGCTTAAGCCTGGCGGATATCGATTTGTTTGAGCTCAACGAAGCATTCGCAGCCCAGGCTCTTTCGGTGATGAAAGGTCTCGACATGCTGGATGTCATGGACAGCAAAGTGAACCTCAATGGTGGCGCCATTGCACTGGGACACCCGCTGGGTTGCTCGGGTGCACGTATCTCCACCACACTGATCAACCTGATGGAGCGTAAAGACGCAACCTTAGGCCTGGCCACCATGTGTATTGGTTTAGGTCAGGGTATCGCGACGGTATACGAGCGCGTTTAACCAAACGTTTATAAAACAGCGTAAAAGGGGCTCCTGGTGAGCCCCTTTTCTTTTTCTGCCGCTGCGGGTCATGCTATATTTACGCTTGCAACAGGCACTTAGTTAACCTCAAGTGTTCAGGCTTTGATTTAACAAGGAGTATCACCCGTGGCGCCTTTCAACCATGCAGATCACGAGCTGGATACCTTAGGCTTACGCTGCCCCGAACCGGTCATGCTGATCCGCGCGAAAATTCGCAAAATGGACGACGGCGAAACCTTGCTGGTAATTGCCGATGACCCGGCAACCACCCGCGATATTCCAAGTTTCTGCCGCTTTATGGATCATGAGTTACTGGCTCAGCAAACTGAGCGCACGCCTTACCATTACCTGATTCAAAAAGGGCTGAAGCAATAGTTACAGCTTATATTCCCAAAACTCCGCTGAACCCAGGGTTGGGTCGAGCTGATACGGCTTGAAACCAAAGTGCGCATAAGCGTCACGAGCGCGTGTATTCCCCGTCAACACCTCTAAGGTCACTTTGCAGCAACCACGCTCACTGGCGGCCTCACACACCCGCTGCATCAGCGCCTGAGCAATCCCCTCACCGCGATGACCATCCAGCACTGCGATATCATGAATGTTACACAACGGCTTAGCCGCAAAGGTAGAAAAGCCTTCCACACAATTAACCAAACCCACTGCCTGGTTGTCTTTATAGGCGATAAAGCTGTATACCCCGTCGCGTTTTTGCATTTCAGCAATGAGCGTTGCTTTGGTCGTGTCAGGCAAGGCTTCTCCGCCACCCATGGGGTCCTGCGCATAGGCTTCGAGCAGGCTTATCAATTCATTGGCTTGTTTGCTGTTGGTATAATCTACCGCTTTAATCTCAACCATTATTCAGACCTCGCTGATCAGGTGACAGACGCGCCAAAAGGTGGGCCTGCTTCGTTTTTCAAATGAACTGGCCGTATCCTACCAATCAATTCGCCGAATTTCCCCGATATTCATGTATATTCATCTACTTATCCCCCAAGGAATACCCAAGAATAAGGTTCCAACCAATCCATTAAAGGGACTTAGCATGACTTCAGGCACTATGACTTTAGGTGAAATTATTCGCCACCATCGCCAGCAACAGGGGCTTTCTCAGCCAGAGCTCGCCAACAAAGCGCAAATTGAACAGTCTTATCTGTCGAAGCTGGAGAACGATCATTCGTACCCCTCGGACGATATCCTTAAGCGGGTTATAAAGGCACTTAATTTGGATATCTCCGACCTTTGTGCACAGCTTGATACCCGCTCGGCGGACCCTAAAGTGATGCACATTGAATCTATCCGTACCCATATGGACAGGTTTCAGCAGCAGTCTCAGCGCCGCAGCGTTGTCCTGATAGCGTTATTTACCCTTACTATCGGCATTGGTTGCGCGCTATTCTACGCGGGTTATAGCAAGGCATTTTTCCCGGAATTACAGTATAGCTATGAGTCACGGGGTGAAATACAGCCGGGAGAACCCTCCGACTATTTTCATGGAGGTTGGCGACGGGCTTTTCCGCGTATGGTCAGCTGGAATGAAAATAGCGAACTCATACCTGAAGTACGGCAAGCAGAAGTGGCTCAGTACAACCGGGTCGAATACAACAGCATCCAAAGTTTTCAGCCGCTGGAGAACACCTTCGAGCGCCAACTGGAAAACGGCAACCGTCGCTTGTACCGGGTTGTAGATGCGCCCACTCAGGTCTCCCGCGCGCAAAACGGCTGGTTGATGTTGGTAGGTATCACAATGACCGTTAGTGGTCTTATTGCACTAGTTCTTCTCTTGCGCTTGCGCGTCACACAGCTGTATCGCACTTGAGCGACAAACACCCCTAAAGCGGACGCACATGACAATCCTGCAGGTGGTCATTGATCATCCCCACCGCCTGCATAAAGGCATAGCAAATGGTCGGCCCGACAAAGGTGAAGCCGGCCTTTTTTAACGCCTTGGACATCGCCAATGACTGTTCGCTTTGCGTGGGTATGTCGGCCATACTGGCAGGCTTATTATCAATCACCTGGTGGTCAACAAACTGCCATAGGAACTCACTGAAATTCTCGCCTTGTTGCTGTAACTTCACATAGCCGTCCGCATTCTTAAAAATAGACGCTATCTTTAAACGGTTACGGACAATGCCGGCGTTGGTCATCTGCTCAGCAATAAACGCCTCGCGTTCTGCCCCTTGTATTTTACTTAACCCAACGGGATCGAAATTAAGAAATGCCGCTTCATAGGCCGCTTGCTTGCGCAATATGGTGATCCAACTGAGCCCCGCCTGCTGGCCATCAAGGCAGAGTTTAGCGAAAAGATCCTGCGCATCATGCACCGGTCTGCCCCATACTTGATCATGGTATTCTTGATAATCAGGGGCGTTGCCACACCATGGGCAGCGTTTTATGTCACTTTGTGCGCTATTCAACCTGCTTACTCCCTATAAATCGGGCGCTTGGTCAGGGTATAATCACATAATACTATGGCGCTTTACAGCACATAATCGGCCAAATTAAGTGGATATCTGATGCAAAAATTTGACGTTAAAACATTTCAGGGGCTGATCCTGGCCCTACAGGACTTTTGGGCACAAAAAGGCTGCGCCATTGTGCAACCGCTGGATATGGAAGTCGGCGCGGGGACCTTCCACCCGCAAACGTTTTTACGCTCAATTGGCCCGGAGCCTGCCAACTTTGCCTATGTGCAGCCCTGCCGCCGCCCCACCGATGGCCGCTATGGCGAGAACCCGAACCGTTTGCAGCATTACTATCAGTTTCAGGTCATCTTAAAGCCTTCCCCTGCTGATATTCAGGAACTCTACTTAGAATCTCTGCGCATGCTCGGTTTCGACCCACTGGTCCACGACATCCGCTTTGTAGAAGATAACTGGGAATCACCAACCCTTGGCGCCTGGGGCCTGGGCTGGGAAGTGTGGTTGAATGGCATGGAAGTGACTCAGTTTACTTATTTCCAGCAAGTGGGTGGCCTTGAGTGCAAGCCTGTGGCTGGTGAAATCACCTACGGCCTGGAACGCCTGGCCATGTACATTCAGGACGTCGACAGCATTTACGACCTGGTTTGGGCGGACGGTCCCCGCGGCAAGATCCTGTATGGCGATGTCTTCCACCAAAACGAAGTCGAGCAGTCCACATATAACTTTGAACATGCCGACGTAGATGTATTGTTCGCCCGCTTTGAAGCCTGTGAAAAAGAGTGTGAGCTGCTCATTGAGCACAATCTACCTTTGCCTGCTTATGAGCAAGTCATGCGCGCCTCACACGCCTTCAATCTGCTAGACGCACGCCACGCTATCTCAGTGACCGAACGTCAGCGCTATATACTGCGCGTACGTACCATGGCCAAAGCCTGTGCAGAAACCTATTACGCAGCTCGTGAAGCTTTGGGCTTCCCGTTAGCTAAGTCACCGAATCAAAGTAGCGCTTCTGCTGAACAGAATAAGTAAGGACCTGACCATCATGATCACCAAGGATTTACTCATTGAACTGGGCACCGAAGAGCTGCCACCAAAGTCATTGCAGGCGCTGGCACAGAGTTTCGCACTCAGTATTGAGACGCAACTCAAGGAAAGTGAGTTAGTATTCACTTCGGCTAAAAGCCCTAACTCACCTCGCCGACTAGCCGTAATTATCACTGACCTACAAAGCGAGCAAGCGGACAAGATAGTTGAGAAACGTGGTCCTGCGGTCTCTGCTGCGTTCGCCGAAGATGGCACACCAACCAAAGCCGCCCTTGGCTGGGCCCGGGGTAATGGCATTGAGATTGATCAGGCCGAGCGCTTAGTCACCGATAAAGGCGAATGGCTGCTGCACAAAGCGGTAGAAAAAGGCCAGCCGGTGACCAGCCTGCTGCAGGCTTTTATCGAAAAAGCGTTAAAGCAGCTTCCAATCCCACGGCCCATGCGTTGGGGCACCACCAACCATAGCTTCATTCGTCCGGTGCATCAGGTAACGGTGCTATTTGGCGAAGACGTGGTTGATTTGAGCGTATTGGGTATTAAAAGCTCAAATAAGGTGACCGGGCATCGTTTTCATCACCCTGAGCTCCTTACCATTCAAAGCGCTGGCAGTTACATTGAACAAATGGCCGACGCCCACGTGTTGGTGGACTTCGAACAGCGTAAAGCGGTGATACGTGAACAAATAGAAGAGCTGGCGGATCAGGAACACGCCAACCCCGTGATGGATGAGGACTTACTTGACGAAGTTGCCTCTTTGGTGGAATGGCCTGTTGCCCATGTGGCCGGCTTTGCTGAAAGCTTTTTGCAGGTACCGAAAGAAGCGCTTATCTATACGATGAAAGATGATCAGCGTTATTTCCCATTGGAAAGTAAACAAGGCGACCTGCTACCGCGATTTATTTTTATCAGTAATATCGAGAGTAAAGACCCTCGCCAGGTCATCGAAGGCAATGAGAAAGTCGTGCGCCCTCGCCTTGCGGATGCACAGTTCTTCTTTACCACTGATCAGAAAACCAAACTCGTTGACCGGGTAGCAAAGCTCAATACGGTCTTGTTCCAAAAACAACTGGGCACCTTAGGTGAGAAGGCAGAACGCATCAGCCTGTTATCACAGCAAATCGCCAGCGACCTGAATGACGACGCCAAAGCCGCAGCCCGTGCAGGCCTGCTGGCCAAAGCGGACCTCATGTCAGACATGGTCATGGAGTTTCCTGAAGTTCAGGGCATCATGGGCATGCACTACGCGCGCCTTGATGGGGAGAGTGAGCTTGTGGCCACAGCCATTGAAGCGCATTATCACCCTCGCTTCGCCGGAGATACTTTGCCAGACAGTAAAGTCGGTTGCGCGGTAGCGTTGGCTGACAAGCTCGATACCCTGGTGGGTATATTTGGCATTGGCCAGACCCCAAAAGGCGATCGTGACCCATTCGCCTTGCGCCGTGCAGCCATTGGCATGTTACGTATCTTAGTGGAGAAACAACTGCCCCTGGATCTCAATGAATTGGTACATAACGCTGCGGTTGGTTACGGTGACAAAATCGAGCATAGCGATACATTAATTAAACAGGTAGTGGACTTTTTACTTGGCCGTTTTCGCGCATACTACGAAGAGCAAGGCATTCGTGTTGATGTGATTCAGGCGGTACTCGCCCGTCGACCCACGGTTGCTTACGATTTTGATCGTCGTATTCAAGCGGTTAATCAATTCAGAGATAACGCCGAAGCAGAAGCCCTAGCCGCTGCCAATAAGCGTGTAGGCAACATTTTAGCCAAAGCCGAAGCCGTTGCGCCTGAAGTTAATCCGCAGTTACTCACAGAGGCCGCTGAAATCGAGCTGTATCAAGCGTTACAGGGTGTTAAGGGTGAAGTCTCCTCAAGCCTGGACAGTGGCGATTACGACGCAGCCCTGAGCCATTTAGCGGGCTTACGCCAACCTGTGGATAGCTTCTTTGACAATGTCATGGTCAACGCTGACGATGACGCCGTACGTCAGAATCGCCTGGCATTGCTACAGGACCTACGCGCTCAGTTTCTCGATATCGCAGATATCTCGTTGCTGCAGTCTTAAATCGCTTCGCTTATATTTATATAGCCAACACAAAAAAGGGATGCCGCTTTTCAGCAGCATCCCTTTTTTAATACCAACGGATTGAGTTAATCCGCACCCCTCGATTCTATCCATTGGTACCAATAGTGAACATCTTCACTGTCCCATAGGATCATCCCATGGTGCGTACGGGGCTGAACTGCGAAAACAGTGACCTGCTCGCTCGCCAGCTTTTCCAGTTTACTTAATGGCGAAATTTTGTCATTCGCCGACCCCATGATCAGCACAGGAACATTCAGCTCAGCCACACGTTGCACCACCGCCGTATCTTCCTTCGCAGTACCTGCCTCATCCAGCGCATATTGCGCCCCCTTTTGTAAGGTGCTTTGTGGTACCAAATGGGCTGCCCGGGTATAGGCACGACCGGCATCGACGAATGCATCGACGAATTCCAGCATTGGTGCCAACAAGGTCAGGCTCTGAATATCGTCACGTTGTTCAGTAAGATGGGTCGCTGTGCTGCCGCCCATAGACATGCCCAGTAGATGTAAGGGACCCTGCGGCGCGAGTTCATCAATCAACGCGGATATCTGCTGCGCATCAGGCTTACCGCTGAAGCTGAATTCTCCGCTTGAGTCACCGTGGCCGAACAAATCCACCAGGATAACCTCATACCCATAATACCTTAATGCCTCGGCAACAAAGAATAGCGACTCTTTATTGGTTCTGAAACCATGTATCAGTACGTAGGTACCTTGAACCTCATCGGTAACCGGGTGGTCAAGCACCATAGACAGTGTATCATCGCCACGAGTGGTGTTGAGCTCAATCACATAAGGCATCACCACATGGTCACTGGTGTCATCACTAGAGAGCTCTATGCTTTCGGCTAAAGGTGATGATACAACCGCGGCGGCAGGCCAGAAACGCAGGCGCACTTCCATGGCGCTGGTGGAAATAGGCGCTTGCTCCGCCCAACTCGCGGCCTCTGCACGCCACAGCACCCTGTTTGCCTGGTGGTATGCAGGCGCCTGAAGATACGCCAAACAGGCAACTGAATCGCCGTGGTCTGGTTTTGTAGCTGACAATTCACCCTCAGCACAGTAGAAACCGGAACTATAGCCAACCGCCGCCATTTGCTCATCAGTCAGAATATCCAGATCCAGCATCGGGGGCGACAAGGCACCCTGGCTGACCAGCGTTGCACAGCCTGACAGACTCAATGACAACCCAATTAATATCGCTGGCAGTGTCCGGTGTACCGCACTTTTTGTTGATACCCACATGGCGTGTTGGTTACCTTATTATTTTGCTTCGGTGTTCAGAGTATATGAAATACTCGAAGATTCAGCCACTTAGCGAGGCTAATAAAAAAGCCCCGGGATCTGGATCCTGGGGCTTTCACGACTAGTTCTGCACCACTATGCCTGGCTTCGCCTGCAAAGCGGTGCGCAGCAAAACTATCTACACGTCAAGGTTTGCCACTTTCAGCGCGTTGCTTTCGATAAAGGCGCGACGCGGTTCAACGTGATCACCCATCAGGGTTGAGAATAATTGGTCAGCGCCAATCGCATCCTCAATGCGCACCTGAGTCATGCGACGGTTCGCCGGGTCCATGGTGGTTTCCCACAACTGCTCTGGGTTCATTTCACCAAGACCTTTGTAACGTTGCACGTAGAGGCCGCGTTTAGACTCACCGATTAACCACTCAATGGCTTCCACAAAGTCCTTCACTGGTTGCTTACGTTCACCACGCAATACGTAACCGCCTTCTTCAACCAGGCCGTTAATTTCCCCACCAATGGCAGTCATCTTCGCGTAATCACGACCGACGATAAACTCATAGCTAATCGGGAAGTCGGTGTCGATACCATGGCGACGCAGCCGTACCACAGGCAAGAAAACACCGCGCTCGGTATCTTCATGCAATGAAACCGTATAACTCGCAGAATCTTTCTCCATCTTTGTCATATCGGCTTCAAACAACTCCGCCCAAGTCTGCATAAACTCTTGGTCTTTCACTAACTCAGGTGTCAGTTTCTCTGCGTACACCAAGCGGTTTAACAGGTGAAGAGGAATACGACGGCTCAAGCGCTTAATGGTGTCCACAGAAAACTGATAGTCGCGCACCATCTTCTCAAGGTGCACACCCGTGATACCTGGCGCATCTGCATTCACGTGCAGTGATGCTTTCTCAAGGGCCAGGCTGGCAAGGTACTGAATCAGGCCCGGCTCATCTTTAATATAAGTTTCCTGCTTACCTTTCTTCACCTTATACAGCGGTGGTTGAGCAATATAGATATAGCCGCGCTCAATAATTTCCGGCATTTGACGATAGAAGAAGGTCAGCAACAACGTACGGATGTGAGAACCATCGACGTCGGCATCGGTCATGATAATGATGCGGTGATAGCGAGTTTTATCCGGGTTGTACTCGTCCCGGCCAATCCCACAGCCCATTGCGGTGATCAATGTCGCGACTTCCTGCGAGGACAGCATTTTATCAAAGCGTGCTTTCTCAACGTTGAGGATTTTACCTTTCAACGGCAAAATCGCCTGGTTTTTACGGTTACGCCCCTGTTTTGCTGAGCCACCCGCAGAGTCACCCTCCACTATATAGAGTTCAGACAGTGCCGGATCTTTTTCCTGACAATCCGCGAGCTTGCCTGGAAGCCCCGCCAAGTCCAACGCGCCTTTACGACGGGTCATATCACGGGCTTTACGCGCCGCATCACGGGCACGAGCCGCATCGATAATTTTCTGTACGATGACTTTCGCATCGGTGGGGTTCTCTAATAAGAACTCCTGCAGGGACGCGTTCATCGCCTGCTCAACCGCACTCTTCACTTCTGAAGAGACCAATTTGTCTTTAGTTTGCGAAGAGAACTTAGGATCTGGCACTTTCACCGAAATAACAGCGGTCAAACCTTCACGCGCATCATCACCTGTGGCGCTGGTTTTGGTCTTTTTAGTCCAGCCTTCAGATTCCATATAGCTGTTCAACGTACGAGTTAACGCAGCACGGAAACCGGCCATGTGCGTCCCGCCGTCGCGCTGTGGAATGGTGTTAGTAAAGCAATAAATATGCTCCTGGAACGAGTCATTCCACTGCAAACCCACTTCAACAGAGATGCCGTCTTCACGGTCCACAGAGAACTGGAACACCTTAGGGTGAATGGGTGTCTTTTTATTGTTGAGGTACTCAACAAAGGCAGCGATACCACCGTCATATTTGAAGTGGTCCTTACGGTCACTACCCTCGTCAATCAAGTGAATCGACACACCTGAGTTCAGGAACGACAGCTCGCGAACGCGCTTGGCCAGGATATCGTAATGGAAAGTAACATTGTTGCTGAAGGTCTCAAGGCTTGGCCAGAAACGAATTTCAGTACCTGATTTATCGGTATCGCTAACTGCTTCAATTGGCGCTTGTGGCACACCATGAACGTACTGTTGACGCCATTTCTTACCTTCACGCCATACAGTTAGCTCAAGCTTCTCGCTGAGCGCGTTGACCACGGATACGCCTACGCCATGCAGACCGCCGGAAACTTTATAAGAATTGTCATCGAACTTACCACCGGCGTGAAGTACCGTCATGATAACTTCTGCTGCAGAAACACCTTCCTCATGCATCTCTACTGGTATGCCACGGCCATCGTCGCGTACTGATACAGAGTTGTCTGCATGCATGGTCACGTAAATCTCGTTACAATGACCTGCAAGGGCTTCATCTATCGAGTTATCCACTACCTCAAACACCATGTGGTGTAAGCCAGTGCCATCGTCGGTATCACCAATATACATACCCGGACGCTTACGGACCGCGTCCAGCCCTTTAAGGACTTTAATACTCGACTGATCGTAATTATTCTCTGACATAGTAGTTCCTACTCGTTTCTTTAAATTGTTCCATGTTCCACGTGGAACAATTGAGTTTCGGCAGCGCTGAAGTGAGACTTTATTTTACTTTCGTCTATGGTAGTAATAAAGACCTGACTACCACTCTCCTTCAAAGCGTTACACAACGTTTCCTGATTTTGTTCATCTAACTCAGCGGGCAAGTCATCTACCAACAGGATACATGACTCGCCGCGTCTAATCTTATAATCTTCGGCCTGGACCAGGCGAAGCGCAGACACCAGCAACTTTAACTGTCCACGGGACAGTCGTTCCCGAGCATCAATGCCATCTACCTTTATCTGCCACTCTGCCTTGTGCGGCCCTGAACTGGTAAATCCTTGTTTGCGATCGACATCTAACTTGGCCTGGAATGACTCAAGTAATGCCTGCTCGTCTTTATTCCAGCCATGATTTAATTTAAAACGAAAATCATACTGGGGTAAGAACCGCTGACAATATTGATTGAGCAACGCATTCAAGCCATCAAGATAACTCACCCGGGCTGCGGCAACTTGCTCTCCGGCCGCCGCCAACTGATGGTCCCAATAGGCGCCGTCCTGACGGTGATGCTGCCCTTGGCGCAGTAAAGCATTTCTCTGCTTCAGTAAACGAACATACGCCGACCAACCGGCATAAAAGGATTGTTCCACGTGGAACAATCCCCAGTCCATAAACTGACGGCGCAGTTTTGGTCCGCCAGTAATCAACTCCACACTCTCTGGTGTCATTAACTGCACTGGGACTAATCTGGCTAATGCTGAGAAACGTTTCTCAACCTCGCCATCAACCTTGATCTGCGCCTCGCCACTGCGAAAACGCCGGTAGCCAATTTTATGAACGGCCTCTGTCACGCCTACGTCCGAATCATCTGCCAGCTTCCCGGTCGACTCTCGAAGCTGGGCGAACAAAGTGAACGCGTCCTGATTGTCCTGAACCACCTGCTTAATCTGATGAGTACGAAAAGAGCGTCCAAAGCCAAGACAATAAATAGCTTCTAGTAAGCTGGTTTTACCGCTGCCATTCGCACCACAGACCATATTAATTCTGGGTGCCAGTTCTAAATTCAGTTGAGAAAAGTTGCGAAACTTTTCAATGACTAAGCGCTCAACGAGCATCGGCTACAGCCGCATCGGCATCACAACATACAATGCTGAATCGTCTGCGTTGTCTTCTACCAGGGCACTGCTGTTGGCATCAATCAAAGTGAACTTCACCTGCTCGCCCTGAATCGAGTTCAAGACATCCAGCACATAAGTGACGTTAAAGCCGACTTCAAGAGGCTCCCCTTGATAGTCAACTTCAATGGCCTCTTCGGCTTGTTCCTGTTCCGGGTTGTTTGCTGTCAAAGCAAGCTCACCATTGGTCAGATTCATGCGTACACCGCGAAACTTTTCGTTGGATAATATCGAGGCTCGGGCGCAGGCATTGCGTAATAATTCTCGGTCAGCAACTACGATATTGTCACCGCCTTGAGGCAACACACGGCGATAATCTGGGAAGCGGCCATCTAGCAGTTTACTGGTAAACACCATCCCTTCGCTGCGTACCCGTATGTGATTTTGTCCAATAGACACCTGGATAATCTGGTCGTCCTGCTCGAGTAAGCGCATCAGCTCGCTGACACCCTTACGCGGCACGATGACCTGGCGCTGGGGCAGACCTGATTGCTCAAGTTGCATGCCAGACATCGCCAGACGGTGGCCGTCGGTGGCAACCGTACGCAACTGATCTTCATTCACTTCAAACAGCATGCCGTTAAGGTAATAACGCACATCCTGGTTTGCCATGGAAAAGTGAGTGCGTTCCATCAAATGTTTAAGCTCGCCACGGGGAAGTTCAAAGGTGACCTCAGCGTCCCACTCATCAATATCCGGGAACTCACTGGCTGGAAGAGAACTCAATGTGAACTTACTACGACCGGAGCGTAAAATGACTTTATCGCCATTCGCTTCAAGTTTGACATCACTGCCTTCGGGAAGACTGCGAACAATATCCAGTAATTTCTTAGCTGGCACGGTCAGCTCGCCTGGCGTCGCCTGCTCCAGAGACACTTTAGACACAAGTTCGACTTCCAGATCTGTGCCCGTCATGCGAAGTTCGTCATCAGTAACACGAATAAGCACATTGGAAAGAATTGGCAGGGTGTGTCGACGCTCTACAGCGCCACTGACTACCTGCAAAGGCTTTAACAGCGCGTCTCGGTTGGTACTAAAGTTCATTGGTCATCTCCCTTAAGGTCACGTGCCCATTCAGTCTCGCGCATAACTTAAGCCCGATTGTCCGTACCACATACACTTCGCAGACAATATCAAACGCTACACCGACAGCGTCCGGTTCAAATTACGATAGTCTTCCTGAATCTCGTGATCGGATTCAATTAATTCTTTTATTTTTCGACATGCGTGTAACACGGTGGTGTGATCGCGGCCGCCAAAGGCGTCTCCGATCTCAGGTAAACTGTGGCTGGTCAACTCTTTTGCGAGCGCCATCGCCACCTGGCGTGGACGCGCAATCGAGCGACTTCTGCGCTTCGACGTTAGGTCCGCCACCTTGATATTGTAATACTCTGCCACTGTCCGTTGAATATTATCAACCGTCACCAGCTTTTCCTGCGCGGCGATCAAATCCCGCAGCGCCTCTTTAACAAAATCAATCGTCAGTTCACGGCCAGTTAAATTCACATTTACCGCGACCCGGTTCAACGCGCCTTCGAGCTCACGTACATGGGAGCGCAGGCGTTTTGCGATAAAGAAAGCCACCTCATGGGGTAGCTTAATGCCACGTTCTTCCGCTTTACGCTCTAAAATTGCCACTCGGGTGGGTAGCTCTGGTGGCTCAATGGCCACCGTCAGACCCCAGCCAAAGCGTGACTTGAGGCGATCATCTACCCCTTCGATCTCTTTCGGGTACACGTCACTTGTAAGTATAACCTGTTGATTTCCCTCAAGTAACCAGTTAAACGTATGGAAGAATTCATCCTGGAAATGTTCTTTTCGCGCAAAAAACTGCACATCATCAATGAGCAGCGCGTCCACTGAGCGATAACTCTCTTTGAACGCATCAATTTTGTTGTGCTTCATGGCATATACCATGTCTTGCACGAATCGTTCAGCACGCAGGTAGTACACTTTGGCATCAGGCTTGCGCGCTAAAATGCCGTTACCCACCGAATGCAGTAAATGGGTTTTACCCAGACCAGTGCCGCCATAAATAAACAATGGGTTGTATGCACCGCCCGGGTTCTCAGCAACCTGCAAAGCTGCCGCCCGGGCCAATTGATTCGACTTACCTTCAACGAAATTCGCAAACGTATAGGACTTATGCAAATTGCTGCTTTGTAAGGAAATTGGACGGTCTTCGTCGGCTGTGCGGCGTTGGTTCCGCGCGCGACTAAATGAACTTGCCTGGTCACCATTCACCGTAGGACTGGCTGGGCGACTGGCGGGCGCGGCTTTGTTGTTCTGTACGCCACCCACTTTCAACTCTACGTTGGGTGGTTCCTGACCCGCTTCGTCACGTAAAAAGGTAATGATTTGCTCAAGGTATTTGTCTTTCACCCACTCCATCACATAGGTATTAGGTGCATACAAAAACAAGGTGTTGTTTTGTAACTCGACCTGTAATGGGCGTATCCAGGTATTAAAGTGCTGCATACTCAGCTCGCTTTGCAAACGAGACGAACATTGCTGCCAAAGCGACTTACTCACACTTCACTCCTGCTATCCTTTGTATCATGATAAATCCACAGTTGGTAACGCTTGCCACGGGTTTCAGATCAGTCGACCATGATACGAAATTAGACGCCTGCACGCCAGTCATTTACTGGTAAAAGTCAAAGTTATCCACAGCAATTAGTGATCACTTTTAATTGACACAGATCCTTTATTTTTGTAGAATTCGCGCTCAATTTTTAAGACACGTTCACGTACGGAAGTATTGCTATGAAAAGAACATTTCAACCAAGCGTATTAAAGCGCAAGCGCACTCACGGTTTCCGTGCTCGTATGGCTACCAAGAATGGTCGCCAGGTTTTAGCACGTCGCCGCGCAAAAGGTCGTAAAGTACTGAGCGCTTAATGCTCAGTACTTTTAGCTCAGGTTCCTGAGTGACTCAAAATACATATCCGCGGGAGTTGCGTCTGTTAACTCCCGCAGATTTTCAATTCGTATTTGATAACCCTCCAGTCAAAGCTGTTACTAAAGAAGTAACCGTTCTGGCGAAGCCAAATTCCCTTCCGCACCCTCGACTGGGTATCACAGTCAGTAAAAAGCGTGCGCGTCTGGCGGTTGACCGCAATCGCATTAAAAGAATAATGCGTGAAAGCTATCGGTTACAGCAGCACAATCTGTCAGGGTTTGATATTATCGTCATCGCAAAACCAGGGATAACCACTTTGGATAACCCGGCGTTGCACGACTTGATGAACTACCTATGGCGAAAACTAAGCAAGCGTTGCAAGCAATACCAATCGCGTTAATTCGTGGTTATCAGCTTGTCATTAGCCCTATTTTGGGGCCGCGCTGCCGTTTTTATCCAACGTGTTCAGAGTACGCCATTCAGGCTATTCGCTTGCATGGCGTGGTCAAAGGCAGTGGTCTGGCCGCAAAGCGCATTGTGAAATGTCACCCGGGACATCCCGGTGGTATCGATCCAGTGCCAGGCTCTCAACTTGAAGCGGAAACGCAACAAAGGCAGAAAGAGACAAAGTAACTCTATGAATTCGCAACGTTCACTACTGATTATTGCTTTGCTGGTCTTAAGCTTCTTTATGTTCCAGCAGTGGCAGGTGCGCGACGCCGCATCAACTCCCGGGGTTGACGCCGCAAGTGCGCCAGAACCTACTTATACTTTACCCAGCGTAGATGACGACTCGCAAAATGTCGTGCCTGGCGCTGAAGGGCAACCACAAACGGCATCTCCTGCTAGCGGTGCGCCTGACACAGGTATTCCTACCGGCGCAGATGAGAGCACCGGTGATACCGTGCGCATCACCACAGACGTACTTGAAGTGGAAATTGACCTCAATGGGGGCGATTTAGTCAATGCTTACCTGTTGGAGTTTGCCGAACGTCAGGGGGAAGCGGAACGTTTTAATATTATGCACCGCCGCGCAGGCCATACCTACATTGCTCAAAGTGGTTTAGTTGGGCGTGATGGCACCGATGGTTCAGACACTCGCCCTACTTTTAGTGCACCGCAACGCACCTTCACGATAGACAGCGCAGAGACTCTTGAAGTCCCGCTTAGCTATGTTCGTGACGACGGTACCGAGTTTGTGAAAACTTACGTGTTCCGCCGCGGCGATTATGCTGTCGACGTGCGCTATGACATCATTAACAACAGTGACAGCGCGAAGCGAATGGCACTGTATGGTCAGTTGCGCCAGACCATGGTCGACAACGACGGCAGTATGTTTATGCCAACGTATCGCGGCACCGCCTTCTCAACCCAGGACACACGCTACGAAAAATATAGCTTTGGTAAAGTCCAGGATCGTAACCTTCAGCACACCACAATCGGTGGCTGGGTCGCGATGCTCGAGCACTACTTTGTCAGTGCGTGGGTACCAGACCAGGTCAACCAAAACGTTATTTACACCATGCAAGCACCGAACAACGAAGCCGTGATTGGTTTCACCAGCCGCACCATACAGGTAGAGCCCGGTGAAATTGGTCAGGTGCAGGCAAGTTTATTCCTCGGTCCAAAAGATCAGGACCGACTGGGTGCGCTGGCTAACAACCTCAACTTAACCGTTGATTACGGCTTTATGTGGTGGCTTGCGATTCCACTGTTCAGCCTGATGCAGTTTATTTTCGGTCTTGTTGGCAACTGGGGTGTGGTAATTATCCTGGTCACGCTGATCGTTAAACTGGTCCTGTACCCACTGACCAAAGCACAGTACACGTCGATGGCGAAGATGCGTATGGTCGCGCCGAAGATGAAAGCACTGAAAGAGAAGCATGGTGACGACCGCCAGAAACTCTCTGCAGCGATGATGAAGCTCTATCAGGAAGAGAAAGTGAATCCACTGGGCGGCTGTCTGCCAATGCTGCTGCAGTTACCCATCTTCTTAACCTTGTACTGGGTACTGTTAGAGTCTGCGGAGTTCCGCCACGCTGACTTTGCATTATGGATTACCGACCTTTCCAGTCGTGACCCGTACTTCATTCTGCCGTTATTGATGGGTGCATCCATGTGGTTGATGCAGCACTTGCAGCCAACCCCAATTACCGACCCGATGCAGAAGAAACTGATGCAGATGATGCCAATTCTGTTTACGGTATTCTTCCTGTTCTTCCCATCCGGCCTGGTGCTTTACTGGCTTACCAGTAACCTGGTGTCGATTGCACAGATGCTGTGGATTTATCGACAGATTGAGAAGAAAGGGTTTAAACAGAAGAAACCCAAAGTAGCCAAATAAGCTTGGCCTACTAACCCTACAGAAACCCAGCCAAGTGCTGGGTTTCTTGTTTCTGCGTGTTTAACTGATACATTAAAAGCACAACTGTGTACATTAGATCAATGTGAAAGCCGATATTGCCCCACCCTTGGAGGAGTCATCCATGCCCCGTTCCCGAACCTTTAAAATTTTCCACACCTTTTACCTGCTGGTGATCGCAGTACTGCTCACGCTGATCTTCGTTGAGCGGCAAAAACAATCCGATGACCCAAGTACCCGCGCGCTCAGCGAACAGCTAGAGAGTACCCAGGAATCATTAACCACCCGAGTGCGCGACCTTAGCGAGCAAATGGACAGTCGTTTCGCTGCCCTCGAAGAGCGCTTGCCACCTCCTCACGAGCAAGATCAACCGCGACGCACCGCGCCCCCTGCAAGCAGTCAAAACCCGCCCGTGGACAGTATCCATGAACCACAGGAAAGCGCAGACGAGCCAGCACAACCGCCAATGAGCAGCGGTGACTATGCGCGCCTTGGCAGCGCCATGGTAGATGACTTCGAAGCGCGTAAAAACGAGTTCGACATGCAGTCGGTAGACCCCGATTGGGCAAATCCTACTTTAGATCTTATCCGGGCGCAGTTTAGTGATAACCATTACCTGAGTGAGCTTCATCTAGCGGATATGGAATGTCGCAGCAGCATTTGCCAAATCGACATCGACACGGCTGAGCCAGAAGCGATCAATCCCGCTCGTCTGTTGCAGGGGCTCAATGGGATGAATGATAACGACCAGGGTTTAGTGTACCGGCTAATGAGCCGTCCATTAGATACAACTTATCGGGTACTCGTATTGCGCTCAAGCGAGCCGGAGCGTGATTCAGACAGTGAGCCTGAAAATTAGTGGTAGCTGACTGGTTGAGATAGACGATAGGTCAGCAAACGCCCATAATATGGGCGCGCGCACAAATGACCGCCTAAGCCCATTAACGTTAAGTAACCAAGCTGATGAATAGTATGCAAACACAGGCCGATGAATTTTCCAATGACAGCATCGTTGCCCAGGCAACCCCGCCGGGCAAAGGAGGCGTCGGCATCGTCCGAGTCAGCGGTCCAGGGGCTCGACTCGTCGCACACCATATGCTTGGCGAATGTCCTAAACCACGATTTGCCCATTTCACCAATTTTAAAGACCGCAGCGGCACCGTGCTTGACCAGGGCATCGCCCTCTATTTCCAGGGCCCGAACTCCTTTACCGGCGAAGATGTACTGGAGCTGCAAGGTCACGGCGGGCCCGTGGTTATTGATATGCTGATCCGAGAGATCCTGACCTTACCTGATATGCGCATGGCACGCCCTGGTGAGTTTAGCGAGCGAGCCTTTATGAATGATAAGCTCGATCTCGCCCAGGCAGAGGCCATTGCTGATCTTATCGATACCACCTCAGAGCAAGCCGCACGAATGGCCATGCAAAGCCTGCAAGGGGAGTTCTCACACCGGATTGACGTGCTGGTGGACGCGGTCATTCAGCTACGCATGTACGTAGAAGCCGCCATTGATTTCCCCGACGAAGAAATTGATTTTCTAAGTGACGGTAAAGTCATTAACGATTTAAATGGCATTATCGACAGCCTGCTGGCGGTAGAAAAAGAAGCACAACAAGGTGCGTTGCTGCGTGAAGGTATGCGCGTGGTCATTGCAGGCCGCCCGAATGCCGGTAAATCCAGCCTGCTGAACGCTCTTGCCGGACGAGAGTCCGCGATAGTGACCGAAATTGCCGGCACCACTCGCGATGTTTTACGTGAACACATTCAAATCGATGGGATGCCGTTACATGTGATTGATACTGCAGGGCTTAGAGACAGCCCGGACAAAGTTGAGCAGATCGGTATTCAGCGCGCATGGCAGGAGATAGAACAAGCTGACCGGGTGTTATTTATGGTCGATAGCACCGAAACCGATGCCGTTGACCCTCTTAACATCTGGCCCGAGTTCTTTCATCGGCTACCAGCCCATATTCCTTACACCGTGATCCGCAATAAAGCAGACTTGAGCCAGGAGCCTGCCGCTATTGAGATACACGACTCGATACCAGTGCTGCATATGTCTGCAAAAACGGGCCATGGTATTGAGCTACTGCGTCAACACCTTAAATCGTCCATGGGCTTTAACGATCATATGGAAGGTGGCTTTATGGCTCGCCGCCGCCACCTTGCCGCGCTGGAGAAAGCACGTGAGCACTTACTATCAGGCAAAGAGCAGCTAGAGCTGAACATTGCCGGTGAGATCCTTGCCGAAGAGTTACGTTTGACACAACAACACCTGAATGAAATCACCGGAGAATTCACCAGTGATGATTTGCTTGGAGAAATCTTTGGCTCGTTTTGTATTGGTAAATAAAAAAAGCGTGAGTATGGCCCGCCTTAGCTGCGCTTTAGCAAAAAACTTCTACACTTAGTTCAATATTAGAGACCATGAGCCTAGCCCTATGCAGAAATCTTCAAGAATACAAAGCGTTATCCAGCAATGGAGCAAAACATTTATTCTCACTTGTTGCACATTCGCGCTGCTTGCCTGTAGCAGCGCGTATTACAGCGCTATGGAGCGCCTTGGCTACGAAAAGCGCGACATCCTAGTGACCCGTGTAGAACGCTCCCGTGATGCCCAGGCGGACGCTCAGGACACTTTCCGTAATGCCCTTGAACGCTATCAAAGCGTTATCGATACCCCGGACAGTGATTTACGCGCCAAATATGAAGAAGTACTAGCCGCTTATGACGACAGCGAGGATGCCGCAGCCAATGTGCGCCGACGAATCGCTGATGTGGAAGATGTTGCCGATGATTTGTTCGATGAATGGAACGACGAACTTGATCGCTACACCAATCAGGAATTACGCGCGTCAAGTGAGCGCCAGCTAACTCAGACCCGCAGCCAGTATGAGCGCCTGATTGAGCGTATGCGTCAAACCGAAGAGCGGATGGAGCCTGTATTACGGGCCTTTGAAGATCAGATGTTGTATTTACGCCACAACCTCAACGCCCAGTCTATCGGTGCCCTTGAAGGTGAAATGGCCCGCATACGCGATGATGTGGACAGCCTGATTAGTAACATGGAAGCGTCTATTGCAGAGTCCGAAGCCTTCATTCAAAGCCTCCGCGACGCCAGCTAACTGTAATAATGGTCTAATTAAAGCGAACGTAAAGATTCGATTTTTTATGATCTTAACAGGTAACCTTTGGGTACTGGAAAAGGCAATTCGCTTTTCCGTACCTAAGGATGACCCACATGGCAGTACCATCTACTCCGTCTAGCCAGGCGCCGCAGTCCATCAACAAGTTTGACTGGATGCCCGCAGCATTGCCTGATTGTACGATCGCTCGCATGCACGAAATTCGAAATATGAGTGCACTGGGTCTTAAAGGGGCTGGTGCGGTTGAATGGAATACCGTTCACGCCCTGTCATGCGATCCACTCACCGGATTGCCGATGACACGTTTGTTTGAAGCGCGGATCGATCACCTGTTGGCTCATTCTAGTAGCGAGTTTGCCGTCGTTATTATTAATTGTCAGAAGTTTCGCTTAATCAACGAAATTTATGGCCGTGAGGTGGCAAATAGTGTGTTACGAACCATTGCCAAACGACTGAATAAATTGGCCCAGCCAAGTGTGTTCTGTGCCCGCCTACGTGACGACCGCTTTGGTTTTATCGTCAATAAAGCCCACCGCGCTTTAGCCGAAGAATTCTTTTCCGCATTAGAAGAAACCTTAAGAAAGCCTATGCGCTTTCGCGGTCATCGTTATCAACTTGGCTTCGCGGTGGGTATTAACTGGCGCCAGGCGGATGAGCAGACCCGGGCGCACGAGTTACTGCTTGATACCGAGACGGCACTGCAAAATGCGAAAAACGTAGCGGCAGAGAATTTTGTTTCGATTGTTGAACGTCCGCTTATTCAACAGCATGCAGAACAGCGTCTGCAGCAACAGCTCAAAGAGCAACTTCGCGACGAAACCTTACCGATTCATGTGAATCCAGTGATTAACCTGCGTACTGGGGTTATTTACAGCTATCAGGCGATGCCTGTGCTGCTTGATAACGGTGAAGCGATTCCCTTTGATATCCTGATGAAAATCGCGGAAGGAAGCGGCATGATGTTGCCTTTAACCGAATACGTCATCCGCCATGGCATCAAGCAATACGCCAAGGTTGAGCAACGGCTGAACACCTATTTTTGCGTCAAAGTTAGCCGGGTCGACATGTGCAATACTAAACTTACCCAGTTAGCCATTGAGCAACTCACCAGCTTCAACATTCCGGAATACAAGTTCCAGCTGGAGCTGCACGATGAAGGCCAGGCGGACACCTGGCGTTCCGTGAACAACGACATGTTTGAGTTAGAGCGCGCTGAATGTCCGAGCCAATTCAAACGCCAGGCATTTAATCCAAAAGCCAGCCTGCCTGCGGATGGTGCGCCTGGCAAATTACAGGTCAATAAAGTGTTTTGGTTGAAGCGTTGTATCCTGCAAAAGGCACTGGACAATACCCGCGACTTACATTTGTTGCGCACCACCATAGATCTTGCCCGCTCGCTCGGCATCGATGTGATGGCCAATGACCTGCATGAGGACGCACATCGCACCCTTGCCCTGTCCCTTGGTATTCTCTATGGCAAAGGCCCGCTGGTGGGCGAAAGCGCGCCGTTAGCATTATTGCGTTAACGGTGTTGGGTCGTAGCGCACCTATTACTGTGCGCTACTGACCCGTATTTGCCCCGGCTCTACACTTATATTCAAGCCAAGCTGCTGCAGTAACTGATAGCGAGAGTCTTCCTGGTCGAAGCGATAGACCGGATTTTCTTCCAGCCAGTCATGCAGCAAGCCGTATACTTCATTGCTGATTCCACTGACGTTTAGCTGACCAAAATCTGTATCGATAGAGGAGCTTTCAAGACTTAAGCGACGCACATAAATTGCGTGATCCGCAGCACTATAACTAGGCACACCTGCTACCTGCAGAAAAACTTTGACCGGATATTCACGGCCAAAGAACGACGCATTAATCACCGAATTTGTCCGCACATGGACCTTACCATCGCCATGTTCGTCGATAGCAAAGCCTAAATCGTCAACGTTAAGACGCGCACTTACGCCTGCAGCATTTACTTCAAATCGATGTTTCTCGATTTCGCTCATTGCCAGGCGTTCAAGTTCATTTTCGCCAATTGTATAATTGACCAGCTGTCCGATTTGAGCACAGGCGGTCCCCACAAAAACAATACTCAGTAACAACACACTTTTTAACATTCTAATCTCCACGATCACACTCTACATTAAGATGTACTGAGAAGTTCTTCAGCGACTCGTTGCAATACCAGGGTTTCACGACCAATGGACAAGCCCATCGACGCAGGCTGCGCACTTAGCACCGCTCTATTATGCTGTAACGCCTCATTAACCCCGACCCACTGCACAGACATGCCATTTGCCACCTCGTAGTGCTCGAGTTGGTTGGCCACTAGAGGCTGGGTCAGCTCACAATGAAACCAATAAGACGTTTGGTGCATAAAGTCCCAGTCTTTCTTCCATGTCGGCTGAAACTCGGTGATCCGACCAAAAGGCGCAACAATACGAATGTCTGTGGCGCCAGCTTCTTCGCGAAGTTCCCGGCGCAGGCCACTGCGAGGCTCTTCACCTGGGTCAATGCCGCCCCCCGGAAAGCTAAAATCGTCATAGCGCTGGGTATACATCATTAAGATCTGCTCGCCTTTCAGGATAATCCCTCGTGAGGCCTGACGCTGCAGTACTTGCATGCCGTGGCGTTTAAATGCATTCCCAAGCATGTCGGTGTCTTGCGAAGAACACAAAAGCTGCTTAGGAAACTTCTTCTCTTCCACCAATGGATGGAGCGACGCATGAACCAAGTGACCTAATGAACGCATGTGACCTCTACTTCTTGACGCTGGGCATCTGCTCTGCAAGGCAGCTAGTATAAGAAATCATCAGTTGAGAAGGAAGCAGCAATGCCACTTGAGGTTCGACAACTGAACTGGCACCAGCGGCGACGCGCCACCGAAGTGCCGCACGCTTATTTGCGCAACACTTCACTCAGGGGTTTGAGCTTAGGGATATGTGAAATCACCACCATAATCACCGTCATCACCGGCACCGCCAGTAAAATGCCCACTGGACCCCATAAGAATCCCCAGAAAAATATTGAGATGAATATGATGATCGGGTTTACCGCCAAGCGCTGGCCGTGAATGTAAGGCTCAAGGAAGAAACCTACGACTGAGATCATCACCAGGAACGTACCCGGCACAATAGCAATCATCAGCAAATCGTCGAAAGTCGCCACCGACACCACCACCAGCAAGCCGACCCCAAGGATACCACCCACATAAGGTATAAAGCGCGCTAACGCAGCTACCAGGCCCCACAGTACGGGTGTCGGTAACCCAACCGCCCATGATACCAGGCCAACGATAATACCGATGGAGACGTTAACAGAGGTGATCACCCCGAGGTAACGCGCTACCTGCTCCTGGCCTGAACGCACAATTGACAAAAAGATGTGCCGGCGACGCCGACGCATCTGATGGGCCAGGTTACGCACCATGGTATCGCCGGTCACCAATATAAAATAGGTCAGCGCAAGGGCCAGACCAAGCCCGGTCACCGCACTTTGTGCCGCGGCAAAGGCGCGGTTTTCCCATAATTCGCTCTCGTGCACGATGACCGTGGGATCTTCAGCGCCTTCCACTTCACCATCTACCTCTTCCTGAATCTCTTCTGCGGACTCCTGCAACTTCTCGATATCCTGCTGGATTTCACCCCGACCCTGAAGGATTCGCTCTACGGCTTCAGGGGCCTCTTCAGCCCACTGTGTCAGGGGCGCAAACACGCCATAACCGATACCAATAATGCCCGCCAAAAAGCCCAGCACCAACACCAGCGCACTAAGTGCCCGCGGCACACCAAGCCGGCGGCTGGCCCAGGTTACCAGCGGCGACATCAACAGGCTTAATAGCAGCGCGAAGACTATGGGTAACAATATTTCACTGGCAACAAACAGGGTGTAAAGAATTGCGAGGGTAAATAGCCCATAAATGGGGGTGCTTAAATCCTGATCTTTTATTGCTTTTACCAAGCCTTTCTGCGCGTGACTCTGGCTCAAATCACGCTCACTTGAACGCTGTGGGTCTGAATCGGGTGGGGAAGAACTTTGCATGACTAATATCCTACTAAACAACTATGACACCACTATAGACCATGGGCGCAGCTAGCACCGTATTTGTTATTATTATGCATTATAAAAAGTAATCAATAACATACATTTTGAAAAAATAAATTAATTTACACTTAACCTCATTTTTAGCGCGCTTTTCCACCAAACTGGTGCTAGAATTCGCGCCGTTCGGGCATATCCGAGCATTCTTTTCTTGTAAGCAATCGCGTACTTTGACTTAAACCAATTAGAAGATTTATGGCATGAAACGAAGCAGACTTGGGTTAATCGCCCTTGGGCTTGGTCTTGCACCCGCCCCCGCAATGGCCGCAACAGGCCCTCTCGACTTAACGTCCTCAGCCATCGGCTACATCGCGCTGATTATTTTTACTTTGGCTTACTTACTGGTCATGGGTGAAGAAAAACTTCACCTGCGTAAATCTAAGCCGGTACTTGTCGCAGCAGGGCTGATTTGGGCACTGATTGGCTGGCAATATGTTAATGCAGGCATGCCCTACGAAACCGGCGAAGCTTTTAAGCATACGCTACTCGAATTCGCTGAGCTGATGCTCTTCTTGCTGGTCGCCATGACCTATATTAACGCGCTAGAAGAGCGCAGGGCATTTGACGCCTTACGAGCCTGGTTGGTGCGCAAAGGCTTCAGTTACCCGACGCTATTCTGGATTACCGGCATCCTCTCGTTTTTCCTATCCCCCATTGCAGACAACCTGACGACGGCCCTTTTGATGTGCGCCGTGGTGATGAAAGTCGCCGAGAACGACAGTAAATTCATAGGGTTGAGCTGTGTGAATATCGTGATTGCAGCGAATGCGGGTGGTGCCTTTAGTCCCTTTGGTGACATTACCACATTGATGGTGTGGCAGGCTGGTGTCTTAGAATTCACCGAATTCTTCGTACTCTTTATTCCTGCAGCGGTGAGTTACCTGGTGCCCGCAACCATCATGTATTATTTTGTTCCGCGGAAAAAACCAGGTGGGGTTGTTGAACAAGTAGAGCTTAAACGCGGTGCGATTCGTATTGCCTGCCTGTTCGTTTTCACCATAGCCACCGCGGTGGTGTTTAAAACCACCCTTAACCTGCCACCGGTCATGGGCATGATGATGGGCCTGGGCTATCTACAGTTCTTCGGGTACTTCCTGCGTATGACCTTACCCGGATCACTTGCCCGCAAACGCGCTAGGGCTGAGCAAGCCGGCGACGTGCAAGCTTTAAAACGTTTAGGCGGTGTCGTTCCCTTTGACGTGTTTAGCCGGGTCCAACGCGCCGAATGGGACACCTTACTGTTCTTCTACGGGGTGGTGATGTGTGTGGGTGGTCTTGGATATATGGGCTACTTGTCGATACTCTCAAACTTCCTGTACCTGGACTGGAACGCGACAGGTGCGAATATCGTGCTAGGGGTCGTCAGCGCGGTCATCGATAATATTCCAGTCATGTTCGCGGTGTTAACCATGATGCCTGACATGAGTCACGGTCATTGGTTGCTGATTACATTGACTGCTGGCATTGGTGGTAGTTTGTTATCAGTGGGGTCAGCTGCTGGGGTGGCACTAATGGGACAGGCTCGCGGTCACTACACGTTCTTCGGTCACCTGAAGTGGGCGCCGGTGATCATGCTAGGTTACGCTGCAGGGGTTGGCACCCACCTGTTGCTAAACGCCAGTTATTTCCAGATTCATTAAAAAACGGCATCGCCAACCGCGGTGCTTAATGAAAGAGACTAGTCTCGGCGCTTAAATATGCCGCGATTGATTCCCCTTGGAGGCGCCTTCACTGGCGCCTTTTTATATTTACGTCGTACCCAATTGATCATCCGCAGAATCCCAGGCTGTAATACTAACCAGCGCTCCAGCCGGTATTTCCCTGGGACGTCCGAAAGAATTAGCGCAGCAAGGATGGTCAGTAGCCCCTGGCCCGGAAGCACCAACATCAATAGGCCTGCAATTAATAACAAAAAAGCCAGTATATTACGCCCAACAAGCAACCAATGTGCTGTCAATCCACGTCTCCGCAAACGGTGTGCTGCCAAAAAGTAATCTGCAGGCATATAAATGATTAGAACGGGTACTAAAACCAGCGACACTAATGCAAGGACTAAGCTTACAGCGGTAAAAAGCGGTAAGAATGGCTGTATCAACGCAAAGGCGTCAGCAATCATAAGGGTGCTTTTTCCGGTTTAAACTGTTCAGGATTCATCGATAGCCTCGGGTTGATAACAGTTAACAAATTGCTCACCCACTTTTTTACCGTGAAGGTAGCCTCTGCGCAAACTTGCAGTATTACGCGACAAACGACCAACTTTGAATTCTTTACCGGGGGCTAGCATCCGCACTGTACAATCGTCGGGCGGCGAATCAATGAAATCAAGTGAGCGGTTGTAGTGGTCAAAACGACTTCTGGTGGCACGAGCAAGCGCTGGCTGGCTGCGCAACATAAGATTCATAAAGGTTTTATTTGCCGGGCGCTTACGGTAGCCGTGGCTCTGCGACAAAATCACCGTAATGTCCGTAGCCCCCCATTTATAAGCGGTCTCTACCGGTATAGAATCGCTCAAGCCACCATCCGTCATTGCCATCCCTTTAACATTTGGGTAATCGCGATACGCAATCGGAATGGCGCAGGTGGCAGGCAACAAATGCCCCATGTTATCCAAGGTAATTTCACTGTAACAGGGCTTGCCATCACGGATACGGGTGCAAACAACATACAGCGGTATCCCTCGTTCAACGAACACATGCTCGTTCATCGCCACATCACGCACAGACTCCTCCAGCAGCCACTTAACATCAGTTAAGTGACCACCAGTCATGGCTCGTCTGAAATTAATGAACTCGGGTTTCGTGGCATGACTCTGAAACACCTTGTAGGTGCGTTGGTAATCACCTGACAGATAACTCAGCGAGGCGATAGAACCTGCAGACACGCCAATGACATAATCAAAAGGATAAAAATCAGCCTGAATAAAGGCATCCAGCACACCGGCGGCAAAAATACCGCGCATAGCACCACCTTCGACCACTAAAGCCCGGTGGCCACTAGGTTTATGCGGTAACAACATAGTCGCGTCCTTTATCTGGCAGAGGTATCATTGTAGTAAGTCTTAATCAGACAGACTAATTTGCAAGCAGAAGGTTCGCAAAAAAAGGCTGCACATGGCAGCCTTTGAAACTTATTTACGAAACCCAGCCTTCGCTAAATTATCTTAATAGCAACAAGGGAACCTTGCTATTCATCAATAATTTGTTGGTGTGACTACCAACAAAGAACTCGCGAATCTTCGAGTGACCATAGGCGCCGGCAACAATCGCATCCAACTGATGGTCTTCTGCATACTCAAGTAAACTGTCTTCAACGTTGCCTTGCAACAATTCGCTTTGCACGTTAAAGCCTTTGCTTTCAAGGCGCTCTCGAGCCCAGTTGAGATCTGCCAGGTTGTCATTGTTCTCAGACCCTACCATGACCAAGTGAATCGGCACCCCCACAAACAACGGGCTGTCTGCCACCATCTCCGTCGCTTTACGGGCTGTCGCACTGCCATCATACGCAATCATGATTTTTTCGGGGGCTTTAAATTTACCTGTGACCACCCAAACCGGACGGCTCACTGCACGAATCACACGCTCCACCTGGTGCCCGATATGCTGGCCAATACCTTCACCGTGACGACCCTGCTTACCAATCACCAGCAAACGAGTTTCGTCTTGCACCGCTAGCACCGTATCAACCAGGTCACCGTGGCGCTGACGGGTGACAATGTCAGTCAAGGTGCTAAATTTCTCTTTCACATGCCGCTCTGCAGCATCCAGTACCATTAAACCCTGACGGCGCGCTAGTTTGGCCCGCTTCTCTTCGATTTCAGCCAGTTCCAGTAACAGGTTCTGCCGTGTATCGACGCCGATATTGCCGCTAAAATCCATATCGTTTGGGGTGCGCACATCATCCAGTACATTAAGTAGTACCAACGCATTACCCAACCGTTGTGCTGACCAGGCGGCATAATCACAAACGCTTTGTGTTAAGCCACTTCCATCAACACACGCAATAGTATGTGTGGTCATGATTGAATCCTTATGGTTATTAAATTAATGGCCGTCCATTAGTTTAGCGGCAGCGTCAGGATCATTGGCAACACCAAATTTATCGACCACTGTTTCAGTGGCTTTGTTCATACCCACCACTTCCACTTCAGCACCTTCTCGACGGAACTTAATGATCACGCGATCCAGTGCAGATACCGAGGTGATGTCCCAAAAGTGCGCACGATCCAGGTTAATCTCAACCTTATCAAGCGCTTCTTTAAAGTCAAAAGATTCGATGAATTTCTCAGCCGAACTGAAGAAGACTTGACCTGCAACATTATATTGGCGGCTATTGCCGTCTTTAGACAGTTTAGAAGACACATGCATATAGTTGCCAACTTTCGCCGCAAAGAATACCGCGGCAAGCAACACACCGACGAATACACCATAGGCTAGGTTATGAGTCCACACCACCACTACCACGGTGGCTATCATCACGATATTGGTGCTCATTGGATGCTTTTTAAGATCGGTAATCGATGCCCAGCTAAAGGTACCAATCGATACCATGATCATCACCGCCACCAGAGCAGCC
>JAFIFH010000037.1 GCA_020832105.1 Idiomarina sp.
TCTTTAACCAAATGACCACCATGCACGGTCTGATCATGGTCTTCGGTGCGGTAATGCCTGCCTTTACAGGTCTTGCCAACTGGATGATTCCGATGATGATCGGCGCGCCTGACATGGCTTTACCACGAATGAACAACTGGAGCTTCTGGATTCTTCCTTTTGCCTTCCTGATTCTGTTGTCTTCAATGTTTATGCCTGGCGGTGGCCCGGCGTTTGGCTGGACCTTCTATGCACCGCTATCAACCACCTACAGTACGGATTCGACCGCATTGTTTGTGTTTGCCATTCATATTATGGGGATATCCTCCATCATGGGGGCGATTAACGTCATCGTCACCATTATGAATATGCGGGCACCGGGGATGACCTACATGCGCATGCCTTTGTTCGTGTGGACCTGGTTTATCACTGCGTTCCTGTTGATTGCGGTGATGCCGGTGCTCGCGGGTGTGGTGACCATGGTGTTAACCGATAAGTACTTTGCCACCAGCTTCTTTGACGCCGCTGGCGGCGGTGACCCAGTATTGTTCCAGCATTTATTCTGGTTCTTTGGTCACCCGGAAGTTTACATCATGATCTTACCGTCTTTTGGTATTGTCTCAGCGATTATTCCGGCCTTTGCGCGTAAGCCTTTGTTCGGTTATGCCTCGATGGTATATGCAACTGCAGCCATTGCTGGCCTGTCGTTTCTGGTCTGGGCGCATCATATGTTCACCACCGGTATGCCGGTCTTCGCGTCGTTGTTCTTTATGTACATGACGATGCTGATTGCAGTACCTACTGGGGTTAAAATCTTTAACTGGGTGAGCACCATGTGGCGCGGTGCAATGACTTTCGAGTCGCCGATGCTATTTGCCCTGGCGTTTGTCATTCTGTTCACCATTGGTGGTTTCTCCGGCATTATGCTGGCGCTGACACCTGTGGATTATCAGTATCATGACACTTACTTTGTGGTCGCTCACTTCCACTATGTACTGGTCAGTGGCGCGGTGTTCTCGATTATGGCCGCTGCCTATTACTGGTTGCCTAAATGGTCAGGGGTTATGCCTGACGAGGGCTTAGGCAAGTTACACTTCTGGTGTTCTGTGGTGTCGGTGAATATCCTGTTCTTCCCAATGCACTTTGTTGGCCTGGCGGGTATGCCTCGACGGATTCCTGACTATGCGCTGCAATTTGCGGATATCAATGCCATTGTCAGCATCGGTGCATTCCTGTTCGGTTTCTCGCAACTTATCTTCCTTGCTGTAGTACTTAAGTGTATGGCCAAGAAAGGCGAAGTTGCCCCAGCGAAACCTTGGGAGGGTGCAGAAGGCCTGGAATGGGAAGTCCCTTCACCAGCGCCGTATCATACATTTGATACACCACCCAAAATCACCGAACCGGTCCGTTAAGCGAGGTTTGATATGAGCGAACAACAACGTCCCAAAATTGACAACAGTAAAATGATCACCCGCCTGCTGGCGACGGTTGTTTTGATGTTTGCGTTTGGTTTTGCTCTGGTGCCACTTTATGAAAAGTTCTGTGAAGTCACAGGTTTTAACGGCCGCACCAGCAATAGTGCGGCCGCAACTGCCGACGGTAACCGTATCGATACCAGTCGTCTGGTGACGATCGAGTTTCATACACGAGTGAACCGCGGATTACCCTGGCAGTTTGACGCCGAGGTGAGACGTATGCAGGTTCACCCCGGCGAAACGAAAACTGTGAACTTTACCGCACAGAACCGCACTGGTCGTGACATGACAGGACAGGCCTTGCCGTCAGTTGCGCCCGGTGAAGCTGCACCCTACTTGCTAAAAACGGAGTGCTTTTGCTTCCAGAATCAACCGCTGGCGGCAGGTCACACCACCGTGATGCCGATGCAATTTTACGTTGACCCGGATATTCCTAATCACATTCGCACTTTAACTTTGTCTTACATGATGTATGACATGACTGAAGCCGCGGCCCAAGGGCGTGTCGTTGTCGACACGTCTGAGTGAGGAACACATAATGAGTTCAGAAAACACACAACATGAAAAGTATTACGTGCCAGATTCCAGTATCTGGCCTTTGGTAGGCGCCGTTGCCCTTGGTTTAATTGCCTTTGGTGCAGCCCATTACACGATTGAATGGTCAAATCAGGAAGCTGGTTTTGGTCACTGGGTGCTACTGGCCGGTATTGTGGTCTTAATAGTCATGCTAGTGGGCTGGTTCCGTGACCAGATCAACGAATCACAACAGGGTTTGTATAGCGCGCAGATGAGTCGCTCTTACCGTCAGGGAATGAGCTGGTTTATTTTCTCTGAGGTAATGTTCTTCCTGGCCTTCTTTGGGGCGCTTTTCTATACCCGAATGATTGCTGTGCCCTGGTTAGGTGGCGCCAGTAACAATGTGATGACAGGTGAAGTCCTATGGCCTGCGTTTGAAGCTATCTGGCCGTTAACGACAACGCCGGATGGCCGGGAAACCCAGGCCATGGGCTGGGGCTTGCCATTGATGAATACCATCATTCTGGTAATATCCTCGGTCACCCTTCACTTTGCCCATCATGGTCTGGAACACGACAAACGTGGCGCGCTGAAGTTATGGTTGGGTATCACGATTGTCCTTGGCCTGATCTTCCTGAGCTTACAGATGTATGAGTATGTGCATGCCTATCGTGATCTTGGCTTAACCCTTCAGTCTGGGGTTTACGGCAATACATTCTTTATGATGACCGGCTTTCATGGCCTGCATGTGACACTTGGCGCTATCATGCTGATTGTGATGTTCTTGCGAGTCACCAAGGGACATTTTAATAAAGATAATCAGTTCGCGTTTGAAGCCAGCGTCTGGTATTGGCACTTTGTCGACGTCGTTTGGATTATCCTCTTTTTCTTCGTCTACATTGTTTAAGCAATAAAAAACGCCGCAGGTAGAACCCTGCGGCGTTATTCAATCAATAAGTACCAAACTGCCCGCTGACTGAATTAGTAGGGTCTAGGGTTCGGGGTTACCACTCCAGTGGCTAACGCAATCAAGATAATCACAATGGCAACCGCGGAAAACAGAACGCGGCGACCAATATAGTGGGACATTCTGGGTCCTTCACCGTCTTGTTTTAAGAAAGTGAATAAGCCCTTGAATAAGTTGTAAATCACATACAGTAGTAGCGCAGCGAGCAGTACTTTTAAAATGATGTTTATCACGCAGTTTCCCCCAGGTTGGTTATTATGTCGTTCATTGGCCTGAATAAAAGATCCACCTTAGTGGCATTAGTCGTTACTGTGCTTGCAATCGTGGTCCTGGTCAAGCTGGGACTGTGGCAAATCGATCGCGGCCAGGAAAAACAAGCCATTATTGATCAACATGCGAGCGCATTATCACGCGGGCCGCAAACCCTTAGCCAGTCACTCATTGACGCTGCTGATCTGCAAACTGATGATCAGGTTCAAGTGCGCGGTGAATTCGAAGCCGGGCAGTATTTTTTACTTGATAACCAAATCCATGCAGGTCGGGTTGGTTACCACGTGATCGGATTACTGACCAGCCCACAGTTGTCACAACGACTGGCGGTTAATTTAGGCTGGGTGGCTTTGCCCGGTGGTCGCGACACCCTTCCCGATGTTGAAATGCCTGCAGGCACAGTCAATATTGTAGGCCGTGTTCACTACCCTGCCGAACGCCCCTTTCTGTTGCGTGAACAAAGCTTCACTGCATCACTGCCGCAACGTATTCAATATCTCGAACTCGCTGCCATTGATCAGCAAATGAATCTGGATTTAATCCCTTTTAGTGTGTTATTGGATGAATCACAAGACATCGGTTTTGCACGGGAATGGCCTGTGGTGGTGAGCGAACCCCATCGCCATTATGCCTATGCTGTGCAGTGGTTCGGTTTAGCTATCGCCGCATTGGTGATTTTTTTGATCGCTAGCCGACGTGCACCGAAGTCGAAACAAACAACAAAATAAAAATAACGTTCGCGGAGAATAATAATAATGAGTCAACAAGACACCAAGCAGCAACAAGAGGCTCTGCGTACCAGAAAGAACCGCCGCCTGTTTATCGGCGTATTTCTGTGTTTCGTGATTCCCCTGGCCGGCGCTAAGGTCATTCTCGACATGGGGTGGTACAACCCCGGTGTCACCAACAAAGGCGTTCTGCTCGAACCGCCGCTTGAAACCAGCGCCGCAGAGAATGAGCAGATGCCACAACACTGGCGCATTGCTTATCGTGTGCCTGCGGATTGCGATGACCTATGTGTCAACGGTTTGTATGTGATTAACCAGGTTGACCTGGCATTAGGCCGTGAAAGTTCGCGGGTCAGCCCGGTTGCTATCCAGGCGGACGAGGATGTGCGTAACCTGCCACAACTGTCTGCGGACAGCCGCATGCATTACTTGGTACTGCCTGACTTACACGCAGAGCTGGCAGCGCTGCCTGAGGGCAGCATGTTGATTATCGACCCAATGGGTTTTGTGATGATGCGGTACGAAGGCAGTCGTGATCGCGAACAAGCGATTCAACGCGGTCGTGACTTGCTGGATGACTTAAAAAAATTATTAAAAATGTCGCGAGTGGGGTAATTGGTGATGCGCAAACTGGTTAAATTTTCCCTGGTTTTCTGTTTTATTGTCATTGTATTGGGTGCTTTCACCCGCCTGACAGACGCGGGTCTTGGCTGCCCTGATTGGCCCGGTTGTTACGGCTTCCTTAGCGTACCGCAAAGTGAGAGTCGTCAGGCCATCGCCGTTGAAGCTTTTCCTGATGCGCCTTTGGATACCCAGAAAGCCTGGAACGAGATGATTCACCGCTATGCCGCCGGTACGTTAGGGTTCCTCGTACTAGCAATTGCTGTAGTCGCCATTCGCCGCCGCAAAAAAGCGGATACCCATCATCAACCACTTAAATTGCCGATATTCCTACTGATTTTAATATGTTGGCAGGCGGCACTTGGCATGTGGACCGTGACCATGATGCTGCAGCCGGTGATAGTGATGTTGCATTTACTAGGTGGCTTCACTACCTTCTCTCTACTTTATTTACTTTATTTGCGGGAAACGCCTTACCGGGCACCCGGTGGCGACCCTGCCCTGCGCAAATTGCGCTCGCTAGCAGCATTTAGCATGATAGTGGTGGTTGGCCAGATTGCCCTCGGTGGTTGGGTGGCTGCAAATTATGCAGCACTGGCCTGCACCGAGCTGCCGGTGTGCGAAGGTTCGTGGGTGTCGCAATTAGACTTTGCAGGTGCGTTTAGCCTACCCAAGGCTGCTACCTATGAATTTGGTGTGCACAGTTATGCAGAGCGAATGACCATGCATGTGATGCACCGTATTGGTGCCATTGTGACGACCTTAGTGCTTGGTTTCCTGCTGTTTAAATTGTGGGCACAGGCGCAGACTCAACTGTTCAAGAACAGCGCGTTTGTTATCACTGCGTTATTGGTCGTGCAATTGACGCTGGGAGTTAGTAATGTAGTGTTCAGTCTGCCATTGGCAGTTGCCGTTGCGCACAATGCCGTTGGCGCTTTATTACTCATTGCCCTGGTCGGCTTGAACTATAATTTATCCCGTAAAGCATAATAAAAAAGGGGCTTCTCATGGCACAACAACAGACAATAGCCCATAGCGGGTCAAAACGCGCCCACTGGCGGGACTACCTCGAACTCACTAAACCCCGCGTGGTCGCATTATTGCTACTGACGGCTGTGGTAGGTATGTGTCTGGCTACCACGACTTGGGTGGCCCTAGACATTATGATCCCAGCGGTAGCGGGCATCGGCCTGATGGCAGGCTCTGCCGCTGCGGTCAATCATTTAGTGGATCGCCACATCGATGCAAAGATGGCCCGTACCCTTAGGCGCCCGCTGCCTACCGGCGCATTATCGCCGGCCCGCGTGCTCACCTTCGCCGCCATTATTGGTGTGGTCGGTTACGTTATCCTCGATGTGTTTGTAAATCGCATCACTGCGTTATTAACTCTCGCCAGCCTGGTCGGTTACGCCTTTGTTTACACCATGTACCTGAAACGTGCCACGCCGCAGAACATTGTGATTGGTGGCATTGCCGGGGCGGCACCGCCGCTTCTGGGCTGGACCGCGGTAACCGGCGAAATCCACGCCAATGCCATTTTACTGGTACTGATCATATTCACCTGGACACCTCCGCATTTCTGGGCACTGGCGGTGCATCGGGCGAAAGACTATGCCAAAGCTGAGATCCCAATGTTACCAGTCACCCATGGCATCGATTTCACCAAAACCTGTATCCTGCTATATACCATTTTGCTAACGGTGGTGTGTGTACTGCCTTACTTAACCGGCATGTCTGGCTTGGTCTATCTGGTTGGCGTGAGTGCCTTAAATATTGGTTTTCTTGGCTATGCCTGGCGCTTAAAGTATGCACCGAACAAGCACACGGCTTTTAATATGTTTAAGTATTCAATCTGGTACTTAATGGGCTTATTTATTCTTTTACTCGTGGACCACTATATTTTCTCATGATGTTACGTGCTGTTTTTGTCATTCTTTTAGTAGCCGTCACCGTTGGTGGCGTGTGGAGTTATCAAAAAATCGCTAACCCGGGGCCACCAACGTTAGAGACCAGCCTGCTGTACCAGACGCAGCGCACCATTGACCCCTTTGAGCTGCGCAGTACCGAAGGTGATAGTGATCAAGGGCAAGGGGTGAGTCTGCAGGATCTTGAAGGCCAGTGGACGGTCATTTTTACCGGTTACACTTTTTGTCCGGATATTTGCCCGACGACCATGGCGCAGCTGCAACAGAGCTGGCAAGAGATTACTGAGCTCACTGATACGCCCATGCAGGTGTGGATGGTCTCGGTAGACCCCCAGCGTGACGATATCCCTCGCTTACGCCAGTATGTCGGGTTCTTTAACCAGGGTCTGGCTGATGACATACGCACGCCATTTGTCGGCATTCGGGGCGAACACAAAGATTTATTCCCCTTTGTGCGTAATATCGGTTTGATGTATAGCATTCCAGATGAAGATGAAACCAATTATCTGGTTAATCACAGTGCAGCGATTATCTTAATTAACCCACGTGGCCATCAGCAGGCGGTCTTTCGCGCCAGCCATGACCCGGGGATGATTCCAACGGTCAATCCACAATTGTTGGTTAGAGATTTGAAGCGTATTCTGCGCTACCTCGAGTAAGCCCATTGCACGCTTACCCAGGTAGCTGAGGCGGTTTCTGAACGCTGCTTAATCAGGCCAGCTGCCCTCTTCGTCCATGCGTATCCATTGTTGTGAATACCAGTAAAACCGGCCCGGCTTACTGATACTAGGTGCTGTGCAGTTATAGCGCGAGCGGCCAATATTAAGCGGTTCATCGGTTTGAATGCGCATCGTTGTATCATCGACCCACTCAATATCAGCTGGCTGACTGCGAATAAAGCAGTTTACCTGCGCCGGGCGAAAGTCACGCACCTCAAACTCAATCTCTAATACCGGTCGGTCCTGTTCATACGTGAGCAGGGTGTCGTCATAGCGTACCTCTTTGATAGGAAATGACAGCGCCGCCATTTTGGTTCCCAGGGTATCGAGATTGGCGTATATACCGGCGGCGGCAAAGCGCGGAATAGCGCGAAAGTCTGAGCTTGGACCGAACCCACCTGAGTGTTGGGCAAATGCAGTAAAACCAAGTTCGTCGATGATCTCAAGTAATGCGTTGTCATACTCGCCATAGGGGTAGGCAAACAATTGGTAGCTCACACCGACTTCATCAAGAATTTTTTGCTCAGTGGACAAGATATTTTCCGCCATCCGTTGACGCCAATCGCGCTCATTTTCACCTGCATGGCGGCGCGGCATATGGGCATGGTCAAGGCTATGATTGGCAATGACGACGCCATCCTCATGCAGCTGGCGAATCTGATCCCAGCTCATGTAGCGGCCTGGTCGGTCACCCACCGGGTCCGTGGTGACAAACAATGTCCACGGCACCCCGAATTCCTGCAAAATAGGGTGGCCAACGCTAAATATATTTTCGTAGGCGTCATCAAATGTTAGCACCACAGCCTTATCTGGTAAGTCGCGGCCGTGCCGAATACCTTCCACAGCTTGCTGCAGGTCGATGACAGTAAAGTCGTTGTCCTGTAAATAGGTCAAATGAGCGCGTAGCTCGTCCGGTGACACAGACGTCGATCGTGGTGTACTGTCACTCACGTGATGGTACATTAGAATGGAAACACTTGGCTCGGCCTCAGCTTGTGCCAGGTGCATAGGCGCACTGAGCCAGCCCGCAAGTGCGAAAAAAACAGTCATTGCGAAACCGCAAACACGCATAGGTTATCCCCTTTTGTTACACAGCATTCTTAAGCACCCCCAGGACCATCGCAAAGTGTTTGCTATTGCCCTGCCAATGATTATCTCTAATATTGCAGCGCCCATGCTGGGCCTGGTAGACACCGCTATCATAGGCCATTTGCCGGACGCTATCTACTTGAGTGCAGTAGCTATTGGCGCCATGGTGATTAACTTCGTCTATCTGTTGGCGATATTTTTGCGCATGTCCACCACCGGTGTAGTGGCTCAGTCGTTTGGCAGTCAGGACCGCCCGGCCCAGCAACGTCACTTTATTCACGGCCTGGTATTTGCCCTCGGTCTTGGGCTGTTGTTTATCTTTATCCAGCCATTATTACTTATGCTGGTGTGGCAGCTGGTGGCGGCAACGCCTGAGCTGCAGGCATTAGCGACCGAGTACATTCAAATCCGCTTATGGGGCGCGCCAGCTGCATTGATGGTGCTGGTCGTGCTGGGCGTATTGCTCGGCCGGCAGCAAGCGCGCTCAGCCATGGTTCTGGTCATACTAACCAACGCCATCAATGTAACCCTCGACGTGATTCTGATTATCGGCTTAAACATGAATGTTGCTGGCGCCGCCTGGGCGTCCGTTGGTGCTGAATGGGTCACCGCCCTTGCCGGGTTATATTGGGTCTGTCGCAGCCTTAATCTAGGCTGGCACAACCTGCCGATGCCCCGGCTAGCAGAGTGCCGCGCGCTACTTAGCATTAACCAGCATATTCTGGTGCGCTCCATTGTTCTGCAACTATGTATGGCGATGATGACTGCATACGCGTCTTATTACGGCGCCACCACCGTTGCTGCCAACGCGGTATTGATGCAATTTCTGATGCTAATATCACTTGGTTTAGACGGTATTGCCTATGCCAGCGAAGCGTTGCTTGGGGAAGCCAAAGGTCAACGCCGTAGTGACCGTTTGCGGCACTGGTTCCGCCTCTCCCTATTCTGGTCTGCGCTATTCGCTGTGTTTTACAGTCTGCTGTTTGCATTGTTTGGGGTGCATATCATTGGCCTTATCACCAATATAGAGGAAGTCATTTCGACCGCCTCTACCTACCTGCCCTGGCTCATTGCGCTGCCATTAATCGCCCACTGGAGTTATTTGTTTGATGGCGTCTATATTGGCTTGTCGCAGTCTAAAGCCATGCGCGATTCGATGATTCTGGCGGCAATACTGGGTTTTCTGCCTGCCTGGTATTTAACGCTGAGCTGGCAAAACCATGGTCTGTGGTTTGCACTTAGCGTGTTTATGGCCAGTCGTGGGTTGTGGCAGTGGTGGCTGCTACACAAGCGGCAGATGCTCAGCGCCGAAAGCACACCTGATTAACTACTGCGTTGTGCAAAAAAGAAGGCCGCCTTGCGGCGGCCTTAAAATGACATGGGCATGTCGAAATTAAAACGTTGGGTAACTGATAATTATTCTACGGCTAAATCATCAAGCAGGATCACACCAAGCGTGTCTGCATCGTTACCTACTGCGACAGCAGTATAAATACCACCCGCTTCCACCATGATTTCAAGTGGACCAAGCGCTGCATCAGTGCTACCTGCAGGCGTGATAGTTACGAAGTAAGTACCTGCTTCCAGAGCAACGTTACCAGTGCTCACCAATTCATCAGCGACAAACGGGACGCTGTCAAATGCAGGTGCTGAGTCACTGAAATCTGCCGTTGGAGTGACATAGATATCGACATCACCTGCAAGTGGGGATGCATGGACCAGGCGTACACGGGCTTCTGTTGCTACGCGACGGTTGTCGAACTCAATAGCCTGTAGGTTTAAGGTTTCATTGCCCAGTTCGCCGGCGGCGAATACTGAACCCTGCCAGCCGTCTACTAATGTTAATTCCTGCGATACTGCTACACCTGTGGTGTCTGCCACTGTTACCAGGAAGTCGTAATCAGCTGCAGGTAAGTTCAGATAGCCTGTAAACTCACCAAAAGCCAGGCCTGCAATAGCCGGGTCGCCGGTGACTTCGTTGGCGTACACATCAACAGGTGGAACGTCAGCGGCCGCATGGACAACACGAACATCCGCACCGGTGGTGGTTGAATACACAACGCTGGCACCTTCTGCGTCAGACACTAATAGCGCGATCGGCGCGTTGTCAGCATTCGCGGCAATATTCAGCGTCGCAACCAGCATTAGATCGGCACCTGCTGGTAGTTCCAGGGTTGGTGAACTAAATAGCACCGCGCTGGCGTCTCCTGATACGGTCAACGTAACCTGGTACTCGCCCTCGGCGACTTCAACCTGGTCAGTGTAGTCACGATAGGACAAGCTGAACGCTGCGCCGCCATCAACGATATCTTCACCTGGCGCCGTTAAATATACGTCGACAGGCACATCCACCGGTGCACCATGCAGGACCTGAATACGGGCCTCACCGGCAGCGACATCACTGACTTCATTAGCAATAATAAAAGGACCGAATTCGAACGGGCTCTCTGCACCAAGGTTACCCAGTGCAAATACGTCGTAGCGCATGCCCTCGTCCAGCGTCAGTTCTTCATCAATCACTGTGGTCGTTTCTCCACCCGGCAGAATACCGTCGACTGCAACTGCATAGGTGCCCGCATCGACTTCTAACAGGGGAGATGACATTTGATAGTCAACGCCTTCAAGGCCTGCCAGGATCTCGCCATTCGCAAGAATATTGACAGCAGGGGCATTGGCTGATGTATGATGAACTCTTAGTTCAGCAGCCTCAGCGACTGGCGGAACTGGAGGGTTGACTGGGCCTACTTCGACCCGTTCGCTGCTGCTATTGCACGCAGCAAGTGACAGCGCAATTGCTGACAGTGCCAAAGTTTGTGTGATTCTGATCATGGTAGTACCTCGTTGATTCACGTAGTTAGTTTCTGCAAAGTTAACTACGGTGGTACAAAGTGATCAGGATCACACTCCCCTTATAAAAGATAACAATATTTCAACTTACCTTGCGCTAAATAATTGATTTACTGAAAAATTTAACCGCAAAGTTAGACAACTTAGTAATAAGAATGCTCACCACGGCTGTGCTCAGTAACATCGCGAACCCCAACCAGCTCCCGCGGGAACTCTTCAAGCAATTGTTTTTCAATGCCTTCTTTGAGGGTTACGTCAACCATAGAGCAACCGTTACAGCCACCACCAAATTGTAAAATTGCATAGCCATCGTCAGTGATTTCGGTGACCATGACCTGACCACCATGACTGGCTAACTGAGGATTAATCTCAGCGTGAATCATATATTCGACGCGTTCAATCAATGGCGCATCGTCAGCCACCTTACGTGCCTTGGCGTTCGGCGCCTTTAACGTCAGCTGTGAACCAAGGTCCTGCTCGACAAAATCGATCTCTGCCTCAGCCAGGAACGGCGCGCTTTGCTGATCTACAACAGCATCGAAGCCATCAAACGGCAACTTAGTGTCACTCGTCTCGACAGAGTCAGGGGGACAATAGGACACACCACACTCCGCGTTCGCCATACCTGGGTTGACCACAAACACGCGTATGCTTGTACCCTCTGGTTGCTGGCTTAAGAGCTCACGAAAGTGCGCCTGAGCGGATGGTGAAATACTAATCATATCGACCTCTTTTGCATATAGAAACGCATTACTCAGAATACCCGAGTATTTTAGTAGGGTTTATTTTATCGCAAACAAACGGCCATGCATAGTAATCCTCTAGTGCATCTGTAACGCATCTGTTAGCGTGATCGTCATTATTAGTGTGCATTTATCAGAGGATTTTCATGCGACAACATCTGCGACACCACATAATTCGCTTTGGCCTGGCTTTGCTAGCGACCATTGCGCTACCTTTCAGCGCCAGTCAGGCGACTAGCAACACCTATGATTTGGATTACTACTTACCTGAGGGTGTTCAGTTAGATCCATCTATACCCACGCCTGAAGAAGTACTCCATTACCAGGTTGGAGAATGGCACGTGCGCCATGATCAGATCGTTCGATACATGGAAGTCCTAAGTGAACATTCCGATCGTATTCAATTTGAAATTATGGGCTACAGCCACGAGCGACGTCCGCTGATTCTGGTCAAGGTCACCTCAGCAGATAATAAAGATCGCGTAGAAGAGATGCGTGAGCAACATGTGGCGATTACCGACCCAAGTGCTGATGTGGACGCCAACGAAGCACCCTTAGTTATCTATCTTGGCTACAGTGTGCATGGTGATGAATCGTCTGGTGCCAACGCATCCCTGCTAACGGCCTATTACCTGGCGGCAGCGCAAGGTCCGGAAATTGACGAGTGGCTTGATAACACGGTGATTCTGATTGAGCCGGCGCTGAACCCGGACGGTCTTGGTCGGTTTGCTCAGTGGGCCAATCAGTTTAAGAGCCAGAACCTGGTCAGCGACCGCCAAAACATTGAACTACAACAAATGTGGCTGCGCGGGCGTCAGAACCACTATTGGTTTGACTTAAACCGTGACTGGTTGTTACTGCAACATCCTGAGTCCCGTGCTCGTATTGCAGCATATCAGCGCTGGAAGCCAAACGTGCTGACCGATCATCATGAAATGGGTACCGATTCAACCTACTTCTTCCAACCAGGTATTCCGTCGCGTAAGAACCCTTTAACGCCGGACGAAAACGTTGAGCTCACTGAAATGATCGCTGAGTATCATGCGGACATTCTGGACGAAGCACATAGCCTGTATTACACCGAAGAATCATTCGATGATTTCTATTACGGAAAAGGGTCAAGCTACCCAGACGTGCAGGGTACCATTGCCATCCTGTTTGAGCAGGGCTCGTCGCGTGGTCATTTGCAGGAATCTATCAATGGTGAAATCTCGTTCCCATTTACTATCCGCAATCAATTCCTCACTTCATTGTCGACGATCCGTGGTTCTGTTGAAAACCGCGGTCGTTTGAATGACTTTATGCAACGCTTTTATCGCGATGGCCAAGATATGGCTCGCAGCGCTGGCTTTGACGGCTACATGCTGCGCGGCGATGCTGGTGATCCAGCACGGATGCAGGAACTGTTAAGCATTCTTAACCAGCATGGCATTGAAGTGTATGCGGTTGATGAAGACTTCTCTGCCCACGGCAATGATTATGTGGCAGGCCGTGATTTCTATGTCCCTGCGCGCCAACGTCAGTTCCGTTTACTTGAGGGGGCATTCAGCACCCGTCAGGATTTCCCTGATAATACGTTCTATGACGTGTCTGCCTGGACGCTGCCGAAAGCTTTTAATATTGAGTTTGAGCAAGTCAGCCATAACCGTCGTTTCCGCATTGCGGATAACCAGTTTGACGGACAAAGCGACTGGCAATCGAACCCACTGGGCGAGACCAATGTTGGTTATGCGTTTAGCTGGGAACACTATTTCGCACCTCGTTTGCTAAACCAGTTACTGCAGGACGGTATTCATGCACGTCTTGCTCATAACGACATGACCATTGCCACGCCAGACGGGGAACAAAACATGCCCGCTGGCACCGTACTTGTCACTCGCGCCTACCAAACCCATGATTGGAGCTACGTGCAGGCGCAACTCGCGAAGTACAGCCAAGCTAGCGAAATTGCGATTCATACCATTGCCCGCGGGTTAACCCCAAGCACCGGAATGGATGTGGGTAGTCGCAGTATCGACCCGGCGCGCAAGCCTGAAGTGTTGCTGGTGGTGGGCGATGGCGTACCCGTGCAAGAGGCTGGCGAGGCTTGGTATTATCTGGATCGCCACGTTAATTTACCGGTCACCAAGGTCGAGACCCAACGCCTGGAACGTATCGACCTTAACCGCTATACCCACATTATTATGGTTAACGGTCGTTACAACTTTACCGACAACCTGACCACGCAGTTACAAAGCTGGGTGCGTAATGGTGGTACCCTAATCGGCCAGAAAGGCGGTGCTCGCTGGATGAGCGACAACAGCCTACTGGGTGCGAATTTTGTCGAGCAAAGCGAGTTCAATGAGCAATTTAATGCACAAGGGCTAAGCTATGCGGATCGCAATGACTACTTCGCCCAGCAACGGGTTGCCGGCGCAATATTTGCCACCGAGCTCGATTTAAGCCACCCACTCGCAGTAGGTTACACCAATGCCCGCTTACCCGTCTTTAAAGACAGCACGATGGCAATGATTGCAGATAGCGCTCCCTTTATTGATGTTGCTCGTTATATTGACGAGCCAGTACTGGCCGGCTTTGTCTCGCAACAAAACCGCGATGTGATCAAAAACCGTGCATCTATCGTCGCCCACCGCGTAGGTCGCGGGCGGGTAGTCGGCTTTGCTGACAACGTGAACTTCCGTGGCTACTTCTGGGGTACCTCTAAATTAATGGCCAATGCTATTTTTTGGTCACAATATGCCCAAGGTACCAGCGCTGAAGACGCTGAAGAGAATGTCGACGAGGCTGAACATTCACATTAGCAGTCAATTAAAGTCATAACGAAGACTCAGCGGGTGTGTATGCCAATGCCCACCCGCTGACCTGGTCAGCGCCAGATGCTATCAAGGTCTCAGCCGCGCTGGTTAAGGTCGCTCCGGTGGTAATAATATCGTCAACAATCACCCAATGACCGCTGTCTATCTGCATCGTAGTTCGATACGCACCATTCATATTCGCCATACGCTGGGCCCTACTTAGCTGATGCTGACGGGCACTTGCATTCTGTTTTGCGCCTTGCAACGCCAATATACTTTTCCAAGGAATTCCCAGCAGCAAACTTAACTGCTGCGCTAGCAATTCTGCCTGGTTGTAGCCCCTGGCCTGCCAGCGGCCGAATGCCATCGGCACGGGTACGATATAGTCTGGTAAAGGGATACGTTGCTGCCGATGATACGCCAGCACCTGCGCTGCCACTAATATTGCATAGGACCGGCATAGCATCGGCTGAGCGTGAAACTTAAACTGGCGTACCCAGCCTTCTACCGGAGGCTGATAATACATTGCAGCAAGCCAGGTATGGCAGTAGTCCGGGCAATCCAACGGGCGCAGGTTGCGTGGCGGCGGGCGAGGTAAATCTGTGAAGCAGGTCTGACAACACCCGCATTGCCGCTGCCCCTGCTGGCCACAGAGCCAACACTGACCTACAATGCCGGAGGCCAACGCAGAGCTGGCGGCTATATAGCCCATAAGCTTGTCGAATATCACGTTCATGCCAGCGTCCTTATAAGGGCCATCAGATATCGGTTAACTATGGCCGAAACCTAATAACAACAGGAATAAGCAATGTCGCAAACTTTAGTGTTACTGCACGGCTGGGGTTTAAATCGTGCTGTGTGGGACACCATACTGCCCGCGCTAAGTGCACAGTATGACGTGCACGCCATAGATATTCCCGGCTTCGGTGGCGCGCCCTGGGCGCCAGCATTCGCTGACATTGATACCATTGCCGATGCGGTCGCCGCGGACATTCGCGAGTCGACGCAGCACCCTGTGGTACTCGCCGGCTGGTCGATGGGCGGGTTAATCGCCACCTTGATTGCGCTGCGTCACCCGCAACTGGTTGAACGCTTATATACCGTGGCCAGCTCGCCTTGCTTTGGCGCCAATCCAGAGGCCGGTTGGCCTGGTATCGACGGCACTGTACTGAGCAATTTTGAAGCGCAGCTGGGAACTGATTTTAAAGCGACATTGAAGCGCTTTTTAGCGGTCCAGGCGATGGGCAGCCCGCATGCACGACAGGACGTCAAAACCCTGCAAGCCACCGTACTTAGTCGCCCAATGGCAGACCCAGAGGCTTTAACGGCGGGCTTACAGTGGCTGGCCAGGGTTGACCTGCGTGACCAGCTAGCAAATTTATCGATGCCGTTACACCGGGGCTATGGTCGTCTCGACTCCCTCGTACCCTTGGCGGTTGCTGAACATCTTACCACCGGCACCTGTACTGTTTTCACCAGCAGCGCGCATGCACCGTTTCTTAATCAGCCAGCGGAGTTTTGTGATTGGCTGACTTCTCCGCCGGTAGGTGACTAAACGCTTGCCAACGCCAAGGGAACTAAAGGGTCTATACCGCGCACTAACGATAGCTGCCCGAAATGCACCAAAAGGTTTACTTAGAAAACTCAGGCCGTGTGACAAATACGTTTAAACGCTATGCTTAGTGAAGTGCAAACATACATAAAATTTACATGTAATAGCGCGTAGCGAATACTATAAGACCGTTTTTTGATGTATAAAAGCGGATAATAGGGACAGTTAATTGAGATGAGGATTTACCATGCAATGTTTTAGTCGCCCTTTTTCGCCGACCAATACCGCCATGCGCAGCTGCAAACTGGTTGCTGTCGCGGTACTTGGCTTAGCGCTGAGTGCCTGTGCAACCTCCACCACAGAGCGAACCAATCCTGGCGTGAATCAAGGACCTCAGGTGAGCCCAAGTCTGGCCCAGCAAGAAACCTATACCGGCCTGAAAAGGCGTGTGGCGATTGCGCGTTTCAGTGATGAAACCCGCCGCGGTTCGAGCTTTTTCGTCGACGCAAATTATGATCGTATTGGTAAACAAGCCAGCGACATGCTTGCAGCGCGGCTGACTGACTCCGGGCGATTCATTATGCTTGAGCGCACTGACCTCAACCAGGTGATCGCGGAGCAGAATTACGCAAACCTGGAACCAAGCCGGGTTGGTGCCGATTTTCTGATCGTCGGCTCAGTGTCTGAATTTGGCCATAGTAATGTCAGCGAGACTGGTGTTTTCACCCGTAATCGTGTTCAACAGGCAACGGCCACTGTGAATGTGCGTCTGATCGATAGCACCAATGGCCAGATTGTTTTCTCCCAGGAAGCGACCGGCCTGGCGCGTGCCGAAGCGAGCACAACTTTTGGGGTTGGTGAGCGTGCAGCGTTTGATACTGCACTTGCCGACCGCGCAGTCTCCGCGGCTATCTCCCAGGTGGTCAGTAACGTGATGGAAAACCTGATGAATAAACCATGGCAGGCTTATTTGGTAGGGGAACAAAACGGTTCTATATTAATGACTGGTGGCCAACAGCAGGGGTTGAACGTCGGCGATTCGCTAGTGCTGTACCGTCGTGGTGAGAGTGTGCGCAACCCGCAGACCGGCCTCAACATTGAGTTACCCGCAGAGCGGTTGGGTACTATTGAAGTCACAGGATTTATTGGCAGCGGTGATAACGAACTGTCACTGGTTCGTACCAACGTTGATATTGACGACTACGACGCCGTCGTAGTGCGCGCAGAATAGGGAGAAAGATAGTATGCAACGGTTTATGAAAGTATGTTTAGGCGCCCTGGCAATTATCTTTCTTGCTGCCTGCACCAGTAGTTATGAAAGCACCACCCAACAAGCAGACGATGGTGCCTATATTCGTTTAAGTGGTAATTTTATGGGCACCGAGCTGACCATTAATGATCAGGCGCCGATTCGACTCCGAGAAGGCTCCACCCGCACATTCCGTCTCGATAACGAGCGGGTGGCATTGTTTGAGCTCAGCCCTGGCGCTCAGCGTATCCGCATCACCCGCGACAGCGAGTTAATCGTTAATCGCGAACTGTATGTGGGTCGTGGTAATACTATCGCCATTCGGGTACCGTAATTTATGAACCATGCAACCACCGCTGCTGGTTCAGTGCGCTCGCTGTTATTAGCCTGCCTCGTGCTGACCCTTGCCGCATGTGCCTCGACTGCGCCGCGTCACGGGATGTATTGGGGCAATTATGAAACCAGCCTCTATCGTCTTGCCGATGCCCCTGATGACCGTGTGCAACAGCAGCATTTGAGCAACCTGCGGCAAGTGGTCAATGTGAGTGATTCGCGCGGCTGGCCACCACCGCCAGGGGCGATGCTGGAGCTTGCCATGCTTGAGCTACAAATGGGCAACTATGATGCGTACGCACTGTTGGTAAATCGTGAATATCATCTTTATCCGGAATCACGCATGTATATCCAACGTTGGTTCACCGATGTCATGGTGACCCCAGTCGTCACGGAAGAGAGTGAGCCTGCAGACGAATCAACTGAAGCCGTGGACCAGGCAGAACAAAGTAATGGAGAGTCTCAGCCATGATGTTGCGCACCCCCCTACTGATCTTGCTCACCTTGACGGTGGTCGCTTGCGCAAGTCCGCGTCCGGTTGACCATGCCCGCTTCAATGAGCAACCCGCCCGCAGCGTATTGATTTTACCACCTGCGAACCAGACCACTGCGGCGCAGGCATCTGAGCTCTACTACACCAGCCTTGCGGTGCCTTTGAGTCAGGCCGGCTTTTATGTGTTCCCAGCGCTGGTGACTCAACGCATCATGCAAAACGAAGGCATTATTGACGGTGCCCAGCTTGAGCATGTGCCAATGTCACAGTTCTATGAACGATTTGGTGCTGACATGGTGTTAAAAACCACGGTCACTCAATGGGATACCAGCTATGTTGTGATCAGCGGGTCGGTCACAGTCGGGGTCCAATTCGAGTTAATTTCTACCCGCACTGGCGAGGTCCTCTGGCAGCATCGCGATCGACGGGTGGCGAATACCGGCAGTGGTAACACGAATCTTCTTGGGATGGTCCTGGAAACAGCATTAAATACCGTCCAGCAGGATTATATTCCACTTGCCCGGGAGATTAACCAGGCGGCCTTTGCTCGTGTACCTTATGGCCCTTACCATCCTCGGTATCAAACACCGGAACAATACCAGGAACGTCTTCGTGTATGGCAGGAAGAGCGCGACTAAACGCTCTGTATCAGCGCTGACAGCCCGGGCAATACACTGAGGTGCGTTGTCCTAGCTGCACACTCTGCAATGGCGTGGCGCAGCGTACACAGGATTCCCCAGCTCTTCCGTAGGCTAACAACGATTGTTTAAAGTACCCGGGCTTACCATCCGCCTGGGTAAAGTCCTTTAAACTGGTCCCCCCCTGTACAATGGCGCGGCCAAGCGTGTGTTTGATTGCTTCGGCCAGTTCCCGGTAGCGCGCCTTGCTAATTCGCCCAGCTGCACGTCGAGGATCAATACCCACCGCAAAAAGCGCCTCAGTGGCGTAGATATTACCCACCCCCACCACCACTGCATTGTCCATAATGAACGTCTTTACCGGGCTCTTTCGCGAACGGGACAACTGGTATAGGCGCTCACCATCAAATGCATCGGTTAACGGCTCTGGGCCGAGCTTAGCGAACACCGACAAGGTGTCGCCAGGGGCCTGCCATAACAGGGCACCAAAGCGGCGTGGATCGTTCAGGCGCAGGCTTTGTCCAGATTCAAGCTCGATGATCACATGATCATGTTTCAGGTATGCCTGCTCACAAGGTAGCACCCGCAGTGCTCCTGACATTCCCAAGTGAATAATCAAACTGCCTGGCGCAGTGTCGATAAGCAGGTATTTGGCACGTCGGCGCACAGCCAGCACCGGCTCCCCAACGGCGAGTTGTACTTGCGCTGGAATCGGCCAGCGTAACTTTGGCTGACGCAGCTCAATTTTGTTGATCGTCTGGCCGGTCAGGTATGGTGCAATGCCCTGTCGGCTCACTTCAACTTCAGGTAACTCTGGCATATCGACTACTTGTGTTAGTTAATTCGGTTGGATCAAGGATGGCACTTGCCCGTTAACGTCCGGGGCGCAGCTCAGTGGCGGCGTCGTGAATCGCGATAAATACCTGGTCGTAGCCTGGCAATGCTACCAGGACTTTATCTGGTTGCGTAAACACGGCGATTTGCAGGGTACCGTTCTGGTCTGCAACACTGACTTCGACCGCATACTCTTCTCCCGCCAGCAGCCCCTCATAGGGTTTCAGGGTGAGATTTTGCCATGCGTCAAGCCATTGGTCCTGTTGATCTTTGCTCAATTGGCCCTGACGCAGTTCCCATTGGTTGCCGACCCGAATCAGGTCGTACTGGGGATCTCGAAGCTCAACGATGCTATACACGGCAAAAGGGCGAAAGGACTCATCAGATGCCATTCGTCGACTATCATTACCAAGAAAGTAGAAGACGAACATTAAGGCAAGAACGACGTATATCACTACGTTGTTCCACCCTCGCTTAGAAAGCGTGATTCCCAGAATTGTGCGCTTGTCTGACTTTGTAGTTTTCATAATGAACCTGTTCACTTGTTCGCCAGAACACTATATATTGTGCGCCGTTTCGACTAAAGGAAAACATGACTTGGATATTTCTGGCATCGCCGACGCTTTGGCCGACCATGGTTATTTAATTGTGCCACAGTTTATCAGCCAACAGAAAGCTCTTGAGTTCTATGCCTACGCAAAAAACCTGCCAGACCAACAGTGGCAACTTGCCAGCGTCGGCCGCCGAGAGCAGCAGACGATCAATACGAATGTACGCAGTGATCGGATTCACTGGCTTGATTCTGACGTAGCCGAAGAGAACGAATTTCTTGCTGCGATGAATGTGCTGCGTACCGGGCTTAATCGCGAACTGTTCATGGGCTTGTTCGATTACGAAGCGCACCTTGCCAACTATCAACCCGGCGCCTACTACAAAAAACATCTCGATGCCTTTAAAGGGCGCAGCAACCGAATTCTGACCACGGTACTTTATCTCAACCCTGAATGGAGCAAGGCTGATGGTGGCGAACTTGTCATCTATGGCGAGCGTGGAGAGGTGCTGCAAGAGGTGTTACCAACGCTGGGCACCATGGTTATTTTTCTAAGTGACCGTTTCGTTCATGAAGTCAAAGTGGGCATGAAGGACCGTTATAGTATCACTGGCTGGTTCCGCTTGAACGCCTCTGTCAGCGGGATTGTCGATCCGCCTCGCTAAACATGGTCAGCTAGCGCTTACGCTTCCAACGGACATATAACACGGTTGCCCATAGCGCGTAGTACCAAAGCACGCTAATGGCCAGCAGTACAAGTGCCGCTTGAGAGATTGCCATATTCAGTCGCAGCCCAAACAGGTCCATCCCAAGAATCATAAAATTCAATAATAATGAGGCCAACAAGAAGGTCGCTAGCAGCGGCCAGCGCAGTGTCGCGCCGGTGGCCGGCCCAGATGCCAATAGCACCAGTAAAACGTGGTAGCCATGCTGGTAGATACCCTGCCCGGTGATTAAAAACCAGATTACCGGCGGCACGTACGACAGCATCGCCAGTAGGAAGACCGGTTTTACCAGGCGAGGTAATTGCGCTGAATTCATCATAGACTTAAATTGTAGGCAAAAAAAACCCGGCCAATGCCGGGTTTTTTAACAAACAGTTACTTGATTTTCGCTTCTTTGAAAATCACATGCTTGCGAATCTTCGGATCAAACTTTTTGATCTCCATCTTCTCAGGCATGGTGCGTTTGTTTTTATCAGTGGTATAAAAGAAGCCTGTACCAGCTGAAGATACTAAACGGATCTTATCGCGCATCGTAATGAGCTCCCTTTACTTAGACTTTAACGCCATCGGCACGTAAACCTGCCAATACTGCGTCAATGCCGTTCTTATCAATAATACGCATTCCTTTAGTAGAAATACGCAGCTTCACCCAACGTTTCTCGCTCTCAACCCAGAAACGGTGAGTCTGCAGGTTTGGCAGGAAACGACGACGCGTTGCGTTGCGCGCGTGTGAGCGGTTGTTTCCAACCACAGGTCGCTTACCTGTAACTTGGCATACTCGTGACATGTTCATTTACTCCAAAAATTGCTTGCAAGCTCGCCTTTCGCCGCGGTGGCCTTGCCTTAAATTCGAGGGCGCAATTTATACAAAATTTGAGCGGTAAAAGCAAGTAAAACCGCTTATTTTTTTAGTTGCTGCTCAATTAGTGACCATTGGTGATCAAAATGATCCGTTGGTTTACGGGTAAAACCCGAGCGCACGAATTGTACAATTTTACCCTCTACAAAAGCTAGTACCCAATTGGCTAAAATACTTTCGTCGAGACCTCCAACGTGACCATCCCGTATTTTCCGCTCCCGCAGGATCTGTTTGAACTGGGTTTCCACCTTATCCGTCAAGTTGACCACCCGTTGGCGCAGGCGCTCATGTTCACCACTTAACGCGTCACCACTGTAGATCCTCGCCATCCCCGGGCTTTCCCCAGCAAAATCAAGCAGTAACCGTACACACAAGCGAAGCCGCTCAGTGCTGTCTTTCTCGTGCTCGAGCACTCGGTTAATGCCCCCTAAAAGAATATCCTCAAGGTAGTCGATAAGTGCCTCAAACATTCTCGCCTTGGACGGAAAATGGCGATACAGCGCAGCCTCAGACACCCCAACTTCGGCCGCTAAACGAGCGGTGGTTATAGGTTTGCCCGGGCTTTTTTCCAGCATAGTGGTGAGACTTTGTAAAATGGACTCACGGCGACTGGTCTTCTGTTGTGACCTTGGTTCTTGTGACATCTATTGGGGTCCTTCTTTTATCCCTGATATGCGACTAACAAGCCAGGTGGTGCTGTGCGACACCACCTCGCTCTGATCCTCTTGATCATGTGGATGTTGGGTGACGGGGACTAATTTGTCCCAGAATGACCGAAGCCGCCTTCCCCACGGCTACTGTCACTAAAATCATCAACAATATGTAAATCTACCTGAACCACAGGGAGCACCACCAGCTGCGCTATCCGCTCACCTGGTTCAACGGTATAGCTCTGCTCACCCCGGTTCCATACCGACACTTTGAGCTCGCCCTGGTAATCGGAATCGATTAACCCCACCAGGTTGCCCAGCACGATACCGTGCTTGTGGCCAAGCCCGGAGCGCGGCAAAATCGTCGCCGCCAAACCAGGGTCAGCGATGTGCATCGCCAGCCCTGTCCCCACCAACACGGTTTGCCCGGGTTGAATGGTCAGTGGCTTGTCCAGGCAGGCTCTTAAATCGAGCCCGGCTGACCCTTCGGTAGCGTATGCAGGTAAAGCGAATTCCTTGCCAAGGCGAGGATCCAGAATCTTAATATCTACGGCTTTCTTCATTTTGCTTAGATTCTCATTGTTCTAGTTGATCACAGATATACTGCAACATTTGTCCTGCCAGCACCTGTTTGCTGGCCACCCCTAAGTCTGCGTGGCCGATTTTGCTCTGCGCATTCGGGTTTTCACTGGTGCTGCGTTCAACGTCCACTGAGCTCTCGGCACGCCGCCAGAAGAGTTCGATATGGTTATCGTCACTGTTGAACCCTTGCCCCTGTTTGCTGACGTCATTCGCCGCAATCATGTCGATGTTCTTTCGCTCCAGCTTACTTAAAGCGTAATCGGCCACATTCTGGGTTTCTGCAGCAAATCCACAGGTAAAGGGCCTATCTTTACGCTTGGCGACACTTGCCAGAATATCCGGATTTTTACTTAACTGCAGGGTCACCTCGTCGTCCGCCTGCCCCTGCTTTTTAATTTTCTGCTCGGCAACGCTTGCGGCGCGATAATCGGCCACGGCTGCGCAGGCAATAAATACATCCTGAGTGGCCACTGTTTCATCCACAGCCGCCTGCATATCCAGCGCGCTTAATACATCAACCCGACGCACATTCGCCGGCGTTGGTAAATGCACAGGCCCGCTGATTAAAGTGACATCGGCACCCGCTAACGCGGCGGCTTCAGCCAGTGCGAAGCCCATTTTCCCTGAACTATGGTTACTGATATACCGCACCGGGTCGAGTGCTTCACGTGTTGGCCCTGCGGTAATCATCACCCGTTTGCCTTTGAGCCTGTGGGCGCCACTTAGCGCCAGGTGCGTCACGGTACGCGCAACGATATCAGCGGGTTCGAGCATCCGCCCGGCACCCACGTCACCACAAGCCTGGGACCCTTCACCAGGCCCCCAGACTAGTTTCCCGTCGCTTTGCAGTTGCTGCAGGTTGCGTTGGGTAGGCTTAGCAGCCCACATCTGCTGATTCATTGCCGGAACTATCACCACAGGGGCACTCGTTGCCAGGCATATGGTACCGAGCAAGTCGTCCGCATGGCCCTGGGCAATCTTTGCCATACTACTGGCACTTGCCGGCGCCACCACGATCAAGTCGGCCCATTTAGCCAATTCAATATGCCCCATGCCAGCTTCAGCAGCAGGGTCTAGTAAGTCATCATGAACAGGTAAGCCAGATACCGCCTGCATTGTCAGTGGGGTGATAAATGCTTTAGCTCCAGCGGTCATGACCACTCTGACATCGACACCATAATCCTTTAGGCGACGGACGATTTCCGGGGTCTTATAAGCCGCTATGCCGCCAGTGACCGCCAGTACTACGCGTTTATTCAGCACGTTTTCCATGTTCTCTCTCTTCTGTCAGGCGCTTGGTAGATATGTCGCAAATCTTGCTTAAGATAGCATGAGGACAGCGCATTTGGCACCTATCTTAACTACCCTGAGTATTGTGACATGAACGATTTGAATCACTTACTCCAGGGACGGATTAAGCATGCAATCATCGATTAAAACCTGGCCTGCCAGTGAGCGGCCAAGGGAAAAATTCACCACCTTAGGTGGCCAGGCACTCAGTGACGCAGAGCTCCTAGCTATCCTGTTTGGTACCGGAACGGGTGGGCAGGACGTGCTCGCATGGAGCCGTAACTTACTCAGCCAAAGTGGTGGGCTGGCCGCGCTGCTGACCATGCCGGGCGGCGACTTACAGCGGCTCAAAGGCATTGGTCCGGCGCGCAGTATTCAACTCCAGGTCATTCTCGAGTTATCCAAACGCTATTTAGCCTCCACGTTAATTCGTGGTGAAGGCTTCACCCGACCACAACTGGTTCGGGATTACCTGGCCGCCCAATTACGGCACCAACCCCGCGAGGTATTTGCAATTCTGTTATTGGACAGTCAGCATCGCCTGATCCACTTTGCTGAACTCTTCCTCGGTACCATCAACGCAGCACCAGTGTATCCACGAGAAATCGTCAAGTTAGTGATGCAGCATAACGCCGCGGCGGTGATCATTGCCCATAACCACCCGTCAGGCGTTGCAGAACCCAGTATCGCCGACCAGCAGGTCACCGCACGGATTAAAAAGGCATTGGATGTGATTGACGTGTCGCTGTTGGACCATTTTGTGGTCGGTGGTGAGGGGACGGTGTCGTTCGCTGAACGCGGCATGCTGTAACTTAGTGCGGCGCAGAAAAAAGGGCTGTAATTACAGCCCTTCTGTGGTTCTTGCCCTGGCAAGTAAATCCTGTGACGCCTGCATCGGGTCTTTACCCTGATACAGGACCTCGTAGATTTGCTCAACGATCGGCATTTCTACCTGATAGCGTTTCGCCAGCTCAAAGACTTCTTTGGTATTGCGATAGCCTTCAACTGCCTGACCAATCTCTTCCATAGCCTGTTCGACCGTTTTACCTTCGCCCAATGCCATGCCAAACCGGCGATTGCGTGATTGGTTGTCGGTACAGGTCAAAATCAGGTCGCCAAGCCCAGCCATGCCGGTAAAGGTTTCCGGCTTACCACCAACCGCTAATCCCAAGCGGGTGAGTTCCGCCAGCCCGCGGGTGATCAGAGCAGTGCGGGTATTCGCGCCAAAGCCAATGCCATCAGCCATACCAGCACCAATCGCAATGATATTTTTAACCGCCCCGCCAAGTTGCATGCCGGTAAAATCGTCGTTCTGATAAACACGAAACGCTTTGTCGCAATGCAGGACTTCAGACAGCTGATTGACAAAACCAGGCTGATTTGATGCCACCGCAATGGCCGTGGGCATGCCCTGAGCCATTTCTTTGGCAAATGTTGGCCCTGAAAGCACCGCAAACGGACGGTCTGCACCAAGCACGTCAATGGCTACGTCTGAGAGTAAGCGACCGGTACCAGGCTCCAACCCTTTGGTTGCCCAGGCAATGCGTGCAGTGGGCCGCAGGTGAGGTTTAATTTGCTCAAGGACCTCGCCAAAGCCATAACTGGGCACCACCACCAGGATGGTGTCCGAATCAGCGACTGCCTTAACCAAATCGCTCTGTAGAGTAATTTCATCAGGTAAGGCAATACCAGGCAGGTAGCGTGTGTTTTCACGCGCTTCCTGCATGTTTCGCATATCATCTTCGTTGCGTCCCCACAGCGTCAGGGGCACGCCTTTTCGCGCAATACAAATAGCAAGGGCGGTGCCATATGACCCCGCCCCTAATACGGTAATTGCGTTATTCGCTACCGATGTCGTCACAATATGACTCGCTTACGCGTCCTGCTTTTGCTCAGCAGACTGCTGCTGCGCTTGTTGCTGCTGCATGTGCTGCGCAAATACCGCGTCAAAGTTAACTGGTGCAAGGTTCAGCTGTGGGAAAGTGCCACGGCCAACCAGGCTGCTGATGGTTTCACGCGCATACGGGAACAGGATGTTCGGGCAGAAAGCACCTAAAGTATGTGCTTTATTCGGCTCTGGCATGTCTTCTGATACAGTGAAAATCCCTGATTGAGCAACTTCACACAAAAATGCAGTTTCCTCGCCCACGGTGTTTTTCGCAGTCAATGTCAGCGTGACTTCGTAAACGCCTTCGTCCAGCTTCTTGTTGCCGACATTCATGTCAACGTTCAGCTCAGGTTTCCAGTCTTTACGGAAGATCTCTGGCGCGTTAGGCGCTTCAAAAGAAACGTCTTTCACGAAAATACGCTGAATCGCGAACTGAGGTTGTTGTTGCTCGCCTTGAGCGGCGCCGTTTTGCTGCGGTTGTTGGTTTTCGTCAGCCATAATAGTTTCCTGCTTAAAAGTTGTTGAAAATAGTTATTTTGATTTTTTGCCGGTTGCTTTCGACTTAACCACTGGGAAACTTGCGTTTTTCCAGCTCATCATTCCACCCTGGAGTACTGATGCCTTCGAAAAGCCTTCTTTTTCCAAAGCGACAGCGCCTTGTTTGGCAGTGTTACCGTGGTTGCATACTAAAACAATGGGGGCGTCTTTATGCTTTTCAAGGTTTTTTATCTCACCTGCTTTGATTTGTTGCAGGGTGATATTTTTCGCACCTTGAATATGGCCTTCAGCAAACTCATCCGCAGTGCGCACGTCTACGAAAACGCCGCCTCGGTTGACAGCTATGGTGGCTTCCTGAGGCTTGAGCATGGCAATCGATGACAAGCGGTATTTGACCAGGTTGCTGACCAATAAGAAGAACACGACCAACCATAATGTGGACAGAATATAGTGGTCAGTGGCAAAAGCTATTAGTTCACTCATTCTACTACTGCAACTCCCGTTGAGTTTGTGGTGCCCGGGGCAAAAATCGAGTTCCAAAGTATACCGACTCAATTGTGAGTTACCAGTAAAATCTCGGCTACAATGGATGCTAAAATAGCCACTTTGCAGTAAAATGTTGAGCCATATTAAAAATTCGTGGGCATCAGGCAGGTCATGTTGTCGACACATTAAGATTGAGGCTGTATATGAATATGTCGCCAGCGACGCGGAAGAAAACCCTCGCACTATTAATTTTGGACGGTTGGGGCCTGCGCGAAGACGCCCCAGACAATGCAATCAGTGCCGCACGCACCCCGGTGTTGGACAAGCTGTATGCAGAGCGTCCTTGGACCGAAGTGGACGGTTCGGGCATGGCGGTAGGCCTGCCTGACGGGCAGATGGGCAACTCAGAAGTGGGTCATGTTAATCTGGGTGCCGGGAGAATTGTATATCAGGACTTCACCCGTATCAGTAAAGCCATTGAAGAACAAACATTTGAACAAAACGAGGTGCTGGTGAATGCGCTGGAAGCCGCTAACACAGCAGGTGGTCGTGTTCATATTATGGGCTTATTGTCACCGGGTGGCGTGCATAGCCATGAGCAGCATCTGTTCGCTATGGCCAGAATGGCTGCTACCTATGGCGCCAATGATGTTCTGGTCCACGGCTTTCTTGATGGCCGTGACACCCCTCCACGGTCGGCTAAAGCCAGTATCGAAGGCTTTAATAAAGTCTTAGCGCAGGCAGGTTGTGGCCGCATTGCCAGCCTGTGTGGTCGCTACTATGCCATGGACCGTGACAACCGCTGGGATCGGGTTGAGCGCGCTTACCGGCTACTTACCGAAGCCAAAGCCGACTTCTATTACGATGACGCGCTAAGTGCCCTCGACGCAGCTTACGCTCGAGATGAAAGTGATGAGTTTGTGCAACCAAGCTGGATCGGCGAGCAAGCTCCAATTCGCGATGGCGACACCGTCATTTTCATGAATTTCCGTGCCGACCGTGCCCGTGAACTGACCCACGCCTTCGTGGACAGCGACTTTGCTCAATTCGACCGCCAAAACCACCCTGCTCTGGCAAACTTTGTCATGCTCACCGAGTATGCGGCAGATATTAAAGCACCTGTCGCTTTTCCACCCGAAAGCCTGGACAACGTACTGGGCGAATGGCTCGCTAAACACGACAAGACTCAGCTGCGTATTTCAGAAACCGAAAAGTACGCCCATGTGACCTTTTTCTTTAGTGGCGGTCGCGAGCATGAGTTTGATGGTGAAAAGCGCGTACTGATTCCTTCTCCTCAGGTTGCAACCTATGACCTGCAGCCAGAAATGAGTTCCGTTGAACTCACCGATGCTGTCGTCGAGGCCATTGATAGCGGCGAGTTTGATGTGCTGATTTGTAACTATCCAAACGGTGACATGGTCGGTCACACCGGCAACTTTGACGCTGCGGTGCAAGCCTGTGAGGCGGTGGACCGCTCTGTAGGCCGGGTTGTCGAAGCGCTGCAGCGCAACCATGGTGAATGTCTCATCACCGCCGACCATGGTAACGCCGAACAAATGGCCGATCATATGACCGGTCAGTCCCATACCGCACATACCAGTATGCCAGTACCCTTTATTTATGTTGGTCGTGACGCTACACCAGTCAATGGGGGACGTTTGTCGGACGTCGCACCAACTATTCTACACCTGCTGGGTCTCCCGCAACCACCTGAGATGACCGGCAAAACGCTTATGCAACTGAAACAAGCTTAAATGGCCATAGCTGGAAAGTTACGCCTTTGGACTATCGCCACAGTGTGCTTCAGTGCCTCGCTGTGGCTTTGCGTGCCCACGTACACCTCTGCGCAAGAGGTTGACACCCAACAAGAGCGTGACCGTGCTCAAGCCCAACTAGAGGCATTGCAGGGAGAGATTGAGGCGAGGCGCAGCTCCGTGCAACGTCGCCAGCAACGCCTAACGCGAATAGAGCGTGAATTACGGGACATTGAAAACCAGGTGGCCCAGCGTACTCAGGCGATCCGCGACAGTGAGGCTGAGCTTGAGGCCAATCAGGAGCGTATTGCTGAACTTGAGCGTGAGCAGGCTGTATTGAACACTCAGCTGGCTGAACAGGCTAAGTTACTGGAGGATCAGATTGAGAGTGCTTATCGCGCCGGAGGCCATGACTTTGTGCAGATGCTGCTTAATCAACAGGACCCGTCGCGCATTGAACGGGTGATTACTTACTACCGTTATTTTAATGAAGCCCGAATGGCGCAAATTGAAACCTTACGTGCAACCGAGCGCGAACTGGTGGCGGTAGATGCTCGATTATCGCAACAACGCGATGCATTGACCGCGGCCGTTGAGAGCCAGCGACAGCAACGTCAGGCGTTGCGCGCTGCGCAGCAAGAGCAGGAACAAAGTGCACTACAGCTACAAACTGCACAGCAAAGCGATGAGCGGGAACTGACTGACTTATTGCAAAGTGAACAGCAACTCACTGAACTGCTTGCGGTGTTGGAGGATGTTCTCTCCGCTCAGGACATTCAACTGGGCGGTTTAGCCAGCATGCGCGGGGAATTGCGCTGGCCAGTCAGTGGCTCTATTCGGCATGCCTTTGGTCAGCAACGCAGTGGCCAGGTCAATTGGAAAGGTGTGATCCTGAATATCGAAGCCGAACAGCCGGTTCAGGTGATTGCCGATGGCAGGGTTTTATTTGCGGACTGGCTACGCGGTTTTGGCCTGGTCATGGTGGTGGATCATGGTGAGGGCTATATGAGTTTGTATGGCTATAATCAGTCGCTTGCGCGGGACGTGGGTGAGGCAGTGCGCCGTGGTGACACTATCGCTTTAACCGGGCAAAGTGGCGGACAATCACGGCCTGGCCTCTACTTTGAAATCCGCTACCAGGGTAACCCTGTGGACCCGGTCAGGTATATCCGCCGTTAACTAGTCGCTGATTCTAAGTCCGTTAACAGAATCAGCGCCTCTTCCCGACTATTGCCACACACATAGGCCTGCGCGGTGAATGACTCACACACCTGTGGCCGCCGCGGGTCATTGAACAATGTACAAAGATTATCCTGGTCGAGTTGAACACAGCGGGTATTTGCGGGTTTGCCATTGGGCATGCCTGGGATAGGACTGGAGATTGAAGGGGCGATGCAACAAGCACCACACCCCTTCCTACATAACATGTCGGTCAATCAAACGCCTCACCTGATAGTTCAGGGATTACAGCATTGCCGAACGCAGTTTCTTCATCGCGTTCTGCTCCAGCTGGCGAATACGCTCAGCCGACACCTGGTACTCATTTGCCAGATCCTGCAAAGTCACTTTGCTCTCGTCCAGCCAACGGGAACGAACAATATGCTGACTGCGCTCGTCCAGAGACTCAAGCGCATGGCCCAAACGACGATTCGCATGGGAGTCCCAGTTTTCGTTCTCAACCTGTTTCGCCACATCGGTGGTCTTGTCTTCAAGGTACTGCGCTGGAGAAAAGCTGGTGCCTTCGCGGCTGTCGTCGCTGTCTGAACTCAGCTCAAAGGCTGGATCATGGGCGCTCATCCGCGTTTCCATTTCCATCACTTCAGCACTACTTACCCCAAGCTCACTGGCTACCGTGTCAACTTCTGCACGATTAAACCAACCCAGACGTTTTTTCGCTTTACGCAGGTTAAAGAATAATTTGCGCTGCGCTTTGGTGGTCGCGACCTTGACGATACGCCAGTTACGCAACACAAATTCGTGAATCTCGGCTTTGATCCAATGCACCGCAAATGACACCAGGCGCACGCCCACTGTCGGGTCAAAGCGTTTAACCGCTTTCATTAGACCAATATTACCTTCCTGGATGAGATCCGCTTGTTGCAGACCATACCCTGAATAACCACGGGCAATATGAACAACAAAGCGCAGGTGCGACATGATCAGTCGTTTCGCCGCGGCCAGGTCGCCTTCATTTTGTAAACGTTCCGCCAATGACTTCTCTTCCTCAGCGGTTAGCATCGGAATGGTGTTGACTGAAGAGATGTACGCTTCCAGACTACCTGTACGTGGAACCGTTAATGCCATTGAATTGACGCTATTGCTCATTATACTACCTCGCATACGTGTCTTGGCTTTTGTTACCGCCCCTGTCGCCAAATCCGGTGTTACAAACTGCAATTCTGGAACGCTCAATGTCGGCTCGCAGCCACACTTTTTCGTTCAAATTCAGTTTAATACTCGAATAACACCGCTTGAAATGCTTTGGCCATGACTTGATGAGGCTCTGCCACTTAGTCCTTAAGTGTACACAAAAGTTCCGTTGGATACCCTATCTTAGCAGAGCTTGCAAGGATCTCAAGCCCTTAAAAAACTGTGCTGCCCGACTCTTTTGCCAGACACAGAATGAATGATAAAAATGACGATTTAATGACAAAATAACCGTTACTTGAACGTTATCCGGAAGAAAAAAGTTCATGGTTATCGGTAGCCCTAGCGCGGCTCAATCTCAGCCACATGACGGCGAACCGCAATCCACGACCCTAACAGCCCAAGACTCACCGCAATCACCCAGAGAATGATCAGTTCGTTAAATGTTAGCCCCTGCAGACGAAACTGGCTGTCATATAATTCGGTGACCCGCAACACAGCAGCACGTATCCACCAGATCAGCAGGAAGGTGGCCAGCCAGGCAATCAGCCCGCCAATAATACCGTACCATGCACCAGTATAGAGAAATGGGCGCTGAATATAGCCGTTCGTGGCCCCCACCAATTTCATGATCATGATCTCGTCACGCCGGTTGAGGATGCCCAGGCGTATGGTATTCCCTACAATCAACACCACCGCAATACACAACAGCAATGCCAGCGCGCCTAAGGCGTCTTCCACCAGACGAATCAGCGCATGCAGCCGTTCAATCCAGTCCTGATCAAGTTTCGCTTCGCTGACTTCACTCTCACCAGCCAGCTGTCGCTGCAGCGTGGCAGCGCGCCCCGCGGCACTATATTCGCGACTAGGTGTGACCACCAACACGTCAGGTAACGGGTTTGATTCAAGGTAATCGATGGCACTACCGAACCCTGAATAATCGCGAAATTCGCGCAACGCCTCGTCGCGTCCAATGTGTTGCACGCTGGCCACTTCATCCATCATCTCGACGCGGCGAGCAAAGGTCTCTACCTGTTGGGCATTTAAGCTTTTTTGCAAAAATACCGTAATTTCGGCAGGGTTGTCCCATTGGGTACCCACCGCCTGACTGTTTTTAACCACTACATACAGGGTTGCTGGCAAGGTTAAGCTTAAACCCAGCACCGCGATTGTCATCATTGAGGCAAAGGGGGTCCGCCACAATTCACCAAGACTGCCAACTGCTTGCTGAATATGGCTGGCGAAGTACATCATAAAACGGCGAAAACCAGTGACCTGGGTCGCTTTAGCGCCTTTGTCCGTTTTCTTACTGCGGAATAATAAGCTCATACGCCGCTGCCTCGCTGCATACTTGCATTGGGCTCATGTGGGTCATTGGCAAGACCATCATCGATCATGCGGCCATCTTTCAAGGTCAGAGTGCGATAGCGCATCCGCGCAATCAGACCAAGATCATGACTGGCTATCAGCACTGACATGCCGACGCTATTAAAGGATTCAAATAAGCGCATCACGTCCATGGATAACTTGGGGTCAAGGTTACCGGTGGGCTCATCGGCGAGCAGCAACGGCGGTTTGTTGACAATCGCCCTGGCGATTCCAACGCGTTGTTGTTCGCCACCAGACAGCATAATCGGATAATGCCGCTCTTTACCGCCCAGGCCCACTTTCTCCAAACTGGCGCTGACTCGTTTTGCCGCCTCTTTGTGGGTGTAACCTTCAATCAGCAATGGCAGCGCTACGTTGTCCTGCACGGTTTTGTCCATCAGCAGCCGGTGGTCCTGAAAAATAACCCCGATGTCACGACGCACGTAAGGAATTTGCCGGCTTTTAATTTTGCGCAGGTCATGGCCATTGATCAGGACTCGCCCGACACTGGGCCGCTCCATCAGCGCTATCAGGCGCAGCAGCGTGCTCTTACCAGCACCAGAATGGCCGGTCAGGAACGCTAATTCCCCTGCGCGTAAATGGAAATTGACCTGATTCAGGGCCTGGAACCCACCCGGGTACGTTTTACTGACCTGTTCAAATTTTATCATGTAATTATGTGGGCCTTGCCGGTGTAGGCGTGATTAGGATTTTTGTTCGAACAGTGCGTTGATAAACTCGTCACCTTTAAAAGTCCGCAGGTCATCAAGCTGTTCACCCACCCCAATATAGCGAATAGGGATAGCAAATTGATCGGCCAGGGCAAAAATCACCCCGCCTCTCGCGGTACCGTCCAGCTTAGTCATAACCAAGCCAGTTACGCCAACTGCCTGATTAAATAATTTCGCCTGACTGATGGCATTTTGACCTGTGCCCGCATCCAACGTCAACATCACTTCATGCGGCGCATCCGGGTCGACTTTCTTCATGACCCGCACAATTTTCTTCAGCTCTTCCATCAGGTTGGCTTTGTTTTGCAGGCGCCCTGCGGTGTCGGCAATCAGTACATCGACATTTCGCGACTTAGCGGCACTCACCGCATCAAAGATCACCGATGCGCTATCCGCGCCGGTATGCTGAGCAATGACCGGGATATTATTCCGCTCACCCCACACCTGTAGCTGTTCAACCGCAGCAGCACGGAAGGTATCACCCGCTGCCAGCATGACCGATTTACCCTCGCGCTGAAACTGCTGAGCAAGCTTACCAATGGTGGTGGTTTTGCCCACCCCATTGA